>NZ_JAFFQD010000070.1 GCF_016918565.1 Desulfogranum marinum
AGACAGCCCCTATCCCGCCGGTCAGCCGTGACAAGGCATCATCACGAGTTGTTAACTTAGGCAGCATATACTTCAGCTGGGCCATTTCAATTTGTAGCTTTCCTTCACGTGATCGTGCACGGCTGGCGAAGATATCGAGAATAAGCTGGGTACGATCAATGACCCGCAGATCTGTATGGTCGGTAACTGAACGGATTTGCGAGGGACTGAGTTCCTGGTCAAAGAGCAGCAGGTTGACGCCCAGACGGAGACTGGTCAACATGATCTCCATCAGCTTGCCCCGACCAAGGATGAACCTGGGATGCATCTGTTTTCTTCGCTGAATGACCTGGCCCAGCACTTCCACACCCGCAGATCTAGCAAGCTCGACCAATTCCGCCATTGAATCTTCAGCGTATGTCAGCGATCCGGTGGTGACACTCACCAGCAAAGCCCGATCCCGTCCTTTGTCCACCTCTTTGATCGGTCGGGCACGAACGAACTCACTTTCCAGCGATTCAATTAACTCGATACAGGAAATGCGTTGATTGGCCGGATGTACCGGCTCCAGCTCCTGCCAATCCCTCCCATCAACTTGCCGGGGCAGCAGATGCGCCCCATACAGCAGAGCGGGTAGCGAATCATCATCCAAAGTGAGTACCGCCATCATGTCGAGCCTGAGGCAGGCCATATCCATGATGTCTTCCTCATTGACGCCCCCTTTACGAAAAGAGGTATGGACGCAACGCAATCCACGCAAGCGTCCACCACCTGTTCCGACTTCCGGTAAAGCAGGAATAACGATCCGGTCATGATCACCCACCACCACTTTGGCTATTGCGCCGGAACGATGGATAAGCAACCCGACCTGGCGATTCATTTCCGCGGACAAAGCGGCAAGGCTTCGGGCAGTCTCTCTGCCGATGATCTCATCAGGTGTGATTTTTTTTTGGGCAAGCCGCTCAAGAGCACGTAACTGCTTACTCTTCAAACCGCTTTTATTACCAACTACGGCGCCTATGGTCTTTCTCCTCTACTTTTCAAAAAATAACGTAACTATTGAGCAAATAAAACACGGTCTCGCCTTAGATTCCAACGGTAGTTGCCGAGTTATGTTTTCCTGCCTGACTGATCTTCTGCCGAGGTAAGCGCAGATTCCCTGGATGCTGCTGAACACATATAAATGTCGGTTCAATCAGCAGGGAGCATTACCCGGAGTACGTGGAAAAGGTATCACGTCCCTAATATTTTGCATCCCGGTGATCAACTGCACCAGTCGCTCAAAGCCTAACCCAAAGCCTGAATGGGGAACAGTTCCATATCTTCGCAGATCGAGATACCAACCATACTCCTCCAGATCAAGTCCTGCCTCTTCCATCCTGGCCTTTAAGAGATCGTATCGTTCTTCACGTTGACTGCCTCCTACCAGTTCACCGATACCAGGCACCAGAATATCCATCGCAGCAACGGTCTCTTCTCCGTCATCAAGGCGCATATAAAAAGGTTTAATTGTTTTGGGATAGTTGGTCACAATCACCGGTACGCCAGCCACCTCTTCACAGAGATAACGTTCATGTTCGGCCTGCAGATCTATCCCCCACTTAACCGGAAACTCGAACTGCTTGTCCGCCTTTTCAAGTTCCTTGACGGCATCAGTATAAGATAGGTGCACAAAAGGCTTGTTTTTGATGGTTTCCAGTCTGTTGAGCAGTCCCTTGGAAATAAATTTATTAAACAAGTCCAGATCTGGAGCACATTCCTCCAGCACTCTGCCAACCAAATCCTTGATCATGGCTTCTGCCAGCTGCATATTGCACTGTAGATCGCAAAAGGCCATTTCCGGTTCCAGCATCCAAAACTCAGCAAGATGTCTGCTGGTGTTGGAATTTTCTGCACGAAAGGTTGGACCAAACGTATACACACGGCTATGGGAAAGAGCAAAAATCTCTGCCTGCAACTGACCACTTACGGTGAGTCCAGCACGTTTATGAAAAAAATCATCAGCAAACGCCCCATCTTTCTTCAGTTGATCTGGCTCAAGAGCGGTCACAGTGAACATTTCACCAGCGCCTTCGCAGTCAGAGGTAGTAATAACCGGTGTCTGCACTTGAAAAAATCCATTTTCTTGAAAAAACTGATGAATCCCGAAATTTAACGTACTTCGTACCCTGGTGACAGCTCCCAGGGCATTGGTGCGACTACGCAGGTGGGAAATAGTCCGCAAAAATTCAAGGCTATGTCGTTTTTTCTGCAAAGGATAGGAATCTGCGTCGGCCAAGCCGATTACCTGGAGCTGATCTGCCTTCAACTCAACCGCTTGTCCTTTGGCAGGCGATGCGACGAGTTCTCCGACAACTTTGACAGCACAACCAGTGGTCAAACTTTTTACATCTTCGTCATAGTTGGCAAGACTTTCCTCTGCAACGACCTGCAGATTAGCCAGACAGGAACCATCACTTATTTCAACAAAGGAAAGGCTACCCGAGTCACGCCTTGTTCTGACCCAGCCCTGGACGGCAACATGACTGCCAACAACCGGGTTATTCAGCAGCTCCTTTATTGTACGCATTTCGGAAAATTTTGTTTTCATTTTCAATTCTTTTAAATTTATCGCAAATAATCACGAGGTTGATAACTCTTTAATTTATTATACCTGCAACCTGTAACTGCTTACAGGTGCCTCATGTCTGGACAGGCGCTATTTTTCGCTGATAAGCATTGCTATTACAAATGCAACACCGAAGCCTCAAGCATGCCGGTTCGAACCGGAATGAGCCAGTATTTTTCATGCTGTGCATCAACAGACTTTTTCAAAGTGCGGCTAATACGGTGAGAATCCTCGACTAAGTTATAAAACACACTATCTACTCCTATGAATCCGTCAAGCAGGTGCGTGAGCGTGTGGAGTAGTTTTGTTAGATACCCTTCCTCCATATGCACCAAGTCTTCAATTGTCTCTATCCCCTCATCCTTGAGACTCTCAACCAAAGACAAGGCAAAATCCATGTTTTTAGCAATACCCTTTTCCAGCATTGGCCAAAAGCGGCCTTCTTTGCTGCCAATAATTTCATCCGGCCGGATAACAAGATCGGAATAAGTAATCAATTGATTACCCGTTAGATAGTGTGCAACCCGTTCAGCACCCTCTTGAGCACTTTCAGCTTCCACTAAAAAAAGATGAGAAATTTTGTATTGTTGTTGTTCAGCATTCATATCGGGTATCAAAAATCACACTGTTCTTGTAAATTGTGGATCGGTACAAACAGGTATTACGAAATTCAAACAATTGATATCCTGAACACCGGTATATCCCATATCCAGATTAACATACCACCCCTCATGGTTGCCATGCCGATCACAACTCCAGAGCCACCTTGCATTAGCAGGGCTAAAAGGAAAAGGATCAAGATGATTTTGTCCATCAAGCAGGCTCAGCAATTCATTAACCGTTGGTAACCGCCATGTTAGCTCTTTGCCGTAATCAGGAGGAGAGAGCTGCTTGACGTACTCGGCAGCTTGCACCTGAGAAAGTGGATACAAGGTCCCGTTCCTCATCCAGACAAGACCTGTTCCCTCATCTACGATCCTGTCCTTCTCCACCCTGAGGCAGGATGCAACCGGGGCAACTGGACGATGTTGACTGTTCACGGAAAACGCTTCTTCCGCACGCGAGCTGCATACGTTCACTGGCGTATGCCGAAGCTTTCCTCGTTGTTCTGCCTCTTTTACAAGACAGGAAGAACCTTGGTTTTCCTCACCTGAAGAACTCACCCGAAGCTGTTCCATGGCTGCCAACATATCTGCTGCAGTTTGAAAACGAGATGCTGGGTCCCAACTTAAAGCCTTGGAAAAAAAATCATCCCAGTCATGATTATATCGTTTATTGACCTGGGAAAGGGAAAAACTCTGCATACCTGGCAGTTTACCCGTAAGCATACGATATAGCAGCACAGCTGCCGAATACAAATCCGCCCTGCCATCCACACCGAGTGGCTTTTTTCGCTGTTCCGGCGGTGTATAGTAAGGCGAGCCGACCTGCATGGTATCCGGGCCGCAAAAGGCAACGCCTTCAACCAGAGCCATGCCAAAATCACACAGCTTGATGGTGTCCTCATCGGTTACCAGGATATTTTGCGGTTTGATATCACGATGAATAATTTTATTATGATGGAGAAAGGCTAGCGCCTCGAGTAGTTGCCGCCCGTAATAGAGCACCTTGTTCGCCTCAATAATGCGGGAATCTTCTTCGACCTGAAATTTCTCGTCTATCATGTCCCCCAGGTTTTTGCAAATATACTCCATAACAAAAAATGGCCGTCCTTGATCATCTTCTGCATAATCATGGGCCGTCACCAAAAACGGTTGATGGAAAGACGCCATGGTTTTCGCTTCGGCCAGAAAAATTTCACGAAGCTTCTCAGGACCGAGAACGACCTCCATAACTTCCGAAGGATCCAGTAGCTTAATTGCCACCACCTTCTCAATTTCCGGAACCAATCCTTTGTAAACAGCTCCCATCCCGCCTTTTCCAAGACGGCGGATAACTTGATAACGGCCAATCTGTTTCATATCTTTATCGTTTCAACCTTATGGCATTAGATACAGGAAAATGGCGCTTTTTTAAAAGGTGAATCGTTGTGTCGACATCGTAATCAACCGCTCGAATCTCTATATTTGACGCGCCAACATCCCACACGCAGTATTTTGCCTTTGCATTAAGCTGGTCACGCGGCTGGCCGACGCTTCCGGGTAACACGAGATGGCGGGAATCACTGGACAAAGAAATCACACCCGTCTTGAGCGTACGACATGTAACCAAGTTGCCTCTCAATGTAAACCAGGAAAGAGTATGTGTATGGCCCGCAAAGCAGTAGACTTCAGGATAGGTGGAAAAAATACGCTTTAGCCGATTAGCAGTTGGAGAAAAAAGATAAGCTGTCATTGATTGCGGAGGACAACCATGAACAAAACGGGCTCCATGGCGAAGGGACACGGCAGGCAGGTTGCCTAACCAGCAAAGAGATTGCTCGGACAAGAGGCTTTTTGTTATCTCTAGAGATTCTTTTGCCACAGGATTGAAGCGATTAAAATAACCGACGGAAATAAGCCCGAGTTCATGGTTTCCCATGACCGAGGAAACATGACGCTGCAAAAGGCACTGCACCACCTCTTCCGGCTCCGGCCCATACCCGATATTGTCGCCCAGGGAAATAATTTCATCTACCCCAATCTCGTCAATATCGGCAAAAACAGCCTCCAGTGCTCTGTAATTCCCATGAACATCAGCTATGACAGCAATACGCATAGTATAAAATTTTATACAACAGCCGAAGGAGCGACGATAACCGGCGAGCCGACCTGCAAGAGAGCACTCGAATACAGTCCTTGCAGATGGTGGAGGACTGTTGAGCATTTTACAGTAAAAAGAAACACTATCGGTGCATTACTTTCAGATAAGCACTCGAAATTTCCCATCCCTTTACTCAGGATACAGTCTGCGCCTGCAAAAAGATCGCGAAACTCAGCAGTGCATTGTTCCAAAGAGGTGCCGGGCAAATCACTCCCGTTGGCAACAACCCTGCAGAACTTATCCAGACCGCAATACAGGGCATCCTCTAATGTGGCATCATTAATGATCGGCATTCCCCGTACCGCAACCACGACCTCAAGCCCCATCGCTAGAAGCTGCTGAACCAGGAGTTTATCAAAAACAATTTCCCCGCAATTATCGGAGAGCAACAGAACCTTTCGACTCGTGGCCAGTTTTTCCCGCAACCACGAATAATGATCGATTGCAAATTGTTGTTGCTGGCACTGTGCCAGTGTATCTTGAATATCAAGTTGCCTTTGAGCCCCATTATCAAGCACATTGGCTCCAATTGCAAAACGCAAAGCTGTTAATAAAGGATCAGGTGCCTGTTGAATAGTGTCATTAATACGATTTTCCAAAGAAAGGGCAAAATCATTGCTTTGTTTTTTTATCTCGGCAAAGGGATCAGCAACCTTGGTAGACTCGGCTATGAGCCGATAATAATGCGCAGCATTTTCAGGCGGCGTACTGTTTTCAGGAAAGGTGCCCAGCATTGCTCCCACCTCTACCAGCAGTTGCCGCTGCATTTGAGCATCCTCTGTACAGAGTTTGGTCACATTTAAAGCCTGTTGCATAAAGCAGGCTAAACAATCAGTTCCGGTACGCATCACGGTCTCTTGATAGAAGGAAGAAGAAGGTAGTCCCGGCGCACATTACCAAGGGCTGCAAATATATGTTCTTTGGAATCGGGAATTTGTTTATAAATAAACTGGACAAGTTCGTGTACCTCCTGCCTCCTTGTATGCCCCGCCATCGGACACTCCGTTTCAATCGCGACAAGCCCGAGTTTCTCCCCTAACAGAGACACTTCAGCTTTGTCACAGTATGCCAGCGGTCGAATGACTGACAGATTTCCGGAAAAAAGCTCTTGTTTGGGACGCATGGTACTAATATTGCCGGCACAGGTAAGATTTAAAAAAAAGGTGTCTATAATATCATCCCGGTGATGACCAAGTGCCAATTTGCCGAAATTGTGTTCCCGGGCATAGGCAAACAGCTGTGTCCTTCTGGAACGTGCACATTGAAAACAAACGTCTTTTTTTGATAATTGAGCGTGCTCTTGATGCTCAATGTCAGGTTTCCAGGCAGCAGGAAGCACAACCAGGGGAAGTCCCAGGCTCTCCATCACACGACTGACCGCCCTCGCAACACGACCAGGAATGTTCCCCTCACCTTCCATATCAACATGAATAGCTTGTAACCGGTAACTGATGGGTGCTTTTTTTTCCCAAGACAAGAGCAACCAGGAAAGGATTAAAGAATCGATACCACCTGATACAGCAACAAGAATACGGTCACCGTCGGCAAGCATCTCATAATCATGCATTGCACGACCAACTTTGCGGTTCATCCCACGGGGCAGCGTTCCTTTCATTTTCGACAAAAAATCACTTATCAAGGCTCCAGCAGATATCCGCACTGGGAAAACTTTTCATCAATTCCCTCTTGCAACAACTGCTCAGACGTAATCCAGGTGAAGCCTCTACTCCTTGCACTTTTCCAGTTGTAGAGATTTTCCATCAAGGATTGTTGAACCTCATCAAAACTTCCCTGGCAAAGAATTTTCCCTTCTCCGACTTCATAGAGTCGATACTGGAAGGCAACAGAAGCAGGGTCTTTGGCTGTATATTCTCCACCAACCCGGTCGGAGAAACGACTTATGCTTATTTCAAGCATAGCATTACAGCTCATCTGTTCTGCAATCTTCTGCAGAGAACCAAGTCTGCTTCCCTCTCCATCAACGTCAAGCCCATAAACCTGTGCCGGGTTTACAAAACGGAATTCACGGCGACCGGCAAACTTTTTTTTCAGAAGAGCATCCATGATGGTTGCCCCCTCTTTGAGTTGCTTAGCCTGGGCGAAGGACATGGCACTGGAAACATCAACAGCAGCCTGTACAGGCATAACGCCAACACAGGAGATAGCCAGTGCAGGATCCCTGGGAACCGGTTTCTGTTCAGGCTTTTTGGCACAGCCGGAAAAAACAAACACAGTGGTCACACATGCAATAGCCAACAGCTTTACGGATTGAATCACTTTATCCTCCCTGATGATAGATACATTTCTGTTTTATAGAGTCCCTTTAGATGAAAGCTGACCAGTTAACTGATCATGTACGGTAGTTGCCTCTGCCATCGCACGCCCAAGTGCTTTGAACACAGCTTCAAGAATATGATGGGTGTTTTCGCCATGAAGGAGGTCAACATGCAATGTTAAGCCTGCGTGCAGAGACAGGGCACGAAGAAATTCCTTGGCCAATGGGGTATCAAAGGTTCCGACCTTACGATCTTCAAGGGGTACATTATAATAGAGATAAGGACGGTTGGAAAAATCCACACAAACTCTGGCAAGGGTTTCATCCATCGGTACATAAGCATGTCCGTAGCGGCAGATACCGGACTTATCACCAAGCGCATCGGCAAAAGCCTGGCCAAGGCAGATGCCCACATCCTCTACCGTATGATGATCGTCTATGTCAAGATCACCTGCAGCACGTATATGGAGGTCAAAGAATCCATGCACGGCAAGTAAAGTAAGCATATGATCCATAAAACCGACCCCGGTCTGGACATCTATTTTTCCTGCGCCATCGAGTCCAAGACTAACCTGGATATCAGTTTCTTTTGTTGCACGAACGATTTCCGCCGTCCGCGAAGACTGTACCGCCATTTTTCACTCCTCATCAGGTGTCCACAAAGACAACATTCAAGCAGATAACCAACCACTTTTACAGAAAGGGTGCAAAAATAGAATATATTATCAGGTTGTTGTCATTTACTCATCAATGAGGGTATACTATTCTGCTTCTTGTATATTCGCAACAGTTCTTGGCCGGGGCTTGATGGTTTTCGACAGAGATCAATTGAAAAAAAAGGACGACCAATGCATTTTTCATTTGACACAAACCGCCAAAAAAGGTAATTTCCCCGCCGTCTACTGAATACAAATTGCTGAGCGGGAATAACTCAGTGGTAGAGTGTAACCTTGCCAAGGTTGAAGTCGCGAGTTCGAATCTCGTTTCCCGCTCCAATATTTTTTTTTAAGGTTCGGACCACGTTCGAACCTTTTTTTGTTAAATAACGAGGCGCCATTAATGAAAACATATTATACGCCGGTTAACGAGATTTCCCGTCAATGGAATGTTGTTGATGCTGACGGAAAAGTTCTAGGACGTATCGCCACCGAGATTGCCAGCCGTCTTCGCGGAAAGCACAAGCCCACCTTTTGCAATTTTCAGGATAACGGCGACTTTATCATTGTTGTCAACGCTGATAAAGTGCATTTGACCGGTGCAAAATGGGATGACAAACAATACTACCGTCATACCGGATATGTTGGTGGAATAAAGTCTCAAACAGCGAAAGAACTTCTGGCAAAAAAACCGGAAGAACTTATCCGTATAGCTGTTAAAGGCATGTTGCCAAAAAACAAGCTTGGCCGGGCACAGTTTAAGAAATTGAAGGTATATGCCGGCCCTGACCACCCTCATCAGGCACAGCAACCTGAAACCCTTGAGATCTGATTGGAGCAACATCATGTCGCAGGATAGCACATACGCCACCGGTAAAAGAAAAACAGCTATTGCACGCGTCTGGATTACCCCAGGTAGCGGCAATGTGGCTGTAAACAAAATGCCAATTAGTGACTATTTCGGGAACATTTATTACGAGCCAAAGGTAGCTAAACCTTTTGCAGTGACCGAAACCACTGACAAATTTGACATTCACGCCACTGTTAAAGGTGGTGGGAAATCAGCCCAGATAGATGCTTTAGTTCACGGTATTGCAAAAGCGCTTCAGGATCGCGATTCTGAAATGCGTATGCCGCTGAAAAAGGCAGGCTTACTCACTCGTGACCCCCGTGCCAAAGAACGTAAAAAGTATGGACAGCGCGGTGCACGTGCTCGCTTCCAGTTCTCTAAACGTTAACAGGTACTGGAACGGTTTACTGCCGTTTTTCAAAAAGTTGTACAGATGTTCCGGGAGTAACGAATTCTTCGTTACTCCCTTTTTTTATGGTTGCAACCTCGCCGTAGGTACATCACAAAAGGATTTTTGTCATGCTAAATGTTGGAATTGTTGGTGCGTCCGGTTATACAGGAGTTGAACTTGCACGAATCCTGTCAACCCACCCTGAAGTCAAGTTGACGGCAGCCACCTCAAGAAAATATGCTGGTCAAATGTTGTCGGAAGTATTTCCAAATCTCCGAAAACGGATAGATATTCGTTGCGAGAATCTCTCTATTGATCAACTCATAGATCGTGCCGATTTCTTTTTCACAGCTGTTCCCCATAAAACTGCCATGGACATAGTCCCGCAACTTCTTGATGCAGGTAAAAAAGTAGTCGACCTCAGTGCTGACTATCGCATCCATGATGCTGCAGTTTACGAACAATGGTACCAGGCTCATTCAAGCAAACACCTTTTGCCTGAAGCCGTCTATGGCTTACCAGAACTCTACCGGGATGCAATCAACGGATGTAAGCTTACAGCCAATCCTGGTTGTTACCCCACCTCGGTTATCCTGGCCCTGGCGCCATTGTTGCGCCACAAACTGATCACCACAGACAGTTTAATAGTTGATTCAAAATCAGGGACTTCCGGAGCAGGAAGGGCAGCCAGCGTCAGCAGCTTATTCTGCGAAGTAGCAGATGGGTTCCGCCCATACAAGGTCGGAGGCAGTCATCGTCACATACCTGAAATAGAGCAGGAACTGTCTTTACTTGCCGAAACTGAAGTTACCATTTCATTTACACCGCACCTGCTCCCTCTTTCCAGAGGAATTCTCAGTACGGTGTATGCGTCCTTAAACCACCAGGGAAAGTCTACAGACCTGCAAAGCCTGTATGAAAAAACATACAGCGAAGAACCTTTTGTCCGAATCATGCCCAGCGGGAATCCCCCTGCCACCCAACATGTCCGAGGCTCTAACTGCTGTGACATTGGAATCCAGATTGATGAACGAACAAACCGGGTTATTGTCATGTCTGCCATTGATAATATTGTCAAAGGTGCTTCCGGGCAAGCCATCCAGAATATGAACCTGATGAATGGTTTCCCTGAAACCTCCGGCCTCATGCATGCGCCCTTTTTCCCTTGATGCTTCGCACCATTCGTCTCCTTATCACCTTTGATGGGACCAGGTATCACGGATGGCAACGCCAACATAACGGTATCACCGTTCAGGGAGTACTTGAGGAGCAGCTAGGTCATCTGTGCAAAAAAAACATTACCCTGCATGGGGCTGGTCGTACCGATGCCGGCGTACATGCTATGGGCATGGTCGCTCATTTTCACCTTGGAGCATCCATACCATTAAAAGCCTTTACCGACGGACTCAACTCAATGTTGCCTCAAGACATTCGTATTCTTGAGGCACGCGAAGAAAAGCCTGAATTCCATAGTCGTTTCAGTGCGCTCGGAAAAACATACAGGTACGACTTTTATACCGGCCCACTGCAACAACCTACTACTCGGCTCTACGCAGCTCATTTTCCCGGTTTTTTTGATTCATCACGGCTAACAGAAGCCTTACAATTGATTACCGGGACCCATGATTTTTCAAGTTTTGAACGTGTTGGCAGCCGCAACAGAGAGTTACAAACCGGCCGCGGTGCGGTGCGTACCATATATAAAGCAACCTGCTCTGCGCATCCGCATCAAGCAGACCATTGGTCTATTCAGATCACCGGTGATGGATTTCTACGGCAAATGGTTCGGATACTTGCAGGCACTCTTATAGAAATCGGCATGGGAAAGCGTTCTCCAGCATCCGTACAAACGGCGCTGGTAGCAGGAGACCGAACAAAAGCCGGTATGACTGCACCAGCCCATGGTCTTTTTCTGGAAAAAATATATTATCAGCAACTTTTCCATTCTTGATTACAGGTCACATTACCCTTCTTCCATGTTCAAACAACAAACATCATTTATCCTGGCATCTGCATCTCCACGCAGACAAGAATACCTAGCCTCCCTCGGCATCTCCTTTGAAACCATTCCAGCCATTATCGATGAGACCCCCATGGCCGGAGAATCATCGGCAGCCTTTGCAATCCGGATGGCCCAGGAAAAATCACAAACCGTCGCCCAAAACAACAAAAATTCCTGCGTCATTGCCGCAGATACGGTTGTGACACTTGGTCAAAATATTTTTGGCAAACCAACCACAGTAGAAGAAGCACGAACCATCCTTAGAAAATTACAAGGAAGAGCTCACAAGGTTATTACCGGCGTAGCCGTACACCATGCAAGAAAGAATATTGATGAGTCATTTCCGGTTGAGACCGAAGTCGTTTTTGAACAATACAGCGATGCAGTGATAGACGCTTACATAGCCACAGGTGACCCCATGGACAAAGCCGGTGGATATGGAATTCAATCGTACGGAGGCTTTCTGGTTAAATCCATAACCGGCTCCTACAGCAATGTTGTCGGGCTCCCCATGTCCCACCTCATTACGACACTACTCAAACATAATCTGCTCACGGTGTAATAAAAAAAAAACCAGCCACCCCTTGCTATCTTGACTTCCAAAAGGAGTATGCTATCCTGTATTAATATCTAACAATATTAACATTGTACCTTCTCAATAGCCAATATGCCGACAATTCTGAATAAATACTATCCGGTACGCAAAATTATCTTTTTCCTTGGAGAAGGAGTCCTTATTTTCTCGACTTTCCTACTCGTCTACATAGGCTTTTCCGGTTGGCAGATTTTTCTCATTGAACTGGTTCAAGACATAATTCGTGCTGCAACCGTCACTGTTGTTTTTCAGCTTTCTCTTTACTTCTTCGATCTTTACGACCTCAGGAAACCCGGCTCCACCACTGATACGGCTATACGCATGATGCAGTCTTTTGGAGTTGGTTGTATTGTGCTCGGGCTTTTATATTATGTCTTCCCTTCATTGATCATTTCCTCTCAGATCTTTTGGTGCTGCTACGTCATTATCTGCGCATCGCTTCTGTTATGGCGATCCCTGTATTACCTAGTGATTGAAAAAAAACTATTTTCCCGCGAAATTGTGGTGATCGGCACTGGAGAAACAGCTGAAAAAATTTACAGAGAACTACAGGAAAATGATGATTCGGGCTTTTCACTGTTGGCTTTTATTGCCTCTTCTACATCATGTTTTCCTCCTACGTCAATACCCGTTTTACCCGACCTCAACACACTGGAGACACGAAACTTAAGTCACCGAGTTGAAAGAATCGTTGTGGCTCTTGACGATCGTCGAGGTACCATGCCGATTACAGACCTCCTTCATTTTAAGCTACAAAAAAATATTATTGAAGACGGCATATCTTTTTATGAAGGACTTACCGGAAAAATTCTCATTGAAAAAGTAAATCCCGCCTGGCTTATTTTTTCTCAGGGTTTTGATAGTGGTAAAGCGACTTTATTCACCAAACGGTGCATCGATCTTGTTCTTGCAATTACAGGATTGCTTATTTCCCTTCCCATATCAGCTCTTACCGCCTTACTGATAAAGCTCGAATCACCTGGTCCTGTTTTCTATATGCAGGAAAGGGTCTGCGAGCGCGGGAAGACATTTAAGGTGATAAAATTTCGGTCAATGCGTAATGATGCTGAGAAGACCGGAGCAGTGTGGGCCAGCCAAAATGACAGCAGGGTAACCAAGGTCGGTAATTTTATCAGAAAAGTGAGAATCGACGAAATTCCGCAAATGTTGAATGTATTAAAAGGCGAAATGAGTTTTGTCGGCCCTCGACCGGAACGTCCCGTTTTTGTCGACCAGCTCACAAAAGTTATTCCATACTATGCCCTTCGTCATTCGGCAAAACCTGGAATCACCGGGTGGGCACAGATCTGCTACCCCTATGGAGCGTCTGAAGAAGATGCTCTCCGGAAACTGGAATACGATCTCTACTACATTAAAAACCAATCTATTTTTATGGACCTGCTCATCATCTTCAGAACCATAAAAACCGTCCTTTTTCAAGTAGGGTCACGCTAGATCGGATTTCTCATGAACACTCCGTCATCTCTTACAAAATTTTATTTCAACACGATACAGTTGAAACAAAAAAAATGTAAAGTAAACAGAATATTCGCCAAAGATCAATCCATGCGGCACCATCCTCTTCAGTATTTTGGTAGTAGAAGGTAAGCATAGACTCAGATAGTAGGTTATCGGAGTCTATGCTTACCTTTTCACCGTCAAAAACGCTACCCCTGCCACCGCCTGAACTGATGAAAAATCAGGGCTGAGCAGGACAAGCTCTCCTTCACCATGGTTTCTACCATTTCTTGCGAATCCAACGCGATTGTTGTATCTTTACTGAATAAAATCATAAAATTGGGTTAATCGGCATTTACAGGTTGAATCGCTATGAATACCACGTCCTCTTCTCCTGCACACGAACTCAACGAGCATGCTGCCGAGTTTCCAATCAGGCTCTACACAGCATTACGTACGGTACGTCTTTATCCACCTACTAATCCACAGGTCATCCAAAATACTGCAGCTGCGCACCAGGCATACAAGACCTTGTTGGATTCCTCTGCCCAAAACGATGTCACCATAGCGCTTTCTGAACAAAAAATTATTGTCAACGGTCACCACCTTTCAAAAAAAGAACAGGCTCGTCCGCAGATCGTAGGTTTGACGACCTTTCTTCAGCAACTCAAGCTACACTCGCTCTCCTTTAAAAAAACCTTTACCCAGGAGGATTGTTCGCGTTTTATCAGTACCCTTGCCACCTTGTTTGGCAAAAAAGAGATTGATAAGTCGCTTTCTGATCTACTGGAAGCCGCTAATATCACTTCGGTTACTACCGATTCCAAACGCTACGTTGTCGTCCACGAAGGAGAACAAGTTGTAAGCCAGGATCAAATCGGTTTTGGTTCAGGTGTAGGCATTAGTGATGAGGAAATGGCCAGTTTTATACTTGGGCAAACAGGGGTGTCAACGCCGTTTGCAGACTCACTTCCAAAAGAATTGGAACCTATTATCACTATTTTCAGCGAAGCTCTTCAGGGTCACGAAAACCCTGCACAACTTACCTCTGCCTTTTTCAACGCACTCCATGAACAGCCAGAGGATAATTCACAACACCTTGATGATGTAGAAGCCTCTGCCAATACCATTGCCAACCTTGCCCCGGACAAACTTTCTAAACTGCTTGCCTTGCTGCCTCAAACAGAATCAAGCAACGAAGTGCTCAATGCAACCATTGATAACCTGCAGCCAAAACAACTGAACGATCTGGTCAACAATTTGATCATTGACCTCGCCAAGCAAACACCTGGATCTCCTTCTACTGGAGGGCAATCTCAACAACACGACATAATCAGAAGGCTGGTCAACACCAAAAGGGGCACCGAAATCAAAAAAACCATTGCCCTTAATGTGGATGCCAGACAGTTGCTCGACAACCCTTCCACTACCATTGCCGAACTGCCGCCCCATCTCCTTGACCGCCTCAGACAGCCGGACTGGTCCGCACCGGTTCTGGCAAATGCGGTCCAGCAGGCAGTGGACCATCAACCGGGTGCGGCATCGACCATTGATCCGGCTGCGGTCAACAGGATGCTCAGCCATTATGAGCAACTCCTCGATGAAAATACACAGCAACAGGTGGCAGCCAAGGCTGGGGCACAACTCGCAGCCATGGGAGGAACCGAGCTCGGCAATGTGCTGACCCAAAAGTTCAAAGGATTGTTCGGCGACAAACTCTACCATCAGGTGGTCAACCAGGTCTCCGATGATCTGCTCGATGAAACCATTGAGCACCTCACCCCAAAGCAGCTCAACCGGATGGTTGCCATGCTCACCTCGAGCATTCCACTGGCCATCGACAACAATGGTGATCCCGACCTCACGGCTGTGGATGATGACATGCTCAACAAGCTGGTCAACACCAAAAGGGGCAACGAAATCAAAAAAACGA
>NZ_JAFFQD010000071.1 GCF_016918565.1 Desulfogranum marinum
CCAGGCAGCCGGATTTACCAACCTGGATGATCGCCTGCCTGAATTTTTTGCTGAAGAACCCATTGCTCCGCACAACGTGGTCTGGGATATGTCTGGAGAGGAAATCGATACTTTCTGGAATTTCTAAACTGTTGTTGTAGCCTTTTTCTACCCCCTTTCTGCCTGCCTCATACTTCCTGTGTGAGGTGGGCAGTTTTTTTTTGCCCTGGTTTTTGCGCTAACTGTTACGATTTTTTTGAAAATAGAAGGCCAAACAGGCTGGAAAAAGAAAAATAGGCGCCGACAATGATGATGAAAAGCGGAGTTATTGGGTCGTCAAGAAACGCCTGCCCATAGTGTAGCTTTCCTGCTGCCAGGTCGTATCCGGTCTTCATGACGACCAACCCTAGTGCCAATCGTAACCCAATAACCAACCACATGCCGAGTTGTTTGATGAGGGGCGGGATTTTTTCCATTGTGTACCAAGCAGCAGAAAGTAGTCTTTAGGCCACCTTGACAAATTGCTTTTTCTTCTAACTTCTGCAGTATAGATAAAACTTTATTTATACTTTTATTTTGCTTGAAAAATCGTCTTTTTCAAGGCACCCATTACAATAAAAGTAATCACTGCAATGTAATCCGCATTACTGTTTCCAGCAAACAGGTCTATCTTTTGCCCGTTAATTTGTAATATCAATTTTTTGAACCTTTTTTTCTTTTCTTGGACGTGGTGTTCTCCAATGTCTTTTTTGTTTTTTTGATTGCATCGAGCAATATCATCTTTTGTCGTTCTTTTTGGGCCGTGTTTTTTTCAACAAAACAAGCTTTACCCGTCCAGGGATTCTTCTCTGTCCAGTACATCAAGGTCGACCAAGTTGAGGGCGTTGGGGTAAAAACCTGTATTTGTCTCGGGATTATTTTGAGGACCTGCTGTGAAAATTGTTTCAGTTTTTCCATGTCGTTGCGAGTGCAACCAGGGTGCGCGGCAATAATATAGTAGGTGAGAAAGAGTTTTTGTTTTTCTTGCTTGTTCAGTGACGTAAATAAAGTGCGAAAGGCCACTAATGAATTTATGTCAGGCTTACCCATAGCTTTGAGCACAGCGTTGCTGCAGTGTTCCGGTGCAATTTTCATTTGCCCGGAAATATGGTGGCGTATCACCTCGCGCAGATATGACCGCCCATTTTTTTTGTCAGCCAGAATCATATCATAGCGAATACCTGAAGCGATGAATATTTTTTTGATGCCTGGTAAAGCTCGCAGTTTTTTCAGCAGTGCGATCTGGCCGGCATGGTTGATATTCATTGTGGGGCAGGAGGAAGGGAAAATGCAGCGTTTATCGCGACAGGAACCGGCCAAGAGCTTTTTTTTGCATTCAATGCCGTACATATTGGCAGTGGGACCGCCTACATCAGCAATAATACCCTTGAAGGCAGGGTGTTTGGTACATTCCACCACTTCATCGATAATTGATCGTTCGCTCCGGCTGACGACGGTTCTTCCCTGGTGCATTGTAATAGCACAGAAGTTGCATTCGCCATAACAGCCTCGATGGGTGGTGACTGCAAAACGAATGGTATCGAGTGCCGTTACTGATCCGGATTGTGCATAATAAGGGTGCAGTTCACGTTCATAACTGAGGTCATGAAGCACATCGAGCTCCTCAGTGCTTAAGTTGAGAGGTGGAGGGGTTTGTACTAAAAAACGATTGTCCTGCTGCTGGGCAATGCATGTGGCGGTTACAGGATCTGTGTTATCATAGAAAATACGAAACATTTCGGTAAATGCTGACTTGCTTTCCCTGCATAAACTAAAAGGCGGCAGGGCGAGTGCCTCAGGCGGCATGGTATCACTTTTATAGCATAGTCCATTGATATGGTGTGGGGTACGTTGATCTTGAAGCGAACGAGCAAGGGCTACCACGGATTGTTCCGCCATCCCGTACAAAAGATAATCAGCCTTGGCATCAAAGAGAATCGATTTACGGATTTTATTGGTCCAGGCATCATAGTGGGCAACACGGCGCAGGCTTGCTTCTATTCCGCCCAGAACAAGAGGAGCAGTGTTTTTAAAGTGTTGCCGAATCAGGTTCGCATAGACAAGAACCGCTCTGTCAGGTCTGCGATTATTCAATCCACCTGGGGTGTAGTCATCCTTTTTGCGTCGACGTCCGGTAGCCGTGTAGTTGGCGACCATAGAGTCCACAGAACCTCCGGTAATACCCCAGAAAAGTCGAGGCTCACCTAGTCGTTTTATATCCTTGTCGGTGTCAATTGCCGGCTGGGCAATAATGCCTACCTTAAAACCTGCATCTACCAGCACTTTACCAATAACAGCTGCCCCGATATACGGTGAGTCAATATAACTGTCTCCGGTTATCAAGATAACGTCAAGTGAGTGGTATCCTCGCTGCTGGAGTTCCTTTTGGGTGGTGGGGAGAAACATATATACCTGTTGTCTGTGTAAGGGAGATCTATCCCTGTAAGTAATAAGCATCCTTTGCCGCCTGCACAGCGTATGATTTGCAGATCAGTCGGAATTTAATCGAAACTGAGAGTATCGCTTGTAATTGTCGGTTTGGCTGTTCAAGCCAAGGCTGCTGATACGCTTTGGAGGTATAAGCCGTTTAACCCGTTTTTTTTGGGGGAGGGGATGCTTTGCCGGGATAGACGGTAAACACCGGATTATGGCAGTTAGTGACAACGGCTGCGGCAAGCGAGCCAAGAAAAAGTTTGTTCAGGCCACGTCGCCTTACAGCTTTCATGATAATAAGATCATGATGTCGTGCTTCCTGCAGGATCGCCTCAAGGCGCGACCCGGCAGGCACGGCCAGTGGGAATGTGGTCGTTTCCAACAGGTTCATGGAGAGCCACTGGTGAAGCTGTTCTTCGGCCGACATTATCTCTTTTCTGCTGCAGTCTGCGTGCAGCAGTTGCATAAGCGTAATGGTCGGCTGTCTTGCGGTGGCCATAGCATCCAGAACCGGCAGGAGCAGTTCCAACTCATCAGGGGAAAGAATGGGAACAAGGATACGGTCACAGGCAAATGTGCCTATAAAACGGACAACCACCACTGGGCAGGTGACACTTGCTGCAACTTTCTCAACGATTTTTTGTATGGTCAGAGGATTTCGTCCAAGAGGGTAGCCAAGAACCAGTGCTTTTGTGGAATTTTCGCGAACAGCCTGAATCAGGCCGGGAATCGGTTCTCCTTGGATCGTTTCCGTTAAAAGAGGGTAACCAAGGCTCTTTACCTCATCGGTTTCAGGCAGAAACAATGAATCCTCGTTAGGGTTGGCCATGTTCCATTTACTGCCTGGTACAATGATTCTGACGGACAGGGGTAAGGCCTCGAATTCATGGGCGAGAATAGTTGCCACTCGGGCCAATCCACGGACCGTGGCATAATTTGCTGCTCCGAAAATAACCACCCCTTTAGGGTTAGCCGAAGGATAGAGTGTATCACCGGCCCATGGCATAAGGTGAAGTTCGTCAGAGCGGCTGAAGAGTAGACCTGGAAGCGAGTTTTCCGGGTTTTGCGACTGCTGCTTGTTCATGGGTGCTGTTGTTTCGTTCGCTTGGAGAAAGGCCTTTTTTGCGAAGATAGGGCCAAAAATTTCTGCCAGGACAACACCTGCGAGAACAATGGGGGTGATTTCTTCTGCCCATGGAACAAGGAGGGGGTCGCTGTTGATGACAAACACCAGGCCAATGGCTATGCCGGCTTGGGGGAAAAGTCCTAAAGCTATATATTTCTTGACTGTCTGGCTTGCTCCTGCCAAATGAGAACCCATCCAGGAGCCAAGGTACTTACCGCAAAACCTGGTGGTAAAATATGCTGCTCCGATCCAGCCGGCTAGCTTGAGCATGCTTAGGTCCAGGTGAACGCCGGCAAGGGTAAAAAAAAGGACATAGATAGGTGGCTCAAACCCGTTAAGGATCCGAAACAGGCGAATGTCGCGCTCTTCACGATTGATAAGTATGAAACCTGCGGTCATGCCGGCCAGCAGTGGGCTGAGTGCAAGCACACGGGTCAGTTCCCCGCAAAGAAGGAGCAAGGCAAGTCCGGTGGTAAGCATTTCTCCTCTGTTGTGGGTTTTGTGAAGAACTATGTCTGTCAGCAGGCCGGTGGCTGCTCCTATGGCAAGCGACCCACCGATTTCATATATTGAACCAAGGGCGCCGCTGTAAAGGGAGATATCTTCAGGACTTACCATTTGGTGGGTAATGGAGATAACGATGCCAAAGGTTGCTATTGCCAGTCCATCCCCTAAAGCGATTACCGCCATCAGGATTGAGGTGAAGGGGCCACGGGCATCTAATTCACGAACCATGTGTAAAATAGCGGCAGGTGCATTTGCCAGAGCAACCGCACCCAGAAGCAGGGCTAGTACTCCATGGTGAACAAAAGGTTTTCCAATGTTAAGGGCCCAGGATAGAACAAGCGTTGAAAGCGCAACCAGGAAAAAAGTGGCGGCAGCTTGCCCAAAGCAGATATATCCTACCTGTTTTGCAATTTTACCGAGTCGGCGGATCTCTATATGCTCGCCAATTCCAAAGGCAATGAGCATCAACGCTATTTGGATAAAGTGATCAAGGTTATGGCCGACGGTGTCGGCGGTGATGACGGAAAACCCGGAAGGTCCCAGGATAAGACCGGCAAGAATGAATCCAGTCACTGAAGGGAGACTGAAAAGCTGCGCGATTTTCGCAAAGAACATGCCTCCTGTCAACAGGATGGCAAGGCCAAGAGTAACATCAAGCATGGTTGTATTTACCCAAAACAATCAACATTGTTGTTTGCCTGTCTGATTTTTGCAATGAGTGTGGTAGGCGAATTGTCCTCTTTTGAATAAAAAGGCAACAGGAGTTGTTCATATCGAAGCCCACCGGGTGGGATTTCATCGAGAAGGTTGGAGATAGTCAGGCCGAGAAGCCTTATTTTCCTCCGGCCTGCTTCGGTTGCTGCAACTAATGGTGGCACCTGCTGCCATATATCATGTTGAGAATAAAAGCCCGCCCTTTTGCTGCAGGACCTGCTTATGGTTGTAAAATCATCATAGCGTACTTTTAGACTAAGGGTTCTTCCGCCGATTTTTTTACGGCTAAGTGCATTTCCCACTTGGTTGGCGAGGGATTGCAGTATATTCAGTACCTCCTCGAGCTGGTAAATATCCTCTTGAAATGTTGTTTCCGTGCCAATGGATTTTCTTGTTTGGTGAGGTTGTACAGGTCGATTGTCAATGCCGCGAGCCATATCGTAAAAAAAGCAGCCACTGGAGCCAAAGGCTGCTGTGAGCTCGGCTTGAGAAAATTTTTCCAGATCTCTTCCGGTGCGGATACCTAATCCGTGCATTTTTTGCTCCGTCACCTTGCCGACCCCGTAAAAACGTCTGATAGGAAGACTACGGAGAAAGGATCTGGCCTTTTGCGGGGTGATAACAGTTAAACCATCCGGTTTATCCTGATCCGAGGCAAGCTTGGCAAGAAATTTATTGTACGATACTCCTGCAGAAGCTGTGAGGCCGGTTGTACGATAAATATCGCCACGTATAATTTGTGCTACATGGGTGGCCGATGGATTGTTGAGGGTATTAACCGTGGTATCGAGAAATGCCTCATCAATGGAGAGAGGTTCTACAAGAGGGGAATAACGTGAAAAAATAGCCCGTATCTGATGAGAAACTTCCTGGTAGCGTTCTTTGCGCGGACGGACAAAAACAGCATGCCTGCATAGGGTGTAGGCACGGGCACTGGGCATAGCTGAATGAATACCAAACGCTCTTGCTTCATAGGAGCATGCCGCAACAACTCCCCGGCCTTGGGGAGCCCCTCCGACAATGACCGGTTTGCCGCGCAGTGCAGGGTTATCCAGTTGTTCGACAGAAGCAAAAAACGCATCCATATCAATGTGGATAATCTTTCGGTGCGATTTTAATGATGGATTCTTTGCCTGCAGTGACACGGTAACTTAGATGGTAAATGGGAATGCTCTATGCCGCCGGAGCGAATGCTTTGCTATTTCTATGGTAATTTTGTATGCATGGGCATACACTGCCATAACTACAATTTTTAAATACTACGCCTATGTATAAGAAACAACAAAAACAACTTGCAGAGCAACCTGCTTCCTGGCTGGTAACAGGGGTTGCCGGTTTTATAGGTTCAAACCTACTCGAAACCCTGTTGAAGCTCAACCAGCGTGTGGTCGGGCTGGATAATTTTTCTACTGGTTTTCAGCATAACCTTGACGAGGTCAAAACCAAGGTAACAGCCCAACAATGGAATGCTTTTCGTTTTATAAAAGGAGATATCCGTGATATTCAGACCTGTCATGAGGTCTGCAGGGATGTTGACTATGTGTTGCACCAGGCCGCGCTGGGCTCTGTACCCAGGTCCATTGAAGACCCGCTGACCACCAATGCAAATAATATAAACGGGTTCCTCAATATGCTGGTGGCTGCAAGAGACGCGAAGGTTCGTCGTTTTATCTATGCTGCCTCCAGTTCCACTTATGGTGATCATCCAGGGCTCCCTAAGGTGGAAGAGAAGACAGGCAAGCCGCTGTCTCCTTATGCTGTCACAAAGCTGGTCAATGAGTTGTATGCAGAGGTTTTTGCCAGGACATATGGGTTTGAGACCATCGGTCTGCGCTATTTTAATATTTTTGGTAGACGCCAGGATCCCAATGGTGCCTATGCGGCCGTGATTTTTGTTTTATTGATAACTGCGTTCAGGCGAATATTCTCGCCGCCACAGCAACTGATCCGGCAGCTGTTAATCAGGTGTACAATGTTGCCTTTGGTGAGCGGACAACGCTTGCCGGCCTGTATGATTTGATACGGGAAAAGGTGGCTGTACGGATTCCGGCGGTTGCAGAAGTGGAACCTGTTTATCGGGATTTCAGGGCAGGTGATGTCAGGCATTCTCTAGCAGATATCGGCAAGGCGCAAAAACTGCTGGGCTACAATCCGGAATATTCCATCAAAGATGGGCTTGATATGGCCAGTGAGTGGTACCTGCAGCATTTTACTTGAAATGTTTGCTGGTTCTGGGATGCTAATTCGATAATCTCGGGGTAAAGTATCGGTGCTTGAGCCGATGTCGCATGGTAAGAACAGTATTGCCGGTTTCCTTTCCTCACTGGTGGCACTGGTTCGAGGTAGCTGAAAAAAAGAGAAGTATAATAACGAAAGAAAAGTAAGGGAGATTGTATGTCCAGTACGCTTGGGAGCCTGTATAAGGTGAGTACCTTTGGCGAGTCGCACTGTAAGGGAGTGGGTGCTATTGTAGATGGTTGCCCTCCGGGAATGGAACTCACTGAAGAGGATATTCAACCACAATTATCCAGGAGGCGCCCCGGACAGAGTAACTTGAGCACTCCCCGTCAGGAGGCAGATCAGGTAACCATTTATTCTGGTACGGAGTTTGGCCGTACCCTGGGCACACCCATTATGCTGCTTGTGCATAATAAGGATCAGCGACCCCAGGATTATGGTGAGATGAGTAAAATCCCCAGACCTTCCCATGCCGATTTTACCTATCAGCTGAAGTACGGAACCAGAGCTTCCAGCGGTGGTGGTCGTTCCAGTGCCAGAGAGACCATAGGCCGCGTTGCTGCCGGTGCAATTGCTGAAAAATGGCTTCGGGAATCGTATGGGACGGAAATTGTTGCCTGGGTTAGTTCTGTCGGTGACATTGAAGCTCCTGAAATCGACCATGCGAGAATTAGCCGTAGCGACGTCGACGCGACCATTATTCGGTGTCCGCATGCAGAGACAGCAGCCAAAATGGAGCAGAGGGTTGCGGAAGTACTGGAAGCCAAAGACTCAACCGGCGGCATTCTCACCTGTGTTTGCCGAAATGTGCCCATTGGTCTGGGAGAACCCATTTTTGATAAACTGGAAGCGCGACTGGCCCAGGCCATGCTGTCCCTGCCCGCTACCAAAGGGTTTGATATCGGCAGTGGCTTTGCCGGCACAAAGATGCGCGGTAGCCAGCACAATGATCCTTTTGTACAAAAAGGGCAAAGGCTGGGCACAGTGACCAACCATTCCGGTGGGGTTCAAGGTGGGATTAGCAATGGTGAGCCTGTTCTTTTTCGGGTGGCCTTCAAGCCGGTGGCAACCATAGGTATGATGCAGGATACGGTTGACTTTGAAGGCAATAAGGTTGTCCTGGAAGCAAAAGGGCGTCATGACCCCTGCGTAGTCCCCAGGGCGGTGCCTATTGTCGAGTCCATGGCGGCTTTGGTGTTGATGGATCTGGCTCTTCAGCAGCGATCCAGGGGGCATGTGTAAATCAGCAGGAAGTCTCCTGGTCTGTTACTTCAACAACAGCGCATTTATGGATACCTTTAAAGAACATATTCTGGTTGTAGAAGATTCCAAGGTCAATCAGAAACTGTTGCAAAGGCTTTTGGTCAAAACCGGTTATTCTGTCGATTTGGCAGGAGACGGCAATGCAGCTTTGGCCTTTCTCCAGGCTGAGGGGAGAGTACTGCCGGATTTGATTGTGCTTGATATCATCATGCCGGGGATGGATGGCTTTGAGTTGTGTAAACGACTCAAACTGGAAGCAGCTTTTCGAGATATTCCTGTTATTTTTATTTCCTCCCTGGATGCAGCTGACGATAAGGTGCGGGGGTTTGAAGCGGGAGGGGTTGATTACATTACCAAACCGTTTCATTTCGGGGAAGTTTTGGCAAGAATATCCACCCATCTCAAGCTGTGCCGTTTACAGCGGCAGCTGGAAGAGAAAAACAAACAATTGCACCTTGAAAAACTGAAATCAGAATCTCTGCTGCGTAATGTGTTGCCTGCGCGGGTAGCTCAGGAGCTGATAGAAAAAGGGAGTTTCAGCCCTCAGTCCTACACGGATGTAACTGTTTGTTTCGTCGATCTCGTTCAGTTCACTGTTGCATCATCTCGTTTGGATCCAGAAGTTTTAATTCGCGAACTCAATGATATCTTTTCCGGGTTTGATGATATTGCTCGCATGCATGGATGTGAACGGATGAAGACCGTTGGTGATGCGTATCTCTGTACCTGTGGAATACCGGAAGCCGATCCTTTCCATGGCCGGAAAATGGCAGATGCGGCTTTGGCGATGATCGCCTTTCTTGAACAGCGAAATGTTCATGCTGATCATCAGTGGCAGGTACGGATCGGAATGCATTCAGGTGAAGTTGTCGGAGGGATAGTGGGCATCGATAAGTACCTTTATGATATTTTTGGTGATACGGTGAATATCGCCTCTCGTCTGGAATCGTTGTCCCAGCCCATGCAGATAAATGTTTCGCAAGAAGTCTATGACAGTCTTGAGGATGATTTTTGTTTTACCGGGCCGATGATGGTTGAAATGAAAGGCAAAGGTGCTCGTGCGACCTATTTTCTTACCGGCCGTCAGTAAAACGATTGATGCGCTTTCTCTCTTTTCCCTGCCTTGTGTATGCCGTATGCCCTACAGTAATAATCCAGCAAGCCAATAGAGCAACATTCCCGCAATGACAGTACCTCCCAGACTTTTTGTTTTCCACGCAATGAGAAAGGTGGGCACGGCTATGAGTAGCTCCGGCTGGGCGATATCCAGGGTGCGCGGTTCGGCATGGGTGAGGAGAATAGGGGCGAGAAGGGCGCTTAGGATAGCCACCGGGATCAGACTGAGCCAGTCAACCAGCCATTGGGGAAGGCGTCGATGGGCCAGGTAAAGGAGCGGGAGCCATCGCGGTACATAGGTAACCAGGCCCATGGCGGCAAAGAGGAAAAAATATTCAGGAAGATGCATGACTGTCTCTTGTTCTTCTTTTGATAAAAAAGCCAATGGTTGCCGCACTCATGGATGCTCCGACAATATAAGAATCGCCAGGAATAAAAAGATACCAACCTACGGCAATTGCTGCTGCAATGCATGCTGTGGCTACAAAAATGATGCCCTGCAGTTGGTAAACAAGCAGGCAGATAAACATTGCGGTTAGCGCGTAATCAATGCCAAAGGCTCCTTGGGGAATGAACTGGCCTATCACTGTTCCGGTTACGGTGGAGACAATCCATACAGCGTTTGCCAGGTGATTCACCGAGAGTGCACTCCATTTACTCCAGTCACCGTTGTTAAACCGAGTCATGTTTACGGCAAAACTTTCATCGGTGATGCCGTAGGCAAAAAGGGAGAGAAACCGGCGATTGACTCCTTGGAGGTGGACAGCCAGGGCCGAGCTCATAAGGGCATGGCGGAGATTGATAACAAAGGTGGTCAGAATAATTGAAGTGACGGAAGCACCGCCGGCGAGCATCGCAACGCAGATAAATTGGGCACTGCCGGCAAAGACAAGGATGGACATCATGCCCACCGCCCATACTGGTATTTGTGCCTGCTGGGCAAGAACGCCCAGAGCAAGGCCTATGGGAAAGTATCCCAGGCAGATAGGCCAGCCTGCACCAAAACCCTTGCGCACTTTTTCTTGCAGTGAAGTGTGCAGGGCCGTTTGATCTTGAGAGTTGTTGTTCATGAAGTTAGATATGTATGCTTTGTATGAATATGTTTAATGGAAAACCCACGTACGACCTACTATGAATTGTAACAAATGCGCCCCTGATAAAGGGGATGTTCTATACAAATTAGTATCCTCCTGCAATTATTTTTCGCTGCTGCTTCTACTGACCCCAAAGAGAGTGCAGTCATGAGTAACACGTCCTGGAAAATCGGAGATATTCTTGACCTGGAGTTTTTTCTTGATCAAGATCGGCAAAATGACAACCGTGAAGGGGAGGCATCTCTTGTACAGCGTGATCGTACCCTGTACACGCAAAAAATTTTGCCGCAGTCCGGGGAGAGTGGTCAACCACGCCTGCTGGTAAGGAAGTGGTTGCAGTTAAGAAGAGAAGCTTTCCTGGCAGACGATGGGCAGCAGATTTTACCTGGGAAAATCTGGCAGGATTTATTTTTTGGAGCAAAGGGTATTGCTTTAGGCATCGGCATGCTCGGCGGTATTAGCGTGACCATCCCTTTTCTGGTGTATTCAGGGCAGGCTCCAGTTAATGTAACCGGCTATTTTGCGCTTTTTGTCCTGCTGCAGTTTTTACTGTTCACCGGACAATTATTTACCCTGTGCTGGCGCAAGATGAGAAAACGTCAATTACCGGCCTCCATATTTGGAGTGTTGCTGGGCAGGTTATCTTTTTTGTTGATGGGTAAGCTACAGCAAGTAGTTTACCGAAAACGCTCTCTTTTCACCCAGAGAACCGTTCATTTGTTCCGGGAACAGATTATGGGACAGGCAGCTCTGGCGCCCTTTGTTCTTTGGTCTATTTTTCTGCTGTTGCAGCTTGCCGGGATAGGCTTTAATTGTGGTGTCATAGGAGCAACTCTGGGTAAAGTTTTTGTTGCGGATACCGCATTTGGCTGGCAATCGACGTTGCAAGTGCAGGAAAGCCTTATCGCTGAAACGGTTCGTTGGCTCGCGCTGCCCTGGAGTTGGGTGTTACCCGGACATCTCGCCTACCCCAGTCTTGAAGCAATTGCAGGCAGTCGGATAATACTTAAAGACGGTCTGTACAGTCTGGCGACGGTGGATCTTGTTTCCTGGTGGCCTTTTTTGTGTTGTTCAGTACTGTTTTACGGTCTGCTGCCTCGTGTTGCGCTGCTGGTTTTTGGTCTGTTTGTCAGAAATCGGCTCTTAAAGCGGATTCCATCCACGGAAGAACCTGAACTACGTCGCCTGGTGCGACGGATGGTAACGCCGACAGTGAAAACCTCAGGAGATAATAGCCGTGCTGCGAGCAAAAGAAAACCATCAGGTTCACAGAAAGATGAAGAGGAGAAGGTCATCCTGCCTGCTGTTGGTAACAAGCAGGAGGTCACCTTTCTACTTATTCCTGATGAACTATACGACATTGTACCTTTGGATCGGTTGACATCACTGCTTACCGGTAGTGGAGCCAAAGGCGCTGTGAACATTATGCGTTTTGGCGGTCTGGAGGGCACTGATGAGCAGCTTCTCGACACACTTGCGAACAACGCAAAAGTAAATAAACTCGCAGGCGTCACACTATTGCAGGAAGCATGGCAGCCACCCATAGAGGAAATAGTATCGTTACTTCGAGATATTCGACAGGCGGTAGGCACAGAAACGGAAATTCTGATCGGCCTGATCGGCAAGCCTGCAGCCGATGAAGTACTTACCCCTGCAGAGAAAGAAGCACTTGCCATTTGGGCGATGAAAATCACATCACTTGCTGATCCTGCTATAACCGTCACCTCATTGATACGATGAAAAAGCTTAACCACATTCCAGAATTTGCCATCATCGGGCATCCTAATGAAGGCAAGTCGTCAGTGCTTTCCACTCTAGCAGAAGACGATTCAGTACGTGTCAGCCCCATCCCTGGGGAAACCGTTACCTGTCAGAATTTTCCCGTCATGGTGGATGGACGGGAGATTATCCGTTTTGTCGACACGCCTGGATTTCAAAATCCTCGCAAAACCCTGCAGTGGATGCAAGGGTATCTGGGAGAGGACGAACAGATGATTGCCTCGTTTATTGAGGCTCATGCCGGTGATCCGGCATTCCGAGATGACTGCGAATTATTGGGACCTGTGGCCGAGGGCGCAGGCGTTATTTTTGTAGTTGATGGCTCGCGGCCGGTGCGTAATATGGATCGCGCTGAGATGGAAATCCTTCGCCTCAGCGGTGCGCCAAGAATGGCGGTCATCAACAGTAAGGGAGAAGACAGCGCCTACCTTGCACAGTGGCAATCAGAATTTCGCAAACACTTTAATGCCATTCGTGTCTTTAATTCCAGCAGGGCCACCTACATTCAGCGAATTGAGCTGCTTGAAAACCTCAAGTCCATTGATCAGCAGTGGGAACCAGCCTTGCGTGACGTGGTCGAGGCCTTTAAAACTGACTGGCAGGCGCGGAGTGAACAGAGTGTAGATATCCTGCTTGCCTTCATCGGCGAAGCATTAGCTTATCGCAAAACCGTTCCCTGTGCAAAAGAAAATCAGCAGGCTGTGTGTCGGCAAATGTGGCAGGAATATCAGGAGCTGATTGCCCATAAAGAGCATCGCGCCCATAAGGCTATCCGGAGCCTGTTTAAACATAATATCTTTAATATTGACTTGCCTGAGCATTCCATTCTGGAAAAGGATCTGTTCAGCAAGGCGACCTGGGAGTTTCTCGGCCTAACCGATAAGCAGATCATCCTTGCCGGAGCAATGAGTGGGGCTGCTTTGGGAGCTGGCCTTGATGTAGCTGCAGCAGGTATTTCTTTCGGTGTCTTTTCTACCTTGGGCGGGCTGGTCGGCGCAGCAGGAACAGCATTTAAGGGAAAAAAATGGCTCTCAGGGATTAAGCTGCTTGGTATGCATATTGGGGGCGAACAATTGCGCATCGGTCCCGTTACCAATAGTCAGTTGCTCTATATTCTGCTGGATAGAAGCCTCTTGTTCTATGGACATATTATCAACTGGTCACATGGCAGACGTGACTATGATGCAGGTAAAAAGGAAATTGCTGAAGATACCAAGAAAGAAGGCGTTACTGCCTATTGGAACAAAGGCGAGCGGAAGATAGCAGAACGTTTTTTTCGTGTTGCAAGTGCCGGCAATGGCTGGGCAAGCTCTGAAGCAGCACAGGGCATGCGTGGTTTATTGCTCCGGCAGATGCAACAGATTGCCGAGGGCAACCGGTGATAAGGCCGCTGGATAGACTAATCAGCAAAAGCTGTTTTCATCAGCGTGTTTTCAGTTTCCTGGTCCAGTTCGCCTGTCTCGGCCAGACCTGACTGAGCCTGGAATTGGATGATTGCTGAACGAGTCCGGCGACCTCGTAAGCCGTCGATCGGCCCAGGCTCATAGCCAAGATATTGGAGTGCTGCCTGGCTGGAGCGAAGGGTCAGATCCGGCAGTATAATTTTGTATTTGGCGTGGGCCGCGGCCAGTCTCGTGTCATATTCATTTTTTTTAAAACCACTCCCATTGTAGCCACGCGCAAAAGCTACCCAGTTATTACGGTGCAACGCACCTGCCAGGTTGTTTCCTTTAATAAAATGAGCCATAGCCAACAGTTGCTCGTTTTCGTTTTTGACCATCCCCTGTACTAGGGCCTTAACCGTTGGGAATCCAGCAACGTCATGATTGAAACCCATGACTTGCCCTATCCCCCAGGAGGCACTCTTGAGGGCAGCATCCTGGTCCAGTTTTATTGCTTTTTTTAAACGGCTGTATTCCTTTGGGCCGCCTTTGTAGCCACCAGGTCTTTTATGGCTGATATCAGCATTGCCTTCATCGTACATTCCGTTTGTCAGCTTGTGGAAAATATGCCGTTCAAAAAGTATTTGCGGACTTCGGTCGCTGAAAAAGCCGAATCCTCGAGTCTCTACGGTCAGTATTGCCCATATTTTCGATTCAGAAACACCTAACGTGCTGCATACTTTATCCATTCCATTATCGTCTAAAGGTTCGCCTTTACTTTTAAATTTCATCATCATTGCTCCACAAAGAAGAAGGGGAGGGAACAGGTTCAACACTATGGGAAAGGAAAAGTGTTTTCTTCACCTCTCCCATCAGCTGCGCATCACTATTTAACAACCTTAATCGCTCACAAGCGTTAGACTGGCCGGCGGATCGTTATGCTCTATACCATCTTTGTTACCACGTGGTTGAACTGAATCGTGGACTTTATCGGTCATCTCAATCCTACGCATAGGATCAGGTATGGGGTCAAGATTTCTCGAGATTGGAGCGCCGGGATCGCGCATTGTTTGGAAACGTTGGAGTTCAGTTGATGCTATTGGTAGTCCGCAGGTAATTGCTCTGTGCATCATCCAGCACAGGGCAATAGTGGAAAGGCCTATACTCATCCCACCGCCGACATCTGAATGGACACCACGAAACCATACCTCTTCGAGTCTTCCAGCAGTTGAATCACCTTTGCGTGAGGGATGTACCCTGGTTGGTTTGAAGTTGCCTCTACGTTCGTCCAGTGCCATCGCATGGTAGCAGTGTTCCACGTTTCCTGCTAGGGTGAGGTCCCAGCCGATATTTATATCATTTCCAGGAAGCCCGAAAGACGCGACCACGTCCCATAGGCCTAAAAAGCGGATTTTTACATCCGGTATTTCTTCTTCTACTTCGTTTGCAAAATGCAGTGCTAAAGCAGCACCACGGCTAAAGCCGATGATGTCGACCGTTTTGTCTCCATTGTTGAAGTTTCGCTCCAGCTCATCCATGGCTTCTTTAATACCCTGAAAATCGTCTAAAGCGAACATCCTAATCGTAAGACCCTACTTTATAAGCACGGTTTTATTGAATTACCGTGCTTTTTTTCTTGTCTTTAAACGTGTACGTATTATAATTATACGACCATCTTA
>NZ_JAFFQD010000072.1 GCF_016918565.1 Desulfogranum marinum
CGCCTTGATTTCGGTTTTTGAAGGAATTTGCATATGACAAGCTAAAAAGGACAGCAAGAGTTTGCTTGTCCCATGAATCGATTGTGTTCGCTGGTACGACTGGCAGCGACCGCCTTTGAAAAAAATGCCATTTATGGACAGACACTAGCTAACTTTTCAATTACCAACCATAAACGGGCGGCTCTCATGCTCCTTCGCATTTTGCTTTGAGTCCTCACCCCATGAGGTACCTCGATGCCAGCCCTGACCTAAAATCAGGAACATAATTCTGCCTGTATCGTTTCACAAATGCTCAACTGAGCATGATTGACGAAATGTCCGCATATCAACTTAACTGGTGAGCCTAAATGCAGCACCAGTCGTTTCCTACCTGTACAAAAATCAATTATGACAACATAGCTGAAAGCTGCTTTATCTATAGACCCAAATGCGAACGCGAACCTCTTCTACGTTCTCGTCGCTCCAGCCACGCCGTACAGTTATTCTCTTGTTTGTCAGATGAGTCCACCAGGCACCATTGTGCACATTATTTTTATGTAGTGAGCCTTTGATAAAATCAGTCCCTCCATAATGATACTGATGCACTCCCAAGGCCCTACTGCGAAATTGAAGGTCGACAACATAGTTATCAGGGTTGCCCCCCAAATTGTGGTCAATATTGATACCTTTATCCGTCCCCACAAGGATCCCCTGTTTGGATACAATCACCCAGCCGCTATCATAAGCCGGCCTAGGAAAAGGAGCGCCACCCTGAGGACCGATATCGCCGCGGATAGCACCGGTGACAAACAGATCGCCTTCAATAAAGGCTGCCGGCCCCTTGCCTTCATTTCTGGCCCGTACGCCTGCGTGGCCCGGTTCGTCGCTTTGAGTTACCCCTAGCAAGCCATCATTTCCGCCGCTTATTCCTGCTACGCCAATACCTTTCGAGCTATGACCGAACACACCGCTTTTATCGTGGCTCCCGGTACTGCCGACAACGCCATCGTTACTCTCACTTTGGCCGAGCACGCCATTGCCATGAGCGGTATGTCCAATAACCGCTGGAGCGTCTGCGGCACCAGTCCAACCGACAACCCCCGGTTTTTCATCACTGCGCCCAGTCACGCCGGATCCAGCCTGACTGTAGCCGTACACACCGCTTTTTTCAGCACTTCCTGTTCAACCGACCACACCGTTATTCGTTTTACTCTCACCTTTTAACCCAGGAGGTTCACCCGTTGACTCCGATACCAAAAACAAAAGAAAGACGGTAAAACCAAGTGCAACGGCTTTGAACAGGCGAATGTGGATATCCATGGTCATCGTACACCTCCTCTCAAATGCAACAGACTCTATTCATGATATCGACATTACCCAACACTCTGCAATTTCGTGCTTTGAAATTTTCAAGGATCGCAGTCTCATATCATGCATTATAAACAAAGCAACTATACAAAGCATATTATATGCCACAACCGAATAACCTTCATAAGCATCTTTGATTATTTGAAAAAAAACAACTTCTCCCTTAAAACTATTCACCATTCAACGAAAAAGTGGTGCATTTGAAGCAAGTATGGTGGTGGTTTTCAACCAAACACCAAAATGCAAGCCAATACGCTCATTGTATACATTCGCCCAGAGAACGCTTTTCTCTAGCCCACGTTGGCAAGGTTAGTTGGTCATCTTCCAGCTGCAAACATTATGTCTAAAAGCAAGGATCACATCGGGGTCACGAAAATTCCATGCTATACATTTTCAAAGTAGCCAATGGTTGTAATCGTTGTGCACCGACGGAAAACATGAAACAGCTACATTGGAACAAAACCAACCTGATGGGCTGAGAAAAACTAATCAGCCTGATCTTGGCACGGAAATCATTCACTTAATTTTGACTATGGCTAACAACAAAATGAATCTGTTCCTTTTTTGAGTCTCAACCATTCCCGCTCTTCCCCGAGCTTCTCTTGCTGGGGCATTATGCCCCTGCGGGGTGGAATGTCCCAATTTTATTCTTTTATTAAAGAATATCTCTCTCCCTCTATACTATAAAATTCAAGGTATCTATCAAAGCAGGCAAAAACGTGCTGGATCTCATGGCCAATCAGATATTTTTTTAATGAAGTAATACATGCTTTGTTTTTGACGACCAAATGTGTAAAGCAGGTAATTCATTATTTTTATTAATTAAATTTTAAACAACCAAAAAGTACCAATCAATACAACAGAGCAGAGAGCGCTTCCAAATAATCATTCTCATATTTCGCCTTATCTTCAAAAAAATTATGCAGTTACTTGCTCCAGTACTGCTTCACAGTCCTGCTCTCGTCCATCCATAACCGGGGCATACTGCCCCAATGTTTGATCGCACAAGAATCATTTCACTATTTTTACCTTTTCCTTCTAGTAAATTCCGGGCACGGATCTCCGCACAACACGGTTTAAAAATAGAAAAAATAGGATTATCAGATATTTAAACAGAGCGACTCTTTGACGGCACGTATGTTGCTAGCCCTAGAAGCATATAGCATCTTATATGTCTCATTTACAAAATGAGGCTAAACGTAAAAGTCGACATCGGCATAATCCCGTAATCCTTAAGATTACAAAAAATTGCCGTCCTTAAAGATGGAAAGAGAGGGTATTTGATAGAAATTGCGGGTGATCGAAAGAGCCGCCTGCAAGGAGGAAACTGAAAAGGATGGTGGCGTCTCTGTCTTACCAGCGAAGAAAAAGCGCGACCTGAGCCCTTTCGCCTTCTGCTCTTGATTAAAATCATCAATGAGAAAAATCTGGCCATCCTGTTGACCGGTAAAATGCCCAGGTCATTAAGCCCGAAGCTCGACCATGAATGTCAAATTATGCCCAGGTAAGTGGAATCACCTCACTGACGAGTAATCTAATATAACAGTACTGTAGGTTCAATCTTCGTTGCAGGTTTAACGAGGTTCATTCGTTTTACAGGTCGTTACATTAACTTTTTCAGAGGAGTGTCAAATGGCAAGTGAGAAATTAGGTAATCCAGCAGTTGTCGGTTTAGCGGGGTTTGGAATCACAACTTTACTGCTCCAGTTCCACAATCTAGGTTTTACAGGGACTGGAATAGTTTTTTGTGCCGCCATGATGTTTGGCGGAGGCGCACAGCTTGTTGCAGGCTTTCTGGAGTTTAAAGCCGGCAACAATTTTGGATTTAGCGCTTTTGTCTCATACGGGGCGTTCTGGCTGGCTTTAGGCGCGATCTGGTTTATAGCAGATTTGCAAGGAGCTGGTGTTGGTGCCATAGGGCCACACCTGAAAGTTTCCGGACATGATATAGGCATATTTCTGTTAGCCTATACTATTTATACAGCCATTATGTTTTATGGCTCTTTACGAATTCATCAGGCCATGGCCTTCACGTTCCTTACCTTGCTCATTGGGTTTATCGGCTTGGATTTAGTGTTTTTAGCAGGCATGAAGAATCTGCTGACAATCACAGCCATAGATCTGATTATATGTGCCGGTGGAGCACTGTATATGATGGCAGCGATAATTTATGCTGATTTATCTGGAAGGTCGATTTTACCAGTTGGCAAACCAATCCTTCGGTAGCGTTTTCCAAATAAATCACGACCTGTAAGACGTTAGGGTGCCTTGAAAAATTAGATATTACCTCCAAGGTCAGATAAACCATGAGTCCGAAGCATGCGCTAGACTCGGGGAGACTGGGCGGCATAGTAATTTTCCAAGGTGGCTTTTCCTTTAATTTATTGTTCAGCTACCGCACAGTAAGCGGATAAATTGTACGTTCGTTGAGTATATTATTGATTTGATGGGGGCTCGCCCCTCTTTTCCTTCTCCCCCTGAAAAAAGAGGGGCAGCGTCCCACCAGACCGAAACTTACCTTTGTTTCACATCACCTGCGCCGGCCACTGCAATTTTTCAAAAACAGCTTGCCGCTGTAAACGCTGATATTACAATGCTCCTCTCTGTGTGATACGCTTCAAATGCCTGAAATGGTTTTCATGACTAACAGCAGTTAAACACACGGCTACCGTTAGGAACGTTCTACTGCCACGTGCGGCTTTTCACCGTCGCTAGGTAATGTTTTTAGCAGGTTCTCCAACTGCCTTACATGACCTTGTTCTTCTGAGATAATAATGTCTAAATGTTTTGAGGCCTCTTCGTCGTCAAGAAACCCTCGCAGAAACTTGTAAAACATCACCGTATCTTCTTCGAACTCACGACATTGGGCTAAAACACTGCTGAGTTGTTCGGCACTACTCAGGGATTTTTGTTCAAGTGAGAAGGTACGACTCTTGACCATCTCCTCCAGCAAGCCCCTACCCATTGCCTCCATCTTTTCCTGTTCCTCAGTCTTGTTGCACTTTTTGAGTTCAAGCGCCTCAAACCAAAGCAGGTGACGTTTCTCTTCATCCGCCATCCAGAGAAGTAAATCAGCAATATTTTTATCGGCTGTTTCTTTGGCTGCCGCCCGGTATGTTTCTTCGCCGTTACGTTCGATCTGCACGGCAATGTTACGTATATCTATATCTGTAAACATATTGAAACCTCTTGATAAAATTTACCTCTATGCGAATTGTGCACTGATTGCGCATCTCCATATTACGCCAGGTTGAATGTTGTTGCTGTAAATATCCTTTTATTCGCAACGCACCGGTTGAGAAAAACACGGCTGCTTCGCATCAATCTTGCGATTAACAGATCCAACAAAAAAACCATTTGCCATACTTGCTGCCAAGGCGGGACAGCTGAGTATTTAGCCAACTACAGAGCAGGCATTGCGAGACACCTTTTACATAACTAGCCTGGAGAGGAAAATACGTCTATGAGATATAGTCCTTCTCTCTTGAGGGTGTCTTGAATAATGAGATTTTTCAATCGAGGTCAGGTAGGCCCCTACTCTGAGGCATGCGAAAAATTTTACCACAAGCATATACACAATATCGGAGTCTTTGCTTGCCTCCGAGGATAACATTTTGAGCATAACGCCGAGATAGGCAGAAAAAGCTATTATCCAAAATGCCCTTGAAATGCTATCCCCAGAATTGGCTTTATTTAAATGCCCTTGATGCCCCCCAGGTAGAAATAAGTTGGGCGTCATCACTCTCTTCCAGTGCAGGGACCAAAATCTCGAAGTACTCTTTTTCACCAACCTCTCCACGATTTGTCTTACCCTTTAGTTCATAGTAACCCCGGAACTGATAGACGGGATCCAGTGTCTCTTGTGCATAGATACCTGGTCGTGCATAGTAGGTTGTGCTTACTTGTTCGATATAGATATTCGTCTCTATGTCTGTTTCCCCATCTTTTTCAGGCGGCCAGATACGCTTGAAATTTTCAAATGCTTCCATTGGGCTTATGATAGAAAATTCACCTTCATACTTGATCTGGCGCCAAATCAATGAACAGCCGATTACCTTCCCGTTTTCACCAAAAACCACTCCTGCTTTTGCGCCTGGTCCCCTAACGAATGTATTGTCGATTTCAAAACCATAGACAACAGCGATCGCCGAACTGCCTGAATCAAGAATCTCCCCCTTCTCATCGAGTTGTTCAAATGCATAAGGGCGAGTACCAAGAAGCCTTGCACCCTCAGGCAAGAGACCGTTCTCTGACAACACAGATTCGGCCTTCTTGATTGCCTCACCTGCCAGTGGTAATTGTGCTGCTGTTCTTTCAGCATCAAGTGCGTCATTATCTGAATAGCGGATAGAACCGGTTCCATTCTGATGAAAAACCTCCAGGCTACGATTGCCCTGCCTCACCATAAATCGCTTCTCATGTTTTTCGACAGGGGCATCAAGCTGAAAAGCCATTGCCAGTTTTGCAACCTCGCCAGCATTGTTGATAATAGGCTCCTGGGTGGCGAAACGTTTCATCTTCGCCGGCTCACCCGGCAGCTCTGCAGTGAGGTGAAATACAGATCTCACCGAATATCTGGATCTGGGCGGTTCTTCTTGGGCAGAGGCAACCATGGCGAACGGGAAAACCAATAAACAATAGAAAAGTATTGCAATAGCCGTTTTTAATATCGTATTCATAGCTTGTCTCCATGAAATGATTGATTGTCGGGCTTTGCCCTAGAGTGTGGGCCAGCTAAGATATCGGTAATATTGCGTAGAGGGGTCCGGATCACTACTGACGGTTCCATATTCATGGATGTGGTCACCAAGTGTGTCGCTGCCGGTGCTTGCCGCTCTCAGGTAGGCTCCCTCGTACAGCGGCCCTTCTGTGATCTCGGTGGCTTTTCTCCACGCGGTTCTGACGCTGTATATTGTGCCGTCATAAGCGCCGGTGAGATGTTGGGCAAAGATGCGTCCGCGGGTCCCACTGTCAGTGGCAGCGGTGCGAAAACCGAGGATATAATGCAAGCCATGCATAACGTCCGAGTTGGCCCATCGCTGGGTGAGCGTATAGGTGACATCAGCACCATCAGTATGTTTTGCCAAAGCCGAACAGACATCCAAAACGATCCATTCAAGGTCATTATCTCCCCAACGTGGTTCTTGCGAGGAAGGAATAGAAGCAAGTACCCAGTCATCATTTGCATCGACACCAAATGTAAAACCACCGCCCCGGCCCACACCTGTCGGCACAGTTCCTCCCCCTGCGCCATGTCCTGAAAAATAAGCGAAGTCGACATTATCAATCCAGGTGGAAGCCATTCCACCCAACGAATCGCGCTTAAAATGCTTCTCCCATGCTGCAGCATCTTGTTGATGGAACTGACCCTTCCAATCAGGATGGGCCTTTATGATGTCGTAAAAACCCTGAGCATTAATATGGCGATTGTAGACGTTGGCCTTGCCAACAGGTGTGTAAGTAACGACGGACTCAACGCCAACCCGGTTAGCACATGCTGCAATGAAGAAAATGAACAGTAAAGTGGACAATACGCGAATGTAATACATGATTATTCTCCTTTGTGTATGTTCCCCCAATACAAAAAGCCGGACTACCTTTTTACAAAGGCAGCCCGGCTATCTTTAGAGACCCGCAGCTTTCCGTCCCTGCCTTCCGGCAGGTTTGGCTTTATCTTATGCCACTTTCATCTATATCTACTTTATTTGAGTATATGACAACCCCTAACCAGAACACAAGACAACATCGTGGTACCCATGTCTAAAGTGTCAACAATTTGCCTGAAAAGCGTTGGGATGCAACACCTCTGCAGATGAAACAAAACTGATTTTTGATGTTGGTGTGCTTTGGCAATATCAAATATTCTGGCCTGAAAACCAATCAGCTCCAGTGAAGAGCTAACAGCACCTCGTTTATCAATGCCAAGGTCAGCTCTGAGCAATGCTCCGATGACCTCCTTAAATCAAAGAGTAACAAAATAGATAACTGCACTCCTCAAACTTGCGTTTTCGGGAGAAATCCGAGACCTGCTTGCAAAGCCGCCTGGGAGGCCGGCTGACAGGAATCCGTTTTTTTCGCGTGTGCCTACACTATTGCAACATCTTTTTTCACGCTATGGATACCAAAAACATCCCTTTGATAGGCAAATGCGAGCTGTCTCAAAGTTGATTTCGCTCCCCGGAGCAGTTCATTTAATTGGTAAAAGTGGTGACTTTCGTTGCGAACTCAGTCCTTGTATTTTACTCATGACCGACCTGTTTTTTTCGCCTGGGTTTAATCACATGCCAACTCCACTACGCGCTCTATAATGAGAGCCGGCACACATATTTTTACATGGACTCGATACGACCCGATGCCAGTGATACATTAACATCATTTTTACCTGGGTCTTTTTCAAGGAACGAAAGCAACGCTCAATAACCTTTTCATGCAGAATATCCGTGGCTTCATAAAGCTGGCGTAGTCTGAAATGACCACACTCGCGGAGGTAAACAGTATTGAGCCACCTCTCCCACACGCCGGGCTTAGATTCTCAAAGGAGGGATGAGCAAGAAACAGCGCTATCTCATTAAAGAACAATTAAAAAATATTGGTGAAGGATTCGATGCTGCCAGACTTGGACAGATTTTTTAGCGCTTCCAGTCTCATGGAAAGGGACAATTCAACAATATGCCGGAAGACTTCATCGCTAGTACGATGGCAAGAAAGAATCCCTTTAGGATTTATCTAATTCCTTAACCGAACAGCAGCGTTTTCATGTAGCGTAAAACTATAACACCTTTATAAAAATGGTAAGAGTACTGTAGAGTGTTTTCCCCTCTACAGTACTTGTTTTTTTTAATTACCAAAACCAAAGCCCTTTAAAATGCTTTTACCCTGTTCCTTGACTGATGTACCGAGATCTTTAGTCGGATTCATCTTTCCTGCCTCACCATCAGGATTGATCAATGCTTTGATAATGTCTTCTTTTTTAGGAGCAAGCTCTAAGGCCATACCTTTGATATCAGGACTGAACTCAGGACTTTTGAAAGTCCCCTCCACAAGTATTGGCACCATGACTCCTGACCTTTCTTCTGTATCCCCCTGCCCTTTAAGGGTACCGACAAATTTAGGTTTAACCCTGAAATTTAGCGTTTCCCTTGCTAGATTGGCATTACCTGTCATGGCTAGCCTGAGCAGAGGTGAACTGAGACTGGTTCCATTCGTGTTAAAAACACCGTTAGTAAGAGTGAATGGCACTTTTAATTCCGCGAAATCAGTTTTTGGTTTTATGGAAGTTTTTCCAATATCGGAAAAACTTGTCTGAATATTACGAGCCATACCCGCAATGTCTACGCCTACAATGGCGCCATCGCTGAAAAGAAGATCCCCTTTGCCGTTCAGTGTGCGTTTGAGCATCTCAGGGGTATCCCCATCGAGTTGCAGGGATACATTGGTATTTACCTTACCTTCAAGGACATCTTTTTTGATACTGTCTCTTAACAACGGACCAACCTTAATATTTTTGGTCATCAGCTCTATAGTGACTTTTGGTCTTTCGCCTTGAACGTTCAACGATGCAATGGTTGTGAGGGTGCCTTCATAGAGAGCAAGTTCAAAGGGATCAAGGTCAAACAGACCATCCTTGCCGCTGACTCCCATTTTAATGTTTTCAATCTTTACCCCCTTGGCTATCAGCTGATTGGCCTTAACTGTACCATTTACCACCAGGCGTCGTAGCGGGCTGTAGTCAATCCCTTTTCTCTTAACATCTTCGCCGTTGATAGTTGTTTCTTTCGGAGAATCCACGACTGCATCATGTTCCTTAACAATTACAGGTGGCAGGTATCTGTCAAGATTTATTGAGTCGAGATTTATCTCAAAATTAATATTGGGTTGTGATATTTCTTTAACCGTCAGTAAAAAATCAAGATTGGAGTCATCAAGGGTGAGCAGACCATCGGAGATATTAATTTCGGTGGGTATTCCCGCAAGTTTCAGCTTAAGAGATATTTTTTCCAGTACCTTAGAGTCAGCTGTCTTAACTGGAAATTCTTGGTCGAGGGCTGCCATTATTTGTCTTGGAGAAAAAGAAGCTACATCCAGTCCAACATCAAATTTTTTATTACCAATAAGATCTTTAATACTTCCCTGCGCACGAATTTTAAGTTGATTAAGAGCCTGCATGGTCAGATCAAAGTGCAAGGTGCCCTTATCTGGTTGCTTACCAATAGGACCAATTTCCCCTTGCAGAGCAATAGGTTGAGCATCTACATGGGCGTCAAAGTCAATACCAATGGGGTTATCCAAACTAATGTTGGTAAGACGAAGGTTGAGACCTGAAATTTCTTTATTTGTCTTAGTTAACTGATCCTTAAAAATTACTCGCCCATTGGTGATGGCAAATTCACCAACAACCAGTGATTTGATAGGAAGGCTGCTAACAGTAGCAGGTTCTGCTTGCTTGTGGTCTTTTCCAGCAGCAGGAGCAGTTGGCTTTTTCTTGTCGCTCTGGCCAATTCCCATCCAGTTCGCCTGACCGTCACTTTTTCTCTCCAGATAGAACTCTGGCCCATCTAGAATAAATTTTTTAACTTGAACTTCTTTGGAAAGCAGTGGCATGGCCTTAATTCTGGCTTCAAAGGATTTAATCTTGATGAAAGAATTATCACTATACCCTCCGGGGTTGCCAACTGAGAGATCAGAAAAAGAAAGTGCCACCCAGGGAAAAAGAGAAAGGTTAAGTTTTCCTTCTAGGGTAACTGGGCGTCCGGTTACTTCACTGATTTTTTGTTCGATTTGCGGTTTGTACGACTGGACATCCACAAACATTGGGATAATTAGGGTCCCAGCAACAATTACTGTGACCAGAATCATGATGAGAATAAACAACCATTTAAGGATTTTTTTCATATAGCAACTCCAATTGACACATGTAACCTTTTGTTATGCAATGTAAATATCTTCTTGAACAGCAAGATATGTCTTCAGCATCCTTAGCTATTACGAATCCTATCTCAAATGGTATAGAGGATACAAATACTAAGTGAAATAATTTTGGTAATTGACGAAATCTATGTCTAATTTTTACTATTTATTGATACTAAAAAAACATTGACAATTTCTTTTACTATCAATTTTCATAACAATTCAATTCGCAAATAATCCAGCAATATCGATTGGATTGCCATATCAAAGCACCACTAAAGGTTCATTAGCCTTGGGGTTTACATATTTACTGTTCACACCTAACTACACCTCAATTACCCACAATTGAACTCAGTAAATTTTACCATTCCGATCGGATCAGGCGCTCAACAATTAATTGGACGAACAAGATTTTCGAAAGATATTTTCAGGTTTCCAGGAAATAAATACAGGGCGTTTACAAGACTACAAACTGTGACACGGCTGGGATACGAAAAAAGCCACCTACCCGAAAGGTAAATGGCTCATTTCTACATAAAACCATGGTCAAGGCGGTAGGATTCGGACCTACGGCCTCCTGCTCCCAAGGTGCCTGAACCTGTTTCTAGCCCCCACAACCTCCCGTTATTAAAAGAAATTAACGAGTTGCCAAAATCAGCAATTTCGTTTAACCCCTATTTATCTCGTCTAATATGGATCTATTTCGATTAGAACGTCTAAAAATCGTCTAATGATTAGACGGTGGATTTCCATCAGAAATCCTTCAAATAGTATCTGACAATTACGTCTTGGGTAGCCAAACGCCACCATTGACTATAATACATAGTGTGGTATAGTTATTATAGTTGTAATTGAAAACTAATTTGATATTGAAAAGGTAAACCTATGCCTGGATTACAAAAAAACGTAAGTTTCTCGCTCGGTGCACATGACCGCACATTCATTGAGAATCAAGTCAAAGAAGGGCGTTTCGGTAATCGTACCGAAGTTGTTCGAGCTGGATTGCGCCTCCTTGAAGATTACGAGAACAAACAAAAGCTGCAAAGATTACGTCTTGAAATTGCAAAAGGAGATTCCGATCTGAAAGCCGGTAGGGTAACTGAATATGAAAACGGACAAGCTCTATTCAATGATATTGTTGGAAAATAGGAGGTTGTCATCAAACCACTTCGCTTAATTATAACTGATACAGCGAGGTCGGACCTCAGAAGTATCTACGAGTATATTGCAGAAGATAACCCAAATGCGGCTGACACCTTTATTCGAAATTTAACAGGTAAGCTAGAGCATCTTGCCCATACAGGAATAACAGGTTCCCCAAGAGACTGGGTTAGCGTGGGATTAAAGGCTTTTCCATACAAAGGTCGTTGCTTCTATTTTCGGATTATCGAGGCCCAATTGGTTGTTATTCGAGTTTTACATGGTAAGCAGGATGTTAGTGCTCAATCTTTTTACGATGATTATTAACAGAATTTGTTGAGCTAGTGTACAGCAAGCAACCTTACCCCAACTTCGTGATAGAAAAATAAAATATCGTTTAATTTAAGAATGTTAGCCGTATTTGGCCGTTTAGTATGGCACTACATCTTTCATTTTATTGCAATGCTTGTTTTCTCCACATTTCCCGGATGATTTTTCAGACCCAATGCTATATATATTTTATGCTACTCAGAATCAGGCCGCACACTTTTTCTGCCATGTACGGTATCCCCATTTTTGCACTGCATCGAAATGGTGACCCGATTGTGAGGCAGGAGCGAGTATTCCAGATGATTCCGGCCATCGTTTTCGGAGGGTAACGACGCATAGAACCAGATGGTAGAGGAAATCTTTTTGAACCAAAACTTCAAGAAGATTTTCATGCCCAAAAAGAGATTATCTATGCGAAAGATACGAGAGATATTGCGTCTCAAATACGGTTGTAATTGTAGCAATCGTGAAATCAGTCGAAGTTGCGGTATAGGCAGGACGACAGATAGGCAGGACGACAGTCGGTGATGACTTAAACCGTGCAAAAGCAGCAGGGCTAGACTGGCCTCTTCCAGATGAATTAAGTGACACCGCTCTAGAACACCAGCTTTTCCCTTCCTCAGCACTCGCACGACACAGTCCCGCTTCATTCACGACTTTCAGGAAGTCCACAAAGCACTGCAATCCCGTAAACACGTGAACCTGAATTTGTTATGGCAGGAATACAAGGAACAGCATCCCGATGGCTGGCAATATAGCTGGTTTTGCACCATAGTTACCGCAATTGGGCAGCTCGTCTGAGTGCCGTCATGCCGCATGAACACCGGGCAGGCGAAAAACATGTTGACGGTGACTGATCAAACCGTTGATTTAATCAACCATGAAACCGGTACAATCCACAAAGCCCAAATCTTTGTCAGTGTTATGGGTGCCAGCAATTATACCTATGCAGAAGCCACGTTGAGCCAAAAGATTGAAGACTGGAAGGTTCCCATGTCCGTGCATTTTCTTTCATGGGCGGTGTTCCGATGGCCGTTATTTCTGATTATTTAAAAAGCGGCGCCAGCAAGACTTGTCGTTACTACCGAGATCTATGCTGGTCACCTTGATTGCTTTCCAGCAAGTATACCCTGGAGATCGAATGGGTGCGTCTAATAATCGTCTAATAAAGGTAGGAGGTCTAGAAACGCAAAAAGCCAACCACTATGTAAGCAATTGGATTTATTCTATTATTCACCGATCCTTGACGAGCAATCTTCCCAACTTGACTCCTTAACTTTATTTAACATATACTCCTTGGGTGCACGCTATAAATTACTCTACTCTACCAGGATAACCTTATCATGAAGATTTACATTTTAGTGTTCACCACGTTTGTCTTCACACTGTACGCTGGATACAGTCGGCCACCTAAGTGCCAACCACTTTCAGCAGATATACACAATGAAACACTAACCAAACTACAGAAAGAAACGTGTGAAAAGCTAAACGCTCCCGGTGCTGTTTTGTATGTCCGATTTCCCGATGGATCAATATGGAAAAAAGCCTATGGATTGGCCAGTATTGACGACAGTGGCTCACAAAAAATAGAGACGGATATGCAGTTTAGGATTGCAAGTGTCACCAAAACTTTTATTGGATCAGCAATACTGCAACTAGTCGGAGAAAATAGATTCCACTTGAACGACAATATGGAAAAATTGTTGCCGGGTTTTTTAAATTATGGAGAAAAGATTACCGTTAAAATGTTACTGAATCACAGTAGTGCGATTCCTAATTATGCGACCACGGATGAGTTTACTGATAAATGGGTGGAGAATTTCACTTACAACTGGTCGAAAGAAGAGCTGTTCGGTTTCATAAAAAATGAAGACTTACTGGATAAGCCCGGACATGAAGGATACTACAGTAACTCAAACTACTACCTATTGGGTTTGTTGATTGAAAAGTATTCCCAAAAATCATTGCCTGAATACCTCAAAGACAAGATTTTTGACCCAATTGGGTTAACAAATACCTACTTCCCAACAACCGATAAATTAGGTGGTAAATATGCTGATGGGTATTTCGATTTCAACGAAAATGGGCTATTCGAAAGTAATGAAGTCGTAACAGATCAAAACCCCTCGGCTATATGGGCTGCAGGCATGATTGTTTCCGACATCCACGATCTTTCTCTATGGATTGATGAATTATTCACCGGCACCCTAATTACCCCGCAATTGCAAAAGATACGTTTAGACATGAACATGCAACTACACGGTGCACCTGAATTTGTTAAAATGGGGTTAGCAGTTGCTTCAATCGACGGTGCAGAAGGACATACAGGTGCAATACCTGGCTTCACATCTGTCTTGTTTCGTTACAAAGGAGCAGATATTATCGCACTTTCTAATTGTTTCCATACAAAAAAGGATATGGGAAGTGTTGCTGAGACACTTTTGCAAAAAGTAAAAACTCAAATATTGGATAAATAACCTGAATGGCGGGGACATCAACTCATCACCCTTCTTTGGCGTAGACCCGAAAACGTCTAATTATCGTCTAATCGATCGTCATCAAATTTGGCTTAATTTCCATTGACTTTGTTATCATTTATGATAACACTTACAAATAAACTGGCACATAACTTTTTACAGCGATAAGGTCGAGCAAGTGACTCTATCATTTCCACCTGGAATTTTAGCAAACTTCCTTCACATTGCTGAGATGATAGAGATATTTGGAGCAGCACTTGGTTCACCTTATACCAAAGCAATGGGTGAAGGCCTGTTTGAGATCAGGGCTAAAGGAAAAGAAGGTATCGGCAGATCTTTCTTTTACACTGTAAAGGGCAAGGAGATAATTATCCTTCACTCATTTATTAAAAAATCTCAAAAAACGCCCAAAAGGGAACTAGCAACAGCCAGAAAAAGACTGAAAGAGGTGAAATCATGAGAACATCATTAAAAGATTTCAAAAAGAAAGCATTACAGAACCCTGAAGTCAAAAGCGAATACGACCGCTTGTCTTCAGCTTACGAACTCAGAAAGCAACTCATTAAAATTCGTAAAGATGCCGGGTTTACTCAGGAAGAGCTCGCTGAACTCCTGCATACAAAAAAGAGTAACATCTCAAGGCTTGAGAATGTAAACTCTAAAATTTCTCCAAAACTCTCTACTATTGAAGAATATGCACGGGCTGTCGGATATAAACTTGAAATTAACTTTATTTTACAATCATAACCATCAAAGCATTCCCCGAGTAGTAGCACAATTCTGTAGTTCATAGGAAGTGCTCAAATGACTGATGATTTAGAAAGTCTGAGAATTAAGTATCAGAATGCTTTAGCCGAAATCGACAAACTACGTCAAGAAAATGCGCGGCTTAAACAAACCGCAATTCCTCCCATTTCCACATCAGTCATTAAGCCCAAAGTAAAAGGAGTTATGATCAAAAGTGGTGTTTGAGTAAGCGATGAAAAAATAAATGACGTATCCTGTTGGAAATAATCGACCAAAATTAATCCCAACAAAAAAAGGATACGTCATGAGTGATAATAAAGTTATCC
>NZ_JAFFQD010000073.1 GCF_016918565.1 Desulfogranum marinum
CCTTTAGGGGACTTCTGAACTCCGTAAGGTTGGCGGATAAGTAGGAAATGCCAATATAAGTTATGTTGCATGGGAAAGAAGAATTGTTCCCAAAAATAGCGGAATATCTTGAAATGATAGAACAAATTAGCTTTCGGACAATTCGGCGTAAAAACATTATTATTTCAATAGGATAGCTCGACTCGCAACATAACAGGAAACATCATAAATTTTATAGCGTTGATCGTATTTAAGACTGTCAAACTAAGTCTACAAATTACAGAACACCAAGTAATGGCAGGAACCTCTGAAGAATTGTATATTGACTTTTTGGGGACGTGCTGCCTAAATTTCAAGTATTATGCAATAAATTTGGGAAATTGGAATACTGGCGGCGCTAGTTAACATTCGAATGGCGGCAAAACGGAAAAAATCTTGCTCCAAGTCAAGATAGCGGGTTATACTTGTCAATTTGATGTGTCTGCCCCACATGGGAGCCGACTTTTTAGGCCTTTCGAAAAAAACGAGTACTTATCACCTCACGCACCCCACCTAATAGCTTGAACTCTTTCTTGGCTTTTCAGCGGAAATTTGACTCTGAGCCATTCAAGCGGGGCAAGCAGTTTGAGCACTTCGTTAAGTGGTTCCTGAAGAACGAACCTGGGTGGGCTACACAAGTTGATAAGGTCTGGCTCTGGGATGAGTACCCCGATCGTTGGGGGATCGACTGTGGCATCGATTTGTTATTCAGGCACCGCAATGGTGAACTATGGGCTGTGCAAGCCAAATGTTATTCCTCAGAGCACAACATCACCAAGAAAGATGTAGACAAGTTCCTCAGTGAATCCAACCGTCCTTCCATCTCCAAGCGACTCCTGATTGCGACCACAGATCGCATCGGTGGAAACGCAAGGCAAGTCTGTGATGCCCAAGAGAAGCAAGTAGTCCGATATCTGCTATCCAACCTTGAAGCAGCTGAGATAGATTACCCCGACAGGTTTAAAGACCTGTTCCAAACCAAGCGTCGCCCCCTGCCTTCCCCTAAGGAACACCAGCTAGAAGCTATAGGGGCAGCCGAAGAGAACTTCCAAGGGGTAAACCGTGGGCAGTTGATCATGGCTTGCGGCACAGGCAAGACCTTTACAACCCTTTGGATCAAGGAAAGGTTGAACTCCAGGCAGACGCTGGTTTTATTGCCTTCGCTTAGCCTCTTGTCCCAGACCTTGAAGGAATGGACGTTTGCAGCCAACCATTCTTTTGAAGTGCTTTGTGTCTGCTCAGATCAGACTGTGGGCAAGCGAGGGGAAGATGAAACAATCCACTTCATTTCAGACCTGGCGTTCCCAGTTACCTCCAGCACAGATGAGATCAGGAATTTCCTCCTAGGAGACAGACCCAAAGTGGTCTTCTCGACCTACCAGTCATCTCCTCTGCTTGCCGAGGTTCAATCTCTTGAGGCAATCCCAGATTTTGACCTAGTAATCGCTGATGAAGCCCACAGGTGTGCTGGCAAGGTCACCGGCAACTTTTCTATGGTTCTGGATAGCCAGAGGATCAGAGCAACGAAGAGACTCTTTGCGACTGCCACACCTCGCACCTACTCAATCACATCCCACAAAGCGGCAGCAGACCGTGGCGTTGAAGTGGTAGGTATGGACGATGAGACAGTATTTGGGAAGGTGCTCTACAGGCTCCCATTCTCGGAGGCCATCAAGCTGGGATTGCTGACGGATTACCGAGTGGTAATCATCGGCGTGGATGACCCCACCATTGCAGAATGGATTGAACGCAGGGAGATAGTTAAGCCTGTGGATGGTGAAGAGACTGATGCTGAGTCACTGGCTGCACAAATCGGCTTACTCAAAGCCATCAAGGACTACGACCTCAAACGCATCATCAGCTTCCAAAGCAGAGTCAGCCGCGCAAAACAGTTTGCGGATGACCTACAGCAGACCCTCGGGTGGATAAGCGAAAAGCACAAGCCAGAAGGCTCACTATGGTCTGACTATGTGTCAGGAGCAATGCCTACCAACAGGCGTAAGCAGAAGCTCGACCAGTTGAAAGCTATTGGTGAAAACCAAAGGGGCATCCTGACTAATGCCAAATGTCTGTCAGAAGGTGTCGATGTACCTTCCTTGGATGGTGTGGCTTTCATCGACCCCAAAAGCAGTCAGGTAGACATCGTGCAAGCGGTCGGTAGAGCCATACGCCTCAGTCAGGACAAGAAGTACGGGACTATTGTGTTACCTGTGTTTATCAAGCAGGGAGAGGATGCCATCACTTCCATTGAGAAGAGCAACTTCAAGCCTGTCTGGGAGGTGCTCAACGCACTCAAGGCTCATGATGAAGAGTTGGCGTTTGAGCTTGACCAGATTAGGACAGAGATGGGAAAGGTTGGGGTACCAAAAGGTAACCCTAAAAGACTACCAAAGGTGATCATAGATATACCGGCATATGTCGATAATACATTTGGTGAGTGGATTAGGTCTCTTTTAGTTGAACAAATTACAGAGTCTTGGTTTTTCTGGTATGGAATATTGCTGACATATGTCGAAACATATGGTGACTCTAGAGTTCCAGATGCTTTTGTCTATGAGAACAAATACCGACTTGGGAAATGGTTAGGGAAACAGCGAGGGAAAAGAAAAGAGCTCGATGAAAATAAGACAAAACTGTTAAGTCAGTTGCCTAGCTGGACTTGGGATGCAGTGACATCTCAATGGGAAGAGAACTTCGAAGCATTAAAAAAATTTGTATCCAAAAACGGCCATACACGTGTACCAAAAAGCACGGTATTGGATGGTCTTCGACTAGGCGATTGGGTTGTCACCCAAAGATCTGCTTACATTAAAAGAAAGTTGTCAAAAGAACGTATAGTTAGACTGAATGAGTTGGCAAAATGGAGCTGGGATCCCTATTCAGATGCTTGGAATGAAGGATACGATGAGCTTAAAAAATATGTACTAGAGTATGGTCATAGTCTTGTCCCAATCTCATACAAGAGAAATGAAAAATTCAGGCTAGGGCAATGGGTCAGCACTCAAAGAGGCTCATTTAGCAAAGGCAAGTTGCCTGAAGAAAGAAAAAAGCTTTTAGAAGCGCTACCTAAATGGTCATGGAATCCAAGGAAAGATGCTTGGAATAAAGGCTACAACAATCTAAAATCATACGTGAAAAAGTATGGAACCTGCAGGGGTGTTAGAGGCTGTAGAAGCTTTAAGACAGAGGATGGTAGTGACTTGGGGACGTGGGTGCAAAGTCAAAGGTCATCAAAAAGCAAACTCACTGAAGAGCAGTTGCATCTGCTTGAAAGTCTTCCTGGTTGGGTATGGAGCCCCCACGAAGAAGCTTGGGAAATTGGGTATGAACATCTCAGGAAATATGCCCACACAAATGGCGACTGCTTAGTGCATGTTGGCTACGTAACTGAAGATAACTTTAAGCTTGGAAACTGGGTAAGTTATCAAAGACAAAAAAAGAATAAACTTTCTGACGCCAATAAGAAACGTTTAGAAGTCTTGCCTGATTGGGTTTGGAAGATTAGAAAGTCTGAAACGAACAGATGACACGCTGAGCCTTCATTCTGGGTAAACTTTGCATCTTGAATGTTAAAAGCACCAGTTAGCAAATAGCCAAACTCTTCTCTTCTTAGAATCAAAATCAGCATTACAATATATTGTTGCCCTGTGGTCAGAGTAGATTTGCCCTAAATACTTCTTAGCTTTTGAAAATGAGTCAATCTGGTTGTTGCCAGCAAATGCTGATTGGATAGAAAGTCCGACGAAAAACATGGGTAACAATCTGTAAGCTATCTTGCTGGGCAAATTGTTCTTGCCTAGAAAAATGATGAATTTCCTCATTGAACAAATTTTTCATATCAAACATTCACATGTTCACCGTGAATGCTTGCTCTATTTAGACAGCCAAGGGGAAGTCTCACCTGTTGGCTCAAAATAATAAAAATGCTCACCTACGACTCGAAGTCTTTTTTTGTAAATAGACTTTTCATTCTGTTTTGTTTGATCAAAAACTTTAACAAAAAATCGACATTCATTTTTGTTGCTCCAGTCATATAGTGCCTGAGTACCAACTCTAAAGGTTTGGTTATCTAGTGTTTTACTAAAATCCACAGAATCGAGAGGTAACTCTGCCTGCTCAACAGTTCGATGCGGCAGCTCATTGTCATGTATTATTATGCCATTCGATGTCAGAGCCATCTCAAAAATATACTCAGATTTACCAGAAGGCGTCGCCCAGCAAGCAGGTTTCTCAGTTCCCTTTCCAATACGTTCTAACTTGTTTTGTAGATATGCCATTCGATTGTTTTTCGTTATTATTTCCGCTTCTAATTTCAAGATTTTACTAGGTAGATCGAAAATGGCCTTTTGGTCTGGAAGTAAATTAGGTGATTTTTTTTTAATCTCTTGGACTGACTCTACAATATTTACTGCGTCATCGAAGGATAAATCATTCTTTCGGAGCATTTCTTGAATTCCCTGCAAACCCTTCACTTTTTCTTGTAAGCTCTTCAGTTCCGTGACTAAAGATTTGTTTTTTTCTTGAATTAACACCAGTTCTTTAAAAGCATCGTCGAACGAATCTTTATCTAACGCCCTATACAGTTTCTGCAAGTCAGCAGCTAAGTTTGGATTTTTATCCAGTATTTCCAACTGCTCTTGTTTTTGTTGTATTACATCTTTGAGATTTTTAATTTCATCATTTTTCTTCCCAACAATATTGGCTAAAAGCAGTAGTAGACAGAAAGTAATAAGAATGACAACCTCGGCCATCGTCAGACCTAAGACGATTCCTCTACGATATAATATATTTTCATGTTGAGTGTTCATTATTTACTTAACAATTAGTTGACCTGCTATCCTCTGTTTCCAAAACCAAATAGTCTTTTAGATTTCTCGTTCAGCGGAACAGAAGTCACTTTTTGCTGTTGCATCTCTTCGGCTAATTGTCGAACAATGATATTTTGCTGCTGTACTGTTTTCATTAACGTGGAATATGATTCTTTCAGTTTATTACTAAGATTGTTCACGTTGTCATCCAGTCGCTGGTTATTACTCTTCATATTGGTGGCCATTGTCTCGTACAAGGTCTGCATTTTTATGGAATGCGTTTCGGTATTAGCCATTTGTTTATCTAACTTGATACTTTGAGTCTGCATCATGCGTCCGAACTTTTCAATATCGCTAGTTATTGTCAACATGTTACCCTTAGAATCAGTGATTAACTGTTGTCCATGTTCATTAAGATCGTGAATTGTTTTTGCGAGTGATGTTTCACTTTTTGTCAGTTCATCTAGTGAAACACTAGACTTCGCGATTTCTTTGATGCGCTGAGGAACGACTTTAGCATACTTGTCCAAGTCTTCTATTAAGACTTTTTTCAACATCTGGTTTTGGACGGAAATGGCGTCCATCAAGGTCTGGTGAGAATCAGTTAAATGGTCACTTATATCGTCATTAATTTTCTTGAGATATGCTTGCTTCTCTCCTGCTTGATTTGCCAAAAACTCGTAAGTATCAGTTATTTTCTTGAGCTGTTTATTCAGCGCTTCAGTTTGTATCTCAATCCTTTCTCCTTCACTGTTTACAAGGACACCAAATGATTCTAGATGATTAGTTAAGTCAACCGTCATGTTTTTAGACATCATTATTTGTTTAGTGCTATGTTCTTCCAGCTTGGTTATTGCATCTGCATAGGACGTTTCTTTTTTTACAAAATCCACCAAAGAGTCAGCTGAATTATTAATATTTTGCAATTTTCCTTGAAATGAAGTCGCGAATCCTTGCAAAAATATTTGCAATTCTTCTACAGGTGGCGCTAATTGGTCTTTTAATAGATCTTCAGAGAGATCTATGTTTACTAATTTTTCGCTCACTAAACTTAGGTTTTGAGTAAGGTCTTGCATTGCTGCAGCAACTTTTTTTTCTCTCTCTGTTACCAAAGCTATATTGTCATTTATTGCTTCGGTTGTAGTTTTTAATTGAGACTTCCTTTCAGCACGCCATTCGACTTCCCATTCTTCAACAGATTGACGCAGTGCAGTTCTAAAAGTACTAAAATCACTTAAAGTTGCGTTCAGTTCTCCTTTCAATTGACGTGCAGCCTCTGTCAGTGAACTAACGGTTTCCTGCTCAACTTCAAACGGAGTATCTCTAAGCTGCGTAAAAAACACTCGACCAGCAACGCCACAAATTGTAGTCACTAGCGCTATTCCAAAATTCGCTATTATAGCTTCTTGACCATCAACCGACTTAGCTGCTTGAGATAGAGAGACGCCTAAGCTGACAAGGGTATATAAAAAACCTAAATAGTAAAGATTGTCGCCAGCTTTATCGAGTCGAAGTTTGAAATACGATGAACGATAGCACCAGAAAGCGTAAAACGCCATAAACCCAACGGGCAGTGAATATGTGTAAAACACGGAAATATTAAGGGCTTTTAGGAAAATAATAGCTACGGCTCCTGTTAAAACAAAAATTCCAAAAAGCCATTTATCAGCAAAATCGCTGAGACGGTTAACATATTGTCCGCCATGAGTATTATGTGCTAAGGTCGCCATGGTAATTTAGATTCCTTTATTAATTTATGCTTTTAACTTTGATTAAAACGCCACCCATTGAATGCACATACTGCTGCCAAAACTGAATATGAGATTTACCTTGAACGTTATTTGAATTGTGTCTCCTTATATAGATGATCTCGACTTTTACTCCATTCAAATCGGCTAGATGATGTTGATAAGCAGAATTCCTTTTATATGCCTGAAAATCGGCAGATTGAGTGTATTGCGAATAAGACAAGGTGTGCTGTATCATGTCAGAAACAATAACAAATCTTTTTTTGATGGCTTTGTTTTTTTCCCCTATAAACTCCGCTATTGATACAGTTTTTATCGTTTCCATTATGGGAGAATTCGGTACTTCTAAAGGTTCCATTAATCGAGCTATAGTTGAATCTAATTTATCCGAAAATTTTTTTTGCCAAATCTTTTTAATGAGCGCTGGATTTGCTAACCACGGTGATATATTTTTACCATCACCTGGATTACACACAAATATTTCAGGTTCGAGCATTTTAGATTCAGCTTGATCCATTCCATAAATACTAATTGAAGCGTGTATTGGAATTGACGCTTTAATATCTCTTAGGTAAATTTCTAACTCCCGTTGTTGCATCTCATCAAGAGGGTCCGTTCGGTCGATTAATATAACCGTTTTACTCTCAACTCCACTCGAGGGGCAAAGTGTCAATGGGTCTAATGTGGTTTTCTTGCTGTTCAAGAAAAAAGTAGTCAAACCAACACCAATAAAGCCAACTAAGACAGCCACAATAATCAAGCCGCCCCATATGTTTTTACTCGATCCTCGAGGTCGTCTACTACGGCTAACTTGTCTCATGCCAGAGTGCCTTGTCATTTATAGTTCCTAGTAGCTCAAGCTTATCTATCGCATTACTACATTCATCATTGATAGCAGCCATCATTTTGGGCAGTGCCTCCTGCGCCATCTCCACAATTTGACTAACATCATGAACTGTGGGCATATGGAGGGAATTAGTTTCCAAAACAGCTAATTCATATTCGCATTGCCAACGAGCTGGAGGTGGAGTGTCCCTCGTTAACACATTTGCCTCTCGATATATCGCTAGAAGTTCCCTAGCAGATTGTTCCAGTCGTGCAAAATGTGGTACTAGCTGAGATTTTAAATGCTCCATCTTTGAGATTAACATTCTGTAATCTTCTTGTTTTGATGTGAGCTCTACTAAAGCCTGCTGTATTTCAGAAAAACCATTATCCCGTTCTGCGGTTAACTCTTCAACCAAGAACGCCTTGTTATCGACATACTGGTCCTTTAGTTTATTAAGCCTTTGATCTAAAAATTCATAGCCAGGATAAGGATCATATATTTTCCACAAATCAATAGTTGCAATTAAAAATGCAGATACGCCCATAAGGATCAGCAAATAGCTGTCAAAATCATAGAGTTGGAAAGGTGAAGATTTGAATGTTTCTATTGCCGCCATGCCAGGCTCAGTCACTTGCATTACAAATGCTTGTCTATAATGAGCAACAAACAAATTAAATGTTGGCACAAAGGCAATAAGTGCCAAAAGGCAGCTAACGCCAAGTAACTTTCTCCATACACTCTGGTGAGTTATTTGTCGTAAGCCTACCCAACCAAGCAAACAGCTATTGAAAATTATATTAGCAATTGAAATAATGGTGGCCTGAGTTATGCCTCCTAAATATCCGAGAGAATGCCCTTGTGCAAAAAAGTACCCATTTAAAGAGCTTTCAATGGCCAGAATAAGTATTATTATACTAATACCCCACACTTTAGAGTCACTATAGCGTGGCTCGCGAGTAAGCAAATTATTCTTCCTAAATTCGTTCAGTTCACGCTTTTTTTTCCCAATATCAATTTGAAGTTTATACAGAGTACTATCTTTTAAGGTATTAAGTACTGCCCTTATGTCTGTAGTGATCTTCTTCTCACCTTTTTGAAGTTGATTTATATTGACATCAACACCCAATGATTTGACGCGTTCATGGTAAGCTGAGAACCACTTAATGGCCTCTTCATAGCTTTTATCTTTTTCCTCTTCAATTATGCTTATAATTCTGTTTTCATTTTCATCGTTTGATTGGCTTTCAGTTGCAGGTTTATTGGATTGTCCAGTTATTTGACCTTTTTTCACTAAATCTAATTTTTTGGCCGTCTTAAGAACATCTAATTTGTCAAAAATATTGGCATATTGAGCATAAACACCGCTTGACTGTTTGCCCGTTATGGATCTTTTTAAACCCAACATTTTAGATCTCCATTTAAGGATTGGATTTATAGTTTATACGTTATTTCATGCTTCCCACTGTTTGCCGTTGGTCGGCAACAGGGGAGACCAGATCTCTCGTTTTGTAATTATTTTTGATATTTCAATTTTCTGACTTGGGCAATTTCTAGAATTAGGTGCAAAGTGAACCTTTCATGGCAAAGTAGACGAGGTTTCTATTTTAGAATTCGTTCCATTTTTCCATAAGAAGACTGAAAATTAATTCAGTGCAGTAAGGATTTGGCAAGCCTCTAGCTTGAAATTAACACCTAACTTCAGATCCATATGGCAAGTTGAAAAGTTAAAAGATATTGTTGGATTATCCTAGAAACAAGTTATGTGGTGTCCAGCTTGCACAACTAAAAGGGAGGCTCTGTCGACACTCAGGAAACATCAGGAGCGGGTAGCGCTATTTTCTCTAAGGAAATGCCACGTCTGCAGTCAAAATTTTTCCACTAAATATAGACTTGTTCATCTTATCGGCAGTGCTCCAATACGAAAGGATTATCATTACCCTGAATTGTCTTAATTCTCTCCGCTCTGGTACATTCCCATTCTGAAACAGGGTACATTTTATCCCAGGCATCCATGAGCTTCTGTTGTTGTTTGCTCATGTGATATCTAGGGTAACTAAATTGCATGTACTTATATGTCCTAGCAATTCGTCCTCTTGCAGCCTCTGGTGGCTGTACTTTTCTGCTATCAATCTTCATATCACAACTGCCAAATGAGGAGTTAGCTGCTGGCAACATAGTGAAATTATAGTTGCTCCGAGAAGCGTTAACAGCCCCTATGGCAGGGTAGAGATTGTACATATCTGACTGCATGTGTCTGTATTCTATGTTTACCTTGGATGCACAATTCCGCCCCTTAAAGCTTTCACCATCTTTCTTCACACACCGAGGATCTCCGTCTCTCCATTCCGAAAAAGTACGACCGAAGTTTTCAGCAGGGACAACGTGTTCCCATTCGATTTTTGCTGCACGCTTTTTATATTTATTCGCCACAAAACCGCGTGGCTGATTAACCCTTTTCTTAGAGTCAAAATCAGCATTACAATATATTGTTACTCTGTGGTCAGAATAGATTTGCCACAAGTATTTTTTAGCTTTTGAGAATGAGTCAAGTTGTGTGTTGCCAGCAAATGCTAGATGGATAGAAAGTCCGACGAAAAGCAGACCCCATGGAATAAAGGCTAGTTTGCCAACCAGCTTTTTGTTTTTAAGGATGGATGAAAAGATTGTCATTATTGTTCCTGGAGATTGGCTCCGCTACTCATATTATTGATGCTATAGGGTTAGCTCACCAATAGACTAGGTACTTCTGCGAAATACCTCAGAGGTGTTGGTACCCTTCGACTGTATCAAGTAGGTCGCACCCAGTAATCCATGAAAAATTTGCACCACATCGTGATACGCAATTTGTTATGTCAAATCAAACAGATGAGAATGTACCACCGCTCATCTTTAATTTCAATTTTATATTCGATGAATAGCAGCGCCTATTCCATCGCTATAGCATTGAAACAAGAGGCACTTTAAGTCTTGAGTGGAATGAAAGGATGGCACCGGCAACCTTGGAGTTGACCAGTGTGTGTAACAGGTTACCTGATAATGTAATTACACTGTAACAAGTTTTGTAACAGTTACTGTCCCAGAAGTGGAGCAATAGTGTAATAGCACGTAATTACAAGACCTTACGCTTTGAGCAAACATGGGCACCAGTCACCTTCGACAAGGTCGCAAAATTGGACTTTGGCCGATTCTTCAGTGTAGGATAGTAGTAATAAACTACACAGTAATAGGTGTATAATTGACTGTTAAGAGTGCAAATGTTCCTGAAAGCCAACAGCCACATCCCGTATTCCTGCTACTGCTCCCAACTCTTGTCGTTTTCTTGGTTCAATTCACCTGCACCCAGTCTTTGTAGACTGCTTCCAATCATAAAGGGGCGGGGACATGACAAGAGAGCAACAATGCAGACAGTAGATTCGATGGGGAATTATGGTTTATGAAGTAGTGGTCTAGAAGGAGTTGATAATGTGGCACGGGGTGTGGTTCCGCATTTTTCGACCAAAGGCACAGGGTGTACAGGAATAGTATTAAAAGGCAGGGAAAAGATGGAGCCGAAATCTTCGAACTGGATAATGTTTACTGCTAAACTCTGTCACTGAAATTGTCTTTGAACAAAAAAATCAGCTGCGCTTCAATACCTCTGAGGTAGATATTCTTTGAATCTCAACTCTGAGATTACTCCATTTTTCGACAAAATTCGGTGAAGTCGACGGGGTAACGATTCAAGAACAAGATTAATTGTAGGTTTTTATTAAGGCCGAAAGGTTATGCATCCCTATCTTCCCGTAGGTAAATGGAAAGATCAGCATGGTTAATATTATACGTTTTCAGCAATCGTTTTATACTATCACGGATTGAATTGGCTGAAAGGTTCATCTCCACATAAGTGGAAGAACCACATTTTTGTGGACTTCTTAGATCACTGGGGTTACTTGAGAAGTATTTGTTGTTACGATTGGAGATGTGATCCTGATTGCTTTCTAGAGAGTTAAAGATTTTTTGATCAGTATTCAGAAGATGAGTGCAAAGCTGGATATATAACTCTGACCAAGTTACTTTGTTTGTATATGGAGTCCCAGTAAGAACGAAGCCATAGGGCCTTTTATATTTGAAATCTTCTGTTAAGTTATGCGGCTCCTTGTTGTTTAATGCTTTGATTATGCGCTCATTCTCTATGGAAGACGATTGTTTTTCTTTGCTTTCTACTTGCTGGTAAAGTGGCGTGTTTGTATGGTTTTGAATCAACTCAGATAAAGAATTGGCTATATCAGAAAACTCTTTGTTGGTTTTATTAAATTCAGATTTGAATCGAGCTCCATTGGTAAGAGCCTCATTGTCGTTGTGATCAATCTCCAACCACAAGTCATCTGACAATGCCAGCAAATCTTCTTGAACATTTTTGAGATTACTTAATATGTTTTTTATACGTTCTTTCATTTGAGCACCTTGGCGAATTTTAAAGTCTAAAAAGTGATTATGAACATACTGTGGAGCTGGCTTTCTGGAAGAGTATATGTGCCAATCCCATCAGTCAACATGAACTCCTTTTTTCCATTGTCCGATGGTTGTTTGCAACATGTTTTCAGGAGTATTATTAATCTATACGCCATCAGATTCCATAGAGCTTTACTCCTTTTTGAGGTCTGAAAACTTGATGGTGTTACTATTTAAGTAACTAGTTAACTCATTCATACCTTCACGAAATGTTTCCTCTATTTTATTTATACTGTCGATAATTTTTTCCATCTCCTCTGGTCTGTTGGCAAAAATTTCCTGGACGACGCCAATAATATTAGGATCACCAACACTGCAATAATACGAAATAGCCAATTCAAGGGTCGTTTGTTCTGAATGGGCTTCAATAGCGTCAAGAAATGTAATTTCTGGATCAATATTATCGATTGATTCGAATGCCTTGATAACTTTACTATCAGCAACTTGATAAAAATAATAAAGGAAGTTGATGTGAGTGATAATATCATTTGGGAAAAGAGCCATTCTCTTATTTTCAACATTCGTATAACCAATGGATTTAGGTAAAAGACCATCTTGGATATATTTTCGAAAAGTAGGCTTTTTGAGTTTGATTATCGGACTTTTTTTTCCTTGTTCTTCATTTATTTCCTCAAATGTTATACCTCCATTTTTTGCCCCTTCTCGTTTTGAATACTTGTCTGAAATTTTTTTAAGTTCCTCCTCGGTTCGCAGTGGATAGCCTTCTTTTTGTTTTTCTTTATAGTCTGGAAAACTCAAAAGATAATCGAGACTCAATTTTCTGGGAATACTGTTATATGGTGACAACAATTCAGTACGACTTTTTTTGGGCATGGTGATCTCTATATTTATTTAGATTTGTATGTGGTTAGGATTACTCCGTCAGCGACAATCACATTTGTATTTTCCGCTTTTTCAAAAACGTGGATTATTCGTTTTAAGTCGCTTATGGCCGCTTGCTTCTGTTTTTTTCCAAAGAAAACTTTTTCGGCACCACCGTTGGCTCTTTTAAAGGTTCCAAGTGATAAAACGATCTCTAGAATATCCTTGCTAATAGCTCTTTGGTTCATTCTGCAGCTGGCATGATTTGTTAGATTCATTATATCCCCCTATTAAATGGTATTCTGTGGCGAACAATAGATTGTGATTATTGATATTGTGTATGAAAAATATCATGTGTATATTTAAAAAGCAAGGGAAAATTGAGACCTTGTTTTTTTACGTCTCAAAAAAGGTAGCAGGATAAAAACTTAGGATTAAGGAACCCTGCTCTTAGGTTCGTCTATAGGGGGGAGTCCGTCAGAGTGAAGATTATTCAAAAATTGCAGATTATTTTTCACTTCACCGCTGCTTGATCAGGGAGAAACTTCCAATGCCTGACAACCAACATTCAATTTAGGGCAAAACCTTATCCATGAGCATCTCAAGATGTTGAAATCCTGAACGTCTGTTATGGTCCTGTAGAGAAACATCTTTCCTGTTGGAGTAGGTTAGGAACGGCAAGGTCAAGCATCCTAGAACTCCCGAAGCTTAGTACTATTCCTGTCATCATCGTCAGATAACCAGCATTACCTTTAAGTTAGAGTAAGTAAACTTGCAACAACATTTATTGTTTTTATAGTAGTAATAATATCAGTACTATATCAATCAGCACCTATTGTCCTTCCTTAACGATTTCCTACCCTCTCTTCTTTCACTGGTATGAGTAGTTGCATTTGCGAGTACTTGGATGGTAACTGTTTCTGCATTGAACATTTTCCTGACAAATCCCTCTCCCCATTGATATTGAAATAATCCCTCACTTTTAGTAACACATCAAACAGGAGTGGATGAAGTCATGCTGTTTTATACCCTGTAAAATTACAGCTCATACAACTAGATAATAAAGTCAAGGGCATGAAAAGAGTTTCCGCTAATACGGAGACCTGCTGTTATGCAGACTTATATAAAAACTAGTTAAGCTCAACTATCTGAGCCGGCTTTGAACTTAGAGGAGAAGCTAATGAACACAACTCGATTGGGTAGCTTGGTACTTGCTGGCGTTGCGGCAGTGGCAGTCGGTAGCGCCCTATATTTGAGCTTGCAACCGGCGGACTTGCTCAAGTATCAGCAAGAGTGGGTAAAGGCGTTGCTCCAGGCAGGCTT
>NZ_JAFFQD010000074.1 GCF_016918565.1 Desulfogranum marinum
ATTTTCTACTATGGACCAATAGCGATGCTCTTTGCCATCCTTGAAACGTTTTTTTGCTCGTAAAAACATATCCTACTCTTGCCCAATATTATCAGCAAAGCAAGGGGGTAGGTCGGCACTACAAGCCATTTTTGCATCCTGCTAACGCAACTTCAAGAGGTTACGCTTCAAAACAGGGCGAAAATAGTGAAATCGGAGGTCGAACTGCGAAAGTCGGGCTAAATTAACAGAAAATAAAAGCCTCAGATTTACCACTCCTTTCTTTGCCTTACCCATCAAAAAAGTATCTTTTGCAAAGTTGCAAACCTGGATTTCCCCCTCCTGCCTGATTCTCAGGTAGTGGTATTTGTAAAGCAGTGGAGATGAATTTAATGAGTCGTGCAGCTTTCGTTCTATGCAAGACACTTGAATCAGGAGCGCATATGACAAGCAACCATATGCCCATTTCCAAGATCTTTAAGAACAGGTCTGTCTGTCTTGCAAATGGTATTCGCTTCAGGACATCGAGGATGAAAATGACACCCGGAAGGGGGGTTGATAGGACTAGGTACATCTCCTTGCAAGATAATGCGTTGCTTTTTGGCTCCTGGTACTGGTTGCGGGGCAGCAGAAAGAAGGGCCTGGCTGTAAGGGTGCTGGGCTCCGGCATAGAATGCCTTTTTATCGGCGGTCTCAACCAGCCTACCGAGATACATAACCGCTACCCGATCGCAGATATGCTCCACCACTGACAGATCATGGGAAATAAAAATATAAGTAAGCCCGAACTGTTTACGCAGATCCTGAAGCAAGTTAATAACTTGCGCTTGAATGGAGACATCAAGAGCCGATACTGGTTCGTCAGCCAGAATAAGTTTAGGCTGCAGGGCCAAAGCACGGGCGATGACAATACGCTGACGCTGCCCTCCTGAAAACTCGTGTGGGTACCTCCTGGCCTGCCCTGGTCGCAACCCTACCACATTCATCAGCCATTGCACCCGCTCCTCGCGCTCTTTCTTTGTACCCTGATGATGAATAACCAGTGGCTCGCCAATAATATCGCCCACCTTTTGCCGCGGGTTAAGCGCAGAGTACGGATCCTGGTAGATAATCTGCGCCTGACGCCGAAATTCCTTTAATTCACCCCCCTGCAATGAGCATAGATCCCGGCTTTCAAATTCCACCTTTCCGGTAGTTGGCTCCTCCAAGCGCAGCAACGTTCTTCCCAAGCTTGATTTACCACAACCGGATTCACCAACCAGCCCATACACCTCACCGGCACGTACCGATAAGCTCACACCATCTACCGCGCGCACCACGCCCTTACGGGAGCCAAAGCCTGAACTTTGCACAGGATAGTATTTGCAGACGTTTTCAGCTTTGAGAATAGTAGTGTTCATATGCCCTCCTCCAACGGATGCCAACAGCGTACGCCATGCTTTGCATGGACTTCCTGCCAGGGTGGAACCTGGCTGCACTGCTTATCAGCATATGTGCACCGGTCCTGAAAGGCACAACCTGGAGGCAAATGCAACAGGCTTGGTACCGCCCCTGGAATGGTGGGCAATGCCCCTATATGCCCTCGCTTAGGCAATGAGTCGAACAGTCCTTTGGTATAAGGATGGGCTGGACGAGTAAATAACTCCCCCACATCGGCTGATTCGACTATTTTACCGGCATACATTACCATCACTCGGTGACAAGTTTCGGCAACCACTCCAAGGTCATGGGTGATCAACAATATTGCCATGCCGATTTCCTGCTGTAGTTTTTTCATCAACTCCAGAATCTGAGCCTGGATAGTGACGTCAAGAGCGGTGGTCGGCTCGTCTGCGATCATGACCGCCGGGTGGCAGGCTAGAGCCATGGCAATCATTACTCGCTGACGCATCCCGCCGGAAAGCTGATGGGGATAGTCATCAATTCTTGCTGTTGGCTCTGGTATCCCGACCAGTTCCAACAGTTGCACAGCCTCCTGCCGCGCCTGGGCTTTTTTCATCCCGCGATGCTGCTTCAAGGGTTCCATAATCTGATACCCTACTGTAAAGACAGGGTTCAGACTGGTCATGGGTTCCTGGAATATCATAGAAATCTGGTTACCCCGGATATCCCGAATAACCGATTCTTTTGCCTTGACCAGGTCCTGCCCATTAAAAAGAATTTTCCCTTCGGCAATGTGGGCCAAAGGTTTAGGCAAAAGTTGCAATATCGACAAAGCAGTAACCGATTTGCCACAACCGGATTCCCCCACAATCCCTAAAGTTTCGCCCTGGTCAACATGCAAACTAACGCCATCGACAGCAGTAAGCATACCGCGCTTGGTGGCAAACCTGGTCTTTAGCCCTTGAATCTGTAACACTGGTTCCATTTATTGCGACCTCAAAGATGGATCTAAAACATCGCGCAAACCATCACCGAACAGGTTGAACCCAAGTACCAGGATAAGAATAGCTGCTCCAGGGAAAGCAGCAACATGAGGGGCTAACTGAATATATTGCCGCCCTTCGCTTAACATGGCTCCCCATTCAGGTGAAGGAGGCTGGGCACCGAGTCCTAAAAAACCCAAGGCTGCAGCCTGCAAGACTGCAGTTCCCATACCCAGCGTAGCATACACTATGATCGGCGGCAGACAGTTAGGTAGGATATGCTTAAAAAGAATGCGTCCATGGCTCCCACCAAGATGCACAATTGCCTGGACAAATAATTGCTCTTTCAAGCTTAAGACACCTGCACGCACGATCCTGGCATAATGGGGAATGTATACAATCCCCACAGCTACCATGGTGTTGGTTAAATTTGGTTCGAGAATAGCAGTAATAAAGATAGCCAAAAGTATGGCTGGAAAGGCAAGAAGCATATCCATACATCGCATAATGATACTGTCGATTCTCTTCCCAAAATAACCGGCAAGAAGTCCCAAAAGAGTGCCGGGAATAAGCGAAATAGTTACTGATATGACGCCAATCATCAAAGAGATTCTGGCTCCGTAGATCACCCGACTAAAGATATCTCTGCCAAGACTGTCTGTGCCGAATAAATGCTCTACACTTGGTCCCTGCAGACGAATAAGCGGCGATGGAATGAGCGGGTCGGCTGGAGCAATCCATGGTCCCATAATTGCGACCACCACAATCAGCAAAATCAAAACCAATCCGACCATGGCACTGACGCTTTGCCGCAGGTCTTTAAGAGCTTCCCACCTACTCATCAACTCGTAACCTCGGATCCAGGAAAACGTACATTAAATCCACTGCCAGATTAATAGCTGCCATTAGGGCGGCAAACACAAGAATGCATCCCTGTACAGCGGCATAATCCCTTCCAGCAAGGGAATCAACGACATAGCGCCCTAACCCGGGCCAGGAAAAGATAGTTTCGGTCAACACTGCTCCGCCAAGCAACAAGCCAAGATTAAGGCCAAGCACAGTAACCACCGGCAGAAAAGCATTGCGCAAGGCGTGACGCAAAACAACCACACTCTCAGCCATCCCCTTGGCTCTGGCGGTTCTCACATAATCCTTACTCATTACCTCCAGCATGGAACTACGTGTAATCCGGGCAACAATAGCCATGGGAATGGTAGCCAGAGTGAACGAAGGAAGGAGAAGATGTTTTACGGCAGAGAGAAAGGCCTGCCCATTGCCGGCTAAAAGGGAATCAACCACCATCAGGCCGGTCATTTCCGGAACCTCAAGTCCCAGGGTGATCCGCCCCATCATCGGCAAGATGGGATACTTTACGGAAAAGAGGTAAATCAACATGAGGCCGAGCCAGAAGATGGGCATGGAAACACCCACCAAAGCAAGGAACATGGAAGCGTAATCTAAAAAGGAACGTTGTTTGACTGCGGACAAAACGCCGGCCGCCACGCCAACCACGGTTGCAATAAACATGGCGGCCAGAGACAGTTCCAGAGTGGCAATCAAGCGCACCCATATCTCCCCAGCTACGGGGGCGTTGCTGCGCAATGAGTTGCCCAGGTCGCCCTGGATGATATTTCTGAGATAAATCCAGTACTGAGTCAGCAAAGATTGATTCAACCCCAACTGCGCGCGCAGGCTTTCCAGCTCCTCGGGGTTGGCAAATTCGCCTAACAACAACTGGGCAGGGTCTCCGGGGATCATCCTTAGCATCAGGAAGACCAGCACGGAAACCCCGAACATGATCAATACCAGGTGAAACAGCCGCCTTGATATATATCCCAGCGTCATCGGTTTTTCGCCTCTAGTTCTTGCTTACCATCTGGAAACTGTTGAGTCCGTTGGGACGAAGAGGCACATTATTAAGCCGCTTATTATAACAGCGAACGATGGTAGTATGGGCCAATGGAATCCATGGCGCTTCGTTATGCGCTATAACCTGCGCTTTCATATAGTATTCAGTACGCTCCTGCTTATCAAAAACAGTCTGGGCTTTTTTACACAGCTCGGTAAACTCCTGATTTTTCCATAAAGAAACGTTGGAAGCACCAGGTGTCTTTGCTGTATCAGCAGACAGTAAACCATAGAGGAAGTTGTCTGGGTCGGCGTTGCCACCCAACCAACCAAGCATGCACAGGTCATGCTCACCATTGGAGGTCTTCTTTAGATAGGCCCCCCAATCCATGCGCACGATTTTTGCCTTTACGCCAACCGAAGCCAGGTATGCCTGAATAAGTTCAGCAGTCTTTACCGGATCCGGCATGTAGGCACGGCTGACTGGCATGGCCCACAATTCGAGTTCACGGCTAAAATCAAACCCAGCTTCCTTGAGCATCTTCTTGGCCTTGGCAGGATCATACTCATACGGTTGGATGGAATCGTTATAACTCCAGATGGATGGAGCAAAGGGATTTTTGGCTGGAATTGCCATGCCTTGAAAGATTGCCTGTATAATAGCATTTTTATCGATGGCATGGCTCAGACCGATGCGCACCTTGGGATCTTTTAAATACGGTTTTTCAGTATTCAAGGCAAGATAGCCGACATTAACACTAGGGCGCTTGATCATCGCTAAATTAGCATTTTTTTCGACTAACTTAATACTATCCGGGTCAAGGTCGTCTGCAATATCCACAGCACCTGATTGCAGGGCCATCAATCGTGCAGAGGGTTCAGGGATAGATTTAAGTACGATTTTGTTGACCTTGGCCTTTTCTCCCCAGTAATCTTCATTGCGTTCAAACACGATCTGATCGTCTTTCACCCATTTCACGAATGTAAATGGACCGGTTCCAACCGGATGTTGACCTATCTGATCTTTATATTCATACATCGCCTTGGGTGACAAAATCGGACAAAGCCAGAGGGCCAGATTGTTGAGCAGTGGTGCAAAGGGTTTTTCCGTGACCAATTGGATTGTATACTCATCAACCACATTAATGCTTTTAACCGGTTTTAAAGAGAGACTTAAATAACGCCACTTGCCATATCCATGAAGCGGGTGTTTATCATCAATGACACGGGCAAAGGAATCATAAACTGCCTGGGCATTAAAGGGTTCGCCATCATGAAATGTAACACCTTTGCGCAACTTAAAGGTCCAGGTCAAACCATCTTCGGAAACAGACCAGGACTCAGCCAGTTGCGGCTCCACATCCATACTATTCTTGCCGAAAATAACCAGATTCTCGAGCACCTGAATACCTGCCTTAATGGACTCCCCATCGGTTGCCTGAGCAAGATCAAGACTGACTGAATCTCCACCTCGCCCCCAGACAAGGGTATCAGCCTGACTGGCATAGGTAGCGCCAGGCAAAATCAGAGCTGCAGCTAAAAGTGCCAACAATAAAGTACGCATGCGTTTCCTCCTTTTAGTGTAATTATTGTATAATCTTCGCTCATATCTTCAAAACTGGGCGAAGCCTCACCACCCTTTCATTATCTGACTGAATCCAGGTAATTATTCAGCGAAAATCTAAAACCTGACAATCTACCCCGAACTGTAACTGTTCAGCAGTGCTCCAAATGTTCACCAGCATACCGATTTAGCAAATAAGCCCCGACTTCGATACATCGGTATGCTGGGCGGGCAGATCGTGGAGAGAGGTAAGCGCAGACTCCGTGGAGTGCTGCTGAATAGTTACGAATTTAGAATGTTATTACTCTGTACGTCAAGCAAAATATTAAACTGGTTTAATATAAAATATTAAATTACTTTTTGTTTTCAACTTAAAATGATTTAATATAAACTTCACATGAAAAATTAGCTAAATGGTCATTCTCCCTGCAAAACCAAACAGAGCGCTTTTGTGCGTTCCCAACAAAAAAACGTCACCATGTCTTTAACCAAGCAGCGACGCCTCAGAGCCGACCTCATCTGTACGCTGATTAGTTCCAGCAAAATGCCCCGTAACCAGGTCGCAGCCGCAGCCGGTCTTACCAACACCTATATCAGGGACCTGGAACAGGGCAAAATCGCCAATGTGGACCGCCGAAAACTCCTACGTCTTGCCATCGCCTTGAATATGAATTTAAACCGCATCGATGAAATGCTCAGGGTCTTTGATAGAGCAAGTCTTTCCTCAGACGATATTGACAGTTTTATTGAATCCGCTCACAAACGGAAAACAACCACGGCACTATTCCCTCTCCGTGATTTTTATGCTTATGAACTGGCCGTCTATGCCATGGAATATATACAAGGCGACCAAATTATGGTCAATGATCGCCCAACGGTCTGTTTGCGAGAGCCTGGCCATCGCAGCTTTAGTGACAGTCGGCTGGTAGAAGCACACCCCTTGTACGCAGAATTACTCGAAACCATAGGGAAAGTTCGCCGCAAGCAGCTTGAGGTCAACCTCAAAAACTATACCATCACCCACTATCTCTGCCGTGAATGCCTGGAAGACTATGTTCGGGCAAATGGGAACCATGAAGAAGAATACTGGCGGAAAAAACATGTGGCTAACCTGCTCGACTACCACCAGCGCTTTCCTAACCTCAAAGTGCACATTACCGGTGTCTGCTCTTACATGCTGTTTTCCATCAAAGAGCCGACAGACGGCTCAGACATTCAGTTCAACTTCTGTGCAAAGCCTGGTCATTACGTGCCTGGCGAACGCCCTGGAAGACTATCAGGGTTTTCCACCAGCAACCCGGTTATACTGCAGACCTTTCAGGAGGAACTCGACTCCATTAAGAGATGGATTCTCCCTGAATTCTCAACCAGGGAAGCAGTGGAGGCATACCTGCAACAACTGGTAACCTCTTAACCGTTTTCTTGTCTGCGCCAGGAAAACAAAACTCCACCTGGCTGCTCCTCACGAACCAAATCTGCTTTTTGTCGGCTATTGCACATACGGGTTAACATGGTTTTGATGATAACCAGATGAGCCCTTGTGCACTGTTCAAGCCAAGGACCTCGCGCAACCTCGTCAAGCACTTCGGTAATCACCTCACTTTTTACCAACGGCCATTTCCGGTGCGCATAATTCGTTTTACTGATTCTTTCGCATGTCGGAACAACTACCAATGATCGTTCCAAATCCGAAGTAAATACTTCCGGCTCAAAGGCTTTCGCATACCGCTCGTACCGGTTAAAAATCTCTTGGTTGAGTTGGACAATATCCTGTTCTTTTTCCATGGCCGCTGACATTGTCGCTGCAAGCTGTTTAGCCTCATCACTACCGGGATGGTCTGGTTGATCATAAAACGGCAGAATGGCATAGACAAAGGAACGCGGAATCCAGTGTTCCTTAAAACGGGGGCTGATATATCCTGCAAAAGGCTGTTCCCACTCATGGCTGGGTACACCGTGCAGGTCAAGCATATACTCAGGTAACCACCGTTCAAACAGTCTTGCTTTTACCCTCGCCTCACTAAAAAGCGTGTCAGGATCAAAATACTGATCATACCACTCCATGCCGAGCGCATTATAGCGAGCAGCATGCAGTTTGTGGTCTGTAGCGTATGGTAACATTTCTTCTAGGGTCGCCACACCGTCGGCATTTTCAAGTGGTACGACAACAACATTGGATCTCATAAGCATTTCTGATGTGGCGGCACCTGAGGCAAGTTCATGCAGCAAACACATGGCTGCATTAGAACCGGAAACCTCATTAGCATGATGGCGTGCATTGATAAAAAGGGTGGGCTTCAGTAAACGAGCCCTGCTCACCGCCATCCCATTGTCTCCAGTTGCTTCAACTGCAAGAATATCACGCCCCATAAGACTCTTTCCTGCTTTTATTACTCGAATACCTGGCCTGCTGGAGAGAGACTTCGTCCATGTTCGTATCTGTTCACCACTGGGAATAGTAGTGGCATCGGGTACAGAAAGGTTCCTTGCAACTCCTTGTTTATTATTATTCTTTGCTGGACGAGCTTTAAACAGAAAACCATTTTCAGTCGGATTTAAATTGCACCCCCATGCTTTGGCAGCCTCGCACAATCGTTCACGCTCTTTAATGTTCGTTGAGTGCTGGTCGCACGGAAATTCTACAAGTAAATATCCTTGTTCAAAGCCGATATTGCCGATTTGAGGTGTAGACTCGGCACACGAAATCCGGTGCTTATATGGCTTCAACAGGAGTTTTGCCCAGGGTTGTTTTCCATCCGCAGGGCGCACAAAGGGTACAATCCGTCCTAACTGAATATTCGTTTCAGGACAATACCTGTCGCGAAAGGCCTGCATAAAGGCAAGCAGCCCGAAATATACATCTTCATGCAACGCTTCCATGGGTGCGATTCGTTCTTCGCCAAGCCCGAGTTGTTCCTGTTCTTCGTCTATGGCTATCTCAAAACGGATTTCTTCCCAAAAAGCCAGAGCGTTGCGTTCAAGTAATGTAGGTAAGGCATCCTTCATTAATGCTGTTATTTCGGGTAGCCATTTTTCTTGGAATCGGCCCCAGAAAAGTTCGCGATCAGTGGGTACCTGGCAATGCCAAAAGATCTTCTTATCTTGTTTGAGTTGGATGCCCGCAGTTGTAGGATAGCACTGTTGATCGCTTCTCAATTCTAACGTGTAGTCAATACGAGAAAAAAGTGGAGTAAGGCCACATTCGCTAAGCAACTCACCATCGCAGTTCAACGCCTGGACAAGGTAGGCGTGATTCTGCGTTGTATCCATAACCATGTGTATTCGATCGACTGACCATCCTCGGCGCTGACAAACGACATCAGGTGCCGGATATATTTCCTGAGCCCAACGGGTTGAACTTTCCATTTGGTTGGGCATAGAGAAGGGACGAAAACTAATGCGCAGGGAATGTACCATCTTGGGTAGAGCAGGCTCAACCTCTTCCAACAGCCAACTAACTGCCGGTTTATGCGTTCGTAAAACAACGACTTGAGGATCATAGCCTTTTTGTTGCAAGAGAGCGTGCAACTTAGCTTGAAGTTGAAAACGTTTTTGTTTATTAGCCCCCAAATAGGCACGACAGAATATCTGACCTTGCCCAACTGGGATGTTGGTCGCAGCTGTCGCCAGTCGTTTCCATTCCCCTGCAAGCTTCATCTTACGGGTTATAGGAAAACTTTTTACCTGTTGTTCAGGTACGGATAGTCCAAGCCTGCGACAGTCTTTTGAAATTCTATTCCAACTTAATCGATCTTGGGGCGGTAATAACCGCCCTTGTACTAATTCATGAGCAAGGTAACCTTCTTGACCCTCCCCTTGGACAATCATGGCAGCTGCAGCGACCCGTGTTTTCCAAGTCTCTAAAGAATCGCCACCAGGTATGTCGCTTTCAAACCAGAGACGTTCGAGTTCTTTAAGTAATTTGACCAGAGGTTGTGTCCCGCCGACAGCAGTAAATTGATTGTTTGAACCATGAAACCATGCCACTTTATCTTGGTTTTCTATAACAGTAAGACAAAATTCCGCATTAGGGTTATTCGCAACCTGGGCAAACGGTAATAGTATTTCAGTGGCCTGCGAGGTAAGTGTAGATGCTATGGAAAACAGAGCCTGACCACAGAGCGAAGACACTTGAGAGGGTAATACCAATCCGAGAGTACAACGGGTTGCCCTGGGAGAGTGTAGATCTGTAGCCAGAAAGGTAGTTCCAAGCGACGTCAAATCTACATTTTTTTCAAGCTTTACAGATTCTATAGCTAGCTCTGCCGGAGGGGGCGGTAAGATTACGTCAGTTACAATTCCGCTCTGCAAATATACAAACCCGGAAGGAGTGGATTCTTCAGGTATTACCACTCGCAGGACTGTTTCCTCAGGAGAACAAATATCCTCTATGGCAAGAATATCGAGTACTCTCTTCATGGAGAGTTCACAGTTCCCGGACAATACCCAGCCACCATTATGATCCGATTCCAAACAGGCTGCAGCATCATAATGTACAGTAGGCGATTGTATTAAAAGTGTTCCTGCTTCAGGTTCACTTAAAACGCAAGGGCAGGAAATCTTATTACCGCTAGATGTAATATTAAAGCGTGCAGCCAAGTTGATAATTCCAGCCCAAAGAGCACCACTCTGCATTTCGGGCACGACGGCAAGTACTAAATTAGTAGTATCAGGATATCCATCACCGTCATTATCAATAAATAAATCCTGCTTATCAAATAAAAAACCAAGATTAATTGTAAGGGCTTTCATATCAGCATCATGCTGTTTCATGTGTTTCCTATGTTCTTGTTCGGGGGGATATCATACGGATGTAAAATATGGAATTACCACAGCTGAAACATTCACGTCAGCATTTCTTTGGTGTTCAGCAAAGAATTCGTCAATTAAGTGATCATCGTAAAAAAAATAGACAGCATGAATCTAACCCTTTACTCATACCACAACCATATAACTGGGCAGCCTAGTAGGGTGGATAAGCGTAGCGCATCCACCAATGATAGTCATCGGAATCAGCGTGGATGCGCTGCGCTTATCCACCCTACGCTCTAATCGAAATATATTATCCGTAGAGGAAATTCCTTCTTTGCATTGACTATAGCCGGCAAGGCCATCGAAGACGAACACCGTTTGTGTTCACTTGCTGTATGGCCATACTTTTTTATGCAAAACATCTTGGTTTATCGAGGGTAATAAATCCAAAAACAGGCCAAAAGCTAAGGTAAAAGATGCAGGGAGTGGAATACTGTCTTTAGGAGTACCGCGATATTATATGTTTACTTGAATCTGCAGGCAAAAAAAAATCCCCAATACACGATGAGTGTATTGGGGATTTTAAAAAGAGACGGCGACGACCTACTCTCCCACATAGTCACCCATGCAGTACCATCGGCGCTGAAGAGCTTAACTACCGTGTTCGGAATGGGAACGGGTGGAGCCTCTTCGCTATGGTCACCGAAAAAT
>NZ_JAFFQD010000075.1 GCF_016918565.1 Desulfogranum marinum
TAGTACGTCTTGGCGTATACCTGTTGTTTCGGTCATCGAGTCCTCCTTTTTCTTTGTTGAAAAAACAGGATGTTAATGACCGCATTATAACACTTTATGCGGTTTTCACTTTGTTACGTATAAACAGGAAACACCTTTCGTTTGGGTAGGTGGAAGATTTGATTACCTTCGGCGTGGCAATCTTGATTGCCGCACATCAACTCCTGGCTTCTGACAGAATATGCCTCCATAGCTCTGCCCTTGCTGCTTCCTCAAGCTCAGCGAACTCTACAGCAAACAGGTTTTTTTCAACCCTGACCACACGGGATTTGACACTAATTGTTTCGGATTTTCCTGCTCTTTGACCGAATGCTAGCTGCAGGTCAACTTCATCGTTAACGTTTAACTCATTTGCTTCAGTCGGAACCTTTATAGCACATCCGCTGATAGAGATGTCGATGGCCTTACCACTACCTGCATGGACTGAGCTAGCTTCATAGTCAACTGGTACCTCATGTAGGTGGATACGGACACCTTTACGCTTGATGACAGTACTAAGTTTATTATCGGCCTCATCCTGACTTGAGGCGTAGATTGGTATATACCCCTGAACCCGAACATTAAGGTTTAGAATCTGATTATATGAAATATGGTCTTTCTTAATAATACGTACTGTTTCGCTGAGACCGTTTTCGATGAGGTACCCTATTATTTTTTTCAGGGTAGGTATGCTGTGTAGCTGGAGCAACTTGCACTCAGAGTAGTCTGAAACAAGGTCAAATCCAGGTGACAAATCTGGGACACAGAATCTAAGGTCTGTGTACAATTCCTCCATTTTCTTTTTAGTGACTATACCATTAAAATTAAGGTGAAGCCTATTCTTGTCAATATCTGCTCTCGCTCTGATCTTGCTCATTATTTTTGATTTTGAAGAGGTGTCGATGCGGCTTTTAGTTTGCATCTTTTTAGTTTATCACCGTTGTTAAGGGGTAACAAGGTAACAAAATTGGTAATATGGCAGTTCGGAAAAAAATTGTGGGTAGAACCAGTAAGACCTCCCGTCTGGAGATTCAGAAATAAGACTAACCCAGCTGTCTCAAACGGTTAAATACTGTTGGACTAAGCTCGCTCCGCTGTGCTACAAAATAGACAGAAAGTTATTCACTGGAAGGAAGTTAATTCTTACATGTTACAATTGATTAACTTTTCCCGTCGAGATATTGGTTTGAGGGTAACCTTCCCCCCAGGATGGTATCATACCAAGTAAGCTTCCGGTAAATAGATATATTGCTTATTGATAATAAGCTCAGACCATTCACTTATATGGAATGTATATGGCAAGCAAGGCTATTATGGTTGTAGATGATTCTTCTACAATCAGAAAAATTTTACAAAGAGAATTCTCCAAAGCAGATTTTGAGGTTGTACCAGCAAAAAACGGAATGGAAGCTCTTGCTATGCTTGAGTGGGCAGACCCATATCCCGACCTGATTACAATCGACATTGACATGCCAAGAATGAATGGGTTTGAATTATGCTCTAAAATCCGAGAAAAAGCGGATTCTGAAAATTCACGAAAGAGGCTACTTTCGCAAACCCCCATAGTATTCGTTTCAGCAAATGATGATCTTAAAAATCGTGAAAAAGCATACGAACTAGAAGTTCTAGATTTTATTGGTAAACCGTTTGTACCAGGAAAGATGCTTCAAACGGTGAACAATATTCTCAACGTTCAAGAACAATTCTCCGGAATGACAGCATTAATTGTTGAAGACTCCCCATTTGTAAGCAGAATTGTAAGAAATATTCTTAAACGACACGGCCTCAAGGTTCATGAAGCTTCAGATGGAAAGAAAGCATTAGAGATTATAAAAGAAAAAAAATTTGATATTGATATTATCATTACTGATTATATCATGCCGGGTTTAAGCGGTGAAGAATTATGTCGTACGTTACGAAGCATAGAAGTTTTGGAAAATGTACCGATATTCTTCATAAGTTCAATCAATGACAAAGAAACGACTCTCAACTTTTTTAAAGTTGGTGCTAATGACTACCTGCCCAAACCCTTTTTCGAAGAAGAATTTCGTGCAAGAATCGTTACACACTTAAGAAACAGAAAGTATACAAAAGAACTTGAAAAATTGAATAGTCGTCTTGAGTTTCAGGCTGATCATGATTCACTAACAGGACTCTACAACAGAGGATACCTACAGCGAGAACTTTCTACTATTTTCACCCAAAGCCAATATGGTCAAGGCAACCTTTGTTGCATGCTAATCGACTTAGATTATTTCAAAAAAGTCAATGATGATTTCGGTCATGCTTTTGGCGACCTAGTATTACAAAAATTTGCAAAAATTATGACGAACAACAGTCGAGGATCCGACATAATCGCTAGGTTTGGTGGAGAGGAATTCGCAATACTTATGCTTGATACGGACTTGAAAGGCTGCCTCCTTCTTGCTGAACAGATTCGTACCGCTGCTGAGGGTTATATTTATAACGACGGCAACACAGAGCTTCAGGTGACTATCAGTTCCGGTCTTTCCTCCTTAAATGATCATGAAATAAAAAATGTTGATGATCTATTTTCAAAGGCTGACAAAGCTCTTTATGCCGCAAAAAATAATGGTCGGAATCGAGTAGAGGTTTATTCCGCCTAAATAACCTTTTTATTTCGAACTAACCTGTACCCAAATAAACTTGACAGCGACCTTTTTGATGACAAAAAATAGAGGTAGGTAACAGGCTAATTTCAAAGAAAAAACAGGATCTATTACGTATATAGACTGTCAGCCTTCTATCTTTATAGAGATTACTGTGTTTGACCTTATTTTGGTTATATTCCTGCTCCCTAGCTGAGTTTATCCTATGGTGTCAGCATCTTCCAGTCTAACCAGGCAGTCACTTCGAACAATTTCCAGCCCTTCAATGGTTGCGTGGATGACTGTATCCCCAACCACTCCGCGACCAAGCCAATCGTTACCCAGATAAATTTCCTGGCTGTCGATTTCCTGCTCAATTGTGGAGAGTGCCTTTTGGGGATCCTTGAGGATCTGCGAACTGAAATGGTCGCAGATACCTCTAATTATTTCTTCCCGCTTTGTTTTCTGCCATTCGTTCATGTTGTACCTCCCGTTTCTTTCAAATTACATATGCTATCCCCCTTCGCATATCCAATACATTCTGCCTGCAGTCGTTGATCTTGAAAACGCACTGATTTTTTAAAAAAAAAATTACCTTAAGCAATGACAAAAGCATTTCAGATGAAATGATTACCTCCTGAAGATTGCGGGCTTATTGTGGACTGGCTCATGTGACATAGGGTGAAGATGTTCTTCCCCGAGCGCCCCCCTGTCAAAGTACCTTAAATATTTTTCGGATCCGTATGAGCCTCTTTTTAACTTGATTTTTATACGGACCAAGCAAGAGTGCTTTCAACCTTGTTTTTGCATATTTTGCCTGATCCCATTCGCGGTAGGATGAAGTCTGTTCGATTTGAGGGTAACCATCCACAATGGGTTGCCAAACGTTAGGGACCCATTTTTGCTTCAATCATGAAAAAATTCGGTTTCTCTGATGTAACAAGACACGTCTGATAACTATCCTGGGCTTCAATTGTTGGATAATCAGTCATTGCCACCGTGATGTTATCAACAGATCGGAAAGGGGAATCATTACTCGGCATTGTGTAAAGCCAACAGTGAAACACCCAGTTTTTTCTCTAGATCATTGTTTTTTTGGTTTTTTAGAACTGAGCAATGCCAGCTGGATATAATGACATGAAAATGCCGGCAATCTTTGGTCCAATTCATTTTCCAATGTCTGAACCTACTCAATATCCTGTTTGTTGAGTCCTGATAATGTGCAATACATGGTCTAGCTCCTGCGGTTGTAAAATTTTGATAGCGTCACCAAAAAGGTTTACTAATGTGTGGCAAGTAACATCACGCTGGTCATATACAGCCTGCCCGTTCCTGATTCATTATTGATCCATCGTAACTCTACAGCAGCGCTCCAACTCAGCACGATTTACCCGTCAGCATACCGATGTTTCGAAGTTGGAGCTTATCTGCTAAACAGTTGCAGTTCGGTACAGATTAACATTTTTTTAGATATTCGCTGAATGGTCACGATCCATCATTCATAAATTAATAAATTACGAACATGTCGTTCATTGCCCAGAAACATAACTCAGGGGTTAGGGAGAGACAATACGAGAAGATTGCTGGTAGAATAATAGACAAAACCTATCATTTTGCCAGTATAAGGAGACAGGTGCGGAGGTTAGATGAAGTGCCGGTGAGGCTAATTTTTGTTCAGAGGTTTTGCCGATGAAAGTTAACGGTCGGTTCTTATAAAGTAAGGAACTCAGCAATTTCCTTACTTGTTTTCCCCTCTCTGATCAAAAGTGCTGTTTTCTTTTCCAGGGGAGTCAATAATGGCGATGTGCGCTGAGAGTGAGTTTAGGATTGTTTTCGCATACTGCTGGGTTTCCCGTATCATCTTTTCGGCATCTGCAAGATCCATAACTTCATTCTAATTGGAGCTATTCTGTGTGTTTCCATTTCAATCCACTTCCACCCAAACCCCAACACTATTAAAGATGACAGGAGTTAAGTCTGCATCTTCAAAGTTTTCTCCACCCCACTCTTCGGGAGATGAGTTTGCAAACTTTTCACGCCATTCTTCTTCGGTTGCCACTGAACCGGAGTGTGGATTCATTAACATCGTCATGGTCATCCCCCTCTTCAGGTAATCTAATCACTGATCTTGCCGGCTCCTCTCATAACGTATACCTCTATATCCTTGAGTTTCATAACCTGATGTCAACTGTTAGTAAAGTTTGCCATCGATGTTATCGTTTATCAAGCTGGTCTGGTATAGATTTTCGGCATTCTTTCTACACATGTGATAATGTGGATACACATAACGATCGAAAAAGATCCTACATAATATCCACACTATGTTCTTTATATATGCAAACATACTTTACCGTACGCTATCTTCCTTTCAGCTTGCAATGCAGATCCTCCCATCTCTTCGATATAAAAGAGCCTATCCTTTTTTAAACATTTGCATGCTCTTACTTCTGACAGCATGCTCTCCCGATTTTGCAGTATTTCCGCAGGTAGAACCAAATCTCCCTGGCCTTTCAGAGGACATATTCACCTCATATGATGGAGTTGAACTGCCAATGAAAGTCTGGCTCCCTGACCACGCAACAGCTGGTGTAATTATTGCGGTGCATGGTTTCAACGACTATTCCAATTCTTTCAAAAATGCTGCCGCGTTTTTCAATGATCATCACCTGGCAGTCTATTCATATGATCAGAGAGGGTTTGGAGCGACCAAAGCAAAGGGACGGTGGGCTGGAACCAAAGCGATGGTAAAAGATTTATCGGTTTTTATTACGCATGTTTCCCAAACATATCCTTCTCTTCCTGTTTATATCCTGGGAGACAGCATGGGTGGCGCTGTAGCCATTGCGGCTTTGGCAAAAGAAAATCCTGCTGAAATACAAGGCGTCATACTTGTCGCTCCTGCCGTGTGGGCCCGTTCCGAGATGCCTTTTTATCAAAGGTGGCTTTTATGGATTGCAGCGCATACGCTGCCCTGGAAAAAAGTGACAGGAGAATTTCTTGAGATTACCGCTTCAGATAATATTGAAATGCTCAAGGAATTAAGCAAAGACCCCCTGGTTATTAAAGCTACAAGAGTTGATACTCTCTACGGTTTATCGAATTTGATGGATGAAGCCTACAGGAACGCAGAGCTTCTAAGGGTGAATACATTAATTTTGTATGGTGAAAAAGATGAAATAATACCCCGTGAGCCGGTTTTTAAATTGTACAAACGATTACCTTTGAGGGAGGATCAAGTACGGCCACAATTGATCGTTTATGAAAATGGATATCATATGCTTTTAAGAGACCTTCAGGCTGAAAACGTGATGAGTGATATCGTTGAATGGATTAAGGCTCAACACAAGTTTAGTCCTGTCTTTGAAAAAAACCTGGGAAACGAATATCCATCCGGCGGGATGATAACGTCTTTCAATGGAGCCAGAGAAAAAAAAAAAGAGGCCTATTAATATCTTGTGATAAAAGACACCTCACACCTCGCGATATCCAGGACAGCTCCCTGAACATCCAGACCCCAAAAAGTGGATGAGCGAAAGAGACAGTTTATGTTCCACGATAAATCCTGGTAAAGTTAAACAAGTATGTAAAAGCCAATAATTTCGGCACCGATGAACGTATATTTCCGATATCATACGTTGCTGCCCGGTCAATGGTGAAGAAGGGTGGAAAGTTGGTCAATATAGCCCGGATTTCTCATCAGTGAAGTTTTTCGCAGATCGAGGCGCAGGACACGCAGCAGGTAAGCGTAGACTCCGATAGTAAGCTACCGCAAATGGCCTGCAACAAAGAGTCTGCGGAAAAATCTGCTGACCCGGAGGGTGAGTTTTTTGATTATCGACGAAAAAACAGTCTGTTTTTTTTAGCGCTACCGTATTTTCTATAAATATCAAAAACTTAAGTCGAAAATAAAAAAACTCATGAGAAATTCGGGATAGAGCTTCGGCCACACGACCTCCGCCGCCATTCAGCCACCTATGCCTCAAGGCTTGGTACTCCAATAGAAATTGTCAGCAAGGTCATCCTGCGCCATGCCTACCTTTCAACAACTCAGCGGTATTTCTTCGGGAAGGTCAATGACACTAAAGCAATTCGGTGGGTTGAAACGCTTTATGGATAGGCAGTTTACAATGGGTGGGGGGAACCGGCTCTCGCCTGTTAATTTACAGGAAGTATGTATAGTTTTGAAATTAGAAGAAAAGCAAGACGTCTGAGTTGGCTATATTAACGCTGCCTGCTCACCAAAAAGCTTTATTTAAAAAGCTGAAAATCCCGGCCAAAAATCTTCAATCTCAAACCGCTTCTTTTTCCGGCAAGATATTCCCACACCTTACGAAACCCGTTTACTTGGTACCACTTTGCTTCCTATGATGAGAAATCCATGCCTGTCTCCTGCTGCTAAAAACCATTTCCCAAAGCCCAAAAAATATCATTGGACGATATTTGATAAAGACAACATAGATGAGGAAATTTTCAGGACACTGAATATCCGAAATAGGTTACGCCTTGAACTGATGGCCCGAGGCGGCATGAAAATAAGCGAGGCGCCTGGGCTCAAACCGCAAGATATTGATGGACAAAAACTTCTGCTTCACACACCCAAAAGTGGTCGGGAGCGAGAGATTATCTTCATACCAGAAAAGCTGAGCAGTCGCCTGCAGAATTTCATTCGAGACACATCCATTTCTTCTAATCAATTTATTTTTCCAATCACCTATACAGGTGCAAGGAAAGTAGTCGGGAAGGCCGGTGAGATGGTCGGCATTAAACTACTTCCCCATGACCTTCGCCGTCACTCTGCCACCTATGCTTCCAGGTCAGCTAATCCTATCGACATTGTTAGTAAGGTTATCCTGAGGCACGCTGATTCTCGGTGATACGGTAATATTACCTCGCATAGTGCCTCACCACTTGTTTTTGTGCTGGTAGCATGATGGTGGCCCCTCCAATGATCATGGAAATGGAGTAACATTTGGGGAAAGATATGGAGTGAAGACCAACTTGTCAGCATCGGTCATGGACAGGAAAAAATTAAATCTAAGCAAGCGCTTCGCGCGGTTAAAATATGTACAGAGTAGGTCAATCGATAATCGAAATGACTCGTGGCTTAGCTTTAAAATTGTGGAGCAGTCGCTAGGTTTTTAAGTGCTTCTTTATCCGTAAAGGAATCTTGTTCTTGAAGGATAAAATTTTCAAGTGAATACATAAATTTTTCAAAATTATAGGTGAATATGGTTATAAGATGAGCAATGCGCTCTATATCTGCAGTTATAATCGCCTGTTCCAGGTCACCTGCTACACCATAAAGCTGCTCTGCACCCAATGTCCCAAACACACCTTTAATGGTATGCGTTAATTGACCAGCAGTCTTATAATCCCCCATTAGCAAATTTTGGTGTATATCTTTTCCTCTATCATGATAATCTTTGAATACTCGCCGCAATATTTTCCGGTACAATTCCGCATTATGATCCATATTAATCAAGCTTAGTTTTGGGTTCACCCCGTGTAACCTGGGAATTTTTTCAATATCAAAGACCTGTTTTCCGAGGTCAGTAGTTTTTGTAACCAATTCCGGTTCGACATCCGGCCTCAGTTGGTGTATTAACTTCTCATACAGAAACGAAGGCTCAATCGGCTTGGAAATATAATCGTTCATGCCTGTAGCTAGACATTTTTCTCGAGTTTCTTTCTGCACATCAGCCGTCATGGCCATGATTGGAAGCTCAGAAGAGGAATAGTACTTCCTGATCTCAGCCGTTGCCCTGAAACCGTCCATTTCCGGCATTTGCAGGTCCATGAAAATGGCGTCGAAAGAATCTTCCGTTGTTGCATTAATGGCTTCTATACCCGTGCGAACAGAGACTACCTCTATTCCGACCTTCTGGAGTAATTCGTAGGCAACGTGCTGATTAATTTCATTATCTTCTACCAACAGGATACGATACCCTGCCAATAACGATTTAGCCTGATTCATTGAAAAATTTGGTACTACTACATGATCGTTCTTTGCCTTATCAAGTCGAACGGTGAAGCTGAACGTGCTGCCCTTTCCTAATGCGCTGGTAACAATTATCTCCCCTCCCATCATTTCAACCAGTCGTTTACAAATTGCCAACCCTAGTCCTGTGCCACCATAGTTACGAGTCGTTGATGCATCGGCCTGATGAAACGGCTGGAACAAATCGTCAACCTGATCTTGGCTCAATCCTACCCCCGTGTCGATAAAGCTAAACCTGAGAATTACATCGTGTTCTGTCTCCTTCTCAATATCAGCAACAACGGATATTTTGCCATTATGGGTAAATTTTACGGCATTAGAGCCTAAATTAATCAATATTTGCTCAAGGCGAAGAGCATCGCCGAGCAAACGAACCGGAATCTTCTTAGCGACATCAAGCGAAAAATTAATCTCTTTTGCCTCACATTGAGGATGAAGTAGAGAATTCAACTTATTCAGAATATCCTGCGGGGAAAAAGATATGTCTTCCAACTCAAGTTTTCCCGCTTCTATTTTTGAAAAATCAAGCGTATTTCCCAGCAAACGAAGGAGTTTTTTTGCTGATACGTCGATATTATTGACGTAGTCACGTTGCTGCCGGGCAAGTGATGTTTGAAGGGTGAGGTGGCTTAAACCAATTATTGCATTTAAAGGAGTGCGAAGCTCATGACTTATGTTGGCCAGGAAAAGACTTTTTTCCTCGCCAGCTGACTCAGCCTTGATCCTGGCGGATTGAAGCTCATGAATCATGCTGCTGATTACAGTTCTTGCACGTTCAAATGTTTTACCTACCAAGCCGAATTCGTCCCCTTGCTCCCAACAAAAAGCAGTGTCTAATTCATTGTTGGATAGTTTCTCAGCTTGGACTCTGAGCTGAGAAAGGGGACGAAGTATCTTTTCATAAATCAGGGGCAATAACAAAAGAAGTCCGAGAATCAGTTGAGTTCCGAAAATGAAGATAAGCTGCTGACTGTACTCGCGCAGTTGTTCCTTCATATAAAAATCTGTGACGATCAGGGTTACTTCACCGATTGCAACCTGCTTTTCGTGCAAAACAACAGCCTTTTTTGTTAACAGGTTTCCTATTTGCCCATTTTCTCTAATTTCCTCTAAAAAAAGTGTACCGGTTTCCAGGTCAGTCACTGTAATCCCAAGAATACGTTGATCTTGCATAAACGCATCAGCAATCTCCATAGCAAAATCCTCTCTGGCGTCCCAGATGGGTTCACGCATGTTGGCTGCCAAAATCTCCACACTGCGGGAATGGAATTCCTCAAGGTTATTACTTAGTTTTTTGTTTTCCCAATAAATAGTTAGGCAGCTGGAAATACTGACAGGTATAAGCAGGCCTATGAACAGGCTACCTACTATGAAATTGCGCAATCTCGCATTTTTAAACCAGGCTGTCTTGAACATCTTTTTTACACACTATTTCGACATTTTAACAGGAAAGCCCTAGAGAAATCCTGCTCAATTTAAGGATTTTTCCTATAAAATAGAGATTCGAATTTGATGTGTCGTTCACGGGCTTCCTCGTCAAGCCAATGCCTGTATTTATTCATTGACGTCTTGCGAATATCGTTAATATTGGCGTCTATGGTTGCAATGATTCTTTCTCCTGTTTCACTTTTTGAACAGGCAAAATAAACGTATGATTTGCTATCGGGAATCTCGAATAAATGGTTTATTCCCCAGCGTCTTTAATTATGCGATAAATATGGAAATCAGGGTCAATTCAACATTTAAATTTTCGTGTTTTTGGGGTTGCAGCGAACAACTCAATCGCCCTGA
>NZ_JAFFQD010000076.1 GCF_016918565.1 Desulfogranum marinum
TAAGATGGTCGTATAATTATAATACGTACACGTTTAAAGACAAGAAAAAAAGCACGGTAATTCAATAAAACCGTGCTTATAAAGTAGGGTCTTACGATTAGGATGTTCGCTTTAGACGATTTTCAGGTTATTAAATGCCCTCAGGTCTTGCGCAAAGCGGAGCAGGGTAGCCTCTACTCTGCTGTTAATGGAATCTTTCGGGTAGCCGTCTTCGCTGGGTTCACCGGCCTCCAGACCGGTGAGCAATGCTATGGCCTCGTCTACCTTTGTGACAAGGTAAATAGAAAATTGTTGCTTACCAATGGCCTCAACCACTTCTTTTTTGAGCATGAGATGGCGGACATTGGTTTCCGGAATAATTACGCCTTCCGAGCCGGTTAATCCACGCGCTTTGCAGATATCGAAAAAACCTTCAATCTTTTCATTGACCCCACCCACCGGCTGGATTTCTCCTAATTGACTCACTGAACCGGTGATAGCTATGTCCTGGCGTATTGGAACTCCAGCGAGCGAAGAGAGCAGGGCACACAGTTCGCCGCACGAGGCACTGTCGCCTTCAACTCCTCCATAAGATTGTTCAAAGACCAAGCTGGCCTGTAGGCCCAGTGGAATGTTACGGGCATAACGGGAGTTTAAAAATCCGCCAAGAATCATCACTCCCTTAGAATGAATAGGGCCAGCCAGTTCCACCTCACGTTCAATATCAACTATATTGCCTTTTCCCGGCCTGGTTACAGCGGTGATACGGGTTGGAAAGCCGAACATATTGTCACCGATCCCAACCACAGACAAGCCGTTCACCTGACCAATTTTTTTGCCACTGGTATCTATATGACGGATGTTTTCTTCAATGGATGAAAAAATGCGGTCACCGATTCTCCCGCCTCTCCGTTCTGAAGCTTTCAGGGCCATTTCTATATCCTGGCTATCGATATGGTGTTTGTCCGTTTTACGGGCCAGGTAATCAGCCTCTTTAATAAGGTCAGCTATCTTGCGAATATGCAATGAAAGTTTACTGGAATCACCGGCATGACGCGCTGCCTCTTCGGTTACTCGGGCAACCGCAGTTTTATGTAGGGGCAGCAGATCCTTTTCCCCGGCGAGGGTACCAATCAACGCTGCATATTGTTGTTGACTGGCTGCATTACGTTCCATGTCGTATTCAAAATCTGCCTGCACTTTAAACAGGGTGTTAAACTCCGGATCATGAGCCTGCAGCAGATAATAGATCATGGGTTCGCCAATAAGCACCACCTTGACTTCGAGCGGTACCGGTTCCGGCTCTAGGGAGACCGTGCTCACCAGACCGAAAAGACGCTCGACCGGTTCTATCCTTATCTGACGGGACCGCAGGGTTCGTTTCAACCCCTCATAGGCGAAAGGCTGCATGAGAAGTCTCCTGGCATCGATAATGATGTAGCCACCATTGGCACGATGCAGAGCGCCTGGCCGGATTAGGGAAAAGTTGGTGGTCAGCATACCCATTTGCGCTTGGTGTTCAATACGGCCATGGACGTTCTGGTAGGTTGGCATGTCTTCATAAATAACAGGAGCTCCATCCTCTGTCTGACTGACAAGGACATTGACTCCATATTGATTGAACGTCGGAGGGCCAGGCTTGAGAGAGAGAAAAGGATTTTGGTGACCATCTGCATCTTGGAGGAAATCATCCACATGTTCAACAAGCTGAGCAGTGATAGACTTGAGGTATGCTATCACTTTTTCGTGATCAGCATATTTGTTCAACAAAGCATGAATGAGTTGGCCGATAGAAAGACCGGCGGTTTCTTCTTTTAACTTTTTCTGCTGCTCCTTTGCTTCGCGATTGACCTTGTTGACTTCATGTACGGTCTTGTGCAGTGTGCCATGTAGATTCTCTATTCTTTTTTCAAATTCTTTTTTGGTTGATTCGGGCAGTTTTTTAAACGATTCCAGATCCATGGGTTCTCCCTTCTCGTCCATGGGAGAAAACATCATACCCTGGTCATTTCTGATAACGGCAATGGACTGCTCTTTGCCTTTGTTTATCAGTCCTTCATAGAGTTTGTCCACTTTTTGCTGCAGTTGTTCGCCCAGAGCTTTTATTCTGATACGGTAATCGTCTCCTTCGAAAATGGTGGGTAGGGTGGTTTTAACCGCTTCGATAAGCTCGGACATTTCCTTTTTAAAAACTGGGCCCTGTTGGGGAGGGAATTCAAGAACCAGGGGTTGGTGGGCACTCTCGAAATTATAGACGTAGCACCAGTCACTGGGGGTGGTTTTGTTTTTTGCCTGTTTGTGGATAAAAGATTGAACTACACTGTGGCGCCCAGAACCTTCCGGACCGACAACGAACAAATTGAAGCCACGTGAAGGCATGGATATAGCAAATTCGACAGCCTCTAAAGCACGTTCCTGGCCAATGTAACTTATAAGTTCTTTTATTTCTGCTGTGGTTTCAAAAGGGAAATCATCAGGATTGCAGTGGTGGTAAGCTTCTTCCTGGGTAACGGTGCGTATTTTCATAAGCTCTCACAGTGTAAGGGTTGAACTTTTGCACGTCAGGTCGTTTTTTCGATGGTGATTGCAGGAGTCCTTTTGTTACGCATACTTGGGAAACATGCATCGGTCCGCAACGTTCGCCAAGTATTTTTTCAGCCCTGCCACCACTTCTATTTTAGCAGGTGCAGTAAGGACAGTTCAAGTTATCAGTCTTTAGTTGCCGAGGATTCTGTTTTTTTATCAAAAATTGAACTGATCAAATCAATGGGCAGGGGAAAAATAATAGTTGATGCATTTTCATTGGAGATATCATTTAAAGTCTGCAAATATCGCAGCTGCAAGGCCTGAGGATTGCGGGAGATAATGTTGGCGGCTTCCAGTAATTTTTCCGAGGCCTGCAGTTCTCCTTCAGCATGAATGACTTTTGCTCGCCTTTCCCGTTCCGCCTCAGCTTGTTTGGCGATGGCGCGGATCATGTTGTCGTTAAGGTCCACATGCTTGATTTCCACATTGGTCACCTTAATACCCCATGCATCTGATTGCTTGTCAATTATTTCCTGAAGATCGGCGTTCATCTTTTCGCGTTCAGACAACATCTCGTCCAATTCATGTTGCCCCAGGACAGACCGGAGCGTAGTTTGGGCCAGTTGACTGGTTGCATTAAAATAATCTTCCACCTGGATAATCGCTTTTTCCGGTTCGACGACTCTGAAGTACAGCACCGCGTTGACCCGTACGGTTACGTTGTCTTTGGAAATAACATCCTGGCTGGGCACATCCATGGTGATTACACGCAAGTCAACCCGAACAGCCTGTTGAATGCCAGGAATGATAAGACGAAGCCCCGGTTTTTTCACCGTTTGAAAGCGACCCAGGAAAAAAACAACCAGCCGCTGGTATTCCCGGACAACCTTGATGGAGATGGCGAAAAGACTAAGCAAAAGAAAAAGGGAAACAACAATGGGAAGGGAATAGGCAGTATCAATCATTTTTTTCCTCCTCAACACATTCAAGTTCCAGTATAAGCCCGTTTCGGGCGGTAACCTTGACTGTTTGACCTTGTTTAACCGGCTTGGAGCAGCGACCCCGCCAAGATTCGCCGTGAATCCAAACGCGACCTTCAGTATCAAAATCTTCCATGGCGTGGCCAAGACTGGCAATCATTTGCTCACTGCCGGTAATTATTTTCCTGCGGCGAATGGTTATTAGTTTCCCCGCTAACAGAATAAGGAGCCCGGCCGACGTAAAGGCAGTTGCACTGATTATGGGGATGGATATTTTAAAAGCAGGTTCATCCATAAGAATGATTGAGCCAATAACAAAGGCGATAATGCCTCCTATTCCTAAGGCACCGAAACTAGGGACAAACGCTTCGGCCACCATGAAAGCCATACCAATAATGAGCAACAATAATCCTGCATAATTAACGGGCATAATCTGAAAGGTGTACAAGGCAATGACTACTGATATTGCTCCGATAACGCCTGGTAAAATATATCCGGGATTTGCCATTTCAAAAATCAGCCCATAGATACCGACCAGGAGAATGATGTAGGCAACATTAAGGTCAGTGAGCATCATCAAAAGATGAGTGCGCCAGTCAGGCTGCTGGAACTCAAGGGTTGCCATTTTGGTTTCGAGGATCTGTGCACCGGATACCGTGTTTACTTTTCTGCCGTCTATTTGTGTGAGCAGGTCGTTAAGGTTGTTGGCTACGATATCTATCACTTTTAAACGCAAGGCCTCTTTTGCAACCAAACTTTCACCTTTGGTGACAGCTTTTGCCGCCCACTCACTGTTGCGTCCGCGTTTATCTGCCAGGGCCTTGATATATGCTTCGGCATCATTGATCATTTTATTCTGCAACGTGTCCGGTAACGATTCCTTGTTAGTTTTTTGTTGTTCTGGGTCGTCCTCTTCTGATGGAAGTGCGGGGGTAGGAAGCCTGCCAAAATTTACAGGGGTGGCAGCTCCAAGGTTGGTTGCCGGTGCCATTGCCGCGATGTGACTGGCGTAGAGAATGTAGGTTCCTGCGCTGGCGGCCCTGGAACCTTCAGGGGCGACAAATGAGATAACCGGAACCGGAGAAGCTAGAATGCCTTTGATAATTTCTCGCATGGAGGTGTCCAAGCCGCCAGGCGTGTCTATGCGGAGAACAACGGCTTTTGCCTGTTGTTGATGGGCTGTTGTTAAACCTTTTTGAATATACTCGGCGAGCGCAGGCCCGATCACTCCTTTTACTTCCAGGACCAGCACCCTGTTAGTGGTTTGAGCCGTTACAGGCATGCTTAGGCAGAGTAGTACAAGGATAAAAAACAGGATACGGTGGACAATACGCTGTAAAATGGCCTGTCTCCATTTGTTCATTTTGGAAAATCCCTCCTCGGCAGCCATCTGCGTATAAAAAACTTATTATATTACATATGTTACATTTTAAGCATCGGTCATGGGATGTAAACAGTGTGCTGGTGAAAGTTTTATCGACGCATTGGCTGTTGGAAAAGGCTCCGAGAGTATGAAGGCCGTATCCCAACTCTCCACGAGCTGCTCGGCCGGCATTCCTATGTGTCGAAGTCGTGGCTTACCTGCTGAACAGTTATAGTTAGGGGTGGCTTGACTGTTGTTAGATCTTCGCTGAATCGTTACTGGAAAAAAGTTTTGATGGTGAGCTGGTTCGCTGCGCTCTCAGTCTTTTTGTTTTTTGCGAAGCCCAAGCCGGGTTGCCAGGTTATGCAGATTGCTCCTGTTCATGTCCAAGTCACGGGCAGCGGCAGACCAATTTCCATTGTTTTTGTCCAGGGCGGATTTGATGAGCCGAATTTGCAGTGCTTTCAGCTCTTCACGCAATGAGATTTTGCCGATAATCTTTGAAGAAGGCTCTTCTGCTTGAGCAGGGTTTGTATAGATTGTTGTTCCCAGGTCTGCAGTTAAGTGTTGCGGACGCATGGTGATCATGTCGTGATGATCTACGCCTGCTGATGCCTTTAATATCGACCTGGAGATAATGTTTTCCAGTTCGCGGACATTGCCTGGCCAGTTGTAGCGGAGGAGCAACTGCAGTGCGTCTTCACCTATTCGAACTCTTTTCAGCCCTAATCGAGCCATGGACCGTTCTGCAAAATATCCTCCCAGCACGGCTACATCTTCTTTTCGTTCTCTGAGCGGTGGTACTTTGATGGGGTAGACATTGAGGCGGTGATAGAGGTCTGCCCTGAACCTACCCGCTGCGACCTCATTTTCTAGGTTTCTATTGGTTGCTGCAAGCAGCCGCACATCCACATGCGCCATTTTTTCGGATCCAACTGGTTGAGTTTCGCCTTCTTGGATGACGCGTAATATCTTGGCCTGGTTTTCAAGTGAGAGTTCACCGATTTCGTCCAGAAACAGGGTGCCTCCGTCGGCAAGCTCAAATTTTCCGGTACGGGTATGGGTGGCCCCTGTAAAAGCCCCTTTAACATGACCAAAAAGCTCGCTTTCGGCCAGCGAGTCAGTCAAAGCCGCACAGTTGAGATATAATAAGGGCTTTTCCCTGCGCAGGGATTGAGTGTGAAGAGCTCTGGCCACAAGTTCTTTACCCACTCCTGTTTCGCCTAAAATGAGTATGGTAAAATCAGATTTGGCTACCAAGCTTATCTCTTGCCGAAGTTGCTCAATAACCCTACTGGTGCCAAGAATCTCCGTACCCTGCTGGGCGAGAGCATCCTGCATTAAATCGGTGGCTATCTGTCCTTGGCGTTCGGCCTTCTTTTCCAGGGCTATAAGCAGGTCAGCTGTCTGCATTTGTGCGCCTGCCATCAAACCGATAACTTTTAGAAATTTTTGGGGAAGATGGTCAAAGGCGCCAGGGTCGAGGGCGTCGGCGGTCAGCACGCCAACAAGTCTGTCCCCAACATGAAGGGGGCACCCCAGGCACGCGTGTATGTGCTGGGTTGATTCTGGTACCGGAGCAATTAATCCATCAAAAGGATCGGGCAGAGTTGAGTCCTTGGAGAAGAGCACCGGCTCACTGGAGTTGCAGATAATATCGAGTCGGGGGTGAAGTTTGCGTTGATATTGGCGTCCCAAGGCGTCGGGAGTTAGTCCTTTGGCTGCCAGCGGTATCAGTGTATCGTCTTGGATTCTTAATAATGCTGCAGCGTCATAAGGGATAGCAATGTGTAGCGCATCGAGCAGGCGCTGGTAACGGTCCTCTGCGCTTAAGATGGCTGTGAGATTGGTTGCTATTGCTGCAAGGGTATCAAATTTGCTCATAATATGGCCGGTCAGGGGACCTTTTGTTCCTTTTTCTTGATCAGCCAGTCGATCACATCTGCCGGGGCAGGCTCATGCTGGAGTATTTCCTTTTGTTTCTTGAGTGAGGAATGGATCATTTTGATTTCCCCTTTTAAATCTGGTTGTTCTTTGTTGATGTTTTTGTTGAGATCAACGAATGCTCCTCCTGCCAGAAAAAGTTCCAAGTGTTGATTCCTTTTGCCCGTTTCGGGAAGGGGCAATTCTTGTTTATTCTTGGGGATATTTTCTTTGGGTGAGAGAAGAACTACTTCTTCTCTTTTTTTCTGCTCAGTAGCAAATTGGACCGGTTTTTCCTGCAAAAGGTCACTGGTCGTTTCCTGAAGAAGGTCCTCAATTTGGTCTTGAAGTTGAGGCATAACCAGTTTATCTCCTTCACCGTTTTCTTCAGCAGTTTGTGTTTGTTTAAGGAGTGGAATTGGTTGAGGAGTGAGGGAATCCTCCTGTAAGAGCACATTTTCTGGATTATCCGTTTTTGTAAGGGGAGCTTTTTTCTGTGCAATGGGGAGCGTGTCATCAGCCTGATCTGACGATGTGGTAGATGAAGAGGCTGAGCTTCGTCCTTGATCAGGAGGCAAGCTGGCTAAAGACATCTGACTGACAGGTTTTTCCGTTTGTTGTGCCTGGGGCTGCTCCACTTTTATCTGGGGTAATCCTTCCGGTCTCTTTGCCCATTTATTAAAATACACATAAACACCGACTCCAAGTACCAGGATCAGGCATAATCCAAGTCCAGGTAAAGCAATAGATTGTTTTGGCTCTGGTTGTTGCTTTTCTTTGTCTTTGTCCATTTTGGCAAAAACTTCCAGGGCAGAAATTCTTTGTTTTTCTGCAGTTTTTACCTGTTGAACAGGTTTGGTGTTTTTTGAGGTATTTTTTGGGCTTTCATCCTTGCCTGCGGTATCGATGCCCTTGCGAAGTTTCGGTACGTCGCCCCGGCGGCGGGTTGGGAATTGGAGTTTGTCGACGCTGGCGAGGATAAGCGGTGCATCAATTTCCGTTGTTTGTTTGCTTTCGCCCATAAACAAGGCCAGGTCGCATATATTGTTGATTTGTACCGGATACCCGTTGGCGTGTTGGTGGATTTCCTGAATAGCATCGTCGGTAAAAATTTTACGGGTGCTCCCTGCAACCTGGAGGCGATGTCGAATATAGTCAGATGTCTCTTCCAGGGTCATTGCTGGAAGATGGTGGAGAACCATGTCATGCTTTTCGAAAAAGGTAAGGAGATGACCTTTTAAACACTCGGCATTGTCAAGTTGGCCAACCAGGCAGACGGACAAGCCTTCAAGCTCTTGAGTAGCAAGGGCGATGATTGCTTCTATTTCCTCTATTAATTGCGGAGAAAGCTGCTGGGCCTCATCCAGTACCAATAGGACATGCTTCTCCTGCTCTTCTGCTTTGTGCAGCAGGGCCAGCATTTGTTTGTGGAAGATTTTTCGGGTAGGAAGAGGTCCTGGCAGCTGTAAGGCGTGGCCGGTTAAATCATAGAATTCACGGACAGAAAGCCGGGAGTCCTGAACCAGAGCAATAAGTACGGATGGATCTAGCGAATCAAGGACCGCACGAATAACGCTGCTTTTACCGCAGCCAGGATCACCCGTAACTAAACTGATTCGTGTGTGCCGTTCAAAATCAAACTTGAGGATCTTGAGTAATCTATGAATTTTTTTCCCCTGCCAAAAAAAGGCAGGGTCAAAAGAACTCTGAAAAGGAGCTTTGTTGAGATCATAAAATGGTAGATACATGATCAGCCGGTGTCCATTTATATATCACCGCTTGTGCCCTACATATTTTCAAAGTAGCCTTGAATTATAAAAAAGTGATTCATTATAACAGAACTCCAGCTAAAAAAGAACGCCTGATAGCTAATTTTGCAACACATCCTTAATTGCTTCCAGAACTGGATTTACTGTCTCTGTTTGCTTGGTGGCTGCCGGTCTGGCTGCCAGTCGTTTCTGTACACAGTCATACTGTTCCCAACCCTTTAGAGGAAAATCCAGATCCACTCCATTCCACTTGGGGTGACCGTTTTTCTGTAGCCATGCTAGATTGTCATAAATGTAGCGTCCTACCCGGCCAACATTTACACAGTTCTTATTACGAAAATTGTACGAAACCAAAACAGCTTTTACTGCTTTTGTTGGTACGGTTTGCTGTTGCCAGCCATAGGTCCCGGCGGGGATATCTGTTTCCGGATAAAATTCACCTATTGCCTCGTTTCGAATAGGGACCAATATCAAGTTGTCGCTTTCACTGATTTCATCGGAAAAAAGCTTTACCGGGTATCCAGCCACATAGAACATGGCATCTATCTGACCAGCTTTTAACTGTGTGAGTGCTTCGTTGGTCCCAATGGTAACGATTTTTCCAGGAGTTACTCCGGAAATTTCAAAAAGGAGGCGGGCAGTAAGGTAGGTGCCGCTTCCTTCAGTGCCGATTGCGACCTTTTTTCCTGTCAGGTCGGCAAATTCTGTTAACGTATTATTGCCGATAAGGTGAATCTCTTCATTGTAGAGCGGAAATACCAGTTTGATTTTTCTGGCGATCTGCTGCAATACAGGATCTGTCTCTATCCGTGACACAAAGGCCAGAACATCAGCCTGGACAATGCCCAGCTGCGTTCGGGGACGTTTAAAAACGGCGTAAACATTCTCCACCGAACCTTTTGAGGGAGAAACGGAGAGCTGTATGTTTTTTGTTTTCACAAGCTCGGCAATGTTCAACCCAAACTGATAATAGGTACCTTTAGTGCTACCGGTTACTATTCCCATTGAAACGGGAGGAGCCGCATTGCTGGTAGTTGTGATGAAGAGGAAAAGGCTCAGGTTGAACAGGATGATCGTGCAAATTCGTTTCATGGCCGGCCTCCTTTGGGAGTAATAAAAGAGCATTTAGACGTAGCAGCCAGCCATGGAACTTCATATGGGAATCTCGAATAAATGGTTTATTCCCCAGCGTCTTTAATTATGCGATAAATATGGAAATCAGGGTCAATTCAACATTTAAATTTTCGTGTTTTTGGGGTTGCAGCGAACAACTCAATCGCCCTGA
>NZ_JAFFQD010000077.1 GCF_016918565.1 Desulfogranum marinum
TCAGCCTGCTGGAATCGATGAAGCGCCTGTTGGCCCTGGTCATGGATGCAATACGATCTACAGGAGAATTCTCGGAGCAAATAATTTCATCAATGATCGATGTAATCATGGGGACGGCTGTTGATATCCTGAATTCACACCAGGCGTGCACCGCTGTTTTAAACGGTAAAACAGTAAAATGAGGCAACCCCGAAAGTTGAGATTCAACCAATGTGCAGAGGTCACCAATCCAGGGTTCTTTTGTACGTCATTTTTATCTTTTAGGTACAGGTCAGGCATTTTTTCATAGAGACATTAGTCTGTAGCAACATGATAATCTGCTTGGGGTAGTCACTAATAATCTCCTGACAAGTGTTTCAGGCAAAATATCCAAAAGACTTGGGCATGCCTTCCTCATTAACCCTTTTCTTTCCGACCTTACCCAGCTTGTTTCGATATATTGTCATGCCATAGCTTACCAATATGTGTCGCCACATCCACTGCACCACATCAAGATAATTGGGGTTTCTCAACAGCATCACTTTGTCCGAGTAACCTGCTTGAATATTGGTTAAATAACGTTGATCTGCGAAGTGCCGGTAATTCTTCGGGGGATTTATCCACCCCTCAACTTCTCTGACAACGAATTGGCCCAATCAATACGAACTGTCAGGTATCGCGCCAAGGTGAACAGTTTTAACCGGGTCGGACCAGGCTATCGTGCTGAATTACTGATGTTTAAATCAATGAAATAGCTATTGTCTGGCCTTACAGTACTCTTTTTATCCCTAAAAAGGCTATTGTAAGGAGCTGAAGCCTCCTTCAGAACAATTCCTTCTTTTTCTGAGACAATCGAGCGCCCTTTCGCTCGTAAGCCAACTTTCTGGTGTATCTTTTTTGCAAAGTTCTCGCTTCGGACAGCAATTGATTCACTCCAAAGGCTCTTTCTTTTTTTAATATCAGTTTGTAATTATGCCTCCACACAGTAGTTATGTTCTTGCTGGAAACACGCATGATATAGTTGAGTATTCACAAGCCGTATCGTTTTTTTTGCTTCAAAAAGCCAGTGACGCCATCGTTTCCTGTCTTTTTTCAAAACGGAGCAGAAATTCTTGCTTATGACACCTGTGAGTGATGTGCCGGGCGAGTCCGGGAAGGTAGTGTCTGTGCATTCCTGGCATAAAAGGAATCTGTTTTAGTTGTTTTGCAGTAAAAGAATATTTTTTTAGAAGGTTTTTTTTGGGGGTAAAAAAAGAAAATTTTAAGGATGAAAGATGGGTGTCTTGATGAATTTTATAACGCCAAAACAAATGATTACTTTGGTCCGACCTCCTTCTTCCTTCTTCAGCTGTGCGGACAAACATGATCTATACCCATGCGGTGAAAAGTACGCCAAAGAAGGACGTAAAGAGCCCACTTGATTTTTAAGGTTTATGTTCTCGTGCCAATGCTAATCACCGTACTGTAATTTAAAAGCTGAATGTGCTAGCCGTTATCCTGTTATTCAGAGCGTAATGCTTCCAGAGGGTCAAGCCCGGCGGCCTGCCGGGCGGGGATGATGCCGGCAACAACGCCGATGCCCATGGCCAGTAGCTCGGCCAAAAAGACAAAGCTCCACGGGGTATGCACCGGCAGCAGCGGCACAAAGGTGTGGATGAGCAAGGCACAGGCAAGCCCCGCAGCCAGGCCGGCCGCCCCGCCGAGGGCCGCGAGCAGGGTTCCTTCCAGGAGAAAGATCAGCAGGATCTGCGCGCGCGTCGCCCCCAGGGCGCGGAGCAAGCCGATTTCACCAGTCCGTTCGCGCACGGCAATGGTCATTACCGTGAAAATGCCCACACTGCCCACCAGCAGAGAAATGCCGCCCAACGCTCCCACCGCCACGGTGAGCATGCCCAGCACCGAACCGAGCACATCAAGCATCTGTTGCTGGGTGGTGATGGTGAAATCCTCCTGGCCATGGCGCTGCAGCAGCACCCGCTTGATAGCCGCCGCCATTTCATCGGCGTCCGCGCCTTCCTGGTAGAGGACATCGATCTCCATCAAGCCGTCGCGATTGAACAGATCCAATGCCCGTACCGCTGGAATGTACACGGTGTCATCCATATCAAAGCCGAGGATCTGCCCTTTGGATTCCATCACCCCGATGACCCGCCCGGGCTGGTTGCCGATCTGGATACGCTGGCCCAGTGGATTCCGACCGGGAAACAGTTCCTGCCGGGTCTTATAGCCAAGCACCACATAGGGCCGGGCACTGCGGGCATCGTCCGGCGGCAGAAAGCGACCGCTTTTCACCTGCATGCGAAAGGCGCGATCCATATCCGGCCCAACTCCGTAAATAGTGATCCGCCGGGTGCGGCCATTGGCCTTGACCTCGGCATTGCCCTGGACTAAGGGCACCGCTGCCTCGACCCGGGGGATCTGCGCCAAGGCATCGCAGTCATCCAGGGTGAGCAATCGTTCGGAACCAATTACCCCGAGGGACGTGCCCATGGTGGTGACCTTGCCTGGATTGATGGCGATCAGATTGGTGCCAAACTGGGTGAATTCGGTCAGAACAAACCGCTGCAGCCCCTCGCCCATAGAGGTGAGCAGGATGACCGCGGCAATGCCCACGGCAATACCCAGACCGGTAAGGAACGAGTGCAGCCGTTTGGCCCGGATGGAAGTGGTGACGAAATGTACCTGATCCCAGAGATCCATAGGCTCGCCTCAGTGTTTAGCCAGCGCCTGGATGGGATCAAGGCGGGCGGCCCGACGGGCGGGCAGCAGGGAAAAAATAAACCCGGTGCCCAGGGCCGTACCCAGGGCGGCGGCAATGGCCCAGGGCGGCGGGGTAGTCTGCAGGGTCGGGTAGAACTGAACAACCAGCCAGGAACCGGCGAAACCGAGCGTCATCCCGATCAAACCGCCGATGGTGGAGAGCAGCAGGGCCTCGGTCACCACTAGCAGCATGATCTGCAATTGACTGGCACCCAGGGCCTTGCACAGTCCGATTTCCGCAGTCCGCTGGGCGACCGCCATCAGCATGACGTTCATGATCAGAATTCCGGCCACCACCAGGCTGATCCCGGCAATGCCGGCCACAGTCAGGGTGAGCACTCGGAAGATTTTGTCAAACGTGGCCAGCACCGAATCCTGGGTAATGATGGTCACATCCTCCTCGCCATAATGCCGTTTGGCAATGGTGGAACTGATGTGCTTCTTCAGGCGATCCAGGACATCCAGATCCTTGGCCTCAATCAGGATACGGAACAGGCCCTCGGTGTTGAGCAGCATCTGGGCAAAGGCCACCGGCACTATCACCAGTTCTTCGGTATCCAGCCCCAGGGAGCGTCCCTCCGAGCCGAGGATGCCGATAACCCGGCAGCGGAACCCGCCGAGCCGTACCATTTCCCCCAGCGCGTTCTGCGTGCCGAACAGTTCCCGATAGACCTTGGCACCGATTACGCAGACAGGCCGGGCTATTTCCATATCCTCATCAGGAAGAAAAACACCTCGCTCCATGGTGAGATGATGAATCTCAAGGATTTGCGACGTGGAACCAATCAGCGGCACCTGTCGTTCTTTGCCCCGCCAGGCGATGCTCAATTCGCCGATATTGACCGGGGTCAATCGGCGGACGGTATCACCCCGCATAAGCGCTCTGGCGTCGCCCAGGGTAAGATCGCGCGGGGTTTCGCCCACCAGGGTGGCCGGGGTATTGGAAGCAGTTTCCGTGCGTCCTGGAATAACGATTACCAGATTGGTGCCCAGTGAGGCAAACTGATCAACAATGTACAGACGGGCACCGTTGCCGATGCCGGTTAGCAAGACCACCGAGGCCACGCCGATACTCATGGCCAGCAGCATCAGCAGGGTACGGACCCGATTGCTGCCGAGGCTATGCATGGCAAAGCCAATGGTGTCAAGGGGCCGCATGGCTGGCTCCACGGAGGCTATCGGCTGCGATTTGGCCGTCCACCACCCGAACCTGGCGCCTGGCCCGCCTGCCGATTTCCGGATCATGGGTCACCACCACCAAGGTGAGGCCCTTGCTGTTCAGCCCTTCCATTAATTCGACGATTTCAGCCCCGGAATGGCGGTCCAGGTTCCCGGTGGGTTCGTCGGCCAGCAGCACCGCAGGCTCGTTGATCACAGCTCTGGCAATCGCCACCCGCTGGCGCTGCCCTCCGGAGAGTTCGTCCGGGCGATGATTGCTCCTGGCAGCCAGCCCGAAGGCCTCGATCAGACGGGTGCTGCGCGCCTGCCGTTCCTTGCTCGGTACTCCGGCCAGGAGCAGGGGCAGCTCAATGTTTTGCTGGGCAGTGAGGCGGGGAATGAGATGAAAAAACTGAAAAATAAAACCGATTTTGCGACTGCGGGTGGCCGCCAGTTGATTGTCGCTGAGGCTGGTGACATTTATCCCTTCCAGGAGATAGGTACCGCTGTTGGGGGTATCGAGCAGGCCCAGGATATTAAGCAGGGTCGACTTGCCGGAGCCGGAAGGCCCCATGATCGACAGGTATTCGCCCAGTTCTATGGTCAGAGATATCCGGTCCATGGCCCGCACCTCCTGCCCCCCCACGTTGAAAATACGGCTGACTTCACGCAGTTCGATCATGGCGTGGCTGCCTGCTGTTCCATCTGGACCAGCACCCCGTCGGCCAGTCCCTTGCGGTCAATGGTGGTCACCACCCGATCGCCCCTGGAAAGGCCCGAAGTGACTTCAGTAAACTTCCAGTTGCTCAGGCCGGTGGTAATTTTTCGGCGCTCGATGCGGTTCTTTTCCGGCTGGACACGATAGACATAGCTCTCTTCCAGTACCGCCTCGCTGGGGATGCGGAGGACATCCGCGCGGGTATCGATGATAATCTCCACATCGGCACTGTAGCCGGCCAGCAGATTTTCCGGTGCGGAATATTCGGTAAAATCAGCCTCGATCTCCACAGTGCGTGCCTGTTTGGCCACTTCGAGCACATACGGGGCAATACTGTGCACGCGGCCCGGAAAGGTCTGTTTGGGAAAGGCGTCGAGACTGACTCGAACTTCCATGCCTGTCCGTACCTGGGCGGCATCGATCTCGTCAATGGGTGCCGTGACATAGAGCGATTGCATATTGATTAGGTCCACCGCCGGCAGGGTGGCGATTCCCGGCGGGGAAGGGGTGAGATATTCGCCGATCTCCCCGTTGACTTCGGCAACAATGCCGTCAAAGGGGGCGGTGAGAATAGTCCGCTCCACCATGGCGTCGGCTGCCTCCACCTGGGCCACACTGACTGCTCGCCGGGCCTTGGCTGCCTCGCAACCTGCTTTCCGGGCCTGGGCTGCGGCAACTGCCTCATCATACCTGGCTTCAGAGGTGGCGCGGGTCCCGCGTAATTCCTTTTGCCGTTTGGCCTGCCTTTGGGCAAGATCGGCCATCAGACAGGTTTCTCGAACCGTGGCCTCAGCCACCAGCACCTCGCTTTTGGCCAATTGCAATTGCGCCTGCAGATCCTTGTTCCACAGGGTGAGCAATACCTGCCCTGCCTTGACCACATCCGACTTACGCACGTTGAGGGTGGCAATCTGGCCGCCTGTCGCAGGAGTCAAATTGGCTCGATTGCGGGCCTTGATCGAACCGGCTCGCGTATTGGCTACCGTAGCCTCCACCACACCGCTGTCCACCGTCTGTGCCGTAACATTGATCGGCTTTTCCCTGGTCAGGTAGCGGTAGCCGAAAAAGAGGCCGACAGCAATGATCGAAATGCTGAGCAAATAGGCTTTTTTCATGAGTTTGAGATGGTGCTTTCCTCTTGAATTCTGGCAATGGCGAGGGCCTTTTAATGGGGGACCCTTTTTTTCTTTTTGTTATTTGCCCTTCACCTCCATTTAGATAAGTAGTGGATAAACCTCAAAGGTTTAATGTAATTATAAATCCTACAATTACCCACAATTTTAATGCCATTACATTTAATATGTTGTGATTTTTTTCGTCTAATCGCGGTGCTGACCCGCGCCGTGGGCAGCGCAAGCAAGTGTAGCTTGGTTGTGATGTTTACTATGTCGGGTCCAGTTTTTTGTGTACGCCCGGCATGGGCGTGAACTTATGGGGTGCAAATTCCCTGTATGTAAGCCCTGTTACTGCCGCGATGCCAGGAACTTAAATACTAGTCGAAAGCAAGGTTGAGCTTATAAGAAAATATACCTGTCCCCTTTTTGCTCGTTCGACTGTGTCCTATTGCAAAGTCCGCAAATCATTAAAGTTGAACGTCCATTTTGGCTTTTCCGGAGAGCGGGTTAAAGTGTCATTCTGTTTTGCGGGGAATCCCTCTAAAATAGAATAATCCGGAAAGGTGGCTCGCTGTTTCACAAGGGTTCCTGCCTTAACAATGGAATGTTTACCAACCTTGCTGGAATCACAAACGATGCTTCCAGGTTCTACCACCGTGCACTCTCCAATTTCACAACCATGAATCATACAACCGGGACCAATAATGACATGGTCCTCAAGAATCAATTGATTATCAGGTAAAAGATGTAGAACGGTATTTTCTAAAATTTGAACGTGATTGCCTATTCGAACGGGACCATGAGAATCCCCAATGATTTTCACCCCTGCTCCAATAACGCAATGTTCTCCAATAATCACATCGCCGGTGATCTCTGAAGAATCAAAAAGGAATGTTGTGTCTGCGATTTGAGGTGATTTGTTTTTATACGAATATACTTTTCCCATAGGTTTTCCTTCCGTTAATACCAACTGAACAATTTGGTCCGCTCTCTCGGACAAGGAAATATCGCCTCCTCGCATTCGCGAGATCATGGCCTGGTCCTCCTCTGTTAACGACCGAATGATTCGCCCGGGTCGCCCCACCACCACTGAATGCTCAGGAACGACCATGCCCTCTGGAATAAGAGTTCCCTCGCCCAAGATACAACAACTTCCAAGGGTGGAACCTGGCATCAAAACACAACCATTGCCGATTTCACACAAATCGCCAACCGTAGCGCCAATGATAAGGGTTCGGTGTCCAAAAACGACTTTGCGGCCCACCGCTGTTTTCAATTCAGGGTGTCCCATAAGGACACAATTTTCCAATACAGCACTGTTATGGCCAATAGCGATCCCTTCAGGCACTGATCGTAGGATTGCTCCTTGAGCAAGGTACGTTTGATGTCCCAAATGAACAAAGCCATATAGGGATGCTGAGTCTGCTTTTGTAAAATTGTTCATTTTTTAATTTCAAAAATGGCTTATGGACTATTTTATCAAGTCGTGACAGGTTGTATCTTTATAAAAAATGCTTTGTCGTTGCAATTGTCGAACGGTTTGGATAACCGGCGGCGACGAGACTTTTGCGACCCGCCGAGCTATTCGAAGATTTGCGGAGCTATTTTCCGTCCGCGTAAATTATTTTGTTAGCGCATTTTTAGAATCCGGAATCGAATTTAAGAATGTCCATCATTCTACCAGCGAGAAGTTTTAAGTTGGAGTTTACCAACTTGCATAAGCATTCCAAGCTCATCACGAGATACCCATTCTTCAGCAATTTTCCCGTTTTCAAGGCGAAAAATTACCATTGCATCCCAATGTATTGTTTTTCCGCGGACATCAAATTTACCAATTCTGCTGCGCAAGAGAGCTTTAACAGAAGAATGAGTCATCTGGTGGCTTAATCTCACAAAAACGCGATCGCCGGATGCAAAAATGTCATGGATTGTTGTCTTGAAGGTATGGGGTGAGAGCGCTGATTGAAACAACGGTTGAATTTTACTAAGATTGGATAGTACGCCTTCAGGTCTGTGCATCATAATATCTGTAGTAAACAATTCGTTCATAATATCAAACTGTTTTCCGTCAAGGACATCCTGAAAATATCGTTGCACAACCGATTTATTGTGCTCTTCAACAGAAGAGGAGTGGCTTTTCTGTTCTGCCTGACACGGACTTCCACTAAACATGAATACACTAAATAGGGTAATAGATATAACCAGTCCTACATTTTTCATAATTGTTTCCTATGATGTCCAGCTATCAAGTTATCCTGTTTCCTGCTCTATATAATGACAACCTTCCTGGATATAAAGTTAACAGGATAATATTCATGTTACAAATCCCTGCACCAATTACCCAGCCTGCTCCAATTTGACATTATCCACTGTACAGCTGCAGCCAAAGATACTTCAAAAAAAATGCTTAACAAAAATTATCTCAATCAAAGGTCGAGTAGACCGGTTCCTTTAGTGAAGAGCAGTTATCCACAGCGAGTCTTTTATTGACGCCTTGCCGCACGCGGCTACTACGTGCCTGCTATTTCATTCTGTTCCTACTATTGTCCCCGGCCCCTCTCAGAACCGTGCTTGCGCTATTTACGCACACGGCTCCTCACATAGGATCACTGATCATCTGAACATACTGACCATTATTCGTGGTTTAGGGAGGGGGAATCGCGTTAGCACTACGTTGAACTTTTCCCAATTAAGGCAGCTTCTTTTTCCTCTACGGTTCAGCCACTTGAACAGCAACCTTTTCACGGCGTGTTCAAATCGCCTAATACCACGATAGTTGTCGGTAACACCGTAGTAGTTGTAATGGCCCCTTAATTTGGAAGCGGCTATTGCCCAGATTTCCTTGGTCTTCAAGGTCCTGGACTTCTTCAGCCACTCTTTAAAAATTTGTAGCTTAGCGATAAACTTCTTGCGGGCAGTAACCCGCTTCATTCGAAACCCCGTGCCATTCCGTCTTGTGGAGCAATAGTGGGTGAGGCCTAGAAAATCAAAGCTCTCTGGTCTCTTTCCTCTTTTTGCAGCATTTTGAACGGCAAACCTGCCAAACTCCATCACTTTGGTCTTGGTCGGCTCTACCTCAAGGCTAAATTTGCCCAATCGTTGCCCAAGTTCATCCCGAAAACGTTCTGCATCTGCCTTGTACTGAAAACAGACCACAAGTCGAGTAGCCCGAGGGAACTTCCCCCTCAGGCTCTCACAGAAACGGACATGAGCGTCTCCGCTCATCCGGCTCCTATCATCCAGCCGCTGCATAGAGTAATCTCCAATGAGCAAACAGGTCAGGTTGCTTTCGCGCAATACGATCCAACCAATGCCCTGCCCTTCGGCGA
>NZ_JAFFQD010000078.1 GCF_016918565.1 Desulfogranum marinum
ACCTCCGCCACGGATTGCAGCAGACAAAGCGGCCTGTAAAAAAGCCGTGTAGTGCCGACCTAAAATTGTCGATTATGGAAAAACAGCAAGTTACACGTCCACATGGTCGCGAATTGCGAAAGTCGGGTTAAGGTGATTCAAACTCCGTCTAGTTGGGTTACTCTCCTGGCCCCACAGCGATTGATGAGCCATCAATGTTTCCCTGTCCATCAAAAAAGAGCTGGTTTGAGGGAAATATGAGCGAAGCTGATCAAGCATTACATAACCATGGGTATCAATATCGCCCCAGTAATAGATTTTTTTGCCCTCTAACCATTGAATATGTACCAACCGATCTAATCCGAAACCCATTCCAAAGATAATAATGGAGCGTGTCACATCTGGAAATGCCAAGCCATTAATTTCATTTTCGGTAATGAAAACCCTGTCTATGTCGAGATGTAAATTAAGAAACTCAGATACAGGTATTTGGAGATCCGACATTCCTGCAATATAGTGGTCAGCATCTAAAATTCGAAAACGAACTTGAATCGGTTTTGGGAGAAACCCATAGCGTTGCGTGAAGCCTTTGGCTCCCTTTGCGCTGGTATCGATCATTTCTTGGGGTAGAACAAGATCCAGCAACTCACTTAACAGTCTTTTATGTTGCTCAATAAACTTGGTATCAACTTCGGGAATCCCCAATTGGCGAAGATATAGTCCTGGACGAGGATGACTCTTTAGGTATTTCAACACGGCCAACAATCGCGGCCACTCTTTTTGATATTGAAGAACAACAAGCGGCCGTTTTTCCAGCCATGGCCGTATTTCCGGGAAATCTACAAGAATCTGACAACATAACGCATCAAAGTTTCTAACTGCGCTCACTTTGCCTATAAACGTAAACAGAGACTCATCTGTCTGAAAAAGTATTGCATGTGGAAATGCGTTTCGCCCGAGTTGGCGATGATTCACCTCCTGTAACTCTATAGTGAAAGGATTTTTTTTCTCTGCTTCGACCAGCTTATCCACCCATGCCTTCGCAGCATCCCACTTCTCCGTCCACTCATTCCTTTTGGGTTGTTTCAGAATCAGCCGCTTGGGACATATATCTTCATTACGCAATCGAGCTGTAAGCAGCTTCCCTTGTGTCCATTCACGCTCAAGCTTTGTTCGTATATCTCCAATACCGATCCAGCCGCTCACAAGACTCTTGCCTCTCGTTCTGCTCTCTCTTGCCGATACTCTTCTATTGTGAGACTGCGTAGTTGAGATTCTTGCCCGCCTTCATTGTGGACAAACCCAACCGTAGAAACGTATGGTTCTATGATATGAATTTTCTGCAGAGGAGTGACTATCAACAATTGCAAATTGAGCTCTTTAAACAACTTCAAAGCGTATCTCGTCGATTCATCCGATCCTCGCCCAAAAGCTTCATCGATAACCACAAAGCGAAAGCTTCTCGATTTAATTTCTCCACGCTCAAGCCCAAATTGATACACCAAACTTGCAGCAAGAACCGTATACGCCAGCTTTTCTTTCTGACCGCCGGATTTGCCACCGGTATCGGTATAATGCTCGTATTCACTACCATCTTCCTGGTAACGTTCAGATGCGGCAAAGGTGAACCAGTTTCGAACATCAGTAACCTTTTTCACCCACTTCCGATCCAGGTCTCGCGAATCAGGCCTGCCTTTAAAACGATCTATAAGCCTACTCACCTCAATAAATTTTTTCTCAGCGTACTGTTCATCCTCGGATCCGGTCACGGTACCCTCAATACAGATACGAAGCTGCTGCTGAAATCCGCGAATCTCCTGGTCTGTAGTCTTGGCATTTTCCAACTCTATATATCGTCCGGGGTTATACTCAATGGTAGCAAGGGACTGATTAATATGTTCAATCCGTTCCTTGATTGTCCGATTCTGTTTCTCCAACTGCGCTTGAAATTGTACAACCTCGCGGATTGTATTCTGATTGAGCAGTTCCTTAAATTTCTGTTCATATTTGGGGAGATTATCGGCCTGCAGAGCTTCCAGCATTTTTTGATACTCAAAAGCTGCCTCAATAGTCTTATCAACCTCTTGGGTCTCCGCTGGAAAATCATTGCAATAGGTGTGCATCGCCGAGGTAATATCCCCTGCCAGGCGATTTAATCGTTTTGCTTTGTCATCTATTTGCCGCTTGAACCAGGTACGCATATCCTGTTCACGGCTATAACACGATTCCACAGTCAAACGATGCGGCCCCAAAGCCTCTTCCCTTAATGACTCAAGATACGTGAACAGATCTAAGCGAACGGGCTCCTCAATACCAGCAACATCCCTCCAGCACTGGTCCAGATCGTTCTTCGCCCGCTGCAGTTTTTCTTTAAGAGCACCAGCCTCCCCAAGGAACACTCTGCCATATTGGCTTGTCGCCAATACAGTCACCCCGTGAAATATTCACCTTATGCATTCAAGAGGTTACTCCTCAACAATATCTATAAAAATATTGTGATCTTTTTTCCAAACCAACCCACCATTAATGGAGGTCGAGCATATACCAGCCCGGCCCTTTCAACTCTACGCTTTCCGGAAGATTAAGAATTTCCGGCTTATTGGTGTATTGACGACCACTCCATCTCAACCCTCCGGCATCAATTGACTGAACGATAAACCACTCCTTGCCTGTTCGGTCGACCGAATATCGAATATCTCCTGTATCAAGATAATTACGTATTTGATCATCAATGACAAAGTCCTGGGCAGAGGTTTGTGAATTTGGGTATCTTTTATACTTCTTGTAATATTGCTCAACTGCATCTTTGAACCTTTTAGCAGAACTCCAGCGATTCTGAGTTTCTTGGCTAGCAGCAGCTCCTCGCAACTCTGTGTTTTGAACCGTCGGCGATTTACCTCTTACATAACCAGGAATTTCTTTTTGTTGAGTAGACCGGTGCCGATACACAACCGCCTGTAAATCACCCCGGTTATCGGTATAGTTGGAATCGAAAATTTTAAATTTTAATGCACTACCATCAGAGTTGAATGGTTTAGATTCATATTCATGGCGCGGATCATAGCGAGAGCACCAGTTGAGGCCGAGGGTGTTACGTAACACGGAAATAGGCACAGGTTGCCCGTGAGCAACAAACTCGTAGCAAGGATCATTGACCATAGGTTGCTGATTCCGCCACCATTGGCCCATATAAAATTTACCCCCTACGCGGATAGAATAGGTCTCGCCTTGTACTAGTTTTACCGGACCAACTTCATGGCCGTTAGAAGGTATTGCACCTTGCCAGACCACAACCTTGGCGCCCCCAACTCCAGGCATGACAAGAAAAATTACAACCAACAGGATGATACGACCAAACCAGTGCATACCAAAAATTGTAGCTTTCATAGTCCTCCACACAACGCCTATTTTTTCATATGGTTAATGCTGTTAATGGAAATCAGCTGAAAAAAAGCCATTTGCATCTGCGAGAGGGTGCCCCCCTGCAGGTAAAGGCAACGTGCTCACATCATTACTGTATTGAATACCTGACCAGGACATACTGTGGTTCTTTTCTCCTTTTGATAACATCCCGGCAAACCTACAGGTAATGGTGAACCATTTTTTCCCTGATTGATCACGGTGATACTCAAGAATTCCAACCTGAAGAAATTCTTCCACGACATTTTGATATTTTAAAGAAAGTGTGGCTACATCTTCAGGGTACTGCTGGTGTTTAGCGAAGTAATCCTCCACAGCATCACGCACAGTGACAGCAACGAACGATCGATGCTTGTTTGCTTTTTCCACTTTTGTGAGCGCTGAGTTATAAACAAGGAGTAGCGCGATAAAAAGTAGCAGACTAAAAAGGCAGCCTTTTCGTGTTTTTTTCATAGTATTTTCTCCTGCCGATATCATATCTAACTAAGTTAGTTATGTAAAATACACAGCACCATTTTAACCCAGCCAAACTATTCTAAAATTTCAGCAGTCCAGTTACTTCAACCAGTCGCAAGAACTCGGCACGGTATCCATTTTTATCTTTCCCCCGGCTTGTGGTCCCGACATTAAAATCACCGTCAGAAGCCAGGATTATCCTGTTGTTACCACCAGGAATGAACACCTGCTCAGCTAATTTATAAGCGGTGTGGATGCCACTTGAGAGTCGGCAACCAGAGCACTCCTACTCAAAGAGGCGTTTGCCATTGGCATTGTTTTTTCAGCCCGTTGCATTGTATCGAGGTGATACGTTATTTCAGTTGCTGGATACACTGTGGGTGAATTTGTTTCTACAGTTGTCTTTCGCGGCGAAGTTTGTGCATCTGTGGCTTTCTTTTTTTCTTCTAGCTGCTTAGTCCCACTGCAAGCTGTGAGGAGTGAAACAAGTGTGACAGTCAGAAGGAGGGTGGTATGTGTTTTCATAGGATTGTCCCTGTTGAAAATAATGAGTTTTTGCATCCAGTTGTAATGGTTGACGGTAACAGAGACGATAAGTGTCGTTTTATTTGATATTTTATTTCTTATGAGACTAAAATGTAAATTAAACAGAAAATATTTATTTGGTCAAAACAGCATGTTGTGCTTTTGCCGTAGACTCCGAAAATTAGGTACGGCACGAGAACCTTATGCTTCCCCAAAAAAGTAAAAACGTTCTTCAGCAATCAAAAAATCTTACTCCTCATCAACGAAAATACTTGATCCAGATAATCAGGAAGAAACCTGAAGAACTTGGTAGCAAAGAAGCGTTGTGTACCCATACCTTTGCACTTTTTAATATAGAACCTCCAGAAAAATAGTACTCAAGGATAGTGATGAGCTCAAAAGCAAAATTCAGTGGAAAATGTGGTAAAACCGTGACTATTGATTATATAAAAAAACCCTTTATTACTTTGTTGGCTTTGCACTGTGCTTGCTTTCTTTTTTTGAATAACTCCTTTGCAGAAAGTAACAAGCTACGACCAAAATTGGTTTCAAAGCAACAGTCTAGCAAGCTGTCTGCACAAGCTTTCTTTCCAGCATTTGAATTTGATCAGTCCATGGTGCTGTGTTTAGAGCGATGCAAAAAGCAAAACCAGATGGTGTCTATGGGGATAGAAGCGATCATGGAGAGTTGCCGGCACCAATGTGATGTTGAAAAAGCGCTTAAAATGACCAAATCAAGTGATGCTGAAACAAAGCTTGAAGGCACGAGACTACTCTGTGAGTTAGGCAACAGAACCTCTGTCCCTGTTTTAATTAGTTTACTTCGAGAAGATGTTGAAAAGAGAACTGGGGCATGGGCTGATATTATCCCGACGCTTGGCCATATTGGTGACCCGAGAGCGACAGAGATTCTTGTGGATTTGGTCAACTTTTTAGATGACCAATGGCTTGGCCGTGAGATGGCGGTGAAAGCTTTGGGAGAAATAGGAGATGCCAAGGCTACTCCTGCTCTTATAAATGCTGCCTGGCGAGCAGACACCAGGGAAGCTGCCATTATTAGTTTGGCTAAATTCAACGATCCACGTGCAGCTTCAACCCTCGTTTCTGCAATACAGCCAGAAGAAGAGCAACCTGTCCGGGAAGCTGCCGTAATCGGTCTAGTGAAACTTAACTCGGCTGCAGTAACGGCTATCAATGAAGAATTTTTTAATTATTCTCAGGAAAACAAGCAGACCCAAAAGCGGGTTTGGCTTTGCGGTGTTTTAGGTCAAATTGCAACCAAAGAAGCATTGGGAGTGCTCAAAAAGAGTCTCACAGATCAAGATCCGGCGGTGAAAGAATGCGCTGAAAAATATTTGTAATGGGTAGAAGTAATTCCTACAGGTAGCAGAAATTGCTTCGAGCCCCCTCTAGCTACAATGAGTTACCTTATTAATTGCACCTAATTGTATATCGTGGACTAACTCCTTAAAATTACCATAAAATAAAATTTGGTTGGACGATATGATGAGGTTCGTTTGGGAGAAGTATTCGTTATGATCGAGGCATATTATATATGCTTCCATGCGTGCCGCAAATGCTCGACAAATTATTCTGATTCTTTTCTTCCGTTCTCTCTCCAGCTGCTCAAAGAGGACAATACCAGCCACCTGTTTTTTCCATTGCCATGACGAAATCTTTGAACCAAATTATTCTCTTTGTCTGCAGCATCGCTCTCTTTGCGGCCTGCAATGGAGCGGTTGGCCGATGCCAACAGTAGGACGGGGAATCGAGGTATTCACGCCTTTACGGTCCGGGATATCGACCCGACAACCACAGGACTTGAGGCAGTGTACAGTCTCTACGGTCCGCCCAGTTTTCGGTGTCGCCCAAGCTCCTTATTTGATATACGGATTCTCCGTCTCTGGGATACTTCCTGACGAAATAATTCGCTGCTGGTCAAATGTCCTTTGGACTACATCTCAGGTCAACTTGATCTCTGCTTCAGGGATTGTGTCATACACATATGCCCATACATAGGCTGTCTGATGATTCCGTTTATTATTTCCCAAAGACAGGTGTGGTGTATCGAAACCCACAATCGGGTCATTGCTTTCTTTCGTCTTGCAGCGATAGTTCGACCACCTGTAGCCGGGAGGAGGCCAAAAATAGCTGTAGGTAACCATCTAAATCAAGGAGAAAAAAAAGGGTTGTTACGTATACAAACTGTGCAGATCACACACTCCGCTCTTCTGTACCCTCCTCATTAAAAGCCTACCTACCTAATCATCACAAATTACGGTTAAAGACAGAATCGTTGACAGGTTAATGTTTCACCAGTTTTTACCTGCAAGCTTAACCGAACAAAACATTTTGTATATTTTTAGGATGATGGACTGACAGTACAAGCTGTTGTTATGATAATCCTGACTATTCTCTATACAGGGACAGGAATAATGTAATATCTTGGAATTTCGAACAAAGACAGATAGTTGAATTGGCAATATTAACTTTTAGTTCAAGTGCTGCTGCGTTTTGCCGAAGGCCAGAAGTGCAGTGTAGGTGAAACGAGTAGCGGCTACCTGAAGCGCTTCAGTAGGCCACAAGTATACTTTTATGAATATTTTACGAGATCGCTCTTTCAAGAAAAGACAGCCTCGCCGCAGGCGAGTCTATTCTTCCGATCCAATGACGTTGTTATCCCACCTATTCCGTGGACTAGATTGCGGTGTAAGGTCACGGCCTCCAGGAGATTCGAAGCTGTTTGACACCGAATTCCTTTGCGGCTTCAACATCTAAGCCCATGTAAACGTCAACTCGCTTCGTGAAGCGAGCTGCAGTCTTGTCAAGAACTACATATTTTCCATGCAGGCCCTCGATCTTCAGAGCGGTACCGCGTGTGAGCCCCTCGTCCAATAGGTCACGCGACACTGCGACGACCTTCATTCCAGGCTTCAACTCGTCTTCCCATGCGGCGACCGTTGGTTGGGAATTGGTTTGTGATGGTACTGAGTTGTACGCCGAAACGGTGACAATCATCGAACGTTCGGGTTTGTTTGATCCGCACGCGGAGACGCACACGGCAATTATCGCTACCGCGACCCAGAAGAACACAACCGGACTCAATGGCTGTCTTTCAATCATGGCGTAGATACCCCTTTCCTGGCGGCGAAGCCGCCAGGAACAAGTAATTATGTAGAAACTGCATAACTTACGATTTGTAATATTATATAGAAATAATATCTGCTAGACAATATGAAAGATTGCACGACGGTATTGTGCGGTCGCAGAGCCAAGATTTGCACTGGCAGGGCTAAGCTGTTTTCAGCCTGACAGGGTGGATATGTTTCCTGTCTATATTCCAGGGGAATTGTCGTATCGTCCAGTAAAAGAAATCCCCACGTCCTCAAGCGGAACTTAACTTTATCTGTACAAATCTTCACCATACGTATGCCTACAACCATAGACTGTGCCTTGATGATACACATACGAAATTTTTCCTGAGGAGGTGCCAGAACGATAGTTCTGTGTGATATGTTATTACTCGTCGACAGAGGAGTGCACGCCTTTCGGGGCGTTGTGCAAGAAACCTCAATGTGACCATATCGGGGGGTGGGTAAAAATAGCCTACTTAAAAGTAAAAAGGCGTGTCTGTTTTTACTAAACCATCTCACTTTACCTTATTCTCACTTAATGTGGACTCAGAATTGACTTGATTGTTGGTCTGATCGTTTATCATTGCGGGCTGCTGCAATTAACCCTTTCAGGAACGATTGTCGTCAGCGCATAGCTTTTTCTAATGGCGGGCTTTTGGGACAGACATGATGGCTTCGTAATTTCTGCCACCATAGAAAATATTTAAGATGCTCACCGTCTGCTCGTCTTCATTAACGACAAAGGCTGCAATGGCTTTTTTATCGAGAAGATAGACTCTTACCTAAATCCTGCACGTCGAATGTTAGAAAAAATAAATTCTACTTTTAAAAACAACATATTGAGCAGGCAATTGATTTGAAGTTCTATTCACTGTTTGAGTGAACCTATTTTTTCTCACCTTCAACGCCCTGCGGGATCGGCAATTTCACCAAATCTGCTACGTTACCAAAGGCTTGAAGTATTTTTATACGTCTGCGCCTCCGGTGCCTCACATCTTCGGCAGGTAGCGTAGACTCCGAAATTTCCAATTGCAGGATTTAGGAAAGATTTACCGAAATATTATCCTCACAGAATATGTATAGTGAGATAATAGAAGGACTCTAAACTGTTAGATAGTGTCTGTCCGCGAGAAGCTATTTATTTGATTTAGTAAGAGAAAATCGCCTTTTAAGGGATGCTCTTTTTACGATTCCTGGTAAAGTTTTTTTAGTAAGTCGCTAAAATTACTTGATTAACTATTTC
>NZ_JAFFQD010000079.1 GCF_016918565.1 Desulfogranum marinum
TCAGCCTGCTGGAATCGATGAAGCGCCTGTTGGCCCTGGTCATGGATGCAATACGATCTACAGGAGAATTCTCGGAGCAAATAATTTCATCAATGATCGATGTAATCATGGGGACGGCTGTTGATATCCTGAATTCACACCAGGCGTGCACCGCTGTTTTAAACGGTAAAACAGCAAAATGAGGCAACCCCGAAAGTTGAGGTCATACTATGCTTGCCCAAACTGCAAGACCTTCCATACTCCATACGAAGATGTTCTCAATTTGAGAGATGGCAAATACCAGTATGATATTCAAAAAAAAAAAGGGCCAACCGCATTGCTGGCGAAAAGCAAAAGGTATCCGTGGTTACTTGCTTGACAAGGACAAGATTGTCCACCTTTTAAGTTGGCATCAAGTCAGTAATATCAAAGAATCTCGAGGCTTCTTAGCTGACCTCAGAAGCCAGGACATCATCCCGCTCGACAAGGTCCGCCTCTGCTTTGCAGGTGATGGTCCTTTAAATGAAGAATAAAAAAACAAATTAACAATCATGTTTTGGCAGAGCATATTCCCTTACTGGACTTTAGAAAAGATGTACAGGAAACTTTATTATCGTTAAATATTTTTATACTTCTTTACCTATTTGAAAGATTTTCAAATATTATTCTTTAAGATATGTCAAACTCAAGATCATTATTTGATACAGTACTTGATTGTACTCCTGAAGCTGTTAAAGATGGAATATCTGGTTTAATCAAAATCACCAGTCGATTTTGAAAAAGCAATGCTAAAATGATTGCAAAAGAAGACAATGGCGAAAGCTTAGAAAGTGTAAGTCGAAACGTTATGTAGGATGAGTTTTCACGTTAAATACAGTATGGAAAATTTGAATATGTGTACGATGAATTTATTGATTAATAATAAGTGGAGGAATAATGAAAATTGTTTATTTCAATTATTTATATGATATTGATGGAGTCTCTATCGGTCCAAAAGTAAAAACTCTGGAACTGTTTTCAGAATTTGAAAAGCTGGGACATGAAGTAAAAATATACTGGCTAAATCGACAAGCTACAAAAGAAATAAGTACTACACCATCGGAAAAGCAGACGATCAAAAAAAAACTTTCCAAATATCTTCATGAGCCAAAGCAGATTCTAGTTAATTTAAAATATTTCTGGAAAGAAAAACAAATTGTAGAACATGAAAATCCAGATTTAATTATCACCAGGATTGATCCTTATAGGATTTCTTCTTTATTTGTTTCAAAATTAAAAAATTTACCCATAATAGTCGAGCTTGATAGCCCTTTTGTTTATGAAATGTTAAAATTTCAGCCACATTATAAAGCAAATGAAAAATTGTTGAATTATATTCAAAGAGAGAATATAAATAAGTCAAATTTAACATTTACAGTAAGTGATGAAATTAAATATAGCTTTAAGAATCATAATGTTGATTTAAATAAAATAAAAGTAATTTACAATGGAGTAAATACCAAAAAATTTAACCCTGATATCAATACTGATAATCTTAAAAAAAAATATGGGTTGAATAATTCAGTTGTTATCGGTTTCTTAGGTACATTTCAATTATTTCATGGAATTGATAACTTAATTAGCTTGATTGAAAAAACGGTTTCACAGGATAAAACCGTTAAATTTTTAATGGTTGGTGCTGGCGGTCCGATGAAAGATATGCTGGAACAATCTATTAAAGAAAAAGGATGTGTGGACAATGTTATATTTACCGGAAGCGTGGATTATGATCAAATCCCTGCTCATATCTGTTGCATGGATTTGGTTCTAGCCCCATATCCGGATTTAGATTTTTTCTACTATTCGCCGTTAAAAATATTTGAGTATATGGCTTGCGGCAAGCCAGTTGTTGCATCTGCATTGGGACAGATAAATGATCTTATTGAAGATGGGAAAACAGGTTTTTTATGCAAACCAGGTAATGTGGAAGAAATGTATAAAAGAATTTATGAATTAATAAGTAATTCAGAATTGCGCAAGAGTATGGGGAGAAACGCCAGAGAGTCGATTATTGAAAGACATAGCTGGCAGAAAAAAGCAGAACAGCTTTCAACCTTGTGTGAGAATGTTGTGAGTGGACGTCAGGATTGAAATGATTGTTGGAGAAAATGTTAGGAGTATGGCATAAAAGTGAGAAATGTAATACACGAAAGACGTATTTTCATACTTTTCACAGTTGCTATTATTTCAATTGCTATACCTCAACTTTCGGGGTTGCCTCATTTTGCTGTTTTCCCGTTTAAAACAGCGGTGCACGCCTGGTGTGAATTCAGGATATCAACAGCCGTCCCCATGATTACATCGATCATTGATGAAATTATTTGCTCCGAGAATTCTCCTGTAGATCGTATTGCATCCATGACCAGGGCCAACAGGCGCTTCATCGATTCCAGCAGGCTGATATCGGCCACCTCATCACAACAGGCATGGAACAGGCTGTCTAGGATGGGTGCATCCGACGTTTATGGAATGCGTAAGCTGAGCACACTGAGGAACGATTTAGTTAGTAATTTTAGACAGTTAAGTTAACTTTTCAGTTCAAAAGTAAACGCTTTTATGGTATAATACTCTGCAAAATCAGGGGGTTATGCCATGGCGAGAGCGCAAAAAACACAGGTTGGGAAAGAGAGCTATAAAGACATGTACGATACAAGTCTTGATCAAAAAATTGATCATATTATCCAGTGTGTTGATGCGCCTAATAATACCCTTTTTGAGATAATCGAAAACATTAGAAGAAAGTACCCTGCAATAGACCCGGAACTGGTTCAGATTATTGTTCAAGGCGAACTTGGCAGGCACATCACCTCGCTAGCGTGTACCGGTTGTGGTTCCAGGGTGCATAAGAAATATGCCTCTTCAGGCAAATCTGTGGGTGAACTCCGGGACAGGCAAGTTGCCAAGCGTATGATATAACGCTGTTTCCCTCAATTTATCGCTGCGAAAACCGTAAGATTTTCTGACAGTCAGTTTTGCTTTGTTGTTGAACCCCTCTACAATACCGGATGAATACTCCTTTTTCGCCCGGAAATAGTTGAGGACAAGTTCCTTGTGATCCCGAATAGACTTTTTCCCTCTATAGAGCACTATGGAAAATTTAAGCAACTTTTACGGGTATCAAGCAGAAACCAAAATTCGAGCATCCAAAACCAGAGTTCCCGCTGCTATTCATAAGCGCCGCAGTTAACTCTTCCGCCAGGGGCAACAATAACCCCGCTACTGTCTGTTATGGGTACACCATTATAGTCCTCTATGTTTGGGACACCCTGCCACACGGAATTATTACAGGCATCTTTTGCCGGTGAACCAGCCTGTAATTGAAAGTCGTTACTATCGGGGGAATTAAATAACGGATTTTTAGAAATCGTATTCGTCCCCTTCAAATCGGCAAACGTACCGCTACCACCCGTTACGCCGTAAATTACGTTGTGACTCAAGGTAACCACTGAAGGGCTAACATTTTTATCCACACCGATTTGAAAATTGTAAGCACTGGAGAGAATATTGTTTTTAAATGTTATACTTTTTATTAGCTGATCAAATATTCTTACCCCGCCGTACCAGTTGGTGCCGCTTGTCCCATTACGATACAATGTATTGTTATAGACGAATATATCATAAACCGAAGCACCAGTCGGACCTCCATTATGAAATACTATCCCGCCCCTTTTGGCATTCTTAACGATGTTATGCCGCACCGTAACATTATGTAAAGCACCTCCTTGTTCTGCACCTATAGATATTCCACCTGCACCTATGTCACGAACATAGTTACTGTATACTTGAATATTATAAGTATCTACATTGTATGCGTCGACGTATATGCCGTTGGAACCACCAGTTATACCCCATACGTTGTTATGGTGGATAGTGCCATTCTTAGAGCCTTGCTTAGAATCTATGCCAGCACCTCCAGGAGGATTATGGGACGGATTACAGTTCTTATATGAATCGTTGTAGGCAACCTCAAATCCGTTTACATTAGCCAGCGATATTTGCTCGCTGGCACTATTACAATTGGTCATCGAAACGTCATTGTGGAGTACCCTAATATTGGAATTGGCATTCATTTTAATTCCGGCAGATTCTGTCTTGTATACCTCACAGTTTGACACCGTGATATAGGAACCACCATAAAATCCAATCCCAGAATTCTCGTTACCTTTATTAATCCCAGAGTTTTGCACTCGAATATTTTCTATGATGATATAATTTTTTCCGCTACCCCTAATCAGTCCATGATTCCTTGAAAGATTAACACCAGTACCATCAATGACGGGTTTATTCCCTGTTCCGTATGCTCCAAACGTGATACTGCCGCCACTCGCTGAGCCGCTGCTCGGAATTAGTAACTGCTCTTTCCAAGTGGCACCACGCTTGAACAAAATACGGTCACCAGGAGAAAAACGAGAATTATTTACTTTACTTATGGTCGCCCACGCAGTATCAGGGGTTAATCCATTAGCATTGTTATTGCCGTTTTTGGCAACAAAGTAGGTCTTGCCAAGACCTAGCGACTGGAGATCTGTGGGAGCTCCTGGTTTTGCATGGAGTGTTGAAGATGAGGCATAGCAAAAAAAGATTAGAAATAAAAAATTTATGAGTATTGATTTTTCCATCTGTTTAAAACTTTTTAAAAACATTTTGTTCTCCTTTGCAGATCCAAGAGGATTTAATCCAAAGTAATATTTACATACTCGGGTATGCTCATCGCCACCACTTAAACCTAGCCTAGTGACGAACAGTTTTACCTGATTTAAATAATTACCTTCCAAACCCGTACTTATTGTAGGGGTGTTATTTGACACAAGTAAAAGTAGAAACTACCACTACAATCGTTCATAAATAGGGGTTGGGTTACCAATATTCACCTAACCAGTATATAGCCCGCCATTTGTTAAGCCATAATGAACTTTGTGTTATGCAATATATGATCCAACGCATAGTGCCCAGAAAACCGCTTCGTGTAATCGCAAATATAACACCTGCTACAGTTGTTACAGAAAAAATATTCCCATAGTAAAAACTATCATGAGACACTTTCGTGTCTTCTTTTAGCAACACACTTTTTTCATAACAAGGCCCGCGAAAAGAGTGAGCAGATTATTGTATTCTGCACAAAGCCAGAGGGAAAGGGTATAAAAAGCCGCGCACCTACCGCCAACGATCCAGAAAGCAACTCCTCTCAGTTGCCAAAGACAAACGGATCGGTCACAAGAAGGTTCGCAAATGTATCCGTCAACAGCTGGGTTATCTGCGACGCAATCTCAACACTATTGATCAACTTGGCAAGCATCCTGGCTTTGCTGCACTGAATCGTTGTCAATATAAGGAGTTGCTCGTGATCACTGAAGTGTTTAGCCTGCAACAATGGATGCACGAGAACCGCAAGCATCGTATTGTCAGTATCGGCCAGCCGCATGTTCGACCGATAACTCGTGACAAAGCTGCCGATACTGAGTTTGGGGGGAAGTCAGCATTAGCCTTGTCGAGGGCATCAGTTTTGTCGACCATATCAGTTGGGACAACTACAATGAAGGCGGCGATCTCATCCCCCAGATTGAGTCGTATAGGAAGCGATTTGGTTGTTATCCGAAATCGGTGCATGCCGATAAAATTTATCGTAACCGAGAGAACGTCCGATATTGTAAGAAGCACCAGATTCGACAGTCAGGGCCGAGGCTTGGGCGTCCCCCAAAAGTGACCCCGAAAAATGCCGAAACACTGAAAGCTGCCAAACAACAAGCCAGGCAGGCAGGATGAAATTGACAGAAATGGTGACGGTCAATGATAACACCTGCTACAGTTGTCACAGAAAAAATATTCCCATAGTAAAAACTATCATGAGACACTTTCGTGTCTTCTTTTAGCAACACAGTTTTTTCATAACAAGGCCCGCGAAAAGAGTGAGCAGATTATTGTATTCTGCACAAAGCCATACTTGCGTTTTCGCGCCAAATCCGAGACCAGCTCGCGAAGCCGCCTGCAAGGCGGGCTGACAGGATCCAGTTTTTTTCGCGTGTGCCTACATCATTGCAGTATCTTTTTTCACGGTCTGGATGCCAAAAACCTTGCGGGGACAGGCAAATGCAAGCTGTTTTATAGTTGACTTCGCTTCATTTGGTAGTTCATTTAATTGGTAAAAATGGTGCCCTGGCGTTGCGAATTCTGTCGCTTGTATTTTACTCAGGACCAGCCGGATTTTCCGCCAGGGTTTATCACATGCCAACTCCGCTATACGCTCTATAAGGAGAGCCAGCACACATATTTTGACATGCGACTCGATACGATCCGGTAGCCAGTGATACATTGGCATCATTTTTATCTGGGTCTTTTTCAAGGGGCGAAAGCAGCGCTCAATAACCATAAGCCCCCTATAACCGCGGGCGGCATCTTCGACGCTTATATTTTTATCATTGGTTTCCAAGACCCATTTGCCATCATATTTTGCTGCATCCTTGATAGCTTTGCGGTCGATATGGATCGTGTTGTGTTCCGTGATGGCAAGGTAACGCTTGAACCGCCGTGAAGCCAACAGCTCTATGGCCCATTTATTACTGATCTTTCGATCTTTATGCTTGGAAAGCTCTTCTTCAAGCATGGTTACCAATTCTTCTCGATGCAAGGCCTGTCTTTTCGCTTCGTTGGGATTGTAGCAAAGGATGTAGCGTTTGCCGTTTTCGAGTAAGACCTCCTTGGCGTGAAGACTTTCAGATATCTCTCTATAACGGCCAGGGGTAGAAAGTACTGTTTGCTTTACTTCACTCACACTTGCCATCCTGGTTGCGAGGAGATATGTTCCGCAGGCTTTAGCAAGTTCCGTGCGATTATCTGTGGAGTTCATGCCTGAGTCAGCAACAAACAGTGCACGTCCAAGATTCCAGCCACGGAGATCCTTTTTGATAGTCTCTACGGTGCTGACATCGGCAGTATTTCCTGGGAAGACCCAGCTTTTGACCGGTATTCCTTCCCCGGTGACAGCCAGGGCAACGACAATTTGGGGTGCCCAGAAACCTTCCTCCGCATTTTCATGCAGAATATCCATAGCCTCATAAAGTTGGCGTAATTTGAAATGACCACACTCTGGCAGGTAAACCGTATTGAGCCACCTCTCCCACACTCCGAGCTTAGATTCCGGACAACAAAGGCGATTGGCAACCATAGCCAGTATGGCTTTATCGTAATCGACGCCCTTGTCATGGGTTGCTTCACGGATAACTTTACCGATCCCAAGCTGCTCCCAAAGTTCTGCTATGACACGGACCGTTCCGTATTCTAATGTCCTGAGTATCTTGACATCGGCAGGTAGTCCGCCCTTTGAACAAGCCGCATCCAAAGGATCAATAACCTCAACCCCACAGACCCTGGCAATGGATCGGCACAAGCGGACGAGTTGCTCTCGATCAAGTTCATCTGCTCTGCCGAAGCTGTGGATAATCTTGGCAGTAGTCAGTTTGGTCTCTGGATGCCGTACGTTATGGGCGAGCTGGTAATATTTGGTTACCGAGCCGTCTTTGTTCTTTCGTTGTGTTGTTCGCAAGTACATGATTGCCTGTAAAAATAACACAACATACTATATTATTAAGTGTAAATTCGTATAGCGTGTGCCCACAGTTTTTGGCCGTTTTGAAGGGCTCAAAAACAGCAACTCCTTAAAATTACGCAAAAATAAAATTTGCATTGATCCGAGATGTGCCTACATTCCGAAAACGCAAGCCAGAGGGAAAGGGTATAAAAAGCCGCGCACCTACCGCCAACGATCCAGAAAGCAACTCCTCTCAGTTGCCAAAGACAAACGGATCGGTCACAAGAAGGTTCGCAAATGTATCCGTCAACAGCTGGGTTATCTGCGACGTAACCTCAACACTATTGATCAACTTGGCAAGCATCCTGGCTTTGCAGCACTGAACCGTTGTCAATATAAGGAGTTGCTCGTGATCTCTGAAGTGTTTCGCGAGTTATAGTCAAGTCTGGTGTTCGAAGAATGATTCCTAAACGACAGCTCTGTCAGATTCTTCGCTCACTATTGGAGCCACAGGCTCCCCATCTTTAAATTGAACTCCTTGTATTACATCTGCAAGC
>NZ_JAFFQD010000007.1 GCF_016918565.1 Desulfogranum marinum
TTCTGGCAAGGATGTAAAGTTCGTCGTTTTGGTTAAGAAGCTTTACTTTCACTTCTGAGCGCACCTGCTCCCAGGATTTATCCAGAAATGATTTTTCTAGCTTGCTTAACCTGCCTTTGGGGGTGCCGACAAGATAGGACACCGGTTGTTCGGAGTCTCTCATGTCAGCAAGAACGTTTTCGGTAGGAATCCCTCGGTCCATCACCCATGTTCTGTTTGCCTTGCCATATTGTTTTTCGATTGCCGCAAGGAAATCAGGCAATGTCGTTTTATCACTGGTGTTTCCATCCATGACTTCATAGGCCAGGGGAAAACCATCAGGTGTCACAATAAGGGCAATGACCACCTGAACACAATCTGGTCGCTTATCACGGCTGTACCCGAATTTTCTTTTTCCGCTCCCTGGCGGGTCGCACTCGAAATAAGTGCTGGTAAGGTCATACAGTAAAACATCGAATTTGATGTTGAACATTTCGTGCCAACGATTGGTGAGGAAGCTGAAAAAATCACGTTTGTGGTCAACAAGTTTATCCAGACATCGGTACAGCTTATCTTTTTGCACAAGCGCATCATCTTCTCCTAACAGATCGGCCATGGCGCTGTTGCGGAACCATTCACGGTGCAGGCGCCACTCACTGCCCGGAGATATAAGACGGTAGGTAACAAGAGTTTTTAAAACGTTGAGCCATTTTGTTCCTTTGCGGCTTACAGGTAGGCATTCAGACCAGAAAGAATCCAGCTGTAATTGATCCCATAACGAAATTCCCAGCCAGCAGCTTCCCCATTGCCTTGGCCTGTGCAGGGAAAGATCGCTCAAGCGAAGCTGAATTGTCTCACAGGCCAGTTCCGGGGCCTCACGATCATCGGGAAACAGAGCCAGTTGCGTGGCACGATTATGCTGATCGTCAAGGACATCTATAGCTTTACACCAGCCGACCTTTTGGCTGTCGTTGATCTCGCCAAGGTAAAGGACCTGCCGCTGACTGACTTTACCACTTGGCAATCTGCGATTTTCTACTATGGACCAATAGCGATGCTCTTTGCCATCCTTGAAACGTTTTTTTGCTCGTAAAAACATATCCTACTCTTGCCCAATATTATCAGCAAAGCAAGGGGGTAGGTCGGCACTACAAGCCTTTTTTGCATCCTGCTAACGCAACTTCAAGAGGTTACGCTTCAAAACAGGGCGAAAATAGTGAAATCGGAGGTCGAACTGCGAAAGTCGGGATAGCAGGGGGCAAGTTCGTTTTCCTCAAGTGAACGATTGGCAAGACCGGTGAGATTATAGTAAAAGGCAAGATAGTCGATCTTGTCTTCTGCCTGTTTAAGCTCAGTAATATCCTGGACAATACCGATGAGCAACGGTTCGGACTGTTGATCAGTATGAACAACCTCTCCCAGATTAAAAATAATCCGCTCACAACCATCCGGTAATACAATCCGATAATTTATACTGAAAGGCTGCTGCGTGGCACAGGCACTATCTAGTGTAAGCTTAACCCTGCTTCTCTCTTCATCTACTATACAATCAAAAAGCATCGCATAGGTACAAGGGTAACTGAGCCCAAAAATTTCCGGTGAAGGGCTGGTAAACTGAAAAGCCACTGAACCTATATTTTTTTCCCAATGGCCAAGGCGAGCAATGCCTTGGGCTTTAAACAGATTTTCCTGATTTTTTTTCAAATAGCTGTCAGGATGGATCGTTGACGAAAAGGTAAGCGCAGACTCCGTGGGGAGTTGGAGAACAATAACGCTGCTTTTTCAGGTTGTTAAAACCCGTTTATGCACGTTATTTTTCAAGTAGAGACCAGGGGACCCGGTTGTACAACTGAACCACTCCAATTTACATCTAAAAAACGAAATTATGACCCCATCTGCATTTGCTTTGTATTTGCCTGGGCTTTTTGCCTATTTTCTCCATATCCGAGAGGTATTCCTCAGACCTATCCAGATAAAAGGATAATGCTTTGGCAAAATTCTTACCGACCAGCCCGTCCACAAACACCTGGCTAATTTCTTTCTGTCGTTTCAGAATCAGTTGCGATCTATAGAAAATCAACCACTCCTCTGCAGACATAGTATCATAAATAATGCTCAACGCCTTGTGTGCTCGAGGCTGATACATCCAAAAATACATCAGGTCCAGCGCATTGACAATAATCAGCCTTTCCTGATCCCTTGCCTCGTAGCTCAGTGTCTGTATCATCATCTTTGGAGATTGCAGTATTTCCAGCACATCTTCTTCTGGAAACTGGAGGTCAAGCCGAGAAAACACGCTGAAAAGTTGCAGTATCTTTGTTTGATAAGCTGCAAGACGTGCTCGAATATTGGTCTGCCTGTCTGCCAAGCCTTCAATAACTGCCGCTACACAATCGGAAGCAAATTTAGAGATGATTGCAGCCCATTTCTGCAACGCTCCGGTCACATCCGGGACACCAGCTGCCTGAAGAAATATCGCGATACAGGTATTCAGCAAGACCGCAACTGGGATGGCTAAAATAGAGCGAAAAAAATTACCTATAGTGGCAGACTTGGGTAGCCCGCGCAGAGCATTGTGGCTGGAAATATAAATACCGTTAGCCAATCCCATCACCGCATAGAGCATAATGGGACTGGTCGCTGTGGTTATGCCAAACCCCTTATCAAGGAGCAGATTTTTGACAAGATAGTCGAGGAGCGGGACCGAAAAACCAGTGTAGAGCAGCGAGTCGGATATCCGACTCCAGCTGATAAGAGAATTCCAGGGAAGGAGAGGGGAGCGTCGCAGGCCACCTCCTCCGAGAACAGATTGTATGATATTGCGTGCCCCGGTGATACCAAACCAGATAAAAGCGCCAAAGTAAGCAAGCAGCCACCAGTCCTTGGTGAGGCTGAAGGTTAAAAAAGCAGGAATAAACCCAAGGAGCACTTTGAGGGTATTTTTTACGTTTGTATTTAAATATTTCCAGGGATTTTCCAGCCGCTCCTGCTTGGTGTTTGCTGCATTCAGCTCAAATTCATCCTCCGTTGTCCTGCCAAGGCCGCCAAGGGTAACAATATTCCCTGTCCGACCGGTGTGAACCTGAAACCCATCAAGCGTCCAATCGTCCCATTGTTGGCGATTTTTGCTGGTGAAAACCTGCAAGAGCCTGCTCAAACGAGTTTCTCTAGAAGCAAAGGAGTTACGGCTGTGCTTATTATGAGTTAACAGTGCACTGACGGGGATGTACCGCCGGTGTTGCCCTGCCACTGTAGCCATAGCCGCCTTCTTCCCCTTGGCTGGTAAGGTATCGATTACAACCAGCCCCATCCCGTATTGGTGTTCCCCTTGCCCTGTAGAGCCTGAACCGATTCGAGAGCCGAGTGTCCGCAGCTTATAATAGGAATGAAACTTTTCCAGATTGTAAAGAATATCGAGGAGCTCCTGCTTCCGCTGCTGCATCGAGTGAAGCTCTGGCGACTGCGTATCTGTTGCGGTCTTCTCTTCCTGAAAAATTTCCGCAGCTGCGTTCGCGCGTAACAATTCCTCTTCGTAATCCCAGATAATGCTACGTACCGCTCGCTTGAGCGCAATGACATTGTCGTCATTAAGTGCTCTTTGCAGTTCACCGGTGAGCTTATAGTAGTGCTCCGGACTTTTCAGATCAACCGCTTCCCCTTCGCTTTTACTCTGATCAGGAGGCTTACCCGACATCATGCCGTAGGTAGCATTTTTCAGATTATAGGCTTCAATATGGGTAATCATCCCAGCCCCGGCATAGAGCAATTCAAGGGTATCTTGCAGTGATAGATTGTTGATGTTTAATGTAAACTTTGAACTTGAATGCAATGATGCCAATTGGCTGAGCAGTGCATGGGGACCGAGTCGTAGTTGCTCAGGAAGATCCGGACAATCCTCTGGGTGTGCCGGGTCATGAATCGTCGGGTTACGTGAAGGAAGAAGATATTTATCGGTAATTGTCTGAACGTGGACCTCTCGAAATTTTTTGAGACGAGCCTTTAATCCTCTTTTTTCTTCTTCACCGAGATCTGGAGTGTTGAGCCTGTCTGATATTTCCACAAATGCCGGCTGTATCTGCTGCGCAAGCGTATTGTGGATAAATCGCGCCAGGTGCAACAACGACGGTTGCCCTGCCCCCACAAATGCCAGGAAATCTTCTTTTTTGCATGGCCTCAGTGACAATGACAGCTCAGCATTGAGATCATGCCGATGACGGGTGTTAAATGCTTCAAGAACCTCAAAAACATACTTTTGCTGATAAAGAGAGACTTGGCGCCCTTTTTCCATTAGCTGTTTTACGGCATCATCTTCAAGAAACTTCAACAGCGCACTGTTGTCCTGAAAGCCGTGGGGTTCCCACGTAAATCGAACATATTTGTCCCGAAACCGGGCAGACATCTCAATCCCAACCTGGACATTGAGGTCAAGGATTGCACTGGCCTCGATTAACTCCTCAACCACTTCAGAACGGACGTAGTTGTAATACACAACGGTGAGATAACGGATTCCTTTTATCCAGGCATCCATTACCAGATGGGTGGGTGATTTTCGCCCCTTGGTGTTGGCATCATGAACATGATCATCAAAAGCAAGCTGATTCCATTCTTCCGGCATTTCAAGGAGGTGGTACTTGGCGAGTTCAGCGCGAACTTTTCTTGGATTTCCCATTGAAACCATTCGGAAATCATGCGCCAATTTCAGCTGGTAGAGTTCATTGTTGTTGCTGCGCAGCAGTTCCTTCATTATTTGCAGCAGCACTCTGGCAGTGTTTTTATGGAAAAAGGTCGTAGAGGTGAGGGAAACTTCATCCCGGAGGGAGCGCAAGGCTATAAGACGATCACTTGCTTTCCCGGACTCGAATGAGCCGAGCAGGCCCGCAATGGCATAAGCAATGCGCAAACCTCTTGCAGCAGCCATTTCCTTTATTCCATGCGGATGCATGTGCTTGCCCAACAGTGAACGGAAAGCCTGCGATTGAGGGCCTCGTTCAAGCACATCTCTGACGATTTGCAGGAGTTGATAGTCGTTCTTATCAAAAAAAACTGCTGAAGGTCTCTTTTGCATAGTGAGCTGTACACATCCCCTGTTTATTGAACCGGGCAGTTCGGGTATTGATTGCACATTAAAAAGCAGCGCTTACATAAACATTTGCAATCGAAAAAAGACATTGTCAACTTTGCACGCAGTATGCTTATAAAAAAATGAGTTCCATTGCCACTCGAACATCTTTTTCAATCTCTTTATAAAGGTCTGAGCAGTCTTCGGCAGTTAATCCGGTGCGCTCCCATGCCGATGGATCGACACTCAACCCTGCCTCGTTAAACACCCCCTCCCCGTCTCCGGCCCTGGTCATCAGGAAACCAATGTGAACAAGAGCCGTTTCAAGTGGATACTGCTCTGCTTTGCCTGGATGGACATGTAGTTTGGTCGTTTCCTTAAGGCTTTCGGAAAGGTTCCATTGCTCCAGAAGGAGAGCACCCACTTGGGCGTAATCAAAACCAAGCAGCTCCTGCTCCATGTCGACAATAGTTTTTTCCGAATGTTTCAACTCCTGCGCCATCTTCCAATAAATATCAGGAATAGCCTGATAAATGAGGAGGTGCCCTATATCGCAGAGAAGTCCAGCCACAAACAGCCTTTCCTTGTCGCAGGATCCCTGTTGTCGGGCTAAGTGCCTGCAGGTAACAGCACAGTAAACACTGCGTCTCCAAAATTTCCCCACATCCATCACATCTTTAGAGATCCCTCTAAAGGCCTGCGCTATCGACGTCGCCAAGACGATATCATGCACCTGCTGTGAACCGAGCAAAATGATGGCACGACTAACAGTGTCCACCTGTTTATTAAGGCCATAGAGAGAGCTGTTGACAATACGCAGCAAGCGGAGCGTCATCGCAGGATCAAGGCTAATTACCGCCGCGACTTCCCCCATTGCATAATCCGGGTCGTCGAGAAGAGATTTCAGGCGCAAATAAACGTCAGGCAAAGAGAAAAGCTGTGCCGTTTTTATAACATCCTTCAATGCTGTATTCATTTTTCCCCCGTGACATTTCTTTACTGAAATTTCCCGCTTTTTTAGTAGCAGTAGTTTTCGATCAGACTCCGGCAAGGAAAGGTTGCTCGCAATATACTGATATTACCACACATTTTTTTCAACGTTTTTTTATCAAAACACAGCTCTTTCTCTACAAAACTAAAGGGTAACTCACGGGGTTAATAACTCTTTAATTTACTATACCTAAAACCCGCAACTGCTTACAGGAGTCTCCCTGTTTCCTGATATCCCAGATGCTGTCTGGGATTTGTCATCTGGTTGTAACAATTTCGCACAAGGTATCAGGATAATCTGAGGAGCAAGGGCTTATAAGACCCTACACAGCTTCTTGTTTATTCTTGAGATTCAAGGCACAGCTACTAATTTCGACGATTTAGCGCTTATGTAAACCAAACCAACGTGCATCACCAAAGCTTCAGTTGCCGTTCATTGATTTTTGCCTGTTTCTCTTCCTTCTTCTTTCGCTTCTTTTCCGCAATTTCACGGTTTATTTCGGCTCGCCGCTCTTTTCTGAGCCGCTCTTTGTCTTCCTGTTCCTGCTGCTTCCGGGCCATGAACTCTTCAATTTCCCGGGACTCCTCCTCGTCACCGATTTCTATAACAATTTCCCTGGAAACAGCATCGATCATTCTTTTAGGCAGCACAAACCCACCAGGTAACTCGACAAATGAACAGGTCTCTACTATCTCCTGGGTACAGCAATCCTTATCACCGATACTGATATTCAATGCTTTTTCAATGACAGTTGCCTTGTTCCCGGTCGTGGTCTTCTTGGTATTAAAAAAATCACAGATTATGTCTGATGTAAGGAAATCATCACTGGCCTTATCAAACAGGAAATTTGACCTGGCAATCACATACACGATGGCTGCGGCCCATATTTCTCTTTTGCCCCTGGTAATATCCAGCTTGCGGCTACGACCTAATTTATTGCATAACCTGAGAGCACACTCGGCTAATTCTTCGTTCAAGTACTCTGCACTGAACGACTCTACCAGGCCAATAATTTCCTTTAATTGTATCTTTTTCATAACGATTAACGGCTATTTTTTTCAAACTGGTTATTTTCTGCCTCTGCCAATGGTAAAATAAAGGTAATAACCAACACGATAGCACACTTACCATACAACGCCATTGACCAATGAGTTTTTTTACTCTCGCCTCAAAGGGGCTTACGACAGCGGAAGCGAGTAAATTTACTGAGAACCTCTAGCAACAGGTGGAGGTTGTGGTTTCAATATTGCTCATGCCGCGTAGCATTAGGTTATATCAGACTGCTTAAACTTGTCATAGATCGCAGGGCGTGTTTACTATTGCATCACGGTTACTATCTCCAAAAAAATATATTCGAACAAATCATCCTACCCCACCATGAAAAAAACAAAAAACTACGGATTGGTCTACTCCACCGACAAAGGGCGCATGTGCCCGCAATGCGGACATCCTGAAAAGCAATGCTGTTGCAGCAAGCAAAAAAGCTCACCGCCGGGCGACGGGCAAATTCGGGTGAGCAGGCAGACAAAGGGCCGCAAGGGTGCCGGAGTCAGCATCATCAGCGGTATTGCCTTGGATGATGCTGCTCTGAAAAAGCTGGCCAAACAACTCAAACAAAAATGCGGCTCCGGCGGCACTGCGAAAAACGGCATCATCGAAATCCAGGGAGACCACCGCCAGACACTGGTCGATGCGTTGAACAAACTCGGTTACAAGGCAAAACTGGCCGGCGGTTAAGCAAAGTACCCTACCTGCTCACGATCAGGCAGGAAAACAGGCTACGTAAGGTGGGATAAGCGTGGCACATCCACCAATGGCAGGCACCGGATTGAGCTGCATAGATGCATTGCACTTATCCACCCTGTCATAGCTATAAACCTGACACCGCCTGAACTAATGAGAAAACCGGGCTAAACAATTACATCCCTTTCTCAGGCGAACTGACATGCCCATATGCAGATGCAGGAATCGGCTCTACATCGGAGGAGCCAGGGGTTTTCCACAGTAACTGCAAGGTGGCGGTGCCTTTTCGTTGAAAATACTCAATCACCACCGGGTACCAACCGGGATGATTGATCAAAACCTGCGCCATCTCGGTCAATCGATCTGAGTGTTGTTTGGGATCGCTGAGCACCTGCACTCCGTCGAGTTGCATAATGATGCCATCGTTGGACATGGCCTGCAAGCTGTACTCCCCTGGCTCTGCAAACAACAGGTAGCCCTGCAAACGCATGCCGACTCCTTGTTTGGCACCGCTGGCAAAGACCTCTCCCCTGCCGAATGTATGATTAAGCTCAAGGATCGCTTCACCACGGAAAGAAGGATATTTTGCTGAAGACCCTTGCGGCAGTTTTTTCAGATCACGTTGAAAAAAATCCAGGTAATACAGAGGGAGCAGACCCGGCACGATTTTCTCTGCTACCTTTTGGTCGGGGGTTATGCCTGTGATCTTCACCAAGCTTTCTGCTGATGCTGCATTAGCAGCAAAACTGCTTTGAGTAAAAAACAGACACCAAACAATGAGCCAGATGCTCATCATGTTTTTTTTCTTGCATGCATCTACCATCATGTTTCCCCCTCTTCCACGGCATCCTGACTTTTCAAAAATGCCTGAACAATTTTAATTTCGCCATAGCTGACGTCATTGCCCAATGCTTCTTTCACTTCTCGAAACGTTCTCCCGCCTTCCAGCTGCAGTGCCTTTTCTATCTGCTCGCACTTATCCTCTGCAACCAATCTGTTGACCGCAATCTTTCCCTCTCCCACCCAAAAAGCCAGGTGCCCTTCTATGGTTGACCTAGTCAGGGAGCGTTTTTCGGCGATTTCCTTAATCGTTAACCCTTGCTCAAAAAGAGCCAGGGTCTGGTCTCTGGTCGTGCCCGACCGCTTCTCGGTTTTTATTGGCTCCGGCTTTGCAGGAAGAACAACCTCACTAATACCATGCTCCTTGCGATAGTCACTGATCAATGTGACCAGTTCTTCGCCGTATCGCTCTGCCAACTTGTTGCCAATCCCTTTGATTGCCTTCAAATCAGTGATGATAATCGGTAAGTGAACGGCAATCTGTACCAGGGTTTTTTGATGCAGAACCTGGTAGGCAGCTAATCCTTCTTCAGCTGCCTTCTGCGTCCGCCACTGCTTGAGTTTTTCGAACAACTCCGGATGTGCCACATCATTTTCCAAATAAAGCGATGCATCCTTCTGCTTTTTCCGGGGAGGAGCTTTTACAGCAGCCGTTGATATACTTCGCAGGTATTGCTGGGGAGAGAAACCATCCCGGCAGGACTGTACAGCCGCCAATTTTTCAGCCCCGATGCTGTCCAATTGTTTCAGGATCTTGGTTACGCTTTTCTGAATTTCCTTACTATCCGTCTCAATACTTACCTGCTGAAAAGGGGTAACAAGCAGGGTGACAAGTTTTTCGTCAAAATAGCCCGACGCTTTATTGAGTCTTTCCAGGATGACCGGATCCTGTTCAGGCAGGCAGCCTTCCTTAAAAAAGCCTTCCAACTGGCGTTGAAAATTATCGCCAACAGTACAGATTTCATCCCATATTGGCTGACACATTCCCAGCACGTCTTCCGCACCCTTCACGACAATGCTTGTTCGAAATTTACCTACCATACTGACAAAACGATGCAGTACGGAACGTAGAGGTCGAAAATTGAAACACTCCAACAGCAGCCGCTGTTGATACCTGTTTTTTTCAACTTCCAGCTGCTGTTGCGTAGGCTGCTCTTCCCTTGCCTGCCGGACAAAATGTAATACTGCAGCATCGGTCTGTATATTTTTGGCACCAAGGGGCGAGCTGAGAACCACACCTTCCAGGGTCCGACAACGGCTCAGCGCCACATAGACCTGGCCATGGGTAAAGGCGGCCTGAGCATCGATAATCGCTCTTTCAAAGGTAAGGCCCTGGCTCTTGTGGATGGTAATTGCCCAGGCAAGCCGCAGCGGATGCTGGCTGAAGGAGCCTTTCTTTTTTTCCCGGACCTCGCCCTCTTCCACATCCAGGGTATATTCGATATTTTCCCACACTGAAGGTTTAATAATAATCGGCTCCATATCGCCGGGGCACTGCACTGTTATTTCATCGTTATCCATCGCAACAATGCGACCGATCTTGCCGTTATAAAAACGTTTCTCAGGTGTTGGGTCGTTGCGGATAAACATCACCTGCGCATCCTTCTTTAAATCCAGGCTTGCAGCAGTGGGGAAGGAATGTTCTGGAAAATCCCCTTCGATTTCCGCAGTAAAAGAAGACGCTTTACCGGGTAATGTTTCCAGTCGAACTTCATTGATACGGTCAGCCTGTCGATTATGGGTACAGAGGGTAATATAGTCGTTGCCATCTGCTGTCTGGAAATCAGGCTGATACCGTTTATTCAACTCCTCCTGTGCTGCCGGATCGAGATTGTTGTCACGGACCTTATTCAGCAAATCAATAAAATGATCATCTGACTGGCGATATATTTTCTTCAATTCAATGGTGATAAATGCAGTGGAACGTAGGCTGTTACTGCTGAAAAAATAAGGTGATTCATAATATTGATCAAGAATGGTCCTATCGCTCTCCTTGACCACCGGAGCCAATTGCTGCAGATCGCCGATCGCCAGTAACTGTACCCCGCCAAATGGTGCTTCGTTACGACGGTAACGTCGCAATACAGAATCAACAGCATCCAGCATGTCAGCCCGCACCATGCTTATCTCATCGATAATCAACAGATCAAGACTCTTGATGATATTCTGTTTTTCTCGACTAAACCTATGCCTGCTGCTCTGGTTGTATCCTTCGCTGCCGGGCACGTACGGTCCAAAGGGGAGTTGAAAAAAAGAGTGAAGCGTGACCCCGCCGGCATTAATTGCCGCCACGCCTGTCGGTGCCGTAACGATCAGCCTTTTGGGGCAGGTTTGTTTAATATTTTTTAAAAAAGTCGTTTTACCTGTTCCAGCCTTACCGGTCAAAAAAAGGTTAGTCCCTGTAGACTGAACAAAGGCGTCGGCAAGCTCCAGCTCTAAATTACCACTTTTCATATTGTAAAATTATCTCCACTTGTACCACTATGGTTGTCAACCCGAATTTCTGATAAACATTTTATCATTTTTTGAAAAAAATAATAATTCCAGACTCAGCGTTCACTTTCCATGCATTGCGTGAGCCTTCGCCCCGGAAAGCCCCTTTCCCTTAAAGCCTACCCTACCAATATAACCTGTATTTTCACTTAACCATCTATGAGTGTGATGAACTTTTCACGGACTCATCACTTTTTAAACAGAAAAAATACTTTACTGCTCGGTTCACAATGAATAAATAGGGGATGAATCGTCAAAAAATCACATATTCCGATTAAGGAGTTGTCCGAAAACAAGTTGCACAGCTCCTAACCCGGAGTTCTCATCAATAAAGTTTTTCGCAGGGCAAGGCACAAGCCGCGCAGCAGGTAAGCGCAGACTCCGGTAGTAAACTACCGCAAGTGGTTTGTAACGTAGATCCTGCGGAAAAATCTATTGACCCGAAGGGTGAACTTTTTGATTGAAAACGAAAAACAGATTATTAATTGTTCAATTATTTTTTGAGAAATAATATCAAATAATTGAACTTGAAATCAAAAAGTTCATGAGAAATTCGGGCTAAGCAGGCACTGCCTACAATACACAACGTGCCGGACTTCACTTTACTCCATTTGCATTTAAACATAGTTAGTCGCTGACCGCGCTTGAAAAGGAAACCAGATCATGGGATCAGTCGTTACACAGCTTTACAGAAAAATAGATACCACCTTTGCCCACTGTTATAATGTGGAATCCACCCGGCCAATGTCAGATGACGAGTTGCACAAGCTACGCCTGATTCTCGCTGATGGCTTTCTCGTCAAAACAGTTTCCCTTGAGCCCGTGCTCAAAGGGGAGCGGGTTGTTGAAATCGGTCCCCGGCTTAACTTTGCTACTGCCTGGTCGTCAAATATGGTCTCCATATGTCAAGCGGTTGATCTTACCTGCGTTACCAGGGTCGAACGTTCCCGGCGATATGTGGTGCCCGAAGGAGAAGATCTGCAGCAATTTATTGATGCACACCATGACCGTATGACCGAGTGTGTTTATCCCGAGCCACTCAACACTTTTGAAACAGGCATCATGCCAGAGCCGGTGTATGAGATAGACCTGAAAAGTAAAGGCCCTGACGGACTGCTTGAAATACCAGGCATCTCCATGGATGAATGGGATCGTAACTTTTATTATGATTATTTTGTCACCAAGCATGACCGCAACCCGACCATTGTTGAAATAATGGACCTCAATAATGCCAACTCTGAGCATTCCCGGCACGGGTTTTTCAGGGGCAAACAAATTATTGACGGCGTTGAACAGGACAAGACACTCTTTGATATGGTCACCGACACCCTGGAAGCCAATCCCAAGGGCAGTATTATTGCGTTTAAGGATAACTCCAGTGTTATTACCGGTCATCCGGTTACAACGCTCCACCCACAGGTACCGGGAGAGCCATCACCCCTGACAGAGGTGAATGTTCGCTATCACCCGCTGCTCACCGCTGAAACCCATAATTTCCCCACCGGTGTGGCACCTTTTCCCGGCGCGGAAACCGGCACAGGAGGAAGGATTCGCGACGTTCAGGGGACAGGCAAAGGCGGCTTTGTCATGGCTGGAACTGCCGGCTACTGTGTAGCCAACCTCCATATCCCTGGCTACCCACTGGAGTGGGAACAGTCCTACCCCTGTCCGGACAACCTTGCCCCAGCCCTGGACATCGAAATAGAAGCCAGCAACGGGGCATCGGACTACGGAAATAAATTCGGAGAACCTCTCATCCAGGGATTCACCCGATCCTTTGACCTGCGGCTTGATGATGGTCAGCGCTGGGGTTTTCTGAAGCCGATCATGTTCACCGCCGGTGTTGGTCAGATCGATGACTGTCAGACAGAAAAAGATGAAGCCAGGCCGGGAATGCTGATCGTCCAGGTCGGCGGACCAGCCTACAGGGTCGGCTTTGGGGGCGGTGCGGCCTCGAGTATGCTCCAGGGAGAAAATGCCTCTGATCTGGATTTTGACGCTGTCCAGCGTGGTGATGCGGAAATGGAACAAAAGATGAACCGCGTGATCCGCGCCTGTAACGAGATGGGCGACAAAACCCTGATCGATGTTATTCACGATCAGGGAGCCGGCGGCCCGGCAAACGTGCTCAAGGAATTGGTTGAGCACTCCGGCGGCAAGGTCGATATTCGCAAAGTCCATGTTGGTGACCCCACCATGTCGGTGCTTGAAATCTATGTGGCCGAGTACCAGGAACGCACCGGTTTTTTGATCAGCCCGGAAAATATTGATCACTTTCAGCGGATTTGCGACCGGGAAAAGGTAGGTTGCGAAGTCCTGGGAGAAGTGACGGGAGATCTCCGCTTTGTTGTCCATGATTCACAAGACAACACGACCCCGGTGGACATTGAGCTCAACGAACTCCTGGGCAATATCCCACAAAAAGAGTTTACCGATTCCCGCTACCAGCCTGCGTTGCAGCCACTCACCTTTCCGGAATCACTCACGGTTCGCGATGCACTCCACAAGGTGCTCAGATTGGTATCCGTTGGTTCCAAGCGTTTTCTGACCAACAAGGTCGACCGTGCTGTTACCGGACTGATTGCCAGACAGCAGTGCTGCGGGCCTCTGCAGCTGCCTGTAAGTAATGTCGCGGTGGTTGCGCAAAGCCACTTTGGCCTGACCGGAATTGCCACTGCCATTGGCGAGCAGCCGATTAAGATGCTGGTTGATCCGGCTGCCGGAGCACGGATGGCGGTCGGTGAATCCTTAACCAACCTGGTGTGGGCACAGATCGATGACCCTGAGCAGATTAAATGCTCCGCCAACTGGATGTGGGCTCCCAAGCTTGAAGGAGAAGGTGCGGCCATGAATGATGCTGTCAAGGCCATGCGGGACGCCATGATAGCTGTCGGCATGGCGGTTGACGGCGGCAAGGACAGTCTTTCCATGGCAACCATGGTGGGTGACGAGATCGTTAAATCCCCGAGGGAACTGGTCATCTCTGCCTATGCTTCGATGAGCGATATCCGCCGAGTGATTACGCCGGACGTCAAACAGCCTGGAAGCACGTTGGTCCTGATTGATCTCTCCGGAAACCAGCAACGCCTTGGCGGCAGTTCGCTGGCCCAGGTCCTGGGTAGTGTTGGTAATGAAGTACCTGATATGGACGATCCGGCATTGGTCAAAAACGGGTTTGCGGCTATTCAGGAGTGCATTGACAAGGACCTCATTCTCTCCGGCCATGACCGGAGTGACGGCGGCTTGATTACCACAGTGCTGGAAATGGCCTTTGCCGGTAATTGCGGACTGCAGTTGGAACTGCCTGATACGACCTCGCCATTGGAACACCTTTTTAACGAAGAACTCGGTCTGGTGGTTGAATGCCCGGAGGCATCCCTGGCAAAGCTTATGGAGCTGTTAAACAAGAGAAATGTAGCGGCAACTGTCTTGGGGAAAACCACAGCAGACAAGACCATTACCATCTCTTGCAACAATGTAGCTGTCCTTGAGGAAAAAATGCAGCTGCTCCGGCAGTGGTGGGAGGAGACCAGTTATCAGTTGGAACGACTCCAGATTAATCCGGATTGTGCGGACCAGGAAAAAGAAAGCAGCTATGACCGAAAAGGTCCTGTCTATAACCTGCCCTTCTCCCCTGTTCCCACTCCTGATGCACTGCTCAGCAAGGCCAACAAACCCAAGGTGGCTATTCTCAGGGATGAGGGATCAAACTCTGACCGGGAGATGAGTTCCGCCTTCCATGCCGCAGGGTTTGAGCCGTGGGATATTTGCATGAATGATCTGCTTGAAGGTCGTGTCACGTTGGATGATTTTCGCGGCTTGGCAGCTGTCGGCGGTTTTTCCTATGCCGATGTGCCGGAAAGTGCCAAGGGATGGGCAGCAACCATTCTCTTTAACGAACAGATGAAGGAACAATTTCAGCAATTTTATGACCGCCCAGATACCTTTACCCTGGGGATCTGTAATGGTTGCCAGCTGTTTGCACTTCTGGGCTGGGTGCCCTTCCAGGGACTTGCCCCTGAAAATCAACCTCGTTTTATCCACAATACATCAGGCAGGTTTGAATCACGCTGGACAACGGTCAAGGTACTGCCAAGCAAGGCGATCATGCTCAAGGGCATGGAAGAGCTTGTCTTTGGTATTCATGTGGATCATGGTGAAGGGCGTCTCCACTTTCCGGACCAGCAGGTTCTGGACAACGTTAAACAAGACAACCTGATACCGGTGGTGTATGTCGATGATGCAGGGCAGGCAACCGAAGTGTATCCTTTCAATCCTAACGGGTCACCTGGTGGTTTTGGCGGCCTATGCTCCCCGGATGGCCGACACCTGGCAATGATGCCACACCCGGAACGAGTCTTTTTACCGTGGCAGGCCCATTGGCTGCCTGCGGAGATGAACGAGCTCCAGGTTTCTCCATGGCTACAGATGTTTCAAAATGCCTATGCCTGGTGCATGGAAGGCACCGACAAATAGAAAAACAAAGAGACTAAGGGCAGGCTGCTTGAAATGCCTGCCTTGCCTGTTCACTAAGGAGCTGTCCTGAAACAACTTGAACATCTCGAATCGCATCTTCAGGTCATCTTTGGCTGCTCTTCAATCACAAAGCCCTCAATGTAGCACAACTACACTAAGCCTGCGGCTTTGTTCAATTAGATCAACCAAATCTAACCTAAATATGAGCGCGATATCGTCCAACTTATTTACGGACAGCTCCAAGACGCTGCTGCAATTCGTTCCGGGTCGTGAGCAGCGTCTTCTCCCAAAACGGGCGCTGAGAAAGATCGGTGTGCTCTAGATACCTGTCCAACTCCTGCACACCTTGATCAACACGACCTGTTGCAGCAAGCGCCTCAGCCAGGTTGTTCATAGCGGCAGGGTTATCGTTATCACCCATGAGCAACTGCCGGTACAGTTTAATCGCCTCCAGGTAATGGTGCTGAGCCAACCGGACTGTTGCCAGACCAAAAAGGGCATCATCATAGGCAGGCCATCTGCTGAGCAGAGCCTGGTAACACTGAGCTGCAGGCTCGACTTTTCCGGCGCCCTCCAAACCGGCAGCTGCTGCCAGGTATTTTTCCCGATCAAGGGTCGCAGGCAATTGCCCCGGCTGCAACACCACCATGCCCCAGTACCCCGCCCTTTTCCATGTCCTTAAAAAGGTCGATTCGTTGATGAGCAACCGTTTTTCGTCAGCTGATCGGAGGATGAGCGTATGTTCCATGCCGCCAACCACCACGGCATAATGATACATTCTCAAACCTGCACGACCATAATCCTGCAGGACAAGAACAGGTCGCCCGGCTTCAAGCTCGGCAATAAGACCAGCTAACGTCCCCTGTATTACATAGGGCAGACGACCATACCCCCTTGTCGCTGCCATAAGCTCTGCCTGCAGGCTCCCCTTCCTTCCAGGCAGGTACACCTGGGAGGTAAGGGCATCGGGCGCCACGTCTATACGACTGGACTGAAGAACTGTGGCCAACGCAGCAGGGCCGCACTGGTATTTCTTTTGAGGGAAAAAAACGGTATCAACAAGCTCTATCGGCTTATTGAATAAAGGGGGGCCTATGCGAGAAGGATGGATCCCACATCCCGATACCACCAGGATGCAGATGAGACAAGCCCATTGCAACAGGCCCCGAAAAAGTATCATCTATATTTGTCACTATTCAGCAAAAATATTAAAACTATCACTCTACCTCAAACTGTAACTGGTTACCTATATTTTATTAAAAATATTGGTAACTCCAACCAGTTCCAGAATTAGCAGGACCAGAAAAACGGCACCGATAATCTCCAGCATACCACCGGCTGGAAGATCAGCAATATGCCGCTGTACCTGCAACAACTCTTCAGGAGTCATATGGGCAATCCTTGCGTCCACATCTGCCGGTTCCACACCCAGCTCAATGAACTGCGCACGAACGCTCTCCTGGTTCACGAATGCTTGAATCTGCTCACGTTCAGCACTATAGGACTGCCCGGCAAGGTAGCTCTCTGTGCCGATAATCTTTGCCTGGGCTGCAGGCAGCATGCTTGAACAGGTAATAAAAACGGCCAGGAAGGTATAAATAAAAAAGATGGTTGCTCTCTGCATATATGCTCCTTTTCCACTATTCCCTGCCTGGTGGAGAAATCATTTTCTTCCAGCCAGGGTAATTTTAGTAACAAACGCTCTCCACCCAATACGGGCAAATAGTCTCCAAATCTCAAGCGCATTACTATACATGGATGAGGCAAGGGAGCAAATATTTTCGTGCACTACAACTGAGGCTGCAACAAATGCCTGACGCCCAATAAGCAGCTTTATTACTCAGCCCGGATTTCTCATCAATAAAGTTTTTCGCAGGGCAAGGCACAAGCCGCGCAGCAGGTAAGCGCAGACTCCGATAGTAAACTACCGCAAGTGGTTTGTAACGTAGATCCTGCGGAAAAATCTATTGACCCGAAGGGGGATCTTTTTGATTGAAAACGAAAAACAGACTGTTAATTGCACAATTACTTTTTAGATAATAATATCAAACAATTGAGTTTAAAATCAAAAAGATCATGAGAAATTCTGGCTAGATTGGTGGTGCAATGGTAACCACTATACGCATATCAGTGATTGCCTTTACCCCGTGGGGTTCACTGATATCGCAAATCAACATATTTCCGGTTCTGGCCGGCATGGTCACATCACCATCAGCCAGAAATTCGCCTTCTCCTTCAATAACCATAATGCTGAGCTGCCCCTCAAGATCATGGGAGTGAATCGGAAAGAGTGCCCCTGCGACAAGATTAAAATTGAGAATCTTAAAGTGTTCCGAATCATGGAGCACTATGCTTTTCATGCCCATCGGGCTGAAGTCACGGGTGGTATCCAGATCGAGCTTTTTCATGGGAACGATCTCATGGTTGCATTGATGTAATTAAGTGCCATATGCAACAATTTATGCATTCTCATCGGAAGGTAAAGCAGCAAGTACCGCTGCGGCCTCACTATTGGAACCTAATAATAAGGCCAGACCCTTGGTGCTTTCATTGGCGGCCAAAGTAATTTTCAAGGCCATGGTCAGCGGCACGGACAGCAACATTCCAATGGGCCCAAGCACCCAGCCCCAGAATGCCATAGAGATAAAAATAACCAGGGTGGATAACCCGACCCCAGCACCCATAATGCGCGGCTCAAGCAGGTTACCAATCACCACATTGATAACCAGATACACGGAAGCTGTAGCCAGAGCCGGCCCGACACCGAGTTGTACCAAGGCGAGCAGGACCGGAGGTACAGCCGCAATAATGGATCCGATGGTCGGCACAAAATTAAGCAACAACGCAACCATGCCCCACATCACAGCAAAATCGACGCCAATGATCTGGAGGCTGACAGCGGCTAATATTCCAGTGCCAAGACTTGTCAAAGATTTAAGAAAGAGATAGCGGTTAACGCCTTTGCTGATGGCTCCATATTTTTCTAAAGCACCTTTACCGCCACCGGCAATGGCTTGAACCTTTGCCGGGATACCTGCTGCTTCCAACATGATGAACATGAAGGTGAGCAAAATCATAAAGGTATTTTTCATCATCCCGAGCAGATTGTTCAACATACCGCCGACAATCGCCATCAGTTTTCCAGGATTAAACTGGTCCATGATCATGTCATCGGTGATATCGATTCCAAACCCCTCCACCCAAACAATGCCCTCCCGGGCAATACTCTGCAGGCGGTCCTGATAATTGGGCAGTGCCTTGGAAAAATCTGCAAGCGATGAACCGATCAAGGTGGTCAGGCCCAGCTGGATGATGATCACCACCACAACAACCACAAATACCGACAGAGCGACAGGCACGTTTTTTTGTCGTAACCAAAAAAGAGGAGGACTACAGATGATGGCCAGAAAAATTGCCAGTAGAAAGGGAATTAAAAGCGATTTAGCCGACATGATGCCGGCGACAACAACCACAAAAGCTGCTAAATGAATGAGCATACGACCTCATTTTGTAAAAAATGAATGAACAAAACTCCTGCAGAATCTTTTCATCTCCTCCCACTATACCTTGCTTTGCTTCTGTCGACTACTAAGATAGGCCTGGATAATGCCGCTGAAGATGATCACAGCACAGCCTCCCATCTGCAGAGGAGAAAGTGTTTCGTTAAACAATACCCAACCAAAAATTACCACTGCCACAGGCTCTACATAGGCAAGGGTACCGAAAGTTGCCGCCGGCAGACGACTCAAGGCCATTACTGCGCAGAAAATAGCCAAAAAACCAGGGAGAAAGCCCGTGCCAATCATCCACAACCAATTAACGGGACTGATGGTAGGCGGATCCAACGCCAACAATGGCAACATAACTGCCGCTCCTGCCAGTAACTGGTAAAAGGTGCGCGTATAGACGTGGATATCCGTTTTGACAATTCTATTGAGTAAAATAAATGCCGCATAGGCAACCATGGAAACCAAACCGCATCCTATGCCAAGTAAGTGATCACTACCGCCTTGTATATCAATGGTGAACTCCATCATCATTGCAAACCCGAAAAGAGCGCTGCAGATAAGGAGCAGTCCACTCCAGCTTAATTTTTCCCCTAAAAACAGATGGGCAAAAAGAGAAGCTGCGACCGGAGCGAGATACACCAGCATGATCGCATTAGCCATGGTGGTAAAGTTCATGGCCTGGACATAGAAAATAATGAACCCGGCCAACATCCCGCCATTGATTAACACCAGCCAGGAGGGCCATTGGCGCAGACATTGTACACGACCGATACAGAGTAAAAAGAGCCCCATGAAACCTGCACCGAAAAAAAGCCTGCAAAATGTAACGGTTTCTGAAGAGAGACCGGTCAATTTGGAAAATATACCAATAGTGCCCATGAAAAGGGCGGAGAGAACGGCCGCAAGGATGCCCACTGTTTCCATTGCAATATACCTTTTATCAGCCCGGCAGAGCTGAAGTCTCTTTTTCCTGCTTAAACACTGTCCACAGCTGGGAAATCAGCATCCCGCCAAGCATGAGTATACAGCCGGTCAGTCCTCTGCCGGAAAGAAATTCATTGAGCAGCAACCACCCTCCCAAAGCGGCAAAAGGTGATTCCAGGCTCAAGATAATAGCGGCATTTGCGGGATGTGCTTTGCGTTGTACAACAACCTGCAGCGTATACCCTGCGCCCACAGAGATAACTCCGCCGTAAAATATTGGTACCCCTGCCTGAACAATGGAAGCAAGCGAAATGGTCTCTAGGGCGACAGCCACTCCAAGGCTCAGGAAACCGCAGACAAGAAACTGTACCATCGCCAACTTCACAGGCGAGGTTCGAGGAGAAAGATATCCCAACACCAGCACATGACATGCCCAGAACACAGCACCAATGGTTTCCAGAAGATCACCAAAGGCAATATGCAGGGTTCCCTGGATACTGAGCAGATAGAGCCCTGCCACCGCAAGCAAGGCACCGATCCAGGTTCCTGCGTTGGTCCGCTGTCCGAACAGGAGACCGATAATCGGAACAAAAACCACATACAAACCAGTAATAAACCCTGCTTTTCCGGCGGTTGTGTACTGGAGACCTACCTGCTGCAAGGTGGCTCCGGCAAATAAAAAGACACCGGCGATAAGCCCCGCCGTCCAGGCACTCATCTGCTGTTCCGTCAAAACCGGCTGCCTGCTTCTCCGCATTACAAGGGGCAACAGGCAACAAGCGCCAAGTATAAAGCGCAATCCATTAAAGGTATACGGGCCGACGTGGTCCATGCCCACGCGTTGAGCAACAAAGCCAAAGCCCCAAATCAGGGCGACCAGCAACAATAGCAGGTCTGCATACGGGCTGCTCTTTTCCCTAGGTTTAACCATTCTCTACTCTTTCAGCATTTTTTAATGAGTTACCGTTAATTAATGAGTTACCATGAATTCAAGGTAGCATTACGGCAGGTTCGGGTTTAATATATCAAAAAATATTTTTGGTCTCTTTTTGATAAGAGTTGAGACCCTATCTCTTTACGTATGAAAATGCAGTAAAAAATCAACTTCCTCGGAGTGTAACAATGATAAGGTTTATATCTACCCTTCTCCTGCCGACCATAGTGCTCCTCCTTTCCGGCTGTGGCGGAAAAGACGAAACTGCCTATTCAGGCAAAATCTATACTCCAACCGACAAAATTGCGACCGCTTTCCAGTATACGCAGGTTCCTCGTCCATGCAGGGTTTTTGCAGAAACCTTTGCCATGCTCCCTGCTAACCAGAGCGGCAAAGATATTCAAAATCTGGTTTTTAAGGAAGCCGGTGCAAAAGGAGCCGACCTGGTCCTCATTGGTCAAACCCGTAAGATGGAAGATGATGTGGAAAGCCAGTTTATTTATTACGGGCCGGAACAGGAATATCTCTGTGCGGAAAAATGGTGCGGCTGGAAATATGGGTACGATGAGTGGGAGGATCAGGGAGAGTGGGTTAATATCGGGCTCTCCGAATGGGGGAACAAAACCGTTTTCTTTGAAGATCCCCTTATGATGCAGGTCGCTTTTCTCCGCTGCCGATAACAGCCTACTTAGCGCGGGGCAGCATTTCCCGCGCGTCCAGTGCACCACAAGTGCCCTTTCAAGAAAACTGGACTTTATCGGGAACCGACCTCATAAAACCAGCAAGTTTCGATTCCAACGTGCAGTGCGTTACAGCAATAACTAGTTCAGATATACAGAATAGGATTCATTAACAGTTGCGTCCTGATTATAAGCCCGACAATAAATCATACTCTGAAGTTGAGCAATGCCTGATTAGTGGCCGAGCAAAACGCAATTGTTGATAAATCCTTGAGAACTGGACTGCGATAAGAGGGCAAGAACGTTTACGTTTGCGATGGGGATTGAATAAGGGGCGATGGAGACGGTGTAAGAAGAAAAATCAACCGTTTTTAGAATGATAAGCTGCATGCAAAACTACTGCCCCTTTTAGGCAATCTGGAAAGGAGGCAATATTTCCGATTTATTGTCGTCACCGCGAGGTTCCCTTTCTTTTGAGGGAAAATATGCCTCTAAAAGGGCGCACGTTCTCTGTGCAATTCGTATTAACTTTTCGAAAAACGTGAACCTATGGTGCCAGATACTCTCAGGAAGTATCTGAAAATGGTTCCGAAAACGCCTCAAGATAAACCATTTTTCCCTGTCCACATTCGGGGCCCCAAGAAAGGGCAACTCCCGTCAACCGTTGCATCATGTCCAGTACAGTTTCGGCTACCTGTTCAACATATACTGCATTGGGGGTTAGCAAGTGCCTGATTAAACTGACACATTCCTTCTCTCCATTTCTCCCTCGATCAGGCTGAGGGTGAAACGGGCGTTAAGAGAACCTTAGCAACTGAAGAGATGCGACTGATATTAAATCGTTTTCAGTTCCCAAGCTATTTTATATAGTACTTACTGTTGGTGCTGCTTAGGACGAGGTATCCCATCATGTTGTAGACAAGCTGGGCAACTGTGAACGAATAACCATGGAAACCTGGAATCGGGGAGTACTCAACGACATCGAAACCGATACATATTCTACTGTTCATAATCTGCTGTATCAGCCACATTGCCTGGTACCAGGTTAGGCCACCAGGAACGGGCGTACCTGTAGCCGGCATAAGTGAACTGTCCAACCCGTCGATGTCAAAAGTGATGAACACCTTTTTAGGAAAATCAACGGGAAGTGAAAGTTCATGGCCTTTTTTCCAGATATCCTCGCTATCCAGAAAAGGTATTGAATGAACGAGACGATATTCCTGTTCTTCGCTGGAGTAACTTCGAGTGCCGAGTTGATAGATGGGTATGTTTTGCTCATGGATTCGACGCATAACACAGGCATGGCTGTGGGGAGAGCCTTCGTAGGAATCTCGAAGGTCCGCGTGTGCATCAAACTGGATAACGCCGAAATCGTCAAAACGGTCCACAAGAGCTGAAATAACACCATGTGTGACAGTATGCTCCCCCCCTAGGACAACCGGAATTTTATCCACTTGCAGTGTCGCATCAACACACTTTCTTATACGATTCAATACGTCTTCCACAGGCCCACTGCAGTCCACGGGTGAAGTGGTGTGGAAACCATGTTCCGCAGGAATGCATCCCTTGGTGAGAAGTTCAAGCTGGCATGATGCTTCAAGGATTGCATCCGGTCCACCGGCTGTGCCTGCCCCATAGGAGACAGAACGTTCGAAAGGTACCGGTATGACATGGAAGAGTGCATTCTCCGGAGCAGATGGTGGAACATCCTCACCATGGAAATACAGAGGTTTGGACTTTTTCATGCTATGCGGCTCCGGTAATCATCATAAGTGAAACGGCGAATAAGGCGCAAGATGTTTTCCTTGCTGGAGCAGGTATAGATTGCGGGCAGTTCAACCCCGTTGAAGGTATTGTTCTTCACAAATGAGTAGAGAGCCATATCGGTGAGAACCAGCCGTTGCCCTGCATGAAGCGGCGTATCAAATGAATAGTCGCCGATAATATCACCGGCAAGACACGATATACCACCCAGGCGATAGGTGTGACCCAGCTCCTTCTCTTTTGCGCTGTTGACGATATGAGGACGGTATGGCATGGCAAGAACATCCGGCATGTGTGCCTCAGCTGAAGAGTCGAGAATCGCCATGTGCATGTCTTTATGGATAGTATCTATCACACTGGTAATGAAAACTCCGCTGTTGAGCACCACTGCTTCACCCGGCTCGAGATAGACGGAGATGTTGCCATATCTTTTGCGAAAGTCTGCAATGGTATTGCAAAGCAGTTCCAGATCATAGTCACTACGTGTAATGTGGTGCCCTCCGCCGAAATTGATCCAGCGCATCCTGTTTATATATTTGCCGAATCGTTTCTCAAAACTTGCAAGAACGCGGACAAGGACATCTGCATCCTGTTCGCACAGTGCATGAAAATGCAGGCCGGATATGCCCGTAAGGTCAACACCGTCCAGATCTTCAAGGTTTAAACCAAACCTAGACCCTGGCAGGCAAGGGTTATACAGATCCACTTCCACTTCTGCATGTCCGGGGTTGACGCGAAGGCCGACCTCTATAGGATGACTCGCTCTGGAGACAAGCTGTCTATGAGTACGCCACTGGCTGATGGAATTAAATATGATGTGATCCGAGTAGTGAACGACCCGCTCCATCTGGGCAGCAGTATAGGCTGGTGCGTAGGTATGAACCTCGCGGTTAAACTCCTCTCTTCCCAATTGAGCTTCGATCGGTCCACTTGCACAAACACCATGCAGGTATTCGCGAATAACCGGAAAAAGTGCCGGCAAAGCAAAGGCCTTCAGGGCAAGGAGAACCCTGGCTCCAGTCCGTTGTTGAACGTCAGCGAGAATGCGGCAGTTGCGCCGCACAGCATCCTCGCTGATGAGATAACATGGTGTTTCAACCTGTTTAATTATTTCTTGAGGAAAATCAAACAGCGTTTGTGAGTCAGAAATATTCATTGCTCAGATTAGTCAGGCAATTCGCCGTTGAAATCGACCGACTGCCAGGGCAAACCGTTTTTGTTCAGTTCGTCCATGAATGGATCGGGATCAAGTTGCTCCACATTGAACACGCCCTCACCCTGCCATATTTTTTTGAGCATCAGCATAGCGCCGATCATGGCTGGAACACCGGTAGTATACGATACCGCCTGGGAATGCACTTCGGCAAAGGCTTCTGCGTGGTCGCAAACATTGTAGGTATAACGTTGCTTTTTCTGCCCGTTCTTTTCCCCTTTGAACACACAGCCTATAACCGTCTTGCCTGTATAGTTGCTGCCAAGTGATCCAGGGTCTGGAAGCAGCGCCTTCAGGAAACGAATCGGAATGATTTTCCGCCCCTCAAATTCAACCTCGTCAATACGGGTCATCCCCACATTTTCAAGAACCTTCAGATGAGTAAGGTATGGCTGCCCGAAGGTCATCCAGAAACGGATGCGCTTGAGACCTTTGATGTGTTTGACCAGAGATTCCATCTCCTCATGATAAAGCAGGTAGCTTTCACGGGGACCTGCAACAGGGTAATCGAAGGTGAAATGTACACAGTCATCATCAAGAATTGGCGGGGTCTCAATCCATTCCCCCTCTTTCCAGTGCCGAACAACCTGGGTGACCTCTCGGATGTTGATTTCCGGGTTAAAATTGGTTGCAAAGGGATGACCGTGATCACCGGCATTGCAGTCAAGAATATCAATGGACTCTATGGTGTCGAACTCGTGCTTTTGAGCGTGGGCACAAAAAATGTTTGTAACGCCCGGATCAAACCCACAGCCGAGAAGAGCCATCAGCCCTTTCTCTTTGAATTTTTCCTTGTAGGCCCATTGCCAGCTGTATTCAAAATGAGCGGTATGTTCAGGTTCGTAGTTGGCAGTGTCAAGATAGTGGACGCCACATTCCAGGCAGGCATCCATTATAGTCAGGTCTTGATACGGCAGGGCAACGTTGATGATGAGTATAGGTTTAATTTTGCCGATAAGTTCTACCAGCTCTGGAACAGAATCGGCATCGACTTGTGCCGTATTTATCACAACTCCCGTTAACTGATTTACTTCCTCAGCAATAGCCTCACATTTAGCTACAGTTCGACTGGCAAGCCATATATCAGTGAAAATATCGCTGTGCATTGCACATTTTTTTGCTACTACATTGCCGACACCGCCGGCTCCAATGATAAGTATTCGGGACATGTTGTCCTCCTTTATAAAAAACGTATCTTTACCGCTAGATATCAGTGGTGCTTTGTTTCTCAAAATAGGTATACCCTCGCAATCCTTCTTCAAAGTTTGCCAGAATCGATTTTCGTTCATGAGGGGAGACTAATCCGTTCTGTATGGCATCTTCTGCCTGGGCTTTAAGCCTGGTCCTGATGGCACGAATATCATACCCTACATAAGAGAGCACATCGGCCACGGAGTCTCCCTCAAGCTCAAGGATGAATTTATAGCTGCCGTCATCGTTGACATGGATTGACACCACGTTGGTATCTCCGAAAAGGTTGTGCAGATCACCCAAGGTTTCCTGATATGCCCCAACGAGGAAAACGCCCATATAATACTCTTCATCAGGTTTAAGCGGGTGGAGCATAATATTGCTTTTTTTCTCGATGATACCGGGAAAGCTGTCTATCTTGCCATCACAGTCGCAGGTAATATCTGAGATAATGGCCTGCCGAGAGGGTTTTTCAAGATGGCGATGCAACGGCATTGTCGGCAAGATCTGGTCAATAGCCCATACATCAGGCAATGACTGAAAAAGGCTGAAGTTGCCATAGTAGATATCGTAGATTAACCGATTCATCGTCTGCACATCTTTAGGGATGTGTGTAAGCTCTCTCGAAAATTCGGATATTTTTATCAGGATATGCTGGACGAGATTTTCTGCCTGTGCCCTTTCACGGATGGTTATATGCCCGTGCTTAAAGAGCTGCCTGGCTTGGCTGCGGTAAAACAGGGCATCGTTGCAGCATTCTTGAATGTCCTTGGCCGAGACCATGTTGTAGGTGGTCATCAGGTTTTCGAGCAAGTCGCTGTCCACATCCGGTAATGTGGCTGGGATTGGATGCGGCTCAAATGAACTGACATCTAATATATTAAAAATAAGGACAGAGTAGTAGGCGACAATAGCCCTGCCCGATTCGGTGATGATAGTCGGGTGCGGTATGTCGTTTTTATCGAGTACGGTAATGATCGATTCGACAATATCGCTGCAATACTCCTCCAAAGAATAGTTGCGGCTCGAATGTGAATCTGTGTTAGAACCGTCGTAATCCACCGCAAGGCCACCGCCAAGATCAAGGTAGCCCATGGGGGCCCCTTCTTTCACCAGTTCTTCATAAAGTCTGCAGGCCTCCATGGCGCCGGCACGGATATCCCTAATGTTAGGAATCTGGGACCCGATGTGGTAGTGGAGGAGCTGCAGGCAGTCGAGCATCTCTTCTTGCTTGAGCCGATCTATGACATCGATAATGTGGCTCATGGTAAGACCGAAAACAGAGCTGTCTCCACCCGATTCCGCCCACTGGCCTTCTGCTTGTGTGGAAAGCTTGATGCGCAGGCCGAGTGTTGGGGTAATATTGTGGTATTTTGACCGCTCAATGATGAGGTCAACTTCTCCTGGGACTTCGATTACGAAAAACACCTGGTATCCCATTTTTACCGCAAACAAGCCGAGATCAATAAATTCTTCGTCTTTGTACCCATTGCAGATCAGGCAGGCGTTACGGTTTTTAAGCATGGAGATGGCAGCGATGAGCTCAGGTTTGCTGCCGGCTTCTAGACCGTGGTTGAAATTTTCCCCGAATTGACCAATCGCCTCAATGACCTGTTCCTGTTGGTTCACCTTGATTGGAAACACGCCCTTATAGACGCCGCGATAGTCATTTTCCCGAATAACCTTGCGAAAGGTTTCGTGAAGAAGCTTGATTTGGCTTCCGAGAATATTCTCGATTCGAAGCAGCACCGGCATGGACAGACCTCGCATTTCGATCTCTTGGGCGATCTCATACAAACTAATGCTTGGTCCGTTGTCGGCCCCACCCGGGGTGACCACAACATCTCCAGCTTCGTTGATTGAAAAATAATTGGCTCCCCACTTATCTATGCAGTAGTGCTTGGAAGCCTCTTGTGTTGACCAGCTCTTTGAGTGGAGAGTGTGGTTATTCATCTTGCAGTTCCTTGCTACTGTGAGAATTCTCTTCGGCGCCAGAGGAGTTATCATACTGGTTTTCAAGATCATTTACCAGTTCTTCGAAGCTAAATTGTATAGCTTCAGGATCCTCATCTGCTGCTGCTTCAATTTCAGATAGTTTGACATCAGGGTTTAATGATGCACTCAATGGACTGGCTGCCATTACGATAAATTCACCCTGTTCCTCCGGCTGAACATCTACCCTTTGGGTTGAACGCCAGAGTGCAAAAATTGCGACCGTGCTTAACATCACACCCAGACTTCCATAAAAAGCCTGCGGGCCAAATATCTCCATAAAAAAGGCGGTAACAGGAGAGCCTATTGTAGCTCCCAACGCACTCAACAGCACTAGAGTCCCACTGGCGGCAACCATTTGGGTAGGTGTCAGGTAATCATTGGTGTAAACGCAGCATAGGGAATACAAAGGCATGGCCAATCCTCCAACAGTGGCAATAATTACATAGAGCAAAATGCCTCCTCCTGTAAAAGTCATAGCGACAAAGGATACTGCAGCTCCCCCCGTACAACTGAAAATAATTACCTTGATTGGTCCACAATGATCCGAAAGCCAGCCCAGTGGGTACTGGAAAAAGAATCCGCCAAAAATGAGTGTACCCATAAAAAGAGAAACATCCTTTACTGACAAACCAATGTCGGTGGCATACACAGCCCCCATACCAAAAAAGGTACCTATCGTCATTCCTGTGATAAACATGCCAAATGCCCCAAGCGGCGAGACCTGGTAAAGTTTTAAAATACCGACATGTTCAAGAATGCCGAATTGGGGCACACGTGCCGTCGATAACAGAATCGGAATCACAGCTAAACTGATCAGAAATGAGACCAGAACGAATAACTCAAAACCGGAAGGATGGAAAAGGTTTAATAACATTTGCCCACCTGCCATCCCACCAAGGGAGACGAGCATGTAGAAACTTAGCAATTTTCCTCGTGTTCCATTCTCGGCTGCTTCGTTAATCCAACTTTCTGTAACTATATAAGTGCCGGAATAGGCAAACCCTGTAACGAGACGCATTGTCCACCATATCCAGGGATCAACAAAAACGGCCTGTACAAGGATTGAAGTGGATGCAAGTGATGCCAGAGCAGCAAACGTGCGAATATGACCAACCTGGCCAATGAATTTGGGTACTATATTGCATCCAGCAATAAGGCCAAGGAAATAGCCGGACATTACAAAACCAGTAATGGTTGTCCCAAAACCCTCCAAAGAAGCACGCACCCCTAGAAGGGTTGCCTGTAATCCATTTCCCAGCATGATTAGTCCCATGCCTAAAAACAGTGCCCAGCAGTTGGAAATAACACTCAGCATTTAATATTCTTACCCTTTGAAGGCGTTGTTGGTGTTTTTGTTGAGGCGGTCATTAGTTATGAAATTTAGTTATGAAATTAAATTTGAGTGATTACCGGATTCAAACTACCTAAGCCTGAATGATATCAGCATCCTTTCGAGGTGCGATGCTCCTCATCATTTCAAAGAAGAAATCAAATGCTCTACTGCCAGGCCTGACGTATACCCAATCGGTGTTGTGTCAGTAGCTATATTCTGTGGTGAATTGTAGTACTTGAAAGTTATTGCGGAATAATAGAAAAAGAGCAAGAAGCCGGAAGTAATTATAACCAGCTCATTGCCCTCTTTGATTTATTTACGTGTCTGTCTGACACTTAGTCGCTTTTTGAAGCAATCGAGGAAACACCTGTCATCGTTTAATAATCGTCAAAATGCATCTCCTCACAATAATCGTCTGTGTTGTACCTGTCTTCAATCATATCAAATCGTATGGGATCTATAGAGGAAATTGTATATTCCGTACCACACTCATAGCAGACGATTTCATCACCTACGTCGAAATAGTATTCAACTGGAATGTAATCTAAGCAGATCTGACATTTACCAAATCTCCCCCTGTCGCCCTGGCGTTCATTAAATTTCCCCATGCTATCCTCACATATTTGTTAACAGCGAACAACAAAGCTAATGCGGAGATGTATTTTCAAAGACTGTGCCTAACATTGAGTTTTCTTGTAATCGCTTGTAAATAATAGAGAAATTAAACTCCCAGAGTAAAACGACGAGGCAAGTGGATTGACGCAATAATTCCGATTAGTGGAGTAAAATGCAGAGAACAACCTGTAACATTTTGTTTTTTAAACAAATTATATTCTTTTTCCGAATTAAAATTTTTATTCCGATTTTTTAAAGTCCTCCTTTTTCAAGCCGTGTATTTTCATTTTATTGTACAATGCCCGTGGGGTTAATCCTGCAAGTTGTGCAGCCTCACCTATCCGTCCATCTTTGAAGTCAAGAAGCTCGACCAAATACTTTCTTTCTGCGGACTGTGATAGCAGTTTTTTGTACGATTTCAGGGTAGTCCCTGGGCGGAATGCATTATCAGTTAAGTTGGTTACATCAACTGAAGTGTCAGCAATGGGAATGCCTGGTATTTGAATGAGTTCTGCCTCTATCGTATGCTCAACAGTCAGCATTACGGCTCGTTCAATCACATTTTGCAGTTCTCTCACATTGCCGAACCATGGGACGGATAGGAGCAGGTTCATGGCCCTATTATCTAATCCTGTAACGTAGTCCCGTCCGTTTCTCTTCTTTTTATTTACAAAGTGCTGGACAAGGATTGGTATATCCTCCGGTCTGTCTCTCAGCGGTGGAATATGAATTTGAAAAACAGAGAGGCGGTAATAGAGGTCTGAACGAAGACTGCCTGAATGCAAAAGTTCTGTTGGATCAGTATTGGTTGCAGCAATAACCCTGAAATCGGTACAAATATCAACATTACTGCCTAGTCTTTGCAAGCTCCGTTCTTGAAGCACACGTAAGAGGCGGATTTGCATAGCCTGTGACATAGCTTCTACTTCGTCGAGGAATAAAGTACCTCCGGCAGCGTGCTCGATTTTACCGACACGACGGCCTGTCGCTCCGGTAAAAGCACCTTTTTCATATCCAAAAAGTTCTGATTCAAGGAGTGAGTCAGGTAGTGCTCCGCAATTAACCGCCATAAATGGGCCGGATTTCCTGCGCGATTCATTGTGGAAAATATTTGCCAACAACTCTTTGCCTGTACCGGTTTCACCAATTAAAAATACCGGAGATTCAGTTGGAGCAACATCTTTCACGAGGTCGACCAAATTCTCCATTAATGGACTTTTAGTTACAATTGTTTCAAGACCTGGTTGCTGGTGGATGTATCCGGCGAGATATCGTTCCTTGTTTTGTTCCTTTTTATTATTCATCAACTCAAGGAATAACGTTTTACATTCCATCAGATTATTTTTGCTCAGAAAATGAGTCTTCCCCGGCCAACGTGATGGTTGGTCTTGTAAATTGTCATGCTCACCCACCACTATTATTTGTGGCACAGAGTGGGCCGTGGCTAGTTCTTCAATAGACAGTTCGTGAAGATCTTGATGGATAGCGTCAATGATCCATGCATCAAATATCCGAGAGAATGCGGTAGAATAAAACTCATTGGCGGAGTTTATATTAAGAAGTCTGCAGTCGCTTGAAGTAAACACACGTTGTAGTTTTTCCAGAATATCAGTTAAACCAAATACCAGTATATTATGCATGGCAGTTGAACCTTAATTAAGTGAGAAGGACTTTTTCGGATACAATCGTTTTATTTTTCGCTATTCACTCGCAATTTCCCAGATACAAGTAAGTAGGTTTAAATTGACATGAATGTAACTGAAAACACCACTTTTATTGCACGGTTGCATAAAGCTGGCCAGGCAGCTTAGAGCAACAGAGAAAAAGATACTTAGGAAAATCTGTTCCATTGAGTATCAATGGGATAAAGATACCAATCTTTATCGTCTATCACATCCTATTATCTTATCCGATTCCCCACAATGCTCAGCCGCTTTTTTTATGAGCTTCCGGTAGGGAGGCCCGCACATAGGGGAACATGGGTATCATTTGCGCAGATCAACTCTTCGATTAAACTGATAGCATACAACAACGAGATATCGGGGAGTCTATCGGAATTAAACCAGCAGTGACAGGTCTTTTGCGTTTGGTGCGGAAGGAACGAGCATCTCTGAATTTACAACCGATAGTTCATTAAAGTGATGCTATGGGGCAAAGGGGATACGCGGCGAAGCGATCTCTGAGTATTTAATTGTGAAAAACACGTCCGGTACTGATGCACGAAACCACTCAGTCCATGTCGTAGCTTTGTGGACAAAAATAATTTATTCGGTGCAATCGGTGGCAATGCAAGGAACAAACGTAGAATGAAAATAAAGCAGTCATTTTTACTGAACTACATAAAATGAAAAGACCGAATGAACACGTCCGGTCTTTTTTATAAATAATTGCTACATGGGATGTAATACGCTGCTGTTGATGATCAATAATCATCAAAGTGCATTTCGCCGAAGTAGTCATCTTGTTCGTAATAATCTCCGGACATTTCCATTTTGACAGGGCTTTTGGATATGAGCGTATACTCTGTTCCACATTCATAGCAGATGATTTCATCACCTTTGTTGAAATAGTATTCAACTGGAATGTTGTTTAGGCAAATTTGACACTTGGCAAATCTTTCGGCATCCACAGTGTGGTGTTTCTTCTTAGTCATAATCTCTTCTCCTCATTTTATTATAATCTCAACCCTGAGTTGGTTGTGAAAATGGACAATCAAGGAGTGTGCCAAATAAGAATAAAACCTATAACACTTTGTAATATTGATAAAAAATCATTTTTCTTCGTTGGTTAGAGGGTATTTCTGCTGGAAGAAGGGCTTCCGAATTTAAAACAAAGAAAAGAAGGTTTGAATGGTAACTTACTGCAATTAAAAGAAATGTAAATTTTTCCGATTTGTGTTTATTTTTCCGATTTTTTAAATATAAAAAGGATTTTTCCGGCTCAAGCGCATTTTTGCCTTGACGGCCTGTTGGTTAAAAATTTACAGGGAACTTTTTTAGCAAAATAACTCGTTTTTTTACGATGAAAACCTCTTTACTCTCTTGGGAGTGCTAATAATCTTAACACAAATGCGAGTTGCGACTGATTCCCGTTGTCACACTCCAGTATAATTAGCTGACATCGCTGATATTATCTTGAATTATATTTTTCGACAATAACTTTGATAGTCATGGCATACAGGTGAAATATGGACTTTTAGAAATCAGATATAACAGAAAAAAGGTCATATCAAAGCCGGCGCTTAGCCGGTTAAGAGATTTACGAATAAGGTCTACCTAGCCCTGAGAACTGAAAGGCTGCCTCCTCAAAATTAAACTCTCTGGAAATTCAGTTTATGACTGCCAGCGTTCCTGTAAAACAAGCATGTTTTTGCTGTGGGTTAAAATCACAATCTCGTCATTTACACGAAATTTTGTATCATTATCGGCATGTGAAAATTCTCCATCACGATAATAGCAAATGACTCTTGCATCGAAAGGCAGGTGTAAATCTTTGACCGCAACAGCCTCTTCTTGTTTGGCTACAAAGGAAAATAGTCGAGCCTCTCCCTTGACAACCCTTGATAGTTCAACGCTTTCACCTACATCAACCATGTCCGCTAGATAACGGCTTATCGTCAGCAATGGAATGATGGTATCTTTGAGGCCAAGTTCATGACAGATACTCTCATATTGTTGATCACCAATGCTCGTAACGACGCGATTGAAACCAAGTGAACGTCCGACTAGGCTTGCGATAACGTTCACTTGGTCGCTGTTGGTCAGGCAAAACAAAAAGTCTGTTTGAGCTGGATTCACCTCGCTCAGAAGGTTTGGGTGGCTGCCATCACCATGCAGAAAGCTACAGTCCATATCTTTGGATAATTCATCTATTTTTAACTTGTTTCGCTCAACAATGATAACTTCGTGCCCTTTTTTTATGAGCACCCTAGCTGTTCCAATGCTAACTTTTCCGGCTCCAATAAATACTATTCTCATAGGCCCTCTATTCTTCTTCCAAACCAAGTACGTGGATACAGCAATACTAACCAGGCAATGATTTCAAGCCTCCCCAACAGCATGTCAACGCATAAAACCCATTTAAGCAGGGTGGGCAAGGCTGCACTCGTGATTCCTGTGGATAAGCCTACCGTCCCTAGTGCCGATGCCACCTCAAATAAAGAATCTATCGGATTGTACCCCATTGCTACAAAAGGGAGCCATGAAAAGGCTAAAATAGCGATGAACAATAAAATGAGTATCAAAGCTGTATGGATTTCTTCATCATGCAATTGATGGTTGGCGATCCTGTGTTCAATAACTGCATGTTTCGGCAGACAGGTCCGAAGGAGAAGCACGTGTACGAAGTTCATGGCTATCAGTAGCCGCAGAATTTTGAATCCGCCTGCAGTTGATTCCACACCACCACCCACTAGCATTGAAAAAGTAAGCAAAAGCTTTGACGTCACATCAAGCTCAGCAGGTGAGATTGAAGAAAATCCTGATGTTGTCTGTGCAGAAAAAGCAAGTAAAGGAGCATGGTGAAGTATTTGTGACCACGTCATGCTCCCATTTACTCTCATAGATGCACTCACAAATAACGACATCACCAAAGAAGCTACCAAGATAGCTTTGAGTTGAAATAATCCCACGTTATCGCGATGTTTTTTAGAGAACAATCGATAGTAAAAAGTCAACGGGACTGCAGCGCATATACACACTAATGTTATCCACACTTGTACCGGCCAATTGAAGTTTTCTAAACTTTTGGTATCTGGAGCAAAGCCTCCGGTCGAAACTGCCGAGAAAGAATAAAGGAGGGCGTCGAACAAATTAATTCCAACCAACAAGGATCCGAAGACGGCTACAACTGTGAGAATGCTATAAACTTTAAAAACTCGCCGGGCGTGTGCTCGTGTACCTCCGACTAAATCATCCTTTTCTGTTCCTGTGGCTGCTAAACTTTTTGTTACCAAACCAGGTTGCATAATGAACGCTAGAGAAAGTACGACGATACCAAGTCCACCATACCATTGCATCCAAGCACGTGTGAAAAGGAAGGTCATCGGTGCATCAACGAGCGTAGTCTTCGTGCTCAACCCTGTTGTCGTGACACCTGAGACAGCTTCAAAAAATGCGTCCAGAAAACTTAACTCAGAGCTCATCATAGGGTAGGCCATAACAAGCGGCGTGAAAAAAAACATGAGGACTACTAAAACCAACCCCTCATTGACTTGCATATTGGCAGGGGGTTTCATCCGAGCTGTCCCAATCCATAGACCAGTAAGACAGCATATTACAATAGTATATCTCAGAGCGGCAAGACTCTCCCCGGATATCAAAGACACAAGCAAAGGTGCTAATGTCAATATGGCAAGAATAAGGTTCATTTGACCGAAATACTTAAAGACTACATAAAGCCGTACGGCGTACCTGAGCCCGCTTGCTTGGTTGGCCAAAATCAAATCCTTTTATTTTATAAATGGGGAGAGCACCTATTCTGCACCTCTGAATACATTATACGGCAGTACGGTGTATTCGATAAAGTTTTTTGTTCAGTCGATGGTGTGTTGGTAATTTTTTCTTTATGGTCATTAAACCGGACGGCCGACGTATAATACTTGAAAATTTGCAGTCTTTTGGGATGTTGAAAATTTGGGTAGAAAATCTTCATTCCAAAATAATTCCAGAGCACCAATGAAGTGTCATTGAAAAATCGGCACTGCTGGAGCTAAATACTTTTCATTTTTGCATAAGCCACAATAGCTTGATCGTCATTCTCATTTAATGTGGCCCTGGTATCATTATTACTGCCTCTGCGGGTAATCGTTATTCCTCGCCCAAAAAAAAGCCCGCATGGGGTGACCATACGGGCTTAAGCAACTTAGACAAAGGTAATGGCTCGAATTACATACTCGAGACTACCTCCATATCCATTCTGTCTTCAAATCCAGCACCTTGGTTTCTTCAAAAAAAGTGACCTCATTGCCATCGAATTCGCCAAACGGCAGATACGACAAAACCACGGAAACCGTTATTTCATCATCGAGTAATTCCCTACGGGTGGAAGTACCTGCCACTTTATCTTCATAGGGAAATGTGATTTCAAACGTTTCGTGAACACGTGCCAATGGTGGAATACTTGTTTCTCTGAGAATACCGCTTTTTTCGTAAGGTCCTCTACCCATCTCCTTCCCGCGCCCGAGGCGTCCAGGAAAGGGCATATAAAATTTCTGTTTATTATAAATTACCGTATCATCCTTTGTTTTCGCAGTCACATCCAGGACCAGCCTATTTGGAGTAGGTCAGCCATCCGGTATACCGTGACCGGTTTTGTTGTAAATTTCAACGTTGATGATACCAATCGGCAGCACCCCTTCCTGCTTGTTTTTTCGCCAGAATAATGACTGTCCGTCCACGTTCACATCTACGGCCATGGCAATCATGTCTTCATCCCGATATGCCTGCATATCATGACCAAGACCGGATTCATCCATGTGGCACTCCTGACAGGTTTTGCTGCCGCCATGTGCTATATAGGCAAAAAGGTAACTGCCATATGCCGTTGCGCACTGGGAAGGGTGATCCAGTTCGAAATTGGGTCCCTGCCCATGGCACTGCCCACAAAAAATGGCTTCACCCAATGCCGGCGCTACTGCCATTTTGGGATACTCTTCATCTTCATGGTCTCCCTCGGTGGCACCATAGACGGTATCCGGTTGCGGATACCCATCGGCATACTTGTGAATAAGCGCCAGCTTATTGTGGCACACCATGCAGCCGATGTTCAAACTGGCTATGGTCTCTTCCAACTCCTCAGCTCGATCATAATTTCCGACTTTATATGCCTTTTGCCAGGCGCGGATGGTTGCCACAATTTCGCGGGCGACATCATCGGTGGCTTCGTCCAATTGAGGCAAATGGCACTTCATACACATCATCAGGCTTTCGACGGTGATATCTTCGTCTTTCTTTACCCCGGAATAGGGAAACAGCTTTAACCCCTTTTCAATGGCGGTGATGATCGTCGGTGCGGTGCGAGGCGTGCCCAAAATAGACATGGCATGAAGTGACTCCGACCATTGATCATGGGCATCTTCATGACATTCAAGACACCTGCTCGAATCATATCGCTCTGCAAGCTCAGCAATTGTCTTTGCCTTGGGCCGCGGTTCAGGCTTTGGCCCTCCAGCACCCACGGCACTGGTTACTGCCAACAAACAGGCAGTAATGCAGGCAATAAGGACTGCCCAGATAGTGTTCATTTTTCCTCCTTCACTCAATGGTTATCTCCAGTGTAACTTTACCAAACCGGCCAAGTTACGTTGTTCACTTCTTGTCCCCTTCACACGGCACGCAACCTCGCAGACCCTTTTCAGCACTGTTTGTTGTTAATGGGTATAGTCAAGTATCTCTCTGTCTGTTCTTATTTTTGCGGCAACAGCATCTTTGATTTGTTCAAATTGGGACAGGCCATACCAATCGGATTGCCTTTTGAAATACATGGTACAAAAGCTATATTTTCCGTACCTCTATCAACAATCAGCTGAGCCCTTGAGACAGCTCTTTTCCCCGGACATATACCTTCAACTTGCTGACAACGGATGACACCTACTGCTTCCATCCGCCTCTTCTTTCTTCTCTTTCACCGCGCACTCAACACGTTAGCATTTTTACAGATCCATCAGGACTCGTATGGTATTTAAAAGACAGCCTCATTGCAGGGATAGTCCAAACCACCCGAATTGACTTCTTAAATACAAGTCTGGTATGTAGTAATCGATCGTTAATTACGTGTCCAGCGAATCAAATTAGTAGTTATTATCGAAATATTCGATAGGAGAATCAAGGTGGAATTACGACAACTCAAGACCTTTCTGGTGGTAGCGGACTTATTAAGTTTCAGTCAGGCTGCCGACACGCTTAATTACGCACAATCAACTGTTTCTTCACGAATCAGAACCCTGGAGGAAGAACTCGGCGTTCCACTTTTCGACCGTCTGGGAAAAAGAGTAGCACTGACCGAAGCAGGAAGAATAATGGTTCGGTACGCAAAAAAATTAACAGACATGGAGGCGGAAACCTTTGCAGAGGTAGCGGGCTGGGAAGAACCGGAAGGTTCCATCTCTGTGCGGATTCCACAGAGCCTTGGAAATTATATCCTGCCACAAGTACTTAGCCGTTTCCAACAACAGTATCCAAGGGTCAACCTGGACATCAACAGTTGCGCCTTTTCCTCTTTGAAACGTGAATTACGGTCCGGCATCACAGATGTGGCCTTTCTCCTCATAGATGCCATTCACGAAGCTGACCTTAAAAGTGAGGTTTTGGGATTTACACACCTGCTCTTCGTTTGTTCCAATCACTGTGCGTTAACCAAAAAGGCGCATGTCAGCCTGAAAGATTTGGAAAATGAAACATTCCTTCTGCCGAAATACGATTGTCAATACAATACGATCTTTCTGCAAACACTGGATGAACTGAAGGTAAAGCCCGCTGCCACCATTGAGCTCAACTCCCTTCAAACAATCAAATCATGTGTGGAGCAACAGGTCGGAGTGACCATTCTGCCGGAGATAGCTGTTAAAGAGGAACTGGAGCAGGGACGTTTTGCTTCTTTTCAAGTAGGAAAAGAGACTATAGAGACAGCCATTTTAATGATTCAGCATAAAAATAAATGGCTCTCACAGTCCATGGAAGCATTTATCAGGGAAGTAAAAGCTTGTTTCCCATAATTCAGCAAACAAGGAGAGATGTCGAAAAAAAATAAGAAGACAAAAAAAAAGCCGTTCCTTAAATGGAACGGCTTTTCTTATGATAAGCAAAAATACTTAGAATAAATTCAGTTTTTTCAAAAATCGAATTGCCAAGTTAAAAGAGGCAACGATCACCACTACCCATGTGATCAAAAGAAATGTATTCATATACTTAACCTCCTATGGCTAGTAAGCAGCTCTATCGCCGGTGTCTTCAATTTTCATTTTCTTCCTATCCATTGCCCACCACACATAGATGATGTAGGCCAGGACAAAGGGAATAGTCAGGGCCACATACGTCATGACTTTTAAAGTATAAGGACTGGAAGAGGCATTATAGATAGTCAGGCTGGACTGCAAATCAAATTTTGATGGATAAAAAGCCGTATTATTATATGCGGGCAAGAGCAAAACAGTCAGCCCCACCAGCACCGTACCCAGACCGCCAAACCATATGCCGGCGGTACTTTTTGTTTTTGCGGTCCGCAGCGCCCCTAAGATAACCAGTACCAGACCACCTAACAGTAGCCCAAGCAGCCAGGGGTTAGCGAGCAAATTATGGAAGTATTTAAATTTCACATACTCAATGGTTCCCTGCTCATCAACGATACCAAAACCTTTCATCACCAGCAACGAGACGACAACGTAGAGGCAAAATGGCAAGGACAAGGTAAAATTCGTCCAACAGGCCTTTCTCAGCCTTTGTTCCATATCCGGTACTGCGGAGAGATCGATGTTGTTTACCAGATACATTGCCCCCAGGGTTCGTGCGTTAAAGACCAGGAAGAGGCCTAATGCGATGTTGAAGACACTGGAAAGAGAAAAACTAAGTGCAGCCTCCAGACCTCGCAACGGATGCATCCAGGTCACAAAGTTATACCCGCTGAGTTGAAAATTGGACCCGGTGAAAAAGGTGCCGACAGCAGCCCCTATGAGAAGGATTCCCACAGATCCGTTGATGAACAAAAAGAATTCATAGACCTTGCTCCCATATATGTTACGCGGTTTGGTACGGAATTCATAACTGACAGCCTGAATAATGAAGGTGAAAAGAATCAGTATCCAAACCCAATAGGCCCCGCCAAAGGAGGTTGAATAAAACTTTGGGAAAGAGGCAAACAGGGCACCACCAAAAAGAACCAAAGTGGTAAAGGTTAATTCCCACTTTCGACCAAGGGAATTAATAACCAGGCCCTTTTCGGTCTCTGTTTTTGCCACCTGCCATAACAGGCTCTGTCCACCTTGGACAAAGGTGAGAAAAAGAAAAAGCGAACCCACCACCGAACAGATCAGCCACCAAAGATGCTGCATGGTTGCATAGTCAAGATTTTCAATCATGTTAGTCCTCCTCCGGCCCGATGCTGACCTGTTTTGCCATAATGCTGATTTCCGCTAACAATAACAATGTAAACAAAATCAAAAACATATAAAAAGTCGTCTGTACCGTGCCTGTGGTCAGGTTGGTTCGTGCTACAGTTACCGGCAGCAAGCCCTGTATTGCCCAGGGCTGACGACCAACTTCAGCCACAACCCACCCAGCCTGAGAAGCAACCAAGCCCAGGATATAAAGCACTGTTCCTCCACCCAGCAACAGTTTCTTGTTCTCCAGGGTTCCTTTAAGGCTGAAATAGAGGTAAGCAAAAAACACCAGTGGAAAAAGAGACCCCAGGGCAACCATTATATGAAAGGCATTAAAGGACAACGCTACCGGAGGCACAGTGTCTTCAGGCTTTTCCAGAAAACCGTAGCCTAAAAATTCTTTGTGTTCATTAAAGGTTGCCAAGTGTATATCTGCTGTTGCCTGATCGCCACTCTTGAGCGCCTGTTTGTAGGCATCGAGATTAGAAATAGCAACCTTCCCCCTTTCCATTTTCTGGGCTGCGCCGACAATGTTGTATTCTTCATTACCGTAAACCAGATCTTTTATACCAGGGACAAAGGAACCAAACGAACGGTTGGCCATGAGAGACAGCAAACCCGGTATGCGGAATTCAAACTCAAAGGGCTCCTCCTCATTATCAACCCGCTTGTCCCGGTTAACAATCCCAAGAGCAACCAAGCCGGCACTATTTTCTCCATCCCAGAGACCTTCAAAAGCAGCAAGCTTCATCGGCTGTACTTCAGCTATCTGATAGGCTGACTCGTCGCCATTAAATACAACAAATATTGAGGCAACAAGGCCAAAAACAGACGCGACCACGATGGATCGTTTGGCCATAATGACGTGGCGGCCACGCAGCAGGAACCAGGAAGAGATGGAGAGAATAAATAGGGCTGCAACCAGCATGGAAGAACTGGTTGTATGGGTAAACTTGGACACGGCATAAGGAGAAAAGGCAACCTCGAAAAAATTCTGCATTTCAAATCGTGCAGTGTCAGGATTGAATGCCTGTCCAACAGGGTATTGCATCCAGGCGTTGGCAACAAGAATCCATACTGCTGACATGTTAGAACCCACAGCAACCATCCAGGTGGAAAACAGGTGAAATTTCTTAGATACCCTGTTCCAGCCAAAAAACATGACTGCGAAAAATGTTGCTTCCAGAAAAAAGGCAATAATCCCTTCGATGGCCAAAGGAGCACCGAAAATATCGCCCACCATCCAGGAGTAATTTGACCAGTTGGTCCCGAACTCAAACTCCATGATGATACCGGTTGCAACACCGATGGCAAAGTTCACGCCAAAGAGCTTCATCCAGAACTTAGTCAGCCGTTTCCACTCCTCACTGCCTGTTTTCACATAAATAGTGTGATAAAACGCAACGAGCCATGAAAGCCCAAGAGTCAACGGCACAAAAAGCCAATGATACATAGCTGTTAGAGCAAACTGTGCCCTGGCCCAGTTAACCATGGTCAGGTCAAAGTTTTCGATCATAACTGGTCTCCTTTTTCCAAAGTGTTTGTTACTTGAACCGACTGTGTGATTTGATCAATCACATAATCAGCTCTGTCTTTATCGGTTGTAAAATTAGTTGCTAGAAAATCGGGGAAGAAAAAAAGTTTCAAGACCCCAAATATGATCAGCAGTTTTATAAAAATAATTTTCCAAAGTGTCTTCCCCAAAGTCATCTGGCGAAAGCCATCCAGATAAAAACGGTAAATTCGTATGGGAAGAGACGGCTGTTTCACAATAATTTGCTCCATGGCTCCTCTTTCATTTAAACGCTGTTAGCTTCGGGAATATTCTCAGGATCACCATCAGTACCTTCCAAACCAGGGCAGGGGCCACGAGAGGGTGCAATACAAGACTCTTCTCTGACCAACTGCTCCAGGCTTACCTCGCTTAAGGTAGTGCGTAACTGATCCCTTGCCTTCATCCATACCTGATGAACAGCACAACTGTAGCTGACTCTACAAGTAGATGGTCTTGCAATGCAATCGTTAAGATAGATTTCTCCTATCATGATTTCAACAACTTCGAGCAGACTTATTGCAGCCGGCTCTTTGAGCAAAACAAACCCACCTTTTGCCCCCTGTCGGATTTCAATAAGACCTGCCCTGGCTAAGTCCTGGGCAATTTTTGCTAAAAAATGTCCGGGGATCTCTGCACGTTGGGCAATTTCCTGACGGCTGGTCAACAGACCTTTACCACGTTTTGCCAGATAAACCATGCACCGGATCGCATATTCAGCTGCTCTTGTCAATCGCATAAACAAAACCAAAAAGATATATAAGATAGATAAAGTCCGATATAGAAAATCACGCCTGTTCTGTCAACAATTAAATCAAGAACAATTCTTCTTCTCAGAAGCAAGGAGAGGTGGTATGTAAAGATATGCTAGGGTAGCTTCAAGTAGATGAAGAAACAGGTATGGCCTTTTCAACCACTATCAATGGTGCATAAACAACGTATCATAGGTGCAACGGATGAATCAGGCGCGAGCATTCGACACCCAAATCGGAGCTGCTGCTAAGTAGAAGCCTGACGCCTGCACCGGCATTGATGTCATAGCCATGACACACACGACAGGAAAAAATAATGACAACCACGATAAACAATGAACGATACTCAAGGGTGGTAAGGGAATACAAAAAACGTTTCGGTGAGTTGCCGCCAATGCTTTTCAATGCAGGGCCGGCTCTTGACCTTTGCCTGGACCTAATGGAGCAGGCGATTCAGGGAAAACGAGGCAAGGTAACCGACTCAGATTTCGGGTATCCTCCTGGAGCGGACGTGTAAAGCTTTCAAAACGGATATTCAATTGCGACCTTAATGCCTTTATTCCTTTTCCGGCCTTGCAATATCCATTTGCGCCAATGAACTAAACTCACCTGCCAGATCAGGTTCACCGACCTGGCTTAAAATTTTTCCTCGAACAGCGTTGCGCAAGCTAAGCGCAGCCTGCCAATCATCGCCCGTGGGCATGATCTTTGGAGAAAAGATCACTCGTACCGGCCCACGGCGTGGGAACCAGGAGTCGCAGCGTAGTTTATTGCGCGTTCCGCGAATGGTAATCGGAACAATACCTGTTTTATTTTCCACTGCAGCCACAAAGACGCCCATCTGAAAGGGAAGCAGACCGGACATGCGCTGCAACGTACCTTCAGCAAAAAACAAAATCCGCTGACCACTCCCAACCTGCTGAGAAATCCTCTTCGAATCCTCTTTGCCCTGTTCCGCATCAAACCTCTTTACAAAAATAGTTCCCAAATTGGTGAGTGGTCTTCGCAGCCATCTGTTTTCCCCCAACTCAGCTTTCGCGACAAAACTGCACCTCACCGGCATTGAGGCTGTCAGGATCAAGGCATCCATGTAACTCATGTGATTGGCAACCAGCAGTACATGCTCCTGCTTTTCGATATGCGCCCTCCCCTTGATATCGATTCTCGTTCCACTTAACCAGGCAAGCAGACGGGCACACCGATGGGCAAGAAGCCAGCTTTTGTCGGCAGATCTGATCATTGAAAGACCTGCAGTAAGAGGCACCACCAGCACTGCTAAAAGCAGCCAGCAGTATGCTGCATACCCATAGCTGCCGACCTTGCGGTACAACTGCCGGAGAACCGGCAGCACACTCACCAGCGACATATGTATAATTTGCAACCATACAGGTCGTTGTTTTTGGCCGATAATCCCTTTTTCATATAACTCCCTGGTGGCTGCACGGCGCACTTTTCCGCTGGATGTTTTGAGCACAGAGCCTGGCGAGGCAATTATGACATCATCGGGAGGCATACCGAGCAAGTTTACCCCGATACTGGTGATTTTCTCTCGCAATGCGGCCTGTCTATCTGGAGCAACTACCCTGGATTCAGCAAGAACCACCACCTTTTCAGTGCCGTCTTGCCTGTCGTGACTGCCAAAAACGGCAACACACCCCTTTCGAATACCATCAATATCTCCCACGGCCTCTTCGTACTCATGGGGATATACATTCCTACCGCCTCGAATGATAATGTCTTTGACCCGGCTGGTAATATACACATCGCCATCAGCAATATAGGCAAGATCGCCTGAATCAAGCCACTCATCAACAAAAAGCTCTTTGGTCTGTTTAGGATTACGCAGGTAGCCGCTTGTTGCAGAAGGCCCTTTAAAGTGAAGTCTTCCCTGCTGCCGGTCAGGGAGCTCTCGGCCGTCCGAATCAACAATTCTTACCTGATGCCCAGGTAAAGGCTGACCACATGCAACAAACTCAAGCGAGCTCTCCTGTTCTCCTGTCGGTGTCGCTTGTCCTGTACGTAAAAAAAGGTCACGCTTGATAACGTCCACCAAGGGCCCCCTGTTAAGAGGCGGAAAGGCCAACCCCACCGAGGATTCAGCCAGACCGTAAACCGGCGCATAACATTCTTTGCGAAATCCATATGCTGTAAAACGATTGATAAAACGAGTGATGGTCTGACTGCTAATCGATTCTGCACCATTAAAGGCAAGTCGCCAGGAACTCAAGTCCAGCCCTTCCAACGCAGCATCGTCTATGCGACGACAACAGACTTCGTAGCCGAAATTGGGAGAAGCGGAAAGAGTGCCTCGATATTTATGGATAGCCCAGAGCCATCGCTCGGGTCGAGCTAGAAAAGAAAGAGGCGGCATTACCACCAGCCTGCATCCAAAATAGAGGCTCCCCAGCCAGGCTCCAATCAACCCCATATCATGATACAATGGCAACCAGGAAACAAAGACGTCCTTTGACCCGGCCTTGGTCACCTGCCCCATGGCCCGAATATTGGCCAGCAGATTGGCATGGGTCAGAATAACGCCCTTTGGGTCGCCAGTACTCCCCGAGGTATATTGGAGAAACGCTATATCCCCTTCGTGACAAGGGATAGGGACAAAAGATTGCCTGTTTTCGCAAAGGTCTTCGACAGTGACGACTGCCCGTAGAGAGTCGATCTGAGTCTGAAGCAGCCTGCCTATCAAGCGAACCTGATCAATGGTTATCAGCACTCTTGCCTGGGCATTGTCCAATATTTTTGTGTGCCGACGAAGATGCTCCTCTATCTGCGACGGCCTGGTTGGTGGATAAAGAGGAACCGGGACACAACCAATGAGCAATACCGCCATAAAACTATAAAAGTACGCAGTACTTGTCGGCAGCATAATTGCAACCGTATCGCCCTGCTCCAAACCATATTGCTGAAGCCCACCTGCTACTTCTTGGGCACCCTTGTATAATTCAGCAAAACTTATATTTTTTTCGCCATTATTAAAATCATCAAGGGTAATATGGACGGTGTCGGAAAGGAACTCTGCGTGATGGGTTATTACTTCATTTAAAGTGAGCGGTTCATAGCGTGTGAGATCCACATCAGCCACCGGTTCAGTAACAACCCGCTCGTCAGGCGCTCTTTGTGTCCTCGCTCCTCTGCTTTTCTCCAGCGCACGAAGGATATCCCTGGGAGTCTCAGCGGTCGTCAACACTCTCTCTGCAAGGTGTACTTCCAGTTTTTTCTCCAACCTAACCAACAGTTCTATCCTGCCGAGACTGTCTAACCCCAGATCCTTATCAAGCAAACTATCCAACGACACGTGGGGCTGGACATGGAGCTCCGGATGAAGTTCTTTGATCAGTTTTTTAATTTCAGCAAAAACAAGCTGTCTTTTTTCTCCGTTCTTCATAGGCAAGCCGTACATTTGCATGGATTGAAAAGAGCCTGACTCCTCACTCAATGGCATAACTACTCAATATCTTGGGTACTATTCAGCTAAAATATAAAAGCTGTCAATCTAACCCGAACTGTAACTGTCTTAAAAAGAGTATACTAGATCAAAACTGAGGATAGGCACTTTTTCTTCTCTGCTTGATCAGTTCTTTCCTGCATCATCCAGCCCATCCCGCTTCAATCCTGCCTGCCGTCCAAACAAATATGCCCCTTGTTTTCAACAACAAAGCAAACTATACTTGCCATTTACAACATACTATCGAAATTCGCCGCTAGCCCGTACATTCACCAAGGAAGAGATAATGCCGCAGGAAATTACCCCTTCACAAACGTTGTTTGACAGATTCCTTCATTCCCAATCTTCAGGTTCCATCGCGCTGCTCCTGGCGACCATCATTGCGGTGGGATGGGCAAATTCGCCTTGGGCAGAGGTCTACCACACCCTTAGCCACCTGGATATAGGCACCCATTTTGCCGGTAAGCAGTACCATCTGACCCTCGATCATTGGATCAAGGATGGACTGATGGCTATCTTTTTCTTTGTCGTGGGATTAGAGATAAAAAGAGAAGTACTCATCGGGGAACTTTCTTCCTTTCGCAAGGCCATATTACCGGTGGCAGCAGCCTGTGGCGGTGCGGTCTTGCCGGCTCTGCTCTACTACGCATTCAACCAAAGCGGTCCCACCTCTGCTGGATGGGGGATTCCCATGGCAACCGATATTGCCTTTGCACTGGGTGTACTCGCTCTATTCGGCAATCGTGTCCCTATAAGCCTCAAGGTCTTCCTGACCGCCCTGGCCATTGTGGATGACTTGATGGCTGTGCTGGTTATTGCCTTTTTTTATACTGATTCCATTTCCATCGCCGCCCTGGTCTTGGCAATAGCGCTTTTGTTCCTGCTCTCCTACACCATTCGCATGGGGGTGAGAAGACCTGGGATCCATTTACTCCTGATTATCTCCATATGGCTCTGTGTATTTCTCTCTGGAATCCATGCTACCATCGCCGGCGTCATGATTGCCATGGCCTATCCGGTAAAAGCCAGCATTGATCCGCAGCATTTTTATGATGTAATAAAAAAGCGCATTGCGAAACTGGAGACAACGAAACTCACTCGAGCGAGTATGGTGGATGACAAGCAGCAACTCCAAGCCATCAATCAGATCTATCTGGCGGCCGAAGACATGATCCCGGCAGGTATCTACCTGGAACAAAACCTGCATAATGTGCAGGCATTTTTAATTCTCCCTCTTTTTGCTCTCTTTGCAGCAGGGGTTACCATTGATGTAGAAACATTCCAGGGCTTTCCAAGCTCTGTCAGTCTTGGCATTATCCTCGGTTTAATCCTCGGGAAACAGATAGGTATTTTCGGTTTCAGCTTTCTGGTAATCAAAAGCGGCTTGGCTGAACTTTCCGGAGGTATTACGTGGACCCAACTCTGGGGGGCCTCGCTCCTCAGCGGAATTGGCTTTACCATGTCCATTTTTATCAGTGAATTGGCCTTTGTTGATGAGACAATCATTGCCGATGCAAAAATCGCTATCTTCATAGCATCTATTCTTGCGGCGGCGGCAGGCTATATTGTCCTGCATAAGGCGCTGCCTACTGCCAAGGCAAACAATTCCTAACCCGAATTTCTTATGAGTTTTTTGATTTTCGACTTAAATTTTTGATATTTATAGAAAATACGGTAGCGCTAAAAAAACAGACTGTTTTTTCGTCGATAATCAAAAAACTCACCCTCCGGGTCAGCGGATTTTTCCGCAGACTCTTTGTTGCAGGCCATTTGCGGTAGCTTACTATCGGAGTCTACGCTTCCTGCTGCGTGTCCTTACCTGCTGCGTGTCCTGCGCCTCGATCTGCGAAAAACTTCACTGATGAGAAATCCGGGTTAAATACGTTGTCTGGTATTGTTTTTTTACACTTGAGAAAAAACGAGAAGGGGTGGAGGAACACACGTCCCCCTTTTTAGTTGATCAGGCAAAAACTGTTATATCCTGTAAAAAGGATTTTACCAGGTCCTGAAACGACCGGTATCGATATGGACGAAATCTGACTTAGGATAATAGCCGACACCACCACATTGCATGGCAATGGCGCATTGTTGAACATAACGTGTCGGAGCCTCTGAAAATCGAATATCTATTGCCCGCCCTTCCATATGCAGGCTTCTTTTGGCAACGCCGGAACTGTTTTGCCTCAACTTCTTGTTGGTTACAGGGGAGCGAAACCCGGAGATGACCTCAAACGTCCCCTTATACCCCATATCCTGCTGTATATCCCACAACACGTCCAGCAGTCTTCTATCAATGGTATGCACTTCACCAGTACGAAAATCGCGAAGATAATGGTTTATCTGACCAAGAGCAACAGGATCGTACATTCCATGATGGAAATAAGTGACACCAAGGGACTGCCTGGTATGGGTATGATAAAAAGAGAGCGTCTTCTTCTCGAGCCTTTTTGCTCCAGCCACTACAGGATTAGTTCCAGCTGCCAACGCAAGGCCCAGCTTAACTGTTTTTTTCATCAACTGTCTTCTTGAAGAAGTCTTTTCGCTAAAAAATGTCGCTCTCATTCCCTCAGGTTTGCTCTAATGACTTTATGTTATGATTCCATAACGATACGAATTATTTAACCAAATAATTCAAGCCAGTAAAATGCAACCTTTGAAAAAAGTCAAGAAGAATATTTAAAAAAACATGCAATTGCAATAAGTTACCTCCAAACGCCTCTTATTTCAGCCTGACACGCTTCACATTTCCCATCAATTAATTGCTTCTTTTGCAACAAAAAACCATTTCTCTCGATTATCTTTGCTCCACACTCCGGACAAAAAGTATCTTCACCTTCTCCCGGAATATTACCCTGATAAACATGGTGAAGCCCGGCTTCTTTTCCGATACGATACGCCTTACGCAACAGTTCCGGAGAAGTGCGAGGTCTGTCCATCATTTTGTAGGTAGGGTAAAAAGCACTCACATGCCATGGTAAAGCTGGGTCGATTTGATAAATGAAGGCGGCAATTTCCTTTAACTCCTCGTCCGAATCATTTAATCCTGGAATAATCAGGGTCGTCACCTCCACCCACACACCAAGTTCATGGAAAAGAAGAACATTATCAAGAACCGGCTGTAAACGTGCCTTGCATACTTTTTTATAAAAAGAATCAGTAAATGCTTTAATATCAATATTTATAGCATCAAGGAACGGAGCAATATCTCTGGCAGCCTCAGGGGTCATATACCCATTGCTGACATAGACGTTACAAATTTTTTTCTGCCTGGCGAGTTCAGCACACCGCCTACTATATTCAAAGAAGACAGTAGGTTCCACATAGGTATAGCTAATACTTGTGCATCCCTTTTGCTCGGCTAAGGCAACCACCTCCTCAGGCGTGGTTTGCTTACCGATAATTTCCTGGTCGTGCATATGAGGGTACTGAGAGATTTCGAAATTCTGACAATGAAGACAACGAAAATTGCATCCCACCGTGGAAATGGAATAGGTGCGGCTACCGGGTAAAAAATGAAACAAAGGCTTTTTTTCTATTGGGTCAATATGCTCAGCCACCAATAAACCATACACAAGACTGAACAGTCGTCCTTCCCTATTTTCCCTTACCCCGCAAAGACCTCTATGTCCTGGTTGAATGGTACAGCGATGACAGCAAAGCGAGCAGGTAACTGTATCGGATTTTCCTTGAGTATAGAACATCGCTTCATGCATGACTCACGACAGTGTTTCCCGGTTGACGGACAAACACTCCTCCCGTTATAATAGGTTGGATGTAAGCAAAGGAGGCAGCATCAACCGACTCATACATTTCAATGCCTCTCCTCTGCACGATACTGTATACTTCCTAAGTATTGTATCACATCATAGAGTCTGCAAAATATTTTTTTCCCTGGCTCACTAGAGAAGAGTACCGACAGCCTGGGCCTCACTACTCCAGTAACTCTACAAATCTGCGCACATTCATTAAAAATATGGAAGAACAACTCCTCAATCTTTATGCCCAGCTAATAAAAGAAGCAACCCGGCTGGAAGTTTATACAATAAGGGCTGAAAAGGATCAAAGACCGGAACTGGCCCAGATGTATAAAGCTCTTACTCTGTCTCACAGGGCACAGGCCCGTAGAATCCTGCTTCAGGTCCGAGGCTTTATCAGCCACAGTGATGAAAATCTTTCTCTGGTTATAGATGAGGAACTACCTGGATTCTTGACAAAATATGAAAGGTGCCATCAACTGGCAGTAGAAGCAAACAACAAGGCGGTTGCGACCGGTTGCGACCATGCATTGCGGATCACTCAAATTAACCTGCAGCTCGCAAAGCGTGCCCAGGAAGAGAGACAACTTCCAGACACCTTCTTTATCTGTGATTTTTGTGGTTTTATAGCCTCTGCCAAACTACCCGAAGCCTGCCCGATCTGTACAGCTGCAGCACGCCGGTTCAAAAAGGTTTGCTGATGAGAATTGTTTCCGGTGGACAATCGGGTGCCGATCTGGCAGCCCTTGATGCAGCCATTTCCCGAGGCGTTGAACATGGAGGCTGGCTCCCCAAGGGCCGAAAAACGGAAAACGGCCCCCTCCCTTCCAAATACAATCTCAAAGAGCTCAGTACCGGTCAATACCGCGTGCGAACCGAAAAAAATGTCATAGACAGCGATGGAACCCTGATATGCTCTTTTGGGCCCCTCAGTGGAGGGTCTGCTCTCACCGAAGCTCTTACCATCAAACATCATCGTCCCTGCCTGCATATCGATTTTGACCTCTTCCCCGGCAATAAATCGGTCCTTGCCGTTGAACGATGGCTGCAGGACAACCACATCCGGACACTGAATGTTGCAGGGCCTCGCGCTTCAAATGATTCACGCATATATAACGCGGTTTTCACCCTGATTCAGGAAATAAGATGGTAAAAAAAAACCTCCGCTGATTCCTTAACCGCTGGAGAAAAGATTATGTCCATTGCAAAAAAAATACTAACACGACGACAACTCCTCCGTTTCCTCGGCACAGGTACAGCCTCTTATCTTTCACTGCCTCTGCTTTCGGGATGTGCTGTCGATCCTGTCACAGGAAAAAATCAGTTTATGATCATGAGTGAAAGCGAAGAGATCAGCCTGGACAAAAAACAATCTCCCCTTCAATTTTCCACAGACTACGGCCCCCTGCAAGACCAGCAGCTCAACCAGTACATCACCCGCATTGGGCAGGAACTTGCGAGCAGGTCACATCGGCCACACATGCCGTTTACCTTTCGCGGCGTCAACGCTTCCTATATTAATGCTTATGCCTTTCCCGGCGGTTCCATTGCCGTTACCCGCGGCATCCTGGTCGAACTGGAAAATGAAGCTGAACTGGCAGCCCTTCTTGGTCATGAGATCGGTCATGTCTGCGCCAGGCACACTGCTGAACAGTCGGGAAAGGGGATGCTTGCCTCTCTATTGCTCACCGGTGCGTCAGTGGCTACCAGTGCTGCTGGGTATGGAGGTGCTGCCGATCTTGTGCAAAGCTTTGGTCAGCTTGGGGCAGGAGCTCTCCTTGCCCATTACAGCAGGGATAATGAACGAGAAGCCGATGCCCTTGGAATGGAATATATGACCAGAACCGGATATAACCCTTCCGGCATGATTGGCCTGATGGAGATACTCTTACAAAACAACAAGCACAAGCCAAGTGCGGTCGAGGTCATGTTCAGTACTCATCCCATGAGTGACGAACGCCTTGCATGGGCCAAGAAGGCTGCAGAAGAAAAATATAGTCAACTACACGCTGCCCCTGTGCATAGAGAACGATTCATGGACATGACCGCCTCTTTACGCAAAAACAAGGCGGCCATATCTCTTATGCAGAAAGGGGCCACCGACATGGCCAAAGGAAAATACGATTCTGCGGAACAGAAACTGCAGAAGGTACTGCAACAAGTGCCCGATGACTACGCAGCTTTAGTTATGATGGGTAAATGTCAATTTGCTCTTAAAAACACCAAAAAAGCGGCACACTATTCGCAGAGGGCAGCACAGATATATCCACAGGAAGCACAAGCTCATCTGATTATCGGGGTCAGTGAAATAGTCAACCAACGTTATGACCAAGCGTATCACCATCTCTCGACGTTTGACAATCTTCTGCCGGGCAATCCGGAGATAACTTTTTTTCAAGGGGTGGCAAAGGAGGGTATGGGATCCAGACAGGACGCGGCCAAATACTACATGGGATATATCCAGCGCATCAAACAGGGGGAAAAAGCACAATACGCCTATAATCGTTTAAAAACTTGGGGTTACACCAAGTAGACACAGAGAGACAAAGCCCCCTGTCTTCCCTTGTCCCTGTTTGTCCAGAAGGTGACCTGTTGCTCAAGAGGAGACAGAACTCTCCAGTGCGGAGCGAACCGAAGATGCAAGTTCCTGAAGATCCACGGGCTTCATCATAAGGGCGCATGCCCCCGCACCTATGGCAGCATCTAAGTTTAATTTATCAGAATAACCTGTACAGAGAATCACTGGCAGCTCAGGTCTTATTTCTGCTATCTTTTCAGTTAATTCAAGTCCTGTCATCACCGGCATTGTATGATCAGTGATGACCAAATCTACGCTGCAATCTTTATCCTGCAACAGGGACAGAACTTCTTTAGGATTGCTGGTTGTAGTGACGCTATATCCAAAATGATTAAGTATCATCTTGAAGGTTTCCCTGATATCTTTCTCGTCATCAATAACAAGAACATGCTCGGTACCGCTCGGCAAAGGTGCTTCACTGATCAACAGCTCCCCACTTCCGCTTTGGCCTGCAAGCGGCAAGTAGATACTGAAAGTCGTCCCTTTATCAACAACTGACTCTACCTGGACATCGCCTCCCAGGTCCTGGACAATACCAAGTACAACGCTCAATCCCATTCCAGTGCCTTCACCAGGTTCCTTTGTTGTGAAGAACGGATTAAAAATGCGCTGTAATGTTGCGTCCTCCATCCCAACCCCAGTGTCCTGGACAGTCAGACAGAGACAGGTATCGCCGAAACCGACGTCAAGATCACCACACTTGTCGCTTGAGGCCTGTTCCAGAATAATCGTCAATGTCCCCCCCTTTTCCCGCATAGAGTAAAAAGCGTTACTACATAGATTCATCATGATTTGTTGCAGCTGGACAGGTGCCGCCATGACCTTGCTGTCCTGATCAAGGATATGTCTTTCAATAGCAATGGTTGATGGAATGGAGGCACGGATAAGACGTAGACTCTCCTTGATCACCGGAGCAACGGTGACAGCTATCTTTTCCATGGTTGACTGTCTACTGAAAGTAAGGATCTGGTGCACAAGATCGGCAGCCCGTTTCCCTCCCTGACGAATATGGACCAGGTGATCATAGAGCTCGGAACTTTTTTCACTTTGCAAGAGTGCCATGTCGGTAAAGCCGATTATAGCACCCAGGATATTATTAAAATCATGGGCAATCCCACCGGCAAAGGTGCCGATTGCTTCCATTTTCTGTGCTTGCCGGAGACGGGATTCAATTTCGACCTCGTTGGTAATATCGCGCTGTACAGTTACCCAGTGAGTGACTCGCCCTACATGATTACGAACCGGTGAGACAGACGAAGCAACAATAAAGACTGTACTGTTCTTCCTTTTATTGATGATCCTTCCCCGCCATGTTTCCCCCCTGCTGACAACTTCCCCAATATGCTCAAACAGATGTTTGTCATTGTCACTGGAACACATCAGAAAGTATTCACTTCCCAAAGCCTCTTCCCGGCTGTAACCGGTCATTTTCCCAAAAGCCCCATTGACATACTCAATAATGCCTTCAGTGTCGGTGATCATCACTATCTCACTGACCTGTTCAACAGCTGTTGCCAGGCGACGCTGTGTTTCCTCTACTTTGAGCTCCTCAGTTATATCCTGAAGGATAACAATAGCGCACCGTTCACTGCCCAGAGTAAAAGGAGTTATTGAAACCTTGGCATCACGATTGGTTTTTCCAGTAGTCGTGACGGTGACAGAAGCGATTTCCCCGGCATTTCCAGGCTGTCGGTTCCTCAATTTATCAGCGATCTTTCCCTGATCATCCTGATGAATGAACTCTAAAAAAGGAGCATTGTAGAGTGTTTGCCGGGAATCGACTTCTATCATGTGGGATGCTGCTTTGTTGGCATACGTTACCGTACCCTTCCCATTAACAAGTAAAACGCCCATGGGAGCATGATCAAGCAAAATCACCAACTGCTCTTCGACCTCCCTTTGTTTTTTTTCCTCCCTTCTTCCGGCTATTACCAGGGTCAAGCCCATGCTGAGACAACCGACGGCTATGGTTGTAATGACGGTCACGATCAACCATTGTTTGCGAAAGGCAGCCATTGTATACAGGACTTCATTTTCCGGCGCGACAATCAAAATAGACCAAAAATTACCACCCGGTAAATTCACCGGCAGATACACTCCGTGGCGGTGAAGATCGCGCCTCTGCTCGGTGACAATAAAATCCTCGGTCAAGGTAAAAAAGCCTTTCTGCCCCCCTTCCATCTTTGCGTGCAGCTGCTGTAGTTCATTATGACGATAGCTGTTTATCGGCGTACCGACTAATTCCGGTTGTGGAGCATGGAGTGTTATACCATTGCGGCTAAACAGCATGACATAAGCCGCACGATCAAGCTTCACCGGATCAATGTATCTTTTGGCGACCTCTTTAAAAGAAATGAGAAAGGAAATATTCCCAAAATACATATCCGCTCTAAAAACAGGTTGCGTCATGACGACACAGCATTCTTTCTGATGAGCATCAATCGGTTCACTGACAGCCAGAGCTTTCTCCAACAGAACCTGTTTCAGAACCTGCTTATCTATCCCACTCCATGGGCTGTTCTCCCTTCCCGTGGTAGCAAAGACAACGTCCCCATTTTCATCACTACGAAAGACTGCCAAAAGCCGTGACTTATGAATAGCATAAAAATCTTCCATCAATAATTTTCCGCTGCTATCCAGTTCAAGAATAGAGTCTTGCTCGGCCAGGTACTCAAGTGCATGTTGGTAAGTGGAAAAATACCCTTGAACACCTTTAACGGCCTGGTCCAGCAACAAGGTTTGCTGTTCATGGAAGGTTTTTATCGTTTTGTTCCTCACGGAAAGATATGGTAGGTAAAACAATCCTGCCAAAGTAAGGGTCGCTGCCAGGGAAAGCAGCACATATGAGTAAGGAAATCGGCGCATGTAAATTAGCTGTTAATGAATAGCACTAGCTCATATTTCTCATCAGTTAAGGCGACACCGGATTCAAGTTTTCCGGCTGTAAATAGCCAAGCATAAAATCCGTTAATAGTCTATATTTATTACCAAAAACTCAGAACATGAAGCAGAATTAACGGATTAAAGGTGAACATTCTGCAGCTTTGCCGTTCCAATATGAAGAAATTGTGTACAATTGAGTCAATTAATACAATGTCCACGAGAAATCAGGGGTACATCGTGAGTTATTAAAATTATAGCAAAATGATATCTATTTCCAAAATTTATTTGCCCGATTATCATAGGACTGAACTATTGATGGATATCTAAAAGCCCATCACACTCGTTCACATACAAAACATTATTTTTATCCCTTCGGCATAATCGGGATCATTTTTACAGGTGAAACCCTCTTGTTTCTATACCAATCCAACAAGCTGAAAACACTAGTCCGGCAATTGAGCGATATCCTCTCATCCAACCCCTCTTCTCCTCTGGATACTGATATCATTGTTGTTCAGCACCATGGAATGGCACAATGGATTTCGCTACAACTCGCTGCAATCAACGGCATCGCAGCTCATCTTGAATTTCCGCTTCCCGGTCGTTTCCTGGGCGACATGCTCAACACATTTACCGGAACGACTGCAGATCTGTCAGGCTTTGAGCAACCGGTACTTTTATGGCGTATCTTTGACGCACTACCTCAACTGGCCACCCAAGACCAATTCAAGGAAGTACACCAATATATCCAAGGTAACACCCAGGCGATCAAATGTTATCAGCTGGCTGAAGCCATAAGTGATATTTTTGATAAATACCAGGTTTACCGTCCTGATATTATTTCACAATGGGATCAGGACAATGATCAATCCTGGCAAGCTGAGCTGTGGCGGCATGTAAGCCAGGGTGTCGTTCACAAGGCCGAGCTTTTCACCACCTTTCTCTCCCAGCACGGGAAAAAATCTTTCTGTCCCCCGGATCTCCCCCGCCGCTGCTTTCTGTTCGGCTTAAACTCCCTGCCGCCGGTCTACCTTGAGCTCCTGGTGCAAATGAGTACATGCTCTGAAATCCATCTTTTTCACCTCAGTCCCTGCCAGGAATACTGGGGAGACCTGCAATCAGAGAAAGAACAGGCTCGACAGAATAAAAAACGCGGCCACCCCCTCCAGGAGCAGCAAGATCTATATATCACAACCGGTAACCCTCTGCTTTCTTCATGGGGGGCGGTGGGCCGTGATTTCCTGCAACACTTACTGGAGTATGATATTGATGTAACTGATAAATACTGTAAAAACGCCGAACCGTCCATACTTGGCACCGTCCAGAACCAATTACTTACTCTTGAAGACGGCACGGATCCTCTTTATCAACAGTTGCACCCCTTCAACCACGACCACTCTCTTCAGTTTCACATCTGCCACTCGCCGTTAAGGGAGGTCCAGGTACTCCACAACCGTCTTCTTGATCTCTTTCAAGACAACCCTGAACTTACAGCAAGCGATATTCTCGTTACAGCGCCTGATATTGAAAAATATGCCGATGCCATACGCGGAGTGTTTAACAGCGCTGCTCCTGATAGGCGCATCCCCTTCTCCATTGCTGACAGCCCGCTGAGTAAAGAAGCGGTCACCGTTCAAGCTTTTTTAGACCTCCTTGCCCTGTTCAAGGGGCGATGCACAGCACCGGAGGTCATGGCTTTACTGGAGACGGATCCGCTGCTGGCACGTTTTGCATTACAACGAACCGACCTGCCGAAAATACGACAATGGGTCGACGAAGTCCGAATACGATGGGGGATTGACCACCAACACCGATGCAGCTTTGAAGGCGCTGCTTTTGATGAAAACAGTTGGCAATTCGGTCTGCAAAAACTCCTGCTTGGGTACTTCATGGTTGGCGATGATGCACATTTTCAAGGATTATACCCCTACCCAACCATGAGTGAAAGCTATGCCGAACTGCTGGGCGGGTTTGCATCTTTTATCTCTCAACTGCAGAACTGGCTCCCCAGATTACATAGAGCCGGAAACGCAGAACAATGGTCCCAGCTCCTGCTAGAGCTACTTCACACTTTTTTTGACCAGGAACGTGACCCGGTCGGTTTTACCATCGTATCAGAAGCCATTCTTCAATTTAGTCAAGATACTCACAATGCCGCACTGGATAGCCTGCTTGATCCTGACATTGTCATGCTCCATTTTAACAGGCAACTGCAACAGCCGGCATCCGGCCGGGTCTTCCTCACCGGGAGAGTCACTTTCTGCAACATGGTTCCCATGCGGGCTGTACCATTTCCAGTCATCTGTCTCTTGGGGATGAATGACGCTGCCTTTCCCCGTGTACAGCAGACATTCTCCTTTGACCTTACCGTCACAGAACCAAGACTGGGGGACCGGGATCGGCGGAAAGATGATCGCTATTTGTTCCTGGAAATACTACTCTCTGCCGAAAATACGCTTTATATTTCATGGACCGGGAGAGACCAGCGGGACAATGCGGAATCTCCTCCCTCAGCGGTTGTCTGTGAGCTACTGGATTATCTGGACAGCTCTTTTCCTCAAGAGCCAACACCGCCAAGCCAACAGGTAACCACTGTCCACCCGTTGCAACCTTTTAGCCCTAAATCCTTTGCCCAGGTAAAAAACCTACTCTCCAGTTACGCGCCTGAATGGCTCCCTTCTGTTCGTAAAAAGCCTGCCGGCCCCTTTGTGAAGGAGCTCAAGTTCGCTTCCGACTCAGTTAAGCACACGGTTGAAGCCCAGGAGCTTATCACTTTCTGGAAACACCCGGTCCGCTTTTTCCTTGAAAACCAGTTGGGAATTCGCCCAGAAGGGAGTTTAGTCAGCCTGGAGGAGGCAGAACCATTTTCCCTGGACGCTCTTGAGCAATTTTTCCTGCGGCAGGAGACGGTACAATCACTTATCAGCAACCAGCAAATAGATGCCATTGAACATCGCCTGCATACATCCGGCATCCTTCCCCAGGCAGGATTCGGGATTACCCTCATGGATGAAATGCGACAGAGCTCTTCTCTGCTGGCCACAAAAATAGGCGACCTAACCCTTGAGCAGTGTACTCCGATCGAAATTGACGCGTCGATTGGCCCGTGGCAGCTGAAAGGGTGGTTGCACAATCTGTACGGTACAGGAAGGGTTACCTGGCGTAGTGCGCATGTGAAAAGTGCAACCCTTTTAGAGATGTGGATTAATCACCTACTCCTTAACCTGGCTGCGCCACCAGGGGTTCCACCACGCTCCGTCCATTGTTCCAAGGAGCAGACGATGGTTTTTATGCCGGTTGCAGATCCGCAACAGCACCTCCACCAGCTCCTTACCCTCTTTTTTGCAGGAGCAACCCGACCGCTTCACTTCTTCCCGGAATCAAGTTTAGCCGCGGCAAAGGCAAAGCCAGGCAAACAAACGAAAGATGCTCTCCAAAAATGGCAGGGAAACTATTGGGTCCGGGGTGAGCGTGAACATCCTGCCTATCAATTGGTGTTCGGTACAGAGAGTATTGATCCGCTAGACCATGAATTTATCCAACTCAGCGAACTGTTTATGCCGCTGCTGGAACATATTGAGCCAGATGATGCAGCCACTTGACCCCTACCGCATGCCGCTCTCCGGCATCCGCCTGCTGGAAGCCAGTGCCGGAACAGGCAAGACCTTCACCCTGACGTTGCTTTACCTGCGCCTTATTGTTGAGCAGGGGATGTCTGTAGATGAAATATTGGTGGTGACCTTTACCCGTGCAGCAACCGATGAATTACGTACCCGGATCCGCTCCCGGCTCAGGGATGCCCTGGATTATTTCACCCATGGCAGACTGCAAGATCAACAAACTGCCGTATTTCTCAAGAATTTTCGACATGATACAGCATCACAAAGACTACGTGACGCGCTGGTCAGAATGGACGAGGCAGCCATATTCACCATTCACAGTTTCTGCCAGCGCATCCTGCTGGACAACGCCTTTGAGACAGGAGCACCATTCTCCCCAGAGTTCCTTGAAACAGAACAGCCTGTTCAACTCCAGATTATGGAAGATTTCTGGAGGAACCAATTTTATAGCGCAACCAGGGAAATGGCCGACTGGGTCAATCAAAACTGGTCCAGTCCCGGAGAATTGCTGGCAGAGCTGAAAAATTCATTGTCCCTCCCCCAGGCAGTGGTCATACCGCAAGTAACAGACGCAGAACTGACTGCGCTGGCAGCTGACAGCCAAACCCTGTGGAAGACTCTTTGTCGTCTGTGGTCTTCAAGTCAGGAAGAGGTTAGCCTCATCCTGGAGCAGGATCCCTGCCTGAAACGCAGCGAAAAGACCTATCGCCATGACAAGGTCGTGGAAATCATGGAGACCATGGAGGAACTGGCTCAAAACCAAATCCTTCCCTACCACTTGCCAAAACATCTTGCCCTGTTACAGCAGGCTAGCATTACACAACATATCAAGAAAAAATGTGAAAGCCCTCCTGCACACCTTTTTTTCAGCACGTTTGAAGAATTTTATCTCATCCATCACCAATATATACACAGCCTCAGGATCGCAATCATCCAAAAGGCCCGGGCATATCTCTTCACCGAACTTGCATCTCGAAAGGCTGAGCAATCCTGGCTTTTCTTTGATGATTTACTAACCTATCTCGCCAGGGCTCTGGAAAAGTCGGTTTCAGGCCCCTTGCTCGCCGCACGGATTGCGCAGATTTTTCCAGTGGCACTTGTCGATGAATTTCAAGACACGGATCCTCTCCAGTACAGCATTTTCAGCCATATTTACCAGGGCGATGCACCAGGTTCTCTGTTTATGATCGGTGATCCGAAGCAGGCTATCTATTCTTTCCGTGGAGCAGATATTTTTACCTATATCCATGCCCGGCGGCAAACACCCCCTGATTGCCGTTATACAATGGGAGTGAACTATCGTTCCTCAGCATCCATGATACGAGCGGTTAATACGTTGTTTCAACAACCAGACAGTTTTCTTTTTGAACCCGATATATCTTTTCATCCTGTCAGTCCGGCACCGAATGCGAAAGAGCAATCGCTTCTCCTCAACGGGAAACCAGCACTTCCCCTGACAGCACTCATACTCTCCAGCCAGTATCTGATTACCAGCTCACGCAGCAAATCCATCAACAAAGAAACGGCAGCACAAGCTTCAGCAGCCTACTGTGCCGACGAAATACTCCAGCTACTGGAGGCTGCAGGCAGAGGACGCGCATGTATTGAAACCACCCCGTTAACAGCGGGCGACATAGCTGTCTTGGTACGAACACATAACGAAGCAAAACTAATGCAGCAGGCACTCAATCGGCGAGGCATAACCAGTGTCTATTACAGTCGTGAGTCTGTTTTTTCCACAGCAGAGGCTGGCCAGCTCTACACACTCCTGACTGCCCTGCTTGACCTGACCGATACCGGAACCATATGTGCGGCCCTTGCTTCAGATTGTTTCGGATGTGACGGTAACACTCTTGCTGCACTGCGCACTCATCCCGATCAATGGGATCAGTACCTCAATCGACTCCAGCAGTATACGCAACTCTGGCAGGATCAGGGAGTGATGCCCATGCTGCAGCAATTATTTGCCACCGAGAAAGTGGTACACCGGCTGAGTGCGCTGCATGGCGGTGATCGAAAGTTAACCAATTATCTACACCTCATGGAACTGCTCCAGCAATCACCTGCCGGGAATCACGGCAGAGCGAGCCTGGTTCGTTGGTTTGCCAATCAAATAAACAAGCCCGAACAGGAGGCGGAAAACCAGCAGATCCGTCTTGAAAACGATGAAAACCTGGTAAGGATAGTCACCATTCATAAATCAAAAGGGCTGGAATACCCCATCGTATTTCTACCCTTTCTCTGGTCCGGTAGAGCTGCCAACAGCACCGGACCGCTCATTTTTCATGATCGGTCCACTTTTGATGCGGTGATTGATCTGGACAGTAGCAGCAAAGAGAACCAGCAGCTTGCGCAGCAGGAACAACAGGCAGAGGCAATGCGACTGCTGTATGTGGCACTGACCAGGGCACGCTGCTGCTGTTATTTTTGCTGGGGAACCATATCTTCCATGGAGACGTCTGCTCTTGCAGCCCTTGTTCATCCGGACTCCGGCGGCACACTCCTCAGCGAAGAAGCGATACTGCAGCAGTTGGAACAATTAAATATCCAAGAAAAGCTGATCGCAATAAAGCAATCGCCTCCTTCATTTCCAGATCATATTTTAGCGGCAGATGAGACCGTGGAACAGCTGCAGGTCGCACCATTTGAGGCCCGTATCCAATCCGGATGGCACATGACCAGTTATTCTCAGCTGACCGCAGACAATACAACTTTCAGCACTGCTTCTTCCGGTCACAAGTTACCGCCAATACCGATCGAACAGGAACCATTTCAAGACGCCTTTTCTTTTCCCCGAGGAGCAACTGCGGGAACATGTCTCCATACAATTTTTGAAAAAATCGATTTTACAGCCTCTCCTTCGACCTGGACAGAAACCATCACCAATGCAATCACTCAGGCAGGGATCGACAACCAGTGGCTGCCTTTCATTGAAAGATGGTACGCAGCCCTTCTCTCTGTGCAATTACCAGAGGCGTGCTCTCTGCAAGAGATAACGGCAAGTGAGAAAATTAACGAACTTTCTTTCCTGTTCCCACTGGCTCAAGTCGATGTAGCTGGGTTTAATCACCTCTTGTCGCAATGGAATTTTTCACCACTTTCTACCCAGCTTCATGAAATAAAAGGTATGATGAAGGGGTTTATTGACCTGGTTTTTATCCACAATAATCGTTTTTATATCGCAGACTATAAATCCAACTATCTTGGCTCCGCTGCATCCGACTACACTGCAGATATGCTCGAGCTCGCCATGGCCGAACACCGCTACGACATTCAATACCTCATTTACAGCCTTGCTCTGCATCGTTTCCTGGCAAGCCGAGTCAAAGGGTACACTTTTGACAGCCATTTCGGCGGCATCTATTACCTGTTTCTTCGAGGGATGCACCCTGATTACCAACAAAATAACGGTATCTTTTTCACCAAGCCGGCTCCAGAACTGATCTATCGTCTTGATGAATATTTCCGAGGAAAAATCGCCTGATCATGGACAAAATCCTGTACCAGCTGCAACACAACGGCACCTTTCGCGCAATCGATGTCCAGGCCGGACTTTTTTTACATCGACTCAGTGGCAAGGATACCCGAACTGTTCTCCCCCTTGCCACAGCCTTTGCCAGCAAGGCCGTTGCCGAAGGGCATGTCTGCCTGCCACTCAACCAGTTAACCCAATCAATCAATCGGTTGAAGCTCTTCCCTCAAACAACTCCAGCCAAAATCAAAGCAGCGCTGATGGCCACTGCAGTTGTCGGTACACCAGAGGCAGCAGCACCACTGATCCTGGATGGACATGGCAATCTGTACCTCCACCGCTATCTCTTGTATGAAAATACCATTACCCATCATCTGCAGCAGCGCTGTCATCTTGTTGACCAGATTGACCTGAACAAAGCACAGCAGACCATCCAAACACTTTTCCCCGCCACCCAACCGAATACAGCCCCTGACTGGCAGTGCGCTGCAGTAGCGCTTAGCCTGATCAAGCACCTGCTTGTAGTATCAGGAGGACCAGGCACAGGCAAAACATACACCGCAGCACGTATACTGGCCGCACAGGCAGCTCTGCATCCAGGCTCCACCCGGATAAGCCTGGCAGCACCAACCGGAAAAGCTGCAGCCAGATTGAAGGAATCACTCCTGCAGGCGAAAAAAAGTCTTCCTCAGCATCTTGCGGTAAACTTTCCAGAAGAAGCACTTACCCTGCACAGACTGCTCAAATACCATCATCACTCTGGCAGGTTTCGGCATAATAAACATAATCAGCTCCACCTGGATCTGCTGCTCATTGACGAGGCATCGATGATCGACATCCCCCTTATGGCAGCTGTACTTGATGCCCTTCCGCCTACCTGCAGACTAATCCTCTTCGGCGACAAGGATCAATTGGCTTCAGTGGAGGCAGGCAACCTGTTTGCCGATATATGTGGTCCGAAAACGCCCGCCTGGTCGGAAGAAATCAAACAACTCCTGGTGGCGATAACCGGTCAAAACCACAAGGCATCGTCCATGGCCACGCCCATGGACGACTGTCTGGTCCAGCTGCAGCAAAGTCATCGTTTCGATGCTTCCTCAGGAATCGGTACACTTGCATCCGCTATCAACAGACAGAATACAACCATAATCGATAGATGCTGTACCGCAGAGTATGGCGACCTGGACATACAGCTTGTTGAGCAGCAAGACTCAGATACTCAGGCTCCACATCTGCAACAGTTTGTCCTCCGTCACTTTTCCCCTCTGTTCACAGCAAAGACACCAGAGGATGCCCTGGCCCACTTTAATCACGCCCGAATTCTTTGTGCTCTCCATAAGGGAAAACAAGGGGTTGAGACGCTCAATTACGAGGTAGAATCGATTTTATATCAGCACAAATGTATTACGCCTGAGGGAGGCGATTATGCAGGCCGCCCGGTCATGATCCTCAAAAATGACTACGCCCTGGGGCTTTTCAATGGAGATACAGGTATACTCTGGCCGGATTCGACAGGCGAACTGTACGGCTGGTTTCCGCAGCCGGATGGAACATTACGTAATTTTTCGCGCTTACGGCTACCGCAACATCAAACAGGGTATGCCATTACTATTCATAAATCCCAAGGTTCTGAGTTTGACAATGTGCTGCTGGTGCTTCCAAACGTTGACACTCCACTCTTGACCAAAGAGATGCTCTATACCGGGATAACGCGCGCACGAAAAAGCCTCACCATCCAAACAAACCTGGAGCTCCTGAAAGTCGCTGTTCTTCGTCCTGCCATTCGTTTTTCAGGCCTGCACAAAAAACTACATCACCCCTGACTCTTCTTTTTCTTTTAACCCAAATTTCTCATGAGCATCTTGTCATTTTCAGAAAAAACTATTAATTTCAAACTGATGCTTTTAAAAACGAATCAGATATAAAATTAATCAAACTACTCACCAAAGGTCGGTCCAGGCGGTACCATCTTCTTCAGTATTTTGACAGTAAAAGGTAAACGTAGACTCCGGTGGCCCACTATGATTTACTACTAAAAACATTGAACCCGGCACCGCCTGAACTGATAAAAAATCCGGGTAGCATTGGTTTTTACTTCCAATTCGTCGTACTTTTATTTGCACTCATCACTTTCCATCAACCTCCTCTTCGCCGGTCAACAGAATATGGACATCAGAAAACTCGAAGTATTTTGCAAAGTCGTTGAGTATAAGAGTTTTACCAAGGCATCCCAATGGGCAATGATCTCCCAGCCCACTGTCAGCGAACATATTCGAAACCTTGAGGAACAATTGGGACAAAAACTCTTTGACCGGCTTGGCAGGCATGTCGAAGCAACACCAGTTGGTCAGTTATTTTACTCCTATGCACTGAAAATTATTCGCCTCCAGCAAGCATCATTAGAGGCCATCGAAGAGTTCAGCGGTCATCTCAAAGGACGCATCATTATTGGGGCCAGCACAATCCCCGGGACCTACATTCTTCCCTGCTCTCTTGCTGCTTTTCTCGCAACCTACAGTGAGGTGAAAGTGGATATCAATATTGCCAACTCAAAAAGCATTGCGCAAAAAGTTATCGAAGGCACGTATGATATAGGCATTATCGGCGCTGCCTGGAACGATAAAGCCCTTGACTGGCATGCACTCTATATGGACGAGCTGCTCATCATCGTCCCGGCCAATTCTCCACTTGCCCAGAAGAAAAACGTCCCAGTTGCAGAAATACTGCAGCATCCTTTTATTCACCGTGAACAAGGATCCGGGACCCGCAAAGTGGTGGCCAAGATTTTAGAAAATAAAGGGCTCAAGGAAAAAAATGTTTTCGAAATCGCGACTATCGGCTCAACGGCTGCTGTCAAAGAGGCTGTTAAGGCAGGGCTTGGCATATCCATTCTCTCCAAAAAAGCAGTAGCCGAAGAAATCAAGAATGGAACCCTTGTCGGGCTGACGCTTGATAACGAGCCCATGGAACGTCCCTTTTACCTGATTCAAAGAAAAAACAGAGAACTCACTCCCATAGCAGCGGCTTTCACTACCTTTTTAATAAAAAAATTACCCAAACAATCAAGTCGCCTAAAAGAGTAAAAGAAGCCTGACAACCTTTATCAGATTGCCAGGCATGTCATTGCAAACCCTATCACCCAACATATCAATCCGGATTTCTCCAGGTTAAATGGCAATGATACCCAATGCCCGCCCTTAATAAAAGGATCAGACCTTAAACTCGCTGATCATGGAGCGTAGTTCACTTGCCAGTTGCCCCAGGCGCGCTGCACGACGGTTCATCTCATTGCTTTGCTGCGCAACTTCACCGGAGTTGCTGCTTACCGTCTGAATATCCTTGGCCACCTCATCTGCAACCACAGAACTCTGACCAACATTTTCCGTGACCTCCTGAATGCCAAGGGTTGCCTGAGAAATATTTTCGGCAATTTCTACCGTTGTCTGGTTCTGTTCTTCAACAGCACTGACAATCACCTGGACCGTTTCATTAACTTCGTTAATAACGCTGGTGATTTGTCCAATTTGGCCGATGGTTTCCGATGTAGAGGTTTGAATATTATTTATCTGATTTCGAATTTCTTCGGTTGCTATAGCCGTTTGATGAGCCAGGTCTTTAATCTCATTGGCTACCACAGCAAATCCTTTGCCGGCCTCTCCTGCACGTGCAGCTTCTATGGTTGCATTAAGAGCGAGCAAGTTGGTTTGTTCCGATATCTCTGTGATGGTCTCCGTCACCTTGCCGATTGTTGAAGCTGCTCCCCCAAGCTCATTCACCTTGGCAGAGGCCGACTCGGCTTCCTTCACCGCAATGGTAGTAATCCGTTGCGCATTTTCTGTATTTTTTACAATATCGGCAAGTGTACGTGCCATCCCTTCTGTTGCTTCTGCTACAAGGCTGATATTGGTAGAGGCTTCTTCGGTTGCGGCTGCTACGGAATTCATATTTGCACTCATCTCTTCTGCCGCAGCGGCAACGCTCATGGAGCGCGATTTCATCTCATCGCTACCGCTTGATAAATCATCTGCAGCGTGATTGAGTTCCGACGAATTCTCTTCAAGATGATCTGCCGACTGTGAGATACCCTGCATTACCCCCTGCAGTTCTTTTTTCATCTCACCCAGTTCCCGGTTAATGGTGCCGAATTCATCCTTACTCATCACCTGCATGGAACCTGTCAAATCTTTACCTACCACTTTACTGATTTCACTGGAGGTTGATCGTAACGGTTTAAGTACGTGGCGATCAAGCAATAACCATGTTACCAGGGAACAAAAGAGAATAATCCCCAAAGTCCAGATTATGATAGAAACAGTCGTGCTTCTTACCTCCTTATTAACAGCATCCAAAGAACTGATAATTTCGAAAGCTCCATGAATTTCACCGACCTTCCACCCTTCCAAAGTACCTCCGGTGGGATCTTTGCTCCCCTTCGGGTCTCCATGGCAGAACAAACATTCCTTGGTGAGTTTAATCGGTTTGAAATAACGGATTTCATTGTCAGTGATAATGATCTTGTCTTTGAGATTTTTTGCCTTGATCTCTTCGAGGATAGCCAGTTCATAAGGAGTTGGCTCATTGTTTGAATTTCGGGGACTCACTTTGGGGACCCGAAAGGTATAGCCTGACTTTTCAGCATTAACCGCTGCTGCTTGGATAGCGGTCACCACCGGGACAGCCTGGATCACCTTGTTCGGTGGAATCTCTGCAAAAGGTTTGATGACGCCCATGTCGAGTTTTTTCGACATTTCGTTTCTCGTCGCCTCGGCCATAAGTACAATGGCCTTACTTTTGTCGACAACAGTACGTTCTGCACTGGATCGAATATCGGCTGTCCGTTGTGCAGCAAGGACTACAGCAATAAGTATGGGACCGGTAAGGGCCAGAACCAACATTTTCCACTTGATAGAGAGATCACGGAATTTCACAGGATTATCCTTAGCAAAAATATTGAAAAAAAATGGAACTGTTAGTTGAAGTAAATCACTTACACCAACCACAGGTCAAAAATAAAACGCTTCTTTCAAGAATACTCTTCCCCGTCATCCTCATATTTGACAATTCTTTAGAGCAGTCCTATTTGTTTCTCCATAGATCATATCTAATGACTGACACCGCATATGCCCATGGAGAACATTATGAATGAAAAAGCTGCTTCAATGGTACTGGCCTCTTTTACCGCTGACTCTCTTGCCCTGGGAGCTCACTGGATATATGATACCAATGAAATCACCAGCCAGTTCGGTTTGGTAGATAAGCTCATCGCTCCGCTGCCCACTTCTTATCACCAGCACAAGCAGCAAGGCGATTTTACCCATTACGGTGACCAGGCATTTACATTGCTCACCTCTCTTTCCCAACACAACGGATTTGACCTGCAGGCATTTTCTACTCTTTGGCAGCAGCTCTTTGCCGATTACAATGGTTATATAGATACGGCTACAAAAACCACCCTGGCAAATCTGCAAAAAAATGGTGTTCCTGAGTCATGTGGCTCCTCTTCCACGGATCTTGGCGGGGCAGCAAGGATCGCCCCCCTTGTTTTCTGGTATCAAAACGACCAAGAACATCTGGTAGAGGCAGCTACCCAGCAAACAAGTATGACCCACAATCATCCGGCAACTATTAGCGGTGCTGTTTTCATTGCCCGGTCGGCGTATAACATTCTTCACGGCTTATCGCCTGTGGCAGCCATGGAAGAAGCGCTTAACGAGGGAGTAAATGACCTTGATCTTGACAACCGTATTCGGTCCGCTCTGGATACCCAAGGGAAGGAAACGGAAAAAGTTATAAAGGATTTCGGCCAAGCCTGTACAATCGCCTCTGCCCTTCCCGGCGCAGTGCATCTCGTAGTAAAATATGAAAACGATCTACAGGCGGCACTTATCGCCAATGTCATGGCAGGAGGGGATTCTGCCGCACGTGGACTTACAGCAGGGATGCTCTTGGGCGCCTACTTGGGGAGTCAGGCCATCCCGAACGAATGGCTAACAGGTTTGAATAAACACCAACAGCTCTTATCGCTACTCAAGCAGGAAAAGAGGGGTTAACAGCCCTTTCTCCAACAGGCAAAAAATGATGCAAATAGGTTGAGGTATCCCCGCTTATCCACTATCTTAGTTTCGGCTTATATAATAAAATAGGGTGGCTTTTTATGCGTGGGGGGAAGTTTTATTTCAGCAGTCTGCGCATCTTGTTTCGTTGTTCAAAAAGGGCTGCTCATTACTATATTTTTCAACTCTTTTTCTCTATACCCATGAAGAATATCCAACACCTAATGACATGGTTTTGAAAAAAACGGCAGAACCGGTGGGCTGAAAGTGATCTACCAGCGTATGGAGCCCTCCGAAAACCACGCCCATTTTGCAGGTTCCGGTGATTAACATTGCCATTTCCAATGTGACACCATAAGAAGAGAGGAATACCGATTTTTTACCGGCAGACACTGAATGCCATGCACCTTCCGGACAATCGGAAAAACATTGGTCAGACTCATCGACAAAATCCAGCTATTCATGAGAACTGTTCGGTGGTCGTTCATATAAACAATCTAACAGCAAGGATCAGTTCTTGTTCAAACCACCTTGCTAAACACACTAGTAATCTTATTGCACTGCCCAACAACTAAGGAGAAAAACATGACAAAACTCAAAGGAACACAAACTGAAAAAAACATTCTCACTGCCTTTTGCGGCGAATCACAGGCAAGAAACCGTTATACCTACTTTGCTTCCGTGGCCAAAAAAGAAGGTTATGTTCAAATTTCATCTATTTTCGAAGAAACCGCCAACCAGGAAAAAGAACATGCCAAACGGCTGTTTAAACTCCTTGAGGGCGGAGAGGTCGAAATTAATGCGGCCTTCCCTGCTGGGGTAATCGGTACAACTGCAGAAAACCTGACTGAAGCGGCCCAAGGGGAGAACTACGAGCATACTGTTATGTATCCCGAATTCGCGGCAACGGCTAAAGAGGAGGGTTTCCCCGATATCGCATCCATTTTTATGGCAATTGCCGTTGCCGAAAAGCAGCATGAAAAAAGATACCAGGACCTGAGAGCCAATATAGACAATGGTATCGTCTTTTCACGGCAGGAAAAGGTCACCTGGCGCTGCCGCAACTGTGGATACCTTCATACCGGCAACGATGCTCCAGAGGTTTGTCCGGCCTGTGATCACCCACAGGCTCACTTTGAGCTGCTCGGAGAAAACTGGTAGTTTGTAAAAATACTATCTTTTGGTGGGTCTTTAACCCGGATTTCTCATCAATAAAGTTTTTCACAGGGTAAGGCACAAGCCGCGCAGCAGGTAAGGTAGACTCCGATGGTAAACTACCGCAAGTGGCTTGTAACGTAAATCCTGCGGAAAAATCTATTGACCCAAAGGGGGAACTTTTTGATTAAAAACAAAAAACACACTGTTAATAGTACAAATTGTATTTTATTTAACAATATCAATTAATTGAGCTTGAAACCAAAAAGTTCATGAGAAATTTGGGTTACCGCTGATCTCCGTCCAGGAGATCAGCGTGTGGTTATAAAACAAATAGCTTCGCCTTCATCTCTACCTGTCACTGTTCAGCAACGTTAAGCAAGGTGACTTTCATAGTCACCCTTTTCAGGGTTTGATCATATTTTACATTACATAGCGATGAGTTTTCTTTGCTCATAATTTTAAGGCGTTATCTTTTTTTAAAAAAATTACGCCAACACTTTACAGCTTAAAGAGAATGATTACTCTATGCAACAAATTATGATTCTCAACAAGAACATACTACTGTATACATCAGCAGTATATTGAGAACGTTTTTCTTGCTTTTTCATTTCATATAAACACAATCAAGGAGACCTATCATGGCCCAGATCACCTTACAGGGTAACGCTATTGAAACCGTCGGCAACCTTCCCGCACAGGGGGCTGCAGCACCGGCCTTTACTCTTGTAAAAACAGACCTGTCGGACGTTTCTCTCAGCGATTTCAGTGGCAAAAAGGTAGTACTCAACATCTTTCCAAGCATCGACACATCCGTCTGTGCCGCTTCTGTAAGACGCTTCAACGAGATTGCTTCTCAAAACGACAATACTGTTGTTCTCTGCGTATCTGCCGACCTTCCTTTTGCTCACCAAAGATTCTGTGAGGTTGACGGACTTGATAATGTCGTACCTGTTTCTGTTTTTCGTTCACCTGCTTTTGGCAACGATTACGGTGTTACCATTACAACCGGTCCCATTGCAGGTCTGCTCTCGCGGGCTGTTGTTGTAGTCGACGAAAAAGGCGATGTAGCATACTCGGAGCAAGTAGCTGAGATTACAGAAGAACCAAATTATGACGCTGCCCTTGCAGCACTTGGTTAATCAATACCGACCTTCCCTTTCCGGTCGGCCCGACAAGGGCCGACCGGAACGAGGCAAGTTGCCCTTTTTTGCAGGAACACTTTCTCATTCCTGCTCCCCCATCCCTTCCTCAGCTAGAGACCTCTTTCCAAGCACCTACAACCTGCAGACTGAGTAAATTTGTCATTCTCCCCGAACGTCGTTACCGATGACGAATTCTTTGCATATCCTATAGATAAAACAGGCCTGATCGCAAGTAACAGCCCTACCCCGAATCTCTCACGACCCTTTTCACTTTAAACCCAAATAATTGATATTATTTATTAAAAAGCAATCCTACAATTAACGGTCTGTTTTTCATTTTCAATCAAAAAGTTCCCCCCTTCGGACTACCTGTGCCCCTAAACTGTCATAGCACGGCCCCCAACCATCGAAATACTCATTTTTTGACATCTTCATTGACATATTCAGCAGTATTTCTTACTTATTATGCATTATAAAACTGTTTACTCAACCATTTTTCATGAAAATAGATCCGATCAATATAGCCATCATCAATCACCTGAAAGATGGCCGGGTGCCCTATAAAACCATTGCTGACAAACTCTCCCTTGCCGAAGGTACCGTACGAACACGCATCAGGAAACTCATTGAGGAAGGAATTCTGTCGATCAACGGTCTGGTCAATCCAGAGGCCCTTCCGGACCAACAGGTTGTGATGGTGGGGGTACAGGTAAAAGACATGGATCTGGTCAAAAAAGGAGAAGAATTCAGCAAGCTTAAGGGTGTCATCTCTGTCTGCGTTGTTACGGGTCGGTTTGACCTGATAGTAACCGTCATGCTAAGAAATGACTTCGGCCTCCTTGAATTTTTTACCGAGGAAGTTGCCACCATAAAAAACGTACGGTCTGTTGAGACTTTTGTTGTCTACAAGAGCTTTAATCTCAAAGTACCCTTACCCGGCTGAGCTACCCTTTGGATAGAACTGTTTGCCACCATTAATCATAAGGAGCTGCAAATGAAAACAACACCTCTTCACAGCTGGCACTGTTCTCAAGGTGCAAACATGGGAGAATTCGGCTCCTATGAGATGCCTCTCTGGTATCCTGCCGGGGCTAAAGCTGAACACCTTGCCGTAATCAATACTGCCGGGTTATTTGATACCAGCCACATGGCAGTCCTGACCATTAACGGTAAAGATGGAAGGACCCTCATCCAGCGTTGCTTTACCAAAGACATTGATGCCTGTATCGGCCAAAATAAAACACCTCTGGTCGCCGGCAGATGCGTCTATGGCATTTTTCTTAACCAGGAAGGCGGAGTAATTGATGATGCCATCGTCTATCAGTTCACCGACAACGACTACATGCTGGTTGTCAATGCAGCCATGGGGAAAACCATACAAACGCACCTTGCCGACCACGTGCTTCCAGATGAACAGGTAAATGTTCATGACCTTACCGACCAAGTAGGCAAGATGGATATCCAAGGACCTGCTTCCGGTCGAATCCTTGCCAAAATTATAAAAGACCCGGCAGTGTTGTTTGATAAAATGATCTACTTTTCCTTTAAAGGTTCCTTTGACCAAAACAAACTACCCTTCCTCCAGGCCGAACTACTCGACAACACCCCGCTCATGGTATCAAGAACAGGGTATACGGGTGAATTTGGCTTTGAACTCTTTGTTGCGCCACAACACATTACATCACTGTGGCAACAACTTCTTGAGGCCGGCAAAGAAGAAGGACTTATCCCTTGTGGTTTGGCTGCAAGAGATTCCCTCAGGTCAGGCGCAGGTCTACCGCTCTCCCATCAAGATATCGGCGACTGGCCCTTTGCCGATAATCCGTGGTTGTTCACTCTGCCTCGTGATCCGGATAGCAACAGCTTTACTAAAAATTTCGTGGGAAGAGAAATGCTGGAAAGCATGGCTTCATCCACTTGGACCCTTCCCTTTGCAGGGTATGATCTGAGAAAAATTCCGCTGGGCGAAAAAAGTAAAGTCACAGACCTTGATGGCAACATCCTCGGCATCCCCTTGACCTGTACAACCGACATGGCCATTGACCGTGTTAACCACGCGATCATCAGTCTGGCAAGCAGCGAAGAAGAGGGCAAACCTGAAAATTTTCAACCAAAAGGCCTCTGTTGCGGATTTGTTAAAATCAACACCAAGCTCGATGCCGGCACCCAGGTAATCTTGACAGACGGTAAGCGTAAGCTAAAGGTAGAGATAAGGGAGGATATTCGACCCGGTCGCACTGCACGCAGACCGGTGACCAAAATGATTCCTTCATTATAACGCTGTTTTTATCTACAATATTAGTACATTCATCAAACTAAGCCCTGTTTTACCCAGACAGGAACAACCGGCCTTGCTTCACCCTAATTAATACTGCCTGGAGGTAAACCCTATGAAAGAATTAAACGAATTAAATTTACCCGAGAACCTCGGTTATACAGAAGATCACGAATGGGCCCAAAAGACAGGGGAAACCATTAAAATCGGCGTAAGTGATTATGCCCAGGATCAGCTTGGAGACATTGTCTTTGCAGAACTTCCTACTGTCGGCGACACCTTCAACAAAGGTGATGAATTCGGCACGTTGGAGTCGGTGAAAGCTGTCTCCGAACTCTATATCCCCATGAGCGGAGAGGTTATTGCCATCAATGAGGAGCTGGACGATTCCCCCGAACTCGTTAATGAAGATCCTTACAATAGCTGGATGATCGAAATTAAACCAAGCACTCCAGAGGAATACGACCAACTGCTTTCTGCCTCTGCTTACATGGACCTTCTCAAAGGATAAGCACCATGCGATACCTCCCTCACACCCAGGAAGACATAACAGCAATGCTGCAGGTGACAGGCAACAAGAGTCTGGAGGATCTCTTTTCCGGCATCCCCGACTCCTGCCGCATGACCAATGAATGGCAGCTCCCCGAACCGAAAACGGAGTGGGAGTTGAACGATCATATGCAGGCAATTGCGCAAACCATGAAGGTTGACCAAAACTTCAAGGTCCTGATCGGAGCGGGTAGCAACCATCACCACATCCCGGAAACGGTCAAAGCCCTGATGAGTCGATCTGAGTTCTTGACTGCCTACACCCCTTATCAGCCGGAGATGGCCCAGGGAACACTGCAGGGTATCTTCGAGTACCAGACCCTTACCGCTCGCCTGTTGGGTATGGATGTTGTCAACGCCTCCATGTATGATGGCGCTTCCGCTTTTGCCGAGGCACTTTTAATGGGACTGAGGATAGGCAAAAAGAAAACCAAAGTAGCTGTTTCTGCAGCCATCCACCCGCACTACAGAGCAACCGCAGCGGCCTACCTGCACCCCACAGAATTTGAGTTGATCGAACTGCCTTACCTGGAAGACGGTCGTACTGATCTCAGTGGGCTTTCCGGCCTGCAAGATGTTGCAGCGGTTGCGCTCCAGTCCCCCAATTTTTTTGGCGTGATAGAGGATCTTGCCGGCGCTGCCCAGGCAATCCATGAGCAGCAGGCTCTGTTCATTACCTGTTTTTCGGAACCACTGGCGTATGGCCTGCTCAAAAACCCAGGAAAATGCGGGGCGGATATTGTCTGTGGTGAGGGGCAGAGCTTCGGCCTCGCCCGTTCCTTTGGCGGTCCGGGGCTGGGAATGTTCGGTTGCAGGCAACCCTTTACCAGGAACCTTCCCGGTCGCCTTGTAGGCGAAACTAAGGACCTGGACGGCAAGCGTGGTTATGTATTGACCCTGGCAACCAGGGAACAGCATATACGCAGGGAAAAGGCAACTTCCAATATTTGTTCCAACCAGGGCATTTGTGCTATGACCGCCGGTATGTATATGGCTTCGCTTGGCGGCACCGGCCTGCGTGAACTGTCCCGCCTCAACTATGATAAAGCCCAGTACTTGAAAAATGCTCTCATTGCTCGAGGCGCGCGCCTTTTTTTTGAAGCCCCGATTTTTAATGAATTTGTCGTTGAATTTCCTCACGACTTTCAACCCGCCCATCAACGTTTGCTTGAGCAAGGCATTGTCGCCGGTTTGGAACTTAGCAAGCTGTATCCAGAGCTTAAGGGACGATATCTCTTCGGAATAACAGAAACCACGTCCCGACAGGACATGGACAGAGTAGCAGACGAGGTGCAATCATGAAAAATGGCGTAGGAACCAGCGGCCTGATCCTGGACGAGCCACTGCTCTGGGAAAAAGGAAAAAAAGGCAGAAAAGGCATGTCCATTCCCCACAGTGATGTACCGCAAGCGCCTTTAGACGAGGAGCTGACAGGTACACCCGTAGATTTTCCCGACCTGAGTGAAGTTGATGTGGTACGGCATTACACCCGCCTCTCTCAATGGAATTTCGGAGTGGACAGCGGCATGTACCCACTGGGCTCATGCACGATGAAGTACAATCCAAAAATCAATGAAAAGCAAGCTGCCACACCACAACTTGCAGCAGCACACCCCATGCTTGACGACCAATACTCCCAAGGTGTTCTGCAAATCATGTATGAACTGCAAAACTATCTTGCCGACATAACCGGCCTGGACGCGGTCTCTCTTCAACCAGCTGCCGGTGCCCACGGTGAGCTGACAGGGATGTTGATTTTCAACGCCTATCACCAAAGCCACGATTCCAAACGAACCAAGATTCTCATCCCGGACACGGCTCACGGAACCAATCCTGCCTCTGCAGCACTTTGCGGCTACCGAGCCATTGCTCTCAAATCTAACGAAAACGGCATGCTGGATGCGGCTGATGTCCGTGAACTGATGGATGAAGAAACAGCCGGCATCATGCTGACCAACCCCAACACCCTGGGGCTGTTTGAAGGCCAAGTCAGGCAAATTGCCGACATCGTCCATGCCAAAGGCGGCCTTGTCTATGGTGATGGTGCTAACATGAATGCCGTCCTTGGGGTGGCAGACATGAAAAAGTGCGGGGTCGATGTCCTCCATCTCAATCTGCACAAAACTTTTTCCACACCCCATGGCGGAGGTGGCCCAGGAGCAGGCCCTGTGTGCGTCACCAAAGAACTGGAGCCCTTCTTACCAGTTCCCCGTGCCTGGAAAGACGGTGATATTTACCGCTTGGAACAAGACCGTAAAGATTCCATAGGAAGGGTACATGGTTTTCATGGCAATTTCGGAGTGCTGGTCCGCGCCTACAGCTACATCCTTTCCATGGGGGCGGAAGGATTACGTAAGGCCAGCCAGTTAGCAGTACTCAATGCCAATTATATCCGGGAGCAGCTCAAGGACACCTTCCACCTGCCGTATCCACAACCATGCATGCATGAATGTGTTTTCAGTGACCAACTCCAGAAAGACTATAAGGTAACGACGCTGGACATGGCCAAAAGACTCATCGATTACGGTTTTCATCCGCCGACAATTTATTTCCCTCTGATTGTCCATGGGGCGATAATGATCGAACCGACAGAGACTGAATGCAAAGAGGATATCGATCAATTCATTGCCACCATGAAGGAAATCGCCAGGGAAGCCAAAGAGGAACCAGACAAGCTGCGTAACGCCCCTCAAATCAGCAAGGTCAGGCGTCTGGATGAGGTACAAGCTGCCCGCTGTCCATGTCTTACCGGGCCAACCCTCCCTGCCGAACAATAAGGACGGTGATGCACTCTGCCTGGGTTGAGCTTGGCCTGATCGACTACCAGCAGGCGTACGCCCTCCAGACCAGGCTGGTCACGCTGTGCAGAGGACAAGCCGAGAAGGGCTATTTCCTCATACTGGAGCACCCATCGGTCTTTACGCTAGGCAAAAGAGGCGGTAAGCAACACCTTGGAGTCAGCAACGATTTCCTCAACCGGCAGGGTATCGACCTGGTCCATATCGAGCGTGGTGGTGACATCACCTATCACGCTCCGGGCCAACTTGTTCTCTACCCCATTTTCAGCTTACGCGACAAACGTATTTCGGTCAGCGAGTATGTTTCCCTGCTTGAAGAAGTGATGTTACGCAGTGCTGAGGATGCAGGCGTGAGTGCTTGCCGAAATGAACGGAACCATGGCATATGGGTCGACGATCGAAAAATGGGCAGCATCGGCATTGCCATTCGTCACGGCGTGACCTTCCATGGACTTGCCCTTAATGTGAACCTTGATCTGGAACCATTTTCCTGGATAAATCCGTGCGGTCTGACTGACACGAAAATGACCTCCTTGGCACAAGAAACAGGCACCCCCCTTGACCTGAAAACGGTGAAATTCCACCTCAAAAAACACCTTGCCACCTTGCTTGATCTTCAGTTTGAGGATACCCCCCTGACAGAACTGGTGGCAACCAACGCATAAGAAATGGAAGAAATAAAAAAAAGCGGGAAACCACCTTGGCTCAGGCGAAAACTGCCTTCAGGACCAAACTACGAAAAAATACGGCAACTGGTAAAGAAAAACCACCTGGCAACTGTCTGCCAGGAAGCCATGTGTCCCAATCAGTTTGAATGCTATGGCAAGGGAACAGCTACCTTCATGATTCTAGGCGATCATTGCACCAGAAATTGCAGGTTCTGTGCCGTCCAGCACGGTGCGCTGGGACCTCCTGAAAAAGATGAACCCACAAGAGTTGCCCAGGCTGTAAAAACCATGAAGCTACGCTATGCTGTGATCACCTCCGTGACCAGGGATGATATGCCTGACGGAGGTGCCCACCACTTTGCACAGACAATAGAAGCGATACGTGAATTGAGCCCGGATACGCTGATCGAAGTCCTTATCCCGGACCTGCAAGGTAACTGGGATGCTTTGGATGCCATTATCGAAGCCAAACCTGACGTACTTAACCATAACCTGGAAACCATCAAGCGCCTCTACCCAACCGTACGTCCACAGGCAGTCTATCACCGATCACTGGAACTGCTCCGAAAGGTGAAGGAAAAGCAGGTGACCATGATAACAAAATCGGGCATGATGGTCGGCCTTGGCGAAACTATAGAGGAACTGCAAACAGCCTTTACCGATCTTGCAGATGCTCGTTGCGACATCCTCACCCTGGGCCAGTACCTCCAACCGTCAAAAGATCACCTTGCTGTTGAACACTACCTGTCACCGGAAAAATTTGAACTGTTAAAACAACAGGCCCTGCATTTAGGATTTGCAGGCGTTGCAGCAGCCCCTTTTGTGCGTAGTTCCTATCAAGCGGAAGAACTCTACACTCTAGCCGCCAAAAAACCGGCTGCAGCTTCCTGAGCAAGCTGCAGTGCGCTTAGCAAAAAGGGACCACCACCAACCCGACTAGTCCACCAATCCTTTTTTCTTTAAAAAAGCAAAATACGCATCAACAGTCGGCAAGACACCTGTCAGTGCACTGATTGCCGTCACCTCCGCAGATCCAAGAAATACTTGAGCGCCATCACCCAATCTATTATTAAAATTACGGGTTGAAGTAGAGACAACCGTTGCCCCGGGCTTTACCCTTGCCTGGTTGCCCATGCACAGGCTGCAGCCTGGAATTTCAATCCTTGCCCCGACCTGTGCATACACATTCAGTCCGCCTTCCACCTGCAACTGATCCCGATCCATGCGGGTTGCCGGGGCTACCCAGGTCCTGCCGGCAGCATACGGTTCTCCGGCAAAAAGCTTGGTCGCAGTCCGGTGATGACCAAGATGTGTCATACAGGATCCGATAAAAGCCTCGTCAACAGCAGTTCCTGCCACTTCCTCAAGTTGGCGGACATCGTCTGGGTCATTGGGACAGGCAAGCAGGGGCTGGGTAATCTGTTCCAGGTCAATTTCAAGTACAGTTTTATATTCAGCATGCTTGTCGCGGGTTAAAAGATCCGGCTCTTCCAACCACCCTTCCAGCACTGCAATCCGACGTTCAATGGCTTCCTGCGATTGGTAACCGTCATTCACCAGCTGCTTCAAAAGCGCCACGTTCTCCTTAACATTCTTGACTACCGCCTCAAGAGGCATTGCCAGGGTACAGGCCGCGGCGCTCCTTTCTGCCGAGGCATCGGCCAGCTCAAATGCTTCCTCTACACTTAAATCATCAACGCCTTCAATCTCCAGAATCGTGCCCGCAAAGATATTCTTCTTTCCCTTTTTATCCACAGTCAACAATCCTTGCTGGATTGCTTGATACGGGATGGCATTGACCATATCGCGCACGGATATCCCCGGCAGTCTCTTACCGTGGAAGCGCACCAGCACAGACTCCGGCATTTCAAGGGGCATAAAACCAAGCGCCGCGGCAAAGGCAACCAGACCTGAACCGGCGGGAAAAGAGATACCCAAAGGGAATCGGGTATGGGAGTCGCCACCAGTGCCCACAGTATCGGGGACAAGCATCTTATTCAGCCAGCTATGGATCACACCATCACCTGGTTTAAGAGCCAGGCCCCCGCATTCAATGGTAGTCTCCGTCATCACTTGCCACCGTTCCACATCAGAGGCTTTGGGATAGGCAGCTGTATGACAGAAAGACTGCATGAACAAATCGGCTTTAAATTTCAAACAGGCTAATTCAGCTATTTCCTGCATGGTCATCGGACCGGTTGTATCCTGGGAACCCACTGTTGTCATAGCAGGTTCACAGACAGTTCCGGGAAGAACGCCCTCACAGCCGCATGCACGACCAATCATTTTTTGCCCCAGCGTATACCCCTGGCCTGGAACCGGTTGAGGATTTTCAACTTCCTTAAACAAAACAGGGGGGGTAACACCGAGCGCCTCACAGGCTGAGAGCATCAAATTACGGCCAATGATGAGATTCAAGCGACCTCCGGCGCGGTACTCATCAAGCAGGGTAGCTGGTGCGTCTTTCATAGCAACAACCTGCCCACCACTTGTCTGCATGGACCAGCTCTGCAGATTAATCACCACTTCATCTCCGGTCTTGAGCCCGGTGACATCACACTCAACCGGCAACATTCCTGCATCACGTGCGGTGGCGTAAAAAATTGGGGCAATGGCTCCGCCAAGGATGACACCACCGCTTTTTTTATTGGGGAGAAAAGGGATTGCCTCACCAATGTGCCAGGCCATGGAATTAATGGCCGACTTTCTGGAAGATCCAGTCCCAACCACATCGCCTGCAAAGCAGACCCGCTTTCCTTGAGCTCGAAACGACTGGATGGTTTCCACGCCGTCGGCAAATCTGGTTTTACCAAAATACGTCGCGTGCAAAGGGATATCAGCCCGTGACTGTGCCTGGTTGCCTGGTGAAAAATCATCTGTATTGATTTCTCCATCAACTTTATAGACGGTCAAGACGATTTTTCTGGGTAACTCGGGACGGCAGGTAAACCACTCCGCCGCAGCCCATGACTGTAAAAGCTCCCGGGCATGACTATTCTCTTTTGCAAGCGTTATTATTTCCTGCAAAGCATCATAAATTTTAATCAGCCCCCGTAAGGCAACGGCGGCCTTCGCACTCGTGTCATCAGCTTTAAGCAACCTGATGAGCGCAGCAACATTGTACCCCCCTTCCATGGAGGCCAACATCTCAATGGCAGCATCAGCTGACAGGTGACTGACAACAACCTCTCCCCGGACAACTCGCTCAAGCCAAGCAGCTTTGATCTCTGCTGCTTTACTGACGCCCGGCTCTACTCTTTGGGCAAGCAGCTCAAGGAGATAAAGACTTTCACCATGCTCCTCCATCAAAAGCTCTGTGACTGCCGCGACCTGCTCAGGTCTCAGAGGAAGCGGCGGCAACCCTTTTTGCAGCCGTCCTTCTTCAGCTATTTTATAACTTTCAAGCATTGATTGCTCACCTGTGTTGAATTTTTTCTTACGCACTACCCTTTCGTTGTACTCACTATCTATTAGAGATACCTTCTATTAGCGTTTTTTTCCATACCCCAGACTCCGAAAACAGATGCCTGACATTGCGTAGCCTCAACTTTTCGCACTGCAGCACACTATTTTTATTGCCCTTTTTCCTCATAGATATACGGTGAGCAAGAACTATTTTTCAACACCCCTTCACCCACAGGTTGACTATGCGCTCCCAAGACCAAAATCAAGAGATCTTAAACCAGCCGTTTCAGCTGGCAAAGGTACTCACCATTTCTGTTTGTCATTTTATCCATGATGCGTACTCCAGTTTCCTGGCTCCGCTCCTCCCTCTGTTAATTGAAAAACTCTCCATGTCGCTCACGCAGGCGGGCTTTCTCACAACCGTCACCCAAATACCTGCCCTTATGAACCCTTATCTCGGTATTCTGGCAGATAAGGTGTGCGTCCGTTATTTTATAATAGTTGCCCCCGGGCTGACGGCAATCACAATGAGCCTCATTGGCGTTGCCCCCGGATACGCAAGTCTGGTCGTCCTTTTATTTATAGCAGGCATCAGCGCCGCCCTTTTTCATGTTCCCGCGCCTGTCCTTATTTACCGTTTTGCCGGACAACGCAAAGGCCTTGGCATGAGTTTTTATATGACCGGAGGCGAACTGGCGCGTACGGTCGGGCCACTGGTAGCTATTGGTGCCGTTTCCCTGGTGGGGCTTGAACATATCTCCCCCCTTATGACCATCGGCATCGCGGCCTCATTGCTGCTTTACTTCCGACTCCGCAACATGCCCCTGCCGCCTCGTGCCGCGACCTCTCCCCCATCCATGAAAAGGGCATGGAAAGAATCACGTCATATCCTGAAGCCGCTTTCCGGCATTCTTATTTTTCGCGGCTTCATGCATGCTTCCGGGGCGACCTTTCTGCCAACCTTTGTCAATCAAGACACAGGCAACCTGTGGCTGGCTGGAATCAGCCTCACCGTTTATGAGGCTGCAGGAGTTATTGGCGCCCTCACCATCGGTCCGCTGAGTGATACATTCGGCCGCCGCAACATGTTGCTCTTTTCCCTGCTGTCAGCTCCACCGTTATTATTTTTGTTTATTATAATAACGCCCATCTGGCTCAAGTTCCTTACCCTTTTCGGATTGGGGTTCACCCTCCTCTCCACAACTCCGGTAATGTTAGCTATGGTTCAGGAACATGCGCATCAAAACCCGGCCACTGCCAACGGTTTTTTTATGATGATTTCCTTTTTATCACGTTCAGCAGTAGTTGTGGCGGTTGGCGCAATTGCAGACTTTATCGGCCTTGGCCAGACCTTTCTTCTCAGTGCGGGCCTGGGCCTAGGCGCCATTCCCTTCATCCTGACCCTGCCTCGCAAAGGCACGCAAGAGCCTAAATTGTCAATCTAGCGTTAAAAATAACATTTTACATTATTCTCTTTACAAACTTTTTTTTTACCACTATATTGAGCGATTTTTCTTGCAAAATACAACCAGAGTAACAACGGGCTTATTTATACCAACAGAGCCAGGTGTTACTTTTCAGGGTTTTCTCCTAACCCTGCAGACCTTTTTTAGGCGAACGAAACAAGGAGTTGCAGGCCCACTGTGACTCCTTTTTTATTTAACTGTTAATTTCATCAGAATGATCTGGCGGCCTGCAAGCAGCAACCGAGGACGGCGTAATGAAAAAAGATTTAAGCAAGGTACGTAACATAGGCATCAGTGCCCATATTGACTCAGGAAAAACCACCCTGACCGAGCGTGTACTGTTTTATACCCAGCGAATCCATGCTATTCATGAAGTACGTGGCAAGGATGGCGTCGGCGCCACCATGGACTCCATGGAGCTGGAAAAAGAGCGCGGTATCACCATTCAGTCTGCAGCTACTTACTGCAACTGGAAAGACCATGATATCAACATCATCGACACCCCTGGTCACGTTGATTTTACCATTGAGGTGGAAAGAGCCTTGCGGGTGCTTGACGGCGCAGTCCTCATTCTCTGTTCAGTTGGTGGCGTACAGTCTCAATCCATCACAGTCAACCGCCAGATGACCCGCTATAAAGTTCCACGCATTGCTTTTATCAACAAATGCGACCGTACCGGGGCAAATCCGTTCAGGGTTACCGGCCAGCTCCGAGACAAACTCGATTTAAACGCTGTCATGATGCAGTTGCCCATCGGTTTGGAAAACGATATGGAAGGGATAATCGACCTGGTAACCATGAAAGCCGTTTATTTTGACGGTGACCAGGGAGAAAATATTCGCATCGAAGAAATCCCTGACAACCTGAGAGATGATGCCGAAGAAAAACGTGAGGAACTGCTCGATGCGGTTTCCATGTTTTCCGATGACCTCATGGAAGCCATGCTTGAAGAGGAAGCGATCCCGGAAGAGATGATCCATGAAGCCATCCGCAAGGGCACACTGGCTCTTGAACTTACTCCGGTCCTTATCGGATCCGCCTACAAGAACAAAGGAGTGCAGCTACTCCTGGATGCAGTTAACGGATACCTTCCTTGTCCAACCGACATTGAGAACATCGCCCTTGATCTCGATAATGGAGAAGAGGAAATCGCGGTATCCAACGACCCTGATGACAAAATGGTAGCCTTGGCGTTCAAACTCGAAGATGGACGCTATGGGCAGCTCACCTATATTCGTACCTACCAGGGAACAATCAACAAAGGCGACACCATGATCAACAGCCGTACGGGCAAGAAGGTCAAAATCGGCCGCCTGGTACGTATGCACGCCGACGAGATGGAAGAGATCGAAAGCGCTGGTTCCGGTGACATTATTGCCCTGTTTGGTGTTGATTGCGCATCCGGCGACACCTTCTGCAGCGGTGGGCTCAATTGGTCGATGAGCTCCATGCACGTGCCTGCTCCAGTTATCTCTTTGGCAATCAATCCAGTGGACAATAAGGCTCAGGTCAACATGTCCAAAGCGCTTAACCGGTTCACAAAAGAAGACCCGACCTTTAAAACCTTCGTCGACCACGAAACCAACGAAACCATTATTTCCGGTATGGGCGAGCTTCATCTCGAGGTCTACATCGAACGTATGAAGCGTGAATACAAGGCTGAAGTAGAAGTAGGCGCTCCACAGGTAGCCTACCGGGAAACCATTCTCCAAAAAGCAGAATTCGACTACACCCACAAAAAACAAACCGGTGGTTCCGGTCAATTTGGTCGAGTTGCAGGATACCTCGAGCCTATCGAAGAAAGCGACTACGAATTCGTTGATAATATTGTCGGTGGTGTCATTCCTAGAGAATTTATCACCTCCTGTGATAAGGGCTTTCAAAAATCCCTCGCTAAGGGTACATTAACAGGGTCCCCGATCACTGGAATCAGAGCCGTTATAAATGACGGTAGTTTTCATGCTGTCGACTCTTCTGATGTTGCCTTCCAGATGGCTTCCATTGGCGGTTTCAAGCAGGGTTATGCAAAGGCTAACCCGGTTATCATGGAGCCTATCATGAAGGTGGCGGTTGAAGGTCCCTCAGAATTTCAGGGTGCAGTTATGGGTAGCCTTAACCAGCGCCGGGGTGTGATCATCGGTACTTTTGAGGAAGGGAACTACACTGTGGTCGAAGCAGAGATTCCGCTCTCTGAAATGTTCGGCTACTCAACCACTCTACGCTCTCTGACCCAGGGTAAGGCAGAATTCACAATGGAATTCTCGACCTATAAGCAGGTACCCAAGAGCATCAGTGATGACTTAATTAAAGCATTTCAAGAACAGAAAAAAGATTCGTAACCTTGATGGGTACTGTGATCTAATCATGCAATACTATAACCTTGGTGAGGTAAAATAATGGGATACGAACAACTGGCAAACCAAAATCCGCTGCATTCGCTCAGCATGGGCGAGGAACGAAATCAATTGGGCCTGGTAATGGCCCGTGCAGGCCTGGGCAAGACAGCACTTCTGGTCCAAATAGCACTGGATGCCATACTGCGTGGGGAAAATGTCCTCCATGTAAGTATCGGCGAAACTATCGACAAGACACGTCTCTGGTATGACGACATTTTAAAAGTTATCATCGAAGAGCAAAAGTTCGACAACGCGAGCGAACTCATTGAAATGGTCGCCAAAAACCGGATGATCATGACCTTCAACGAATCTGCATTCAGTAGACCCAAGCTCGAAGAGCGTGTCAACGATCTGGTTCTGCAAAATATTTTCAAACCAAACTGCCTGGTTATTGACGGCTTTGACTTTGTCAACACCGAACGACAGGTGCTCGAAGATATTAAGGACTTGTCTGAAAACATGAATCTGCAGGCATGGTTTTCCGCAATCAGCCATCGTAACGATGATCGTTTTTCACCCACGGGAGTACCTGCTCCATGTCATGAAATAGACGACATGTTCGACACCATCATTCTCCTCAAACCGGAGCCGGATGCAACTATATTGCTGGAAATTATCCGCAACAGCGGTGAAGTGGTTGAAACGGGTAAAGGATTACGCCTTGACCCAACAACCATGATGGTTAAAAAACTTTAATTTCCCTTCAAAGGCTGCCTTTCCAGGCAGCCTTTTTTCATATCCTTATCCGATGCGTTTTCGACCCTGTATCGACCTGCACCAAGGCAAGGTCAAACAAATTATCGGCTCCACGCTCAGTGATGGAGACAATGCCTCACTGACTGTCAATTTTGCATCCCCGCATCCACCCTCTTATTATGCCTCAATGTACCGACAAGACGGACTGGAAGGCGGACATGTTATCATGTTGGGCCCAGGCAGTGAATCGGCAGCAAAGGAAGCACTGCAAACCTGGTCTGGCGGTCTACAGATCGGCGGCGGTATTAATAGTGACAATGCCGGTCAATGGCTCGATTACGGTGCATCACACATCATTATCACCTCTTGGGTTTTCCATAACGGGATACTGGACCAAGAACGACTCGAGTTGCTCATTAAAAAAGTCGGCCGCAAGCGACTTGTCCTTGACCTCAGCTGCCGTTGGCTCAATGATGGTTATTACGTTGTAACTGATCGATGGCAGAACTATACAACTCTAAAAATTAGTCCTCAAATCCTGGAAAAATTGGCAGGATATTGTGACGAGTTCCTCATCCACGCTGTAGATGTGGAGGGAAAGAGTATGGGCATTGACAGAAGGCTGGTAGAAATCCTTGCCCAAAGCACTCCCGTTCCAACTACCTATGCAGGTGGTATTGCCACCATGGATGATATCAACCTGATTCGCTCAGCAGGGAAAGGCAGGATTGATGTAACAGTTGGGTCCGCATTGGACATCTTCGGCGGCACGGGAATAGGTTACAGAGAGCTTGTAAACCTTTTCAAACATGACAAATAGCGACCAAAGCACCTCTTCCGACCAAACTCTCAAGGAAATAAAACTCCTTGTCCCGGACCACCTCTACCGTGCCTTCCAGCGATGCGTGTGGATACTTGTTAACCAAACAGGACGCAGTCAAATCGAAATCATGGAAGAAGTAATTCATGATTTTTTGATCAAGCACGAATGTTGACGATTTCCCTTAAAACGCGTACTCTGCTTGACCAGGCATAACAGGTCACTTATTATAACAGTGTGTTTTAACTATCACTGGTTCCAGAAGAAAAACTGTTCCCCGAACACTAACGGTACCATTTACCCCTTTTCCATACATTGCACGCCCATGAATGACCGGGACAACAAACTAAAAAAAATACGCAATTTTGTCGACAAAATGCCAAGCCTGTCGACTACGGTGAGCAAAGTTCTGGAAATATGCAGTCGTCCAGACACTGCCCCCAATGACTTGAATAAAGTTATTTCATTGGATCCGGTCCTGACCGGGCAAGTTTTGAAGCTGATTAACTCGGCCTATTATTCACTGATGAATAAAGTTACGTCCCTCACCCGAGCCATTATTATGCTCGGTCTGAATACGGTAAAGAACCTCGCCTTATCAACAGCAATTATACGCAGTGTCGATCAAGCAAAAAAAACCAAATCACTGCCCATAAAACATTTCTGGGCTCACTCCATCGGGGTCGGAGTTCTTGCCAAAATGCTCGCAGCTGAGCGTGATGTCCCTTTGGGTGAGCGTGAGGAATACTTTGTTGCCGGCCTACTCCATGATCTGGGCAAAATCCCCTTTGGCGATGAATACAGCGAAGTCATCACCCAAACGCGCCGGCAACAGCGTACACTGGTACATGTTGAGAAAGAATTAATGGAGATCGACCATCAGGAAACCGGCGCCATGATCGCTGAAAAATGGAAATTAAACGAAGCTTTGAGCGATTCGATCTCTTATCACCACGCTCCACTGAATGCGGCTCCTGAAAATCAGGCTTTGGTTGCGACCATTGCCCTTGCAGATTTTTATGTCTGCTTGTTTGACATCGGTAATGCCGGCAACCGTTTTCCTGATCCGGAACAACTGCCGATCTTGCTGGAGCTAACCGGGCTTGATTGGCAAACCATTGCCAGCCTGTCGGAAAGCGTAGAACAGGAGATAAGCAAGGCGGAAATCTTTCTTCAGGTCTAAATGTACTTGAACTCTATTGATTGGGACACTACATGATTAAGGTAAAATTTTGGGGAGTCCGAGGCTCTATCCCCTGCCCAGGGCAAAGCACGATGAAATACGGAGGCAACACAGCCTGCATCGAACTTCGTTTTCCAGAAGTTAATCGCCATATCATCATCGATGCAGGATCTGGTATCCGTGAACTCGCCGGTTATATGCTGCAGCACGATCTTCCCAATGGCCCCATATCAACAGACATCTACCTCTCCCACACCCATTGGGACCACATAATGGGGTTCCCTTTTTTCGTCCCCCTTTATATCCCAGGTTCTTCGATTAAGGTTTACGGTCCTGTTACCTACGAAGATGAACCACTGGAAGCAGTGGTGGGCGGACAGATGAAATACCGCTATTTCCCCGTCAACATGGGTGAGCTTGCTGGTAACATCGAATACCTTCGTCTCAAGGAAGACCCCAATATAGACCTAGGCGACGGCATCACTCTTGCCACAACCATTATCAATCACCCCATCACTGCCTTAGGTTATCGATTCACTTACAAAGGTGCCGTTTTTTGCACCGCCTATGACACCGAGCCATTTCGAAATCTGTTCATCTCAGACCCAGATGATCCGAACTATGATGAGCTCATGGCTCATGAAGGTGAGCTTGCCGCCCAGGAGCAAAACAAAGTTCTGGAAGACTTTTTTTCCGGTGCAGACCTTCTTGTGCACGATGCGCAGTATACAAGAAAAGAATACGAAAACGGCAAAGTTGGCTGGGGCCACACCCCTATTGAAGACGCAATTGCTGCTGCAAAAAGAGCAGGTGTAAAAAAACTCGCTCTTTTCCATCATGACCCTGAACGAAGTGACACAGACCTCGACCACATGGCGGAACTTTACTGTACAGGTGAAAATTCGGAAAAAATGGACCTTTTCTTTGCCAAGGAAGGGCAGGAAATTATCCTCTAATATTGTACCACAATCAGTAATGATTATTGTAGCAGTAATTAGAGAGCAATTACCCACGCAGATTTTACATTTATTTACTATTGATGGACTCGTAAAAAGTCCATCACTCTTTACCAATTACTACTCTACAAAGCCACATGGAACCCATATCTCTTGACTGCATAGGACTTCCCTGCCCCAAACCGGTTCTCAAAACCAAAGAGGCACTTGAACAAGGACACACTCTCATCAGTGTCACTGTTGACAATGAGGCTTCAAAAAACAATGTTACCCGTTTTGGCAGGAACCAGGGGTGTGATGTCTCAGAGACCGTAATGGCAGACGGAAACTACCAGGTGCTTATCCAAAGCGATGGTTCCATCCAGGAATCGATTACAGTTGACAATGATGCTTATCAGTGCGATCTCCCTCACCAAGGTAAAGATTCACTTATTTACGTCATTGCTGCAGATACCATGGGCCGCGGAAGCGATGAACTCGGTTGGGCTCTGCTCCAGACCTTTATCCAAACAATTAAGGAAGTGACCCCTCCGCCAAGCAAAATTCTCTTTTATAACAGTGGAGTGAAACTTGTAGTAGAAGAGTCCGGCGCAATTGAAGCGCTAAAAGAGCTGCAGAACAATGGGGTAGAGATACTGGTCTGTGGAACCTGCCTTGATTTTTATGAACTCAAGTCAGCAATCAAGATCGGTCAGATATCAAATATGTATGATATCATGGACACAATGGTTGGCGCATCAAAGGTTGTCAGCCCGCTATAAATTGATGGACTCGTAGAAAGTCGATCACACACTAAAGATGGCCAAGTACAAACGTTCGATATACAAGGCGCAGCGTTTTTTTCGAGGCTTTGACTATGCATATGGTATGTCAAAGCCTCGGGAAAAACCTGCAACACCGTAGATCGGACTTTTTACGACGCCATCATAAATTAACAAGTAAGATAGATGTGACTTACAATGCTCCTTTACCTTGAGGAACCAAAGGCGAATATAGGTCCTCCCCTCATAATGTGGATTGTTGTCCCTTAAAAGCATCAATCAGGATTTATCTCATCATCACAACAGCACTACTCTCCTTCTTCTTTGCCAGAGGACAACTATGCGACGACTAACGCTCATCCTTTTCTTATTCTATACCACTCTTATTCCCATATCCTCTTGGGCCAAAGTTTTTCCGGCTGAGTTTAATACAGGGCGTAATCAGCTTATAGCCTACATATTAAGCCATCAACTGCCGGCCCAACATTTTTCCCACGAGCCTTTTGACGACTCCCTTTCAAGAGCGGCCTTTGATCTGTTTATCAGGCAACTTGATCCCCGCAAACGCTTTCTTCTCCAATCCGATATTGACCAGCTCAATGCCTTTGCAGACCACATTGATGATGAACTCAAGAGAGGCCGTATAATACTGGCAGACGCAGGGGCGGAACTACTCAATGACCGAATTCGTCAGGTACAAAAGTATATTGACCCTCTGATTGAACAGGGGTTTGAATTTTCCCAAGAGGAATTCCTGGAAGGGGATCCCAAAAAAATAGCTTATGCTCAAGACGCAGAGGCACTTAAGCAACGGTGGCATAAAATCCTCAAGATGCAAATTTTGGGGACTTATTTTGATGAGCTAGACGAACTCAAGAAAAAAAATCAGGAAAAGCAGATCGACAATAATTCATCACAGTTCAGTGAACGTATAGCTGCTGCAACAGAAAAAGTGCGCAAACGGGTTCACCGCTCATTGGACCGATTACTCAAACAAACCCGTCAGGACCATTACAACAGATACTTTGACACTGTGGCCCGGGCGTTTGATCCACATACGACATACATGCCACCAACATCCAAGGAAGACTTCAATATTCACATGAGCGGCTCTCTGGAAGGCATCGGCGCCCTGCTCCGGGAAGAAGACGGCATGATAAAAGTTGTCCGAATTATCCCCGGAAGTGCTGCCGAGCGACAAGGTCAGCTTGAAGGAGAAGATATCATTCTTGCTGTTTCTGAGACGAATGGGGAACCAGTTGAAATTACCGACATGCGCATCAGGGATGCGGTGAGCTACATCCGTGGCCCAAAAGGTACGGAAGTAAAACTGACCGTTCAAAAGCCCGATGGAGCCAGGATGGTTATTCCCATCACCAGGGATGTTGTTCAGATCGAGGAGACCTACGTTAAATCAACTACCCTTAAAACTAACGAAAATAAAAAAATTGGGTATCTTCGTATCCCAAGTTTTTACCGGGATTTTGCAGCCAATGGAAATGGTGAGAACGGACGAAACGCAACAGCTGATACAGAAAAAGAACTCACCAAGCTTATGCAGGAAAACATCCAGGGTCTCATTCTTGATCTCCGCAACAACGGCGGAGGAGCTCTTTCTGATGCAGTACTCATATCAGGCCTTTTTCTCCCTGGCGGGCCGGTAGTGCAGGTAAAGAATTCACAGGGAATGATCAGGGTTCTGGAGGATGAAGACCCGCGCGTTACGTATTCCGGTCCTTTGATTGTACTTGTTAATCAGTTCAGTGCTTCAGCTTCCGAGATTCTCGCTGCCGCTCTCCAGGATTATGGAAGGGCTTTGGTCATAGGTGGCAAACATACCCATGGTAAAGGTACAGTGCAGGCATTGCTGGACATGAATAGAAACCTGCCACTTCTCCAACTCAAAAAATACGAAGACCTGGGCGCACTCAAGTTAACAATTCAAAAATTTTATCGTATAAACGGTGGTTCCACTCAATTCAAAGGGGTTGAGCCGGACCTGGTCGTTCCTTCTCTATTGGACAACCTAGAGAGCGGTGAACAGTATATGGAAAACTCTCTACCCTGGGACCAGGTGGAAAATGTTGGTTTCGACACCTGGCAGGGACCAAGATTTGACATAACAGCTGCTAAAGAGCAGGGCCGCCAATGGATCAAAACCAACAAACAATTTCAACAGATAAAAGAAGAAGCTGAACGAACCAAAAAACGTATGGAAAAAACCCAACTCGCCATTGACCTGGAAGGAATGAAACAGGAAAGGGAGGAGGTGGCCATGGCGCGTGAAAAAGCGAAAAAAGCCGGTTTGCTCAACGAAGAAACAGACGACGAAAATCATAAAAAGGAAATCCCGCTTGGCAAAGAACTCGAAGATGACCCTTTTGTGCAGGTCTCTCTTTTTCTACTGGGAGATAAAGGCGGCACAAACCAGGTCATAACTCAGATCCAATGATTTTTACCTTGAAATCGCCTGATAATCATGATAGAGCATGTCCTGCATGAATCATCATTCATTTTTCTGCGCAAAGTTTATGCTCTAGAGTGAGTTATCAGGTTGATAACAAAGGCCCGCTTCCAGACAGCTCCATAATCGCCTCACAAATTGCATTGACTTTTCGCTAATTTCCTGTTGCTTCTTTGCCAGGACTCACGCTTTTTAGCTAAAACGATGGAATTAAAAGAGGCCCTCGAAGGTCACAAAAAAGAAATAGTATCACTGTGGATTGAAAGAACCCTTAATAGCTACAAATCCCCAGGTTTTTTCAAAAAAGAAAGTGATTCTTTTGCCAATCCGGTTGGTGTGAATATCAAGGATGCCTTGAGTACAATTTTTGATTTACTCTTAGCAAATGCAGAGCATCCTGATTACGCCGACCCTCTTGACCGGATAATCAGAATTCGCGCAGTACAAACATTTACTCCTGCCCAGGCAGTAGCACCTTTATTAGAACTCAAATGGGTTATTAAACAGGTGTTTTCTACCAAAAAAGATGCTGAGCCACTGCTGAGTGAGCTTGACACTCTGGATTGCGATGTTGACCGCATAGCCCTTATGGGATTCAATCTATACATGGAGTGCCGGGAACAAATTTATCGTTGCCGGATTAATGAGATTAAAAGCGGAAGCCACGTCATTACCGACTCAGGCTGTCCTTCCAAATTGTTGCAGGATAAACCGACAACATTGGAAAGCAATTAAAGTATTACACCTTACTAGTGTGACCTGCCAGATGGCCACAGCGATGTCACCTGTGACCGTTCAGTCTGGCTTTCGTAATAACTTATTTAAGTTATTTTAACTTGAAATGCGAAGGAGTGATCGATGAAGTACGCCTTCCCGTTCGCGGCAGTAGTTGCCTTGGTGCTGATAGCGCTCATTGGTGTACAGATACCAGGAATGCAATACTTTTTCGGTGTTGTAATCCCCTATCTGGCCATGGCGCTGTTCCTCGGAGGATTTTGTTACAGGATATTCTACTGGGCAAAATCACCTGTTCCCTTTAAAATTCCAACTACCTGCGGCCAGGGATACTCCCTGCCCTGGATCAAGCAGGATAAGCTGGAAGCGCCCAACAACACCTCTCAGGTGGTGGCAAGGATGTTTCTGGAAATTTTCCTTTTCCGCTCCTTGTGGCGTAACACAAAAGCCACTGTGTATGATGGGCCGAAGCTGACCTATGAATCAAGCAAGTGGTTATGGCTCTTCGGTATCCTCTTCCACTATAGCTTTTTGGTGGTTGTTATTCGCCATATGCGAATGTTTATGGAGCCAGTTCCTTTCCTCGTATCATTTGTGGAAGTTGGGGATTCCTTGTTACAGATTGGCGCACCAACCATGTACATGACAGACGTTACATTGGTACTGGGCCTCCTCTTTCTGTTTGGCAGACGATTGGTCAATCCGCATGTCCGCTACATCTCACTGGCTAACGATTACTTCCCTCTTTTTCTGCTTCTCGGGGTTGCTACCACCGGTATCATGATGCGCTTCTTTTTACGCACCGATGTAGACATCAATGCCATTAAAGAGCTGGCAGTGGGTCTGGTTACCTTTCAACCAACCATTACAGCAAAAATCAGCGCGATTTTTTATGCACACCTCTTTCTGGTATGTGCACTGCTCGCCTACTTTCCATTTAGCAAACTGATGCATATGGGTGGTGTTTTCATGAGCCCTACCAGGAACATGGCAAACGATTCTCGCATGGTCCGTCACATTAATCCTTGGAATCCTGACATCAAGCCACACTCTTATGCTGGTTATGAAGATGAATTCAGGGAAGACATGATCGAACAGGGTATCCCTGTCGAGAAAGGATTACCGCCAAAACCTGAGGCTGAAACCAAGGAAGAGGCCGAGTAAGCTCGACAAAACCAAGAGTAAAAGGATAACGCAATGGCAGTAGTAAAGGTAGATAAGTTGGCACGAAGCGTTGCCGAGGGACCCTCTCTGATGACTGGCGCCTTTCCAACCAAAGACTGGATGGAAGTGCCGGCGGTTTTTAAACCCGGCAACTACGCTTACCCCACAAAGCCAGAAAAATTAGAATATCTTGACAGTCAGCAGGGTATCAGCTTACCCAATGCAAGGGACTGGAATCCTGAAGAAGACGACTGGAAACTTCCAGAAAACTGGAAGGACATTATCATCCAGGGAATCGCTGATAGACTGGATAAGTTCCGCAGTCTAAAAATTTTCATGGATTGCTGTGTTCGCTGTGGTGCATGTGCAGATAAATGTCACTTTTTTCTGGGAACAGGCGACCCCAAAAACATGCCGGTACTGCGGGCAGAATTGCTTCGCTCTGTTTATCGACAGAACTTTACCTTAGCAGGTAAGATTCTTGGTAAACTCGCCGGTGGCCGAGAAATGACAGTAGGTATAGTTAAAGAGTGGTTCATGTACGCTTACCAGTGTACTGAATGTCGTCGATGCTCTGTATTTTGCCCATACGGGATTGATACAGCAGAAATCACGATGATGTTGCGTGAATTACTGCATCTGCTCGGAATTGGCATCAACTGGGCCATGGAGCCAGTAGCCAACTCCAACAGGACCGGTAACCACATGGGGCTGACCCCCCAGGCGTTCAAGGGCAATGTGGATTTTCTTTGCGAAGATATCGAGAATCTCACAGGTGTAAAAGTTAACCCCACCTTTAACCGTAAAGGTGCGGAGGTACTTTTTATTACCCCTTCAGCAGACGTTTTTGCTGAACCGGGTATTTTTACCTGCATGGGATATTTGATTCTCTTTGAAGCCATCGGACTTGACTACACGTGGTCGACCTATGCCTCTGAGGGTGGAAACTTTGGTCTGTTTACCAGCAATGAAGTCATGAAAAAATTAAACGCCAAAATGTATGCTGAAGCTGAGCGTCTTGGTGTTAAGTGGATTCTTGGTGGTGAATGTGGTCACATGTGGCGTGTTGTCCATCAGTATATGGAGACCATGAACGGCCCAGCTGACTTCTTGGAAATACCGAAGTCACCCATGACCGGTACGGTCTTTGAGAACGCTGCTTCCACCAAGATGGTCCATATTTCAGAATTCACGGCAGACCTTATCAAGCATGGCAAACTCAATCTTGATAAAAGCCGTAATGCCCATGTAAAAGCAACTTTCCATGATTCCTGTAACCCTGCCCGGGCGATGGGGCTGCTTGATGAGCCACGCTATATCATGGATCATGTGTGTGATTGGGTGGAGATGCCTGAAAATACCATTCGTGAAAAAACGTATTGTTGTGGATCTGGAACTGCTCTCAACACTGATGAGATCATGGAACTCAGGATGCGTTCAGGACTGCCACGAGCCAATGCCGTCAAATACGTACGTGACAAGCACGATGTCAATACACTTGCCTGTGTTTGTGCAATTGACAGGGCTACGCTCACCACACTGTGTGATTACTGGGTACCGCCTGTTCAGGTTGCCGGTATTAGCGAACTTGTTGGTAATGCACTGGTATTGGAAGGTGAACAGCGACAGGAACTCGACGAAGGTCTCAGGACTTTGGTCTAACCCCCCGGTTGAAATGGAGGAATAACAATGTACGACAGTGGTAAAATCATTCCGGGGCTGATCATTTTCGTCCTGTTTATCACGATCCCCATCTGGTACAACCATGGCGATGCCGGCAATGCACCAAAGCCGGAGTTGCCAAAAGATGCAAAAAGTTGCGTCCTTTCTGCAGAAGATATGCGCTCCGGCCATATGCAGCTGCTGAATGAATGGCGAGATGAGGTATTGCGAGACGGAGATAGGGGCACCATTACTATTGATGGTAAACAATATCAGAAGAGCTTGATGCTGACATGCATGGAGTGTCATACCAGTAAGAAAAAATTCTGTGACACCTGTCATGACTATGCTTCTGTTAAGCCATATTGCTGGGACTGCCACATAGCTCCGGTTGAGTGAACGGCAAAGGAGGAGATATACTGATGGATAAAAAAAGAAGAGATTTCCTCAAGGTTGCCGGGATTTCAACACTGGCAGGCCTTGGTGGAACAGCGGTTGTCGATAAAATTGTTGCAGGTGCAAGCCCGGCAGTTGCCAACGCTTCTACTGCTGCACATGCAGAAAAAGACACGGCACATGCCAAAGCACCAGTTGCTGCAACCGGCAAACGATACGGGATGGTCATAGATGTCCGTAAGTTCCAAAATGATCCTTCACTGGGTGAAAAAGCTGAAAGAGCCTGTATAGAGGCTCATAACATCCCAGAATTTCCAGAGAAGAAGGATGAAATCAAATGGATCTGGATGACCAATTATGAGAACTGTTTTCCTGAAAAGAGCCAATTGTACAAGGACGAGACCACCGAGTCACACCAGGTGCCGGTCTTCTGTAACCATTGTGATGACCCACCATGCGTAAGGGCTTGTCCGACCAAGGCTACTTTCAAAAACAAAGATGGTGTGGTCATCATGGACTTTCACCGTTGCATTGGCTGTCGATTCTGTATGGCTGCTTGTCCCTACGGCATGAGAAGTTTTAATTGGCGTAACCCAAGACCTTTTATCAAAGAAACTAATAAGCAATTTCCTACCCGTATGCGCGGTGTGGTTGAAAAATGCAACTTTTGCGCCGAAAGAATCGGTGTAGGAGAACAGCCAGCCTGTGTTGAAGCCTGTGGTGAAAGTAAGGCCATGGTGTTTGGTGATCTGAACGATCCGCATTCAGAGGTAAGGAAAATACTGAAGGAGAACTATACCATTCAGCGAAAACCCTCGCTGGGTACCCATCCATCCGTCTTTTACATAGTATGAGGTTGCCATGTTTGAAAAAGCACTAAAAGGAAACAATTACTACTGGATGTGGCTTGCCTTCCTCGGGTTTTTTATTGGTATTGCCGTCATCTGCTACCTGCGACAGTATTTTTACGGTCTTGGCCTTACCGGCATGAGCCGTGATGTCTCATGGGGACTTTATATTTCGCAGTTCACCTTCCTGGTTGGTGTTGCCGCCGGGGGTGTTATGCTTGTATTGCCGTATTATATTCATAACTACAAGGTATTTGGAAGAATCACTATTCTTGGAGAGTTCCTTGCAATAGCATCCTTGCTGATGTGCCTTATGTTTATTATGGCTGACCTTGGCCAGCCTTTGCGCGGATTGAATGTCCTCTTGTACCCCACGCCTAACTCCATGCTTTTTTGGGATATGTGCGTGCTCTGGGGATACCTGATCCTCAATGCACTTTGTGGCTGGGTGATCTTGACCGCAGAACGTAAACAGGTAAAACCACCAAAGTGGATTTATTTCTTTGTCTACCTGTCTATCCCTTTTGCTATCTCGATCCACACGGTTACAGCGATGCTGTACTGTGGTCTTCCAGGAAGGCATTTCTGGCTTTCAGCCATTATTGCACCTCGCTTCCTGGCATCAGCATTTGCTGCAGGACCAGCACTGATTGTAGTACTGGCCCTAATATTGAAGCGTGTGGCCAATTTTGATGCCGGCAAAGAAGCTATTAACAAAATGGTGACTATCATCATTTATGCAGCGCTAGCCAACATGTTCTTTGTCGGCCTTGAATTTTTTGTCGGCTTTTATTCCAATATTCCTGGTCACAAACATACACTGACTTACCTGTTCTTCGGTCTTGAACATCATGGTCATGTATATAACAATTTAGTTCCGTACATGTGGGCGTTTGTTGCCTTGTTCCTGCTTGGGATCGGACTCATCAGCCATCCATATACACGCAAGCAAAGTGAGCTCTGGCTTGGCGTTGGCTGTGCCTCTATCTTCTTTTCTTTCTGGCTTGATAAAGGTATTGGATTCGTACTGGGTGGCTTTGTACCAACCCCACTGGAAGAAATTGTTGAGTATTATCCGACTGCCAATGAGCTGTTCATTACCATCGGTATATGGGCAACAGGATTTTTCATCTTGACGGTCCTGTATAAAATCGCCATTGGCGTAGAGCATGAAATAGAAGCTTGATTCGCCTGATTTCTGTTTCATTTCTAGTTAAAAAAGCCCTTGGCTCGTAAAGAGCCAGGGGCTTTTTTTATTCAACAACAATTCCCTCATTTCATCTGTACCAGGCTCTGAGTTACCGTCCACCAGGTCGCTACTGTTTAACCCCAATGCCCTGTTTTTTGCCATCAACCCTATTAACGTAATCCTCTTTGGTGATTGCACACCAATGGTAGCCATCGAAATCAGCGTGAATGTACTGTTCTTATCCTTCAACGTACTTGGATTCCTGACAAAAACAGGGTCTCGACGAGTGATTTCAGCTCTCCTAAAACGGCCTACCTTTTAGCGGGCCATTATTTCAATATACTGCTGCCACCAATACATTATTTGCGGTTTAAAAAATAGATATGATAATCCACCAAGAGAGAGAAAAGGGCCAAAGGGTATCTTAAGCCGTGTACTTTCTTTCTTACTGATCATCGTTGCAATGCCTACGATGCTTCCTGTCAGTGAGCTGAAAAAAACTACATAGAGCAAAGATGGCCAGCCAAGAAACGCCCCGATCATTGCCAATAGCTTGATATCCCCGCCGCCCATACCATCCCTGCGGGTGATGGCATAATAACAAAAAGCGATAAGATAAAGTACCCCGCCACCAGCAAGAATGCCGATAATTGACTCCTGCCAGGTAAGGTACGTACAAAAAAATGAACCAACACCACCAGCAACAATACCTGGAAGACTGATCACATCAGGAATAATTTGGTGATGAATGTCGATAAATATGATAACCAATAGACAAGCAATAAAGAAAAAATAATACAAAAAATCAAAACTCAGTGCAAATCGTACGTACAGAGCTGCCGACAATAAAGCCATGCAGACTTCCACCACCGGATATTGTAATGATATGGACGTTTTGCAACTCCTGCACTTCCCCCTGATTAAACAATAACTAATAATTGGAATATTATCATACCACCTGAGAGCTGTTTTACAGACTGGGCAGTGTGAACCGGGGAAAACGATGGAGGCTCCCTCTTCAGGTAAACGAAGGATCACCACATTGAGAAAAGAGCCGACGACAGCTCCAAATAGTATGACTACGAACATGACTACAAACTCCATTAAACACACCCCCATATTTGTCGCATAAACTGCAATCGCTCACAGAAAACTTTATTACTGAAATACCATTACTTACTTGGCATTGTATCCCTATTGGTGGTTGCCATGGAAGGTAAAAAAATCTATTTTTATTAATCCGTACAATCCTACTTCTGCATAATGACTTCCATACAGGAAAATTCGCGCATCAAATCAGCCGAACAAATCACGGAAGATATCTTTCGCCTGACGCTACACGCTCCTATGATAGTGTCCCTGGCTAAGCCCGGCCAATTTGTAATGGTCAAAACTTCTTCTAACCTTGATCCCCTTCTTCGGCGTCCTTTTTCCATCCATGACGTCTCAGCTGATGGAGATCTTTTATTGCTCTATAAAACCATCGGCAAAGGAACCACATTGCTCAGTGCCCTTACTCAAGGAATGAGCGTTGACCTTATTGGCCCGTTGGGTAATTGTTTTACCTATTCGGGTAACCACGATGTGTGCCTCATCGGCGGTGGTATGGGTATTGCGCCATTACTTTTTTGGGCAAGGCATTTGAGTTCAGGCGTAACTAAACCGGGTACACATCGCGTGTTACTTGGAGCACGGCATCGCAGAGAACTCCAACCAGTAGCCACTGCATTTCAATCTCTTGGATATAACGTTGACCTCGCTACAGACGACGGTAGCTTAGGTCACCATGGTTTTGTCAGCCAACTCCTCCCCCCGATATTACCTTCAGTCCAAGGGGTATATGTGTGTGGTCCGACCCCACTAATGCAGGAAGTGGCCAACCAATGCCACGAGATTGACATCCCATGTCAGGCTTCCATGGAAACCCATATGGCCTGCGGTCTTGGCGCATGTCTTGGTTGTACCATACACGGAAGTGACGGCACATATAAGCATGTGTGCAAACATGGTCCGATCTTTGATGCTAAGGAGGTATTATGGACCATCTAAACAACCAATCACCGGTGGATCTTGCTGTTAATATCGGCGGCATACAATTAGCAAATCCTGTTATGACAGCATCCGGTACATTTGGTTACGGCCGCGAATTTGCTCAATTTGTTAATCTCGATGCCATTGGCGGTATTGTGGTCAAAGGCATTTCCATTGAACCCAGAGCAGGAAATCCGCCCCAGCGTATAGTTGAAACCCCCTGCGGCATGTTGAACGCGATTGGACTTGAAAATGTCGGCCTGGAACGCTTTATTGCGCAAAAACTTCCTTATTTACGTTCCATCAAATGTCGGGTTGTTGTTAATATTCTAGGCGATTCTGTGGAAGAATATGCCTATCTTGCCGAAAAACTCTCCGAGCATGCAGGCATAGATGGGCTTGAAGTCAATATATCCTGCCCCAATGTTAAAAAAGGTGGTGTCGCCTTTGGGACCAATCCGGCAATGGCTCAGGCAGTCACCGAGGCAGTAAAGAAACACTCTACCCTGCCCGTTATTGTCAAACTCTCTCCAAATGTCACTGATATCGCTGCTATGGCAAAAGCCGTGGAAGCCGGAGGTGCGGACGCAATTTCACTTATCAACACCCTCATTGGCATGGCCATAGATATTGACAAACGACGTCCTCGTCTTGCCAATATTATCGGTGGGCTGTCAGGGCCTGCAATCAAACCCATAGCCCTGCGCATGGTCTGGCAAGTAGCCAATGCCGTTTCTATTCCGGTTATCGGTATTGGTGGGATAGGTACAACCGAAGATGCACTTGAATTTCTCATTGCCGGAGCCACTGCAGTGCAAATAGGGACTGCCAACTTCTATGACCCTGGTGCTGCCGACACCATCATATCCGGCCTTACGACCTATCTTGAGCAACATAATGAAACCTCGCTCATCAATCTCATTGGTTCACTGGATACTGGTGTGTTATCATGAAGCAAGGACGAGGACTTATATGCGCTGCCACTGCAGCTCAACATCCTTCGGATCTCACCACCCTTATAGAACCTGTGAGAGATAAGGTAGATGTGGTCGAAATAAGACTGGATTTAATGGCACAACCCGAAGTAGCAAACTGCATCACCTGTCTGCCTGACATCCCCCTGCTCTTTACCAATCGACCTCTTTGGGAAGGAGGCAAGTATAGTGGCACTGAAAAGGATAGAATCACAGTGTTGCAAGATGCAATCGCAGCAGATGTGGCCTACATAGATATTGAACTCGACACCGACACAAAACTGCGCAACGAAGTTATTCTAGCCGCTAAGGACCGTCAAACAGCTGTTATCGTCTCAAACCACAACTTTACGGAAACACCAACAACTCAAGTCCTTGAAGATACCCTTCAGCACATGATGGACAGCGGGGCTGATATTGGCAAAATTGTCACCACAGCCCAAGAACCGGCAGATGTAATTCGTGTCCTTTCTTTGTTGCAACTCTCCCAGGCAAACCAATTTCAACTCTCAGCCTTCTGTATGGGTGCCGTGGGTAGGATCAGTAGATTGGCAACCCTTTATCTGGGTGGCTGCATGAGCTATGTTGCTGTTGACGATCTCTCTGCTACCGCCCCTGGTCAGTTCACAACAGAGCAGTTCCATTCCCTCATTCACCTTTTTGAAAACAATGAACATTAATGGAAAAACCCGGCTTTTTGCAATAATAGGCAACCCTGTCAGCCATTCCTTAAGCCCTGCAATGCACAACGCTGCGTTTGCCGAGCTCGGTATAAATGCAGCGTATGTACCTATAAAGGCAGACAACATAGAGCAAACTGTTGCCGGACTCCGTACACTTGGCTTTGTTGGCGCTTCCGTTACCGTCCCTTTTAAGGAAACAGTTATGGGTTGCCTGGATAACATTGACCCGACAGCGGCAAAAATTGGTGCTGTTAATACACTTGCTTTTCGCCAGACTGACCAAGAAAAGATTTGTATATGTAATGGTTACAATACGGATTGGATAGGCTCCAACAGCGCGCTTGCACAAGTTATCGATCTAAAGGGCGCTACAGCTCTGGTAATCGGTGCAGGAGGAGCGGCAAAGGCTGTTGTTTTTGGGCTGCTTACTGCCGGGGCCAAGGTAACCATAGCAAACCGTACCCAGGAGAAAGCAGAAGGCTTAGCCTTGGAATTGGGATGTGATTCTATACCGTTTGAGAACATAGCTACAACTTCTGCGGATATCCTTATTAACACGACCACAGTGGGTATGGCTCCACACAGTGGCCGAAGTCCGGTTGCCAGTGAGCTTTTGCCCAATTATCAGGTTGTCATGGATATTGTTTACGCTCCTTTGCAGACAACATTGCTCAAACAAGCCATTGCTTGCGGCTGCAAAGTTATAGACGGGCTTGATATGCTCCTTTACCAAGGCGTTGAACAATTCCGTATCTGGACAGGCGTACAACCACCTCCCAGCGTCATGCGCAAAGCTCTGCTTAAGGCCATTGATAAGCTCTAGGGGCTTATAAACTAACCAAGAGTTGTCACCCATTAAACAAAAAGACATCTATTCCTATGATTGAAATCAAACCGCTGCAAGAGATCAATGCTGTTGTTTCCGTACCCGGATCAAAGAGCTTAACCCAACGTTCGCTCATCGCTGCAGCTCTTGCCGAGGGAACATCCACCCTCCATGGTCCACTTTCCAGTGAAGACACCTCGTATACCATTGCTGCTCTGCGTGCCATGGGCGTAGCGGTTAATGATCAAAACCCTGATAAATGGACAATTGAAGGCCAGGGAGGCTTGATTGCTCAACCTGAGGAAACCATTTTTCTTGGCAACAACGGTACCGCTACCCGGTTTCTCACATCAGTCGCCTCGCTGGGCAAAGGTCTTTTTCAGATTACCGGCAGCCGGCGCATGACAGAACGGCCAATTCTCCCATTGATGAAGGCCCTGCAAGGTTGGCAGGTTGACATTCAAAGCGATATGAACAACGGATGTCCCCCTCTTACAATTCGTGCTGCTGGTCTTGGTGGCGGCAAAACAATTTTACCGGAAGGTAAATCCAGTCAATACCTCTCCTCCCTGCTCCTCGTAGCACCCTACGCACAAAAGCCTGCCGAGCTTGAGGTACTAGGTGAGGTTCTATCCCAACCTTACGTAGAAATGACTCTGGCGGTGATGGCTGATTTTGGAATTCGGGTTGAAGCAGCGCCAACGCTCAACTATTTTCGAATTCCACAGGGCCGGTACCAAGGAAAAAATTATCTGATTGAAGGTGATGCCTCCAGCGCATCCTACTTCTGGGCGGCAGCAGCTATCAGCTGCGGCACGGTTACAGTGGCAAATGTTCCAGTCCCCTCTCTCCAAGGTGACACCAACCTGGTGCCGCTTTTGGCCAGAATGGGATGTGAGGTATCACAAAAAGATGGTGGAGTGACTGTCAGCGGGCCGGAAACGCTGGAGGCCATTGAGGTGGACATGGGAGACATGCCCGATGTTGCTCCAACCCTGGCTGTTGTCGCAGCCTTTGCCCAAGGGACAACTACTATCAACAATATCGCTCATCTCCGCATTAAAGAGTGCGACCGCATATCGGCAGTAGTCTCCGAACTACGCAAGCTTGGCGTAGATATTGAGGAAGAACCGTCACGAATGCGAATCCACGGGAAAAGCGGCAACAACGGCTATCATGGTGCTACGTTGGAAACCTATGAAGATCATCGAATGGCGATGTGTTTTGCTGTGGCAGGCTTGCGCATTCCTGGGGTAAAGATCACTGGCGAATCATGCGTTGCCAAATCATTTCCGGATTTCTGGGAACGATTTGAACTGCTCAGAGGGTAGTCTCTCCGCTGCCACACACCATTAGTAACAGACAAAAGAAAATCAGGGGACAAAACGGGGAAGTACAGTCACTGCATCGTGGAGTTTGCACCGCAATTTTTGGGCAGCATTGCCACGGTTGGCGGCCACTTCCAAAAATCCGTCACTATCGATAACCACACAGAGACTACCAGGGTTACAATCAGAATAGGTCCTGAGCAGGGGACCTATCTGTTCTCCCCCAAGTTGGACCAGTATAGTGTCGGGAGGGTCAGCCCACCCCTGCAGATCCGCATAGCGAATCGACAGACGAATATTACCAAAATGATCAATTCGGACCACCTCTCCGATCACTTGGTCATCTGTCCGCTGCATCTTCAGACAAGGTAAGCGAACACAATCTGCTGGATGAACTGCCTCGCCTGCAGTAATAAACGGCTCTCCCTTAGCAAGATCTGCTGCCAGTGGAGCCATGATATCACGTCCATGAAATGTTGCACTACTCTCAGCATCACTTGCGGTTACCTGCTTGATATCATGAAGCGCCCCTTTTTCGATTAATGCTGAAAACACCCCATTGTCCGGTGCAATAAAATAATAATCGTTGCTCCGTGCGACAAGAATGGCCCGGTGACTGCCAACACCCGGATCAACCACTGTCAGATGAACGGTACCCACTGGAAAATGATGGTAACAGGTGAACAGTGTCAATGCTGCCCCTTGAATATCATGCCGGCCAATGGCATGGGTGATATCAATAATTTTTGCTCCTTGCCATCGCTTGAGTAATGCACCTTTTAGCTGTCCCACATAAGGATCACTAATGCCAAAGTCAGTTATGAGCGTAACAATCCCTGATGGTTCCATTAATGATCAGCCCTCTTCGTCTTTGAGCAACAGTACATATAGTGCACCATCTTCTTTCATCCTTCCTGCAGCCAGCCCTGCCTCTGCACCGCTCCCCCAAAACAAATCAACTCTTCCAGGCCCACGAATAGCAGAACCGGAGTCCTGAATAGTGACAAACCGCTGCAAATCATTCCACTGCACGATATGCTGGTCACGAACCACTGGTTTTCTGGATTGAAGAAAGACCAATGCGCCGGGCGGAAAGCAGGTTTTATCTGCAGCAATTGACCGACCTGGAGTCAACACCTGCCCGATACTGCCAACCGCCCCTTGGGTATTTCCCCAATCAAAAAAAATAAAAGATTCATTGTGGTGCAGGATCAAATCGCGCTGTTCCGGATTTTTGTCGATGTAGGAGCGAATCGAGTCAAGACCGGCCTCTTCCAACGTCAGCATGCCACTTTCAACCATATATTTACCAATACTGCTGTAAGGCCTGCCATTTCGCATGGCGTAATGTACTCCGCGTATGGAACCGTCTGGAAGGGAGATCAATCCTGAGCCTTGAATATGAAGGACAAAGGCATCAAGGGGATTTTTGAGCCAAATCAGTTCTTGCCCTTTGAGCAGGTTGTCACGTTCTATTTCCCCCCTTGTCCAATACGGCACAAAGTGGTCCTGGTCCATCCTGCCGACAGTTTGCTTTTTCCGGCCTTGCTCGACATGCCGTATTACCAGATCTGCCGGCACCTTGTACAAGGGATAGGCAAAGACTGGTGTGCGCTTGAGACTACCGGAAAATAATGGTTGATAATAACCAGTTACGAGCATGGATCGATCGGGATTAAATCCAGCGATGCCCCTTGCTTGATACACGTTGAAATGACGAGCTATCAGCTCATTCAATCTTGTTGGAGATGGCTTGTCAGTTAAAATTTTTTGAAAAAACTCTACTGCACGGGTGATATCTGCAGCCGTACATCTCCTGTTATCGATGGTATAAACAGCTGAAGGGGGAAGGCGTCGCAGATAAACAAGACTTTTTGTAAGAGCAGCATCAAGGTCTTGATAGGCAAGGTCATCTGTAAAAAAGGGGTAATCAGATTTGCTAATCTCAGAGAGTGGCTTTTGGCCACATCCAAAAGGGAGCGAAAAAAGAAGCAAAAAAATGAGTACAAAAGATACAGTCGGTTTCATTATTGCCTCAATAAATGCGGTCACACCATATCGTGGCGGTTAAATTTTCCAACTCACTCATGTCATCAAAAAAAAGCATCTTACCGCATGTTGATAGAAATAAGTGAAGTTTTAATACGATGATAGCATAAAGGATTTTGCTTTCCGGCACTGGAACAGCAGTCCGACGGAAAAGGAGAAAGGCCCTGCTGCATAGCAACAGTTTTATCTTGTAAGAAAAAGCAACAGCAACGGGGAAACAGAAAAGCACCGGTGTCCACCATGTCCATTTACCCCAGGTTGCGACAACTCTTGTCCTGACGGATTCTCAAGGGGTGCTCTTTATTGTTTGCAATTCGCCTCCCTCAACAAACATGCTGTTTCAAAAATGCTGAATAAAAACGGAAAGAAAATGATCCATCTGGTCCTCTGGCAGGCTATTAATCCCAGCTGCGGCGGCTCTTCCACCACCTGTGGGAAAGAGACGGCAGAGTGTGTCCGCACCTGTCCGGTTGACAAGAGGCGCTCGGACACTTACCCGATAACTGCCGTCATCGTTGACAAGCAGGGTTGCATGTGCCTTTTCCGGTGCCTGTCGAGCAAGCTGATTGGAAAAGACGCCCACAATTCGTCGGGCCCAGGCAGCATTGGGCAGCTGGTAGACTCTTCCTGTCTGAGCGTCCTGCAGTGGCCCTAAATTTTGTGCATATTCCATATCCTGGGCATACCCTTCTTGCAATGAGGCCAAGGTAGTAGACTGCCGGTAAAAATCAAATGGATCGCGGTAGGCATGAACCTCAAGAAAAAGCTCGGCTGGTGGAATATGTAGATCCTCAAGAGTAATGCCGTAGCCGTTATAATTCAGCAGATGGCCAATTTCGCGCAACTGGGTCACCTGTTGCTCACTCAAACGCAGTTGAGTGGCCTTTTCCTGTGCCACTTCATCAAGATTATCACCAAAGGCACCGGCAATGGCCCATAATGCAAACCTACCTTGCAGAAGGGAATCCGCAATAAGGGAGGTGCAGGTCTCGGGGTGGGGGTCAATATGTGTTGTAAGCTGAGGAGAGAATGGCAGGTCGCCACTGAAGTGATGATCTATATACGTTATCTGATTATTTTGTTGAAGAAGCCGTTCTACTGCGTTTCTGTTTCTATCAAAGGAGATGTCCAACACCGTCACCTGAGCATTTTCCACAGTAAGAATCTGCTGCAGGAGAAGCACATCTCGCTTCACGCCTGTAATAAGTCGCGCTTGCGGCTGAGGCGTGGCAAGTCTAAGTTGATGCAAAGCGCAAATACCATCTGCATCGCCGTTAAAGACATCAATATATTTCATAAACTGAGAAGAAAAACAAAAGGGATCATTTAAAACCCAGGCAGATCAAGCCCTAAAGGATTACCGATGTTTGCCAGCCTAAACATGAGCATATAGGTCTGATCACCGTCCGCACGGTTAGTTAAAAATTCAACAGACCAGCATGCCGGTTGATAGAGGAGGCGAAAGTTCTCCTCAATGGTCGATTCGTCCTCGATGGAGCGTTCAATTCCATAGCCCACTGCAAAGTTGTACGGCAGAACCACCCAGGCATCAAGACTGATTGAATTAGTATCTTCAGTATCATCGTACTTATAGTCAGCTGACAGATAATCCCCCCGGTTGCTTTTCAGATCCACTTCAACGGTATGGGCATATGCACCTTCCCCGTAAACGCCGATCTCTGACTTATATTTGAGCCGTACCTCCTCCCACGGATAATACCCCATCTCAAGATTGATGGCGGTCAACGGCGTATCTGTCTCGTCGCTGGTAAAATCATATCCCTGATAGATTTTAAAATATCCATAGTCACGGTCATATTTACTTCCATCACGGTCCCCATAAATATCAAAGAAGTTATTGATCCCGTAATAGATGATATTTTGATCAGCTATACTGTCTACACTATCCAGATAGGGGAGGTCATCCTGGTCATCGTCTGAAACATAGTCATAGGACACATAGGGGCGAAAGGTATGACTCCAGGCATAAACATTGCCTATATCAACATTGAAATCACCAATCATGGTTGTCCCAATCTCAGCACCTGCATCGAAAAGTAATCGATTCTCAGTATCTCCATCTGCAAACCCATCAGGGTTGATGTCTTCATCACTCTCATCCCCCCCTAATTGTACGGCATAGAAGGTATCTCTTACCCCGACATTAACGGTTGTCTCCAGATAACGACTAAGCGGAACAGCCATGTTCAGCTTTGGGTGGACATCAAATCGATGGGCTCCGACCCCTTCTTCACGATAATAGTTGACATAATCAGCATCCCAGGAAAAATCGATCCCGCTGTTATCATACACAGATAAAAGTCCGGTATAAGACAGTGAAGGGAGTTTCCACAATCGCGACGGACTACTATCGCCCAAATCATCAATTGCCAGAAATTCACCCTGCAATGAAGATCCATTGTCAAAGGAACGAAGGATCTCTAAAGAATTTTCTCGATAGAGTGATGTTTTATTCTGAAAACCACGACCAAAAACATCAAGAAATCGATTTTGGGTGGTTGTGAAGCCGGTCATACCGGTATTAAACTCTGTTAAATAATCTTCATCAGAGACAATGTCCAAATCTAAACGGGTAGTCCACAGACCAATGTCCTGGTCAGCCTTTCCTCGTATCCAATAACGATCTTTATTGGTGTGCGTATACCCAGTCTCTTCATAATATTCTGTCTGCGACGGATCGCTTAAATCATCAGACAGGTAGTTGGCCATCAATGCGCCTTTATCGTTCTGATCTACAACATAGCGAAATTCGCCACCAAGCATCATTCCCCTTTCAGCCAAATATTGAGGATAAAGGGTGATATCACTGTTGGGGGACAGATTTATAAAAAACGGCAGTTCAACACCAAAGCCATCCCGGTCAGAAGTAGAAATAGAAGGGAACAGAAAGCCTGTCTGTCGTTTACGTTTGGCCGGCAATATCATGTAGGGCGTATATAGTATGGGTACACCTTTGACCCTGAAAGTAGCATGCTTTAAAAAAGCATACCCACCATCAGTGATTTCCGCATCAGCAGCGGCAAAACTCCACGGTGGGGTTTCGCCATCTTTGAGCTTACAGGTGATGATCCATCCGTCTTCTATGTGGTAGGTCAAGTCGCCGGTCTTTTCAACCACTCGTCCCTCAAGGTGCATGTCTTTATACTGGCGCAGGACAGTAGCGTTTTCAAAAGTACCGGTTTCATCTTCCAGGTCTACCACCCCTGATTCGGCACTTAATTGATCCGGTCCAACATCTATGAGCAGATTCCCGCGAGCCTTAACCCGACCAAGATCGGCATCATAGACCATCCAGTCTGCCTTTATAGTGGTCAGCACCTTGGTTGTGGTCACGTCTTTATCAGCATCTTCTTTATCAGGAGTGTCCTGATCGCCATCAACGGGGGCTTTTTCGTCAGCACTCTTACCTAAAAGATCACTCCAGTCACTTTTATCTTTTTCCTTTTTCTTGCGGGTAACTGATTCCTTTTTTTCAAGCACCACGTTACCTTCGGCGATCACACTTGGTGGATCTTCATAACGAGTTAATTTATCTGCAGTTATCTCCCATTCTTGGGCATCAACCGATTCTGCATGACCAATCGCAGGCAATTGACTACATGGAAGAATAAGAATGAAAAAAAGGCTGATGATCGGGGACTGAAAAGTGAATTGTTTCACCTCGATCTACTCCTAGGCGTTAAATTGAGAATTAAAAGCTAGAACAACGACTTGTTCACACCCCAAGGTGCAACAGAAAATATGACTCCCGATTCATTTCATAACGAAATATTGCAAGACGCGCCCAGTGCTCAAATTAGGCAAAAAGATAGCATGGAAATCTGTTCGAATGTACGCGTACGGCCAAATTGTGTCAAGTTAAAAGTCATAGATTTGCCTTGCACAGCCATTGAATTTAGTTTAAGAAACGGCTGGTTGGAAGAGGAGAGCCTTCGGGGTTTATCTAATTCACCAGGGGGGTGAAAAAAATACCTTTAAAAAAGAGTAACAAGGCTCCTGACGGGTATCGGCGCAGTTCCAGGCAATATACTGTGAGCGCGTCCTTTATGCACAATACTTTCACGATGACCTACGCAGTGTTGCTTGCCCTCTATTACTTGCAGAATTGCACAGGCTCTTCCTCCGTCTCCTGCCCAACGACCCCTTTTCATGCATAATAGGCATGATCCAGTAAATACATATTGGCAGAATACCGCTATTGGGGCACAATACGGAAAAAGAATACACTGGAAAGAACTGTTTTTTTGTAAACTTAAGCGTTCTTCTCCATCATTGATTAAATAAATGCGCCTTTCCTTCCCTCACACTACGACAAACATAGACTTTTTCGAAGGAAAAGCGCAAGAGGTCACTCAAAACGACATCTCTTAATGCATATCCAGGGATGAGGAGAGAGAACGCATACCTCCTTTTGCCAGGGAAACATTGATAACTGCAAAGTGGCCTAAACCGGCATTGAACTAAGCTGTAATCAAAAAAACAGACACAACTTCGGAACCATAGCCGGCTAGTGGTAATGGTTCTGAAGAAATTGTAAGGATGACAAAAACGGCGACGATACATATGCGCCGATTTAAATGAGGCCTTTGTGAAAAAAGGTCCCTAAAAATTGAGCAACTTCCTGAACTACTCGCCAGGGAAAGTGCACCTGAACACACCTTAATCGGAAAAACAATTATTTACAGAAAGCACTGTTGGTCACCACGTCACCAACATACTTTTTCCAAGACAAAGTGTATTCCTTGCCCTGACCATTACGAGCAGTTAAGTATCTGTGGATACTTTCCATGGTAAAAGAACACTTTACTTCGAAATGACACAACGTATCCAGGGAAATGTTGCTTGTTAAATCAAGCCCAGGATCAAGAATGACAGACGACGAAAATAAAACCCCTCAAGAACCCAAACCCACTATCAGAAAAGCTACCACCGGGGCATGGTGGAAAAGCGTCAGCGCCACCCCCCGGAAAAAAACCACTCCGGAAAAAAAAGTTCCATCCTCCCCTCCAGCTCCCCTCTCACTACCGGTAGAGCAGGAAGGAGAGCAACAAGAAGCATTTACGGTTCCAGATAATGCTGAGCCGGACATATTCACCCCTGCTCCTGCCGCACCGGCTATAGAAACAGCAACCAAAGCAGAGGCAACAAAAGAACGTAGCGCCGATAGTATTGAGACAACCGATTCCGGTGTGCAAACCAGCGAACAGCCTTCTCCTCCACCAGCAATAGAGGCGGAAAAAAACGTAGAAGAAACAAAAAAACAAGCTGTTGTTGACAATAAGGTAGCTGATTCCGATATCAGTATCACCGAGCCGACATCCATTTCACCAACTATAGAAGAAGAAAACAGCCAACAAGAAACGAAAGACCCCATTGCTGAAGACAAGCAGAGTGTTGATCCCGGCACAACAAATACCCAGCTGAGTTCTGCCGACCAAACTCTAAAGGCAGAAAAAAAGAATGACCAAACAAAAGATCCCATCGCTGATGATAGCGATATCTTAGAGTTTGATGTCATAACCACTGAAACAGAACTATCGGTTGCCCTAGAGGAAAAAGCTGAAAAAACCAGCCCCCGTAAACCAAGCCGTAGCAAACAGGGAAGGGGCAGAAAGGAAAAAAGAGTAGAAAAAGAGCAAAGTATCCCGCCAGAGCCTACTGTTTCCGCGAAACTGCTCATCAATGCCGAAGAGCCTGAAGAGTGTCGGATTGCGCTTATTGAAGAAGGTCGCCTTGAGTCCTATCATGTAACAACCGTTTCCCGTGAGCGAACAAAAAACAATATCTACAAGGGAACCATCGTTTCCATTGAGCCCAATCTCCAAGTCGCTTTTGTGGATATAGGAACAGGCCGAAACGGATTTCTTCCCTTCAGTGAAATTCATCCTGAATATTTCAGGCAGGATGTGAGCGAGCAAAATCGCAGGCTTATTGCCCAACATCAGTGGAAAAAACTGAAAATTGAGGATGTTGTCAAAAAAGGTCAGGAAGTTCTTGTCCAGGTAGTTAAAGAGGTGACGGGTAATAAAGGAGCCAATATAACCACGTACTTGTCACTTCCAGGTCGTTTTCTGGTTCTCATGCCCGGCAGTGACAGCGCAGGTATCTCCCGTAAAATAACCGGTGAGGAGCGACGCTCCAACCTGCGGCAAATAATGAGTAGTTTCACGATACCGGAGGGGGTAGGCTATATCATCCGAACTGCAAGTGTCGATATTACCAAAATAGGGTTGCAAAAAGACCTCCGCTTCCTACTGCTGCAATGGGAAGATATCAAACGCCTAGGACAGACAAAAAATGCCCCTGCATTAATCTATGAAGACGAAGACACGGTTACCCGTTTCCTTCGCGATCATTTCAGCCCTGCAATCAAAGAAATTACAGTCGATACTGATCAGTCGTACGAACGTGTTACAAATTTCGTCAAACTGCTCCCGGTCAAGCAGAAAGATGTAAAAATAAAAATGCACCGTGGGGCCAAGCCCATATTCAATCAGTTAAACATCGAAGAACAGATTGAATCTATTTTCAAACCGCAGGTTGCGTTGCCATCCGGCGGATCCATTGTCATTGATCCTACTGAAGCGCTGGTTGCCATTGACGTCAATTCGGGTCGTACTTCCAAAAATGCCGATTTCGAAGAAACCATCTTTCTCGCCAATATGGAGGCAGCTGCGGAGTTGGCACGCCAACTTCGGCTGCGCGACCTTGGCGGCCTTATCGTGGTCGATTTCATTGACATGCGAAATAAGAAACATATCCGTGAGGTTGAGAAACAGGTCAGAACCAGCATGAAGCGTGACAAGGCCAAGGTGGATACCAGCAAAATATCCAGATTCGGCCTTATGCAGATATCGCGTCAAAAAATGGGCGCACCTGTTGAGAAGGCAAGTTATAAAACCTGCCCCCATTGTCAGGGCCGAGGAGTAGTTCGTTCGGTAGAGACGCAGGCATTATACTATTTAAGAAGGATACAAACAGGCATCAGCCGCAAAAAAGTCGATAAAGTGGAATGTAGACTGCCGCTGGAAGTTGCCCAGTACCTGCTCAATAAAAAGAGAAACGAACTCTGTGAGTTGGAACTCAAACATAGTGCACTCATCGACATTTTACCTATTGTTGAGATGCGACCCAACGACAACCAAATAGATTTTGTCAAAAATAAACAAAATGTCGACAACGAAAACTAACATGGCCGATATTCTTTTCTATAAAAGACAAAAAGGCATGCTCACTAAAGAAAAAACTTGCACCTCATCCAAAACCAGGGTATATCCTCCTTCACTTATGCGCCAGTAGCTCAGCTGGATAGAGTGCCGGACTACGAATCCGTAGGTCGGGAGTTCGAATCTTCCCTGGCGCGCCAGTAATCCCAAGGGGTTAAGTCATTTTGGCTTAACCCCTTGTTTTTTGCGTGTGAGAAAAAGTGTGAGACTTTTTTCTCGCAGCCTCATAATCGCGCACCGCCTGTTTCTCTAATTCAGAAAAACTGTGCAGATATATTTCTGTCGTCCTTCTATTCTCGTGGCCTAAAATTTTTTGTATTGCTCCGATAGGCACATTTACACTGTCCATCAATGACGCCCCAGCGTGTCGAAGAGCGTGATACCTGAAGTAAGGCACCCCTGCCTTCTCGCAAAGATTCCGCATCAGATATTTTCTGTCCTTGTATGGTCCTTCAGCCCAGTCATTTGTCTTGGTGCTGAAGTATCTGTGCCAGAACACCCACGGGCGGTCACCTGCACGCCTCTGATAACGAGCTGACAAAATTTCATACACCTTGTCCGTCATCCAGATACGTCTTGGGGTCAAGTGCCCTCCTTTCTTCTTCCGTGTATAAAGCGTGATGTATCTATCGTTAAGATCAATATCATCCCATACCAACCGGTTAATCTCACTAACACGTCCCATTGTCTCGCGTATAGTCCAGAGATAATCTTGCGTGTCCTGGTCTGCAACAGCGATTACTTTGTCGATATGCTCTACAGGGGGGATGTATTTTATACGTTTCTCAACCGGTAAAAACGATATATCAGCTACTGGGTTATGCGATATAAGGCCTTTCTTTAGCCCGAAGTTAAAAGTGGCCTTTAGGTAACGGATTTCCTTATTGGCCACGTAATGCGAGACTTTACTGCGCTCAAGGACGAACTGTTCAACCATCCTGGCCGTAATCTCACTACAGGCATACGATTGCCACTCTTTAGCCCATCTCCTGGCCATATAAAGGTATTCTTTGTAATGCCGTTCGGAATTGTAGGCTTTCACGTAATCCAGCCTTTCATTTACCAGCTCAAAGAAGTCCGTGTCTGTCGGCAGTTCCATTATTGGAGCTGGATTTAGTATTATTTCCCTCCTTTGTGCTTCGGCTCGTTGAGCCTCCTTTTTGGTTTTGAATCCTGCTTCTGTGTAGCGGATTCCTTTCAGGGTGAAGTCGTACCTCCACCGTTTGTTTCTGTTTGAATATACGCTCATAAAGGTCTCCTTTTGATGGAAAAAACAGAGAACCTCCGAGCTTCACACCGCCAAGCTCCTTCCAGTTTTTATACACCCACGATGTACTTTTCTGGAAAAAGCTGGCTACCTCATCAGGAGTCATTATCTCCGGTGTGGATTGTTTGTCAAGGTTTGTGCCCGCCATCAAGCGTCTCTCTGTTGTCCATTCACTCTTGAATTTCTTGCCTCTACTATTGGATGGCCTACAAAGTTTGTAGGTTTTGAAAAAAAGTGACGTAGCAGCAAAAAAAGTGTGCAGGTGGGGGTATAATCCCCCACGTCTGGCCTAATAATATTGATAGCTACTGCTGGTAATTATCAGGATTAACAGGATAAATTGGCAGGGCAGAGGTGATGGTGATACTCCTGGTGCCGGATTTGGCGAAAGTAAGCAGCACACCCTTTTCACGTAGAAATGTCACAGCGCGTTTTAATTTACGTGAAAGGACGTTGGCTTGTTTAGGCCAGAGGTTTAAGCGTCTAACCTCGTCACTGGTATAACCATTGAGGGTTTGAAGCAGTTGGGTCGCGGTACCAGTCCATTGAGGAAACTGTGCCACCATGGCAATCACAGCAGATGCAACTGGATCTGCTTCGATAGCTTCATCTATGATTTCTGCCCGATTGCGCTCGTAGGCTGCAAGAAAACTATTTGGAGGTATTGGCAATGCTGGCTCTGCAGCAACCACCCATTTGGCAAAATCAGCCATTCTTGGGAGAGAAGTCGGGGTGGGATTGTTTTCATTCTGGAGAGCAGTAGAAAGCGCTGTGCAAAGCCCACCCAGTATATCAGGGTGAGCCTCAGCAAATGCTTTTTGAAGTTCCTCCTCTGTACGACGCAAATTTTGGGGAATAGGTACCGTATTGATGAAGATTGTCCTGTCGCATAAATCCTGCCTACCATTTAACCCTGTAATACCGTTGAGGATAATGGGACGCATAATGTTGAAGCAGGTTTCCTCATCGTCAGTGAATAAGGTCCGCTTGCTGAAACCGCCCCCAGTAGCCATCCGACAGAGAATATCCGATGCCGAATGGCTAATTGAAGAAATATTATCAAAGGCTAGTACCTGGCTCCGGAGAGCGGAAATGAGAAGATTTTCCTCACCGCTGGGCATACTTGTGATTACAGGCAAAGAGGGGTCAAAAATGTTCTTCAAAAGTCTGCAAACACTACTCTTGCCGGAACCTTGTTCCCCCTGGATGCACAACACCGGATAAGGGCCATTCGGTTTTAACGCCATCAACAACCAGGCAAATATCAGATACAGGTGGTCTTGGCTCTCCAGGTTAAGGAAACCGGCTAATCGTCCTAGTTGTCCATCTTTCTTAGGATTAGGCAAGGACTGCATTTTAGCAGGCCGTGTAAAATAGACCGGAGATTGTGAAGCGTGAATAATTTCCCAACCATTTTTAGAGATTTTCACCTGCTCGTTGGCCGAGTTTGCAAGGTCAAGGTAAATGTCACCTTCGTGTTGGGCGATACGGATATTTGCTTCCCGCTCGACACCTTCAAGTGCCTCAAGCTCAAGTAGGATTATTATGCTTTTAATGTGATTTTGTTGGGGGATTTTTCCTTTGAGGCTATACAGCGCTTTGGTGACGAACTGTCGGAATTTTTTACTGTGAAGAGTTACTATTTCAGGCGTGCTGCCACCATTGATACAGGCATAGGCAACGTCAATAGAGTTGTGGAATACTTCTATCTGGGACTTGAGGAATTCAACTGCTGGATCTTTTGGGGTGTCGTTTTGAGTTGTTTCAGGTGTCATAACAGAGTCTCCTGTGGTGGAAGAAGTTACAGGGAGAACCAGTCTCTCCCCTCTGTTATGAGATGGCCTACAAAGTTTGTAGGTTTTTTGATGAGTGGTGAAATATTTTACCGAATGGCTTACGATAAAAATTATATTTTATAATTTCATATAGTTAATGGTGTAAAAAAATCATATATGCCATTTGATATTTGTGTCTATGGACCTATAGGAAATTCGATTTGCATAGTGATTTATTGATTTTCTGAAATGAACAGCAACGTCCAAGTAATCTTCCTTTGCCATCCACTTAATCGTATCTTTTATTGCCTTGCCAATTTTATTCTGAACCTTTCTGTACTCTCCACGCACCTTTTTCACTTTGCCGTTACCATGGTGTGACTCTTCAAAATAATATATATGCTCTTCAAGCTGTTCTCTTAAAATTTTCTGGCGGTCAAAGTCACCTTCTTCTATGGCATCGCTCAATTTATTCTTAAGTATTTCCAGCTCTTTCTGATAAAAACGACTCGCAGTTTCATCTATGAAATCATATGATTCTGTACCATCTATACCCTGAATCGCCTCTAAGAATTCATAGTTATCTGCGACAGAAGCAAGACCATTCAACAGGTCAAGTTGCTGGTGAGTAAATTCCTCGTTCTGATTACAAACCAAAAAATAGATATACTTGAAACCGCTTAATTTTTTTTCTGAGAGCTCTTTATTGTTGAAACGAATTTTATATTTGTTGCCGATTTGGTAAAAGGCATAAGCAGCCTCTTTTCTCAAACCCTCTTTGATTGCATGGTGATAGCCTTCTACGTAACGCTGTTTAATCTTCCATAGACTGGAATACGACCAACATGCTCTCCTGACGTTCCACAAGCCATCATTGAGATAGCTATCAATGAAATCATCAGCTGCACCAGCTAAATATTTCTTTGCGTATTCCTTGTTAGAATTTTCCGCAAGCTCCTCAAATACGTCGTCATGGTTGATCCCCTCTATTTCGAGGTTTGGAACCGCATCATGAAAGTGTTCATCTTTCTTGACGCCAAGAAAGGGGGCGTTCTTTTTCCATAGAGCCTTACGTAATGAATCAACATCGGAGTCTTCCATGACCAATTCTTCTCCCAATTTGTTATTTAAGGGTATTGGTGCTAACAGGGAGGTCGAGGGAGACGGGTCTGATATTAATACTTCATGGAAGGTACTTGTTTTTTCCAAATTACAAGCGGGGTCTTTGGCTATAAATACAACATCATCACCAGACTCAAGGAACTCCATCTCTTGGCGAAACATCCAGCAAAGCTCCTCCACTGAGTCGATTAAGGCATTGTCCCAAATATACCTTGGAAGCATCCTGATCCCTGATTCTCTTTCGAGAGCTATTAGCTGCTCTGCCCCATCGGGATCCGTCCAAAAGTTATAGAAAAATGATCCTACTGGCTCCGCGAGACCATATACATAGGGAGACAGCAAATTCATGGCAGCGATCTCACCAAACGGATCTAGTCTTTGTTCAATTATACGCATCGACTTGTTGTCTTTATTAAAAGAATAGTTGCTGCTCCTGAGAGTATGCTGCAACACATCTGAGTTGCACGATGGCGATGAAACATAGGGTGAAAAATACCTTAAAGGTTGGCTTGTTGTGCGCCCCCGAAAATTAAACCATTTGCAAATCTCAATGATACTATCAAGGGCTTCTCTACCGTAATGAGCGTAGGTTGTTTTCAGGCAGGATGGGCATGTAGTACCGACATAACCACCATCTTTGTTTTGGAGAAAAAATATGCCGTATAAAAAAATAGCATACTGAAGGTCCTCTGCCTCTAGCAGATTCCTCTTGCAGTCATTACAAAAAAATACAGGTTTTACGGCTGTCATTACCCAGTCTCTTTTTCGGGAGTCATTTAATATCGTCCAGACCGCCCTTATCGCCCTATTGGACGCTGAGGACGATTCGGACGATAATTTTCGGACATGCCAATATCACTTGGCATAGGAAAGATTATAGCAGGATGCTCTGCAATCACCAAACGGCTGGCTCTATTTTATAACAGGAGCAAAGCCGACAGCACGCTTGTATTCGTCTGCCATTGCTCGTTCAAGCTTCCTTACCCTGGTGCTTGAGGCAAGGCATCAGGGTTGGACTTTGCGACGCAGGGGGGGGGGGTAATTTGTAAGTGATTCCCTTGCTGCCTGTTCGACTTACTGTACCACTTCAGGCAGTGCATCTTTAACAGTTGGCCTGAACACTATGACAGCACTCGGAAAAGGCGCGCTGTTCTTACTATTGCCAAACTTCAAGCGTCCCTTCAGGAAAGATATCTCACCCTTTGCAGCATAATTATGCCACCACTTGGTATCTACCCTGGCAGGGACAAGACAGACAACAGTGGCCCGTTGTCTTTCGCGCTGGTATATGCTTTCTCCATCCAGCGTGAGATTTCCCGACCATAGGGTGGATTCATCCAGCAGGTACCCAGCCATTCCTGTTTCAGTCCATCTTGTTCAGGGTTGTAAAAATTGTCACATTTCGCATTATCAGCGACTGCGCACACATCAGTTTGAAACTTAAATCTCGCATTGAGTGAATTGTAAAAATCTTGTGGGGTAGCCCACATATCAGTCTTACTAGAAAAATGTACATCTTTGTTCATATCATTGAACTCCTTCGATCGTTATTGTTAATGATATTGTCATCACATGGCTATTGATTAAGCTTATGTGAAAACAAAACGAGGCCAGCTCCCAGAGGTAACTGGTATTATTATTTGTTGAGGATGATACCTCGATACTGATTCCTCAAATGAATCAATAGAAAATAAAAAAAGCCTGCGAGCATATGCCCGAGGCCTCCATTGGTACTACTTTAAAAAACTATTTTTTTTCATTTTTTTAAAAAAATATTTCCGATTCTACCTAGTAACAGACAATATCTGTATCAAGGGAAAGGTTATTACTGTAGTTTTAATCATTACTTGAAAAGTAGAATTCATATCCATTACTCAATAATACTGGTTTGAAAGCTATTTGTTTCAAGTACAACTGTTTAGTGTATTGATCATAATTTAGCTTACGATCACGAATAGTATTCCACTTAGACTCCATCCCTAAGATTACCCTTAGATCTTCTATTCCGAAGTGTTCTATAGCTATCAGTAGCAATTCTTTATGCTGCAAGATATTCTCAGGACTTTCCTTTTCCGGCCGCATATCAAGCCAATCTTCAACTTCTTCATATGAGAGCAGAAAATTTATATTGTTCGGATCACATAGGTCCGCCTTAGGGCTGATTCCCTCAGCAATTGACCTAGGTTTATGTCTCTTTAGTAAGTTGTTTATATTCAAATATATATACTGCAGTATCCATGTTGATAGCGAATGTGCTAGGTCATATTTTTGCCAGTGTTTTTTGTCCATATATGCGTAAAACATCTCATCCACGACATACTCATTGGTTTTGTGAATGAGTGTCTTCTTTACATGGTGCGGCTCATGCTCATAGGAGCTTCCATGTAAATACCCGCATAACACGCGAACTTTCTTCCTTAAGGATCGAACCTTGTATCCTTTCCATGTTTTAGAGCAGAGTACTGCCCAAAACAGCCTATGATGCTTTTCTAAATCTTTTTCCATATACTTAACCTATTGTTAATATAATACTTTTTTATTTTAAATACTTGGCAATACCTACCCGACACACCCATCCACAAACATCCACAAACATTCTGTGTTAAATGGCTAAATTTTATCACCAGCTGGAATTGGAGATGGCGCAACACACCTGGACAGACTTACCTGGTGACTCGCTATGACATTTTCAAATGCGTGCAGTTACGGCAGACGACAGAACACCACACCAACAACATTGCATGTAAAGCAAGATGATTATTGTCAGAGCAGAAGATGGGGAATTTTTTTAAGGGGAGAGATCCACCTAAACTAGTTATATTTTTTGCTAAGGTTGCTGAGGACTTTAATGAGCACACCTTTCCATCCTTGCATAATTCATGTGTGTTAATGATGGGAGAATGAGTTTGGACAGATGGGCGATACGGTCAGCATTCCCACATTTATATGAAATAGCGTATCCCAGAAAGGGTGATGTAGGTTGGCTGACTGATTGTTATACTATTGCTTTAAAACGCATCTCATTTCTCTTTGCAGCCTTCTTTAAGAAAGTAAAAATGGCTGGCAAATCTTCTTCTTGAATCTTTGTTATTTCTATTCCTCGGGAAGCACCTTGTCTGGGATGAAGCATCCATAAAATTAAGGAAACCTCTGCGTGATTAGCGGTAAATCTAAATTGACGACCATTACAAATAGGACAATCAAGCACAATACCCAATCTTTCACATTTCTCTTTGACGCATATGTCACGACATAAACCACGATATAAACCACGATATAAAAATGGAAATTTTATATGTGTATCAATATCGTTAATCTGCTCTAGTAATGGTTTTTCTTCAAAGATGGCGTCATAGCATCCATTATCCCATAGAGCATCTATATCAGCTTGAGATAAGGAATATTTCCATGCAACATTTCCATCAGTATTCTGATTCCATTTATCATTTAACATTTTTGCTTCTGGGCTCATCCCTGTACCACCGCAAGATTCGCATTCTATATTTTTCCTACCTACAGAGAAGTAAAAATGTACCACCTCGTTTAGATGATCAATATCCCATGGGCCAAATTCTTCCCAGGAATCAAAAACCATAGAAGAGTTCCAATCATATTTTTCTGTATATGGCATCCCATCATCACCAGGTCCCCAGCAACAATATTCAGGATTAAGTTTCAACAAATCAAGTTGCCAAGGTTCGGCCTTTAATCTTTCATAATTAATTGGCAAATCCAAACATGTGGCACCTCCATAGTCCATGTCATACGATTCTCTTATCATTTAATTGCTCCTAATTGACTCATCAGTCAAATGATAGAAATAGTTGCCAGTCTCTTTGTAGTATTCAGGTCCATTTGGGTGTAAGTGATTTTTCTCCACACCATTACCGACTAAAACCACCTCATCAAGTTCGCCTATTTTGTCTAATTCAGGGAGGGTGAGTGTTGGGTAACCAACAATCAGATTAACTTTCATTTTATTCATATACAGCTCCATTTTTTAATATTTAACGTATAACTACATTTGCATTTTTTTTAATGATCGAACCTTGTATCCTTTCCATGTTTTAGAGCAGAGTACCGCCCAAAACAGCCTATGATGCTTTTCTAAATCTTTATTCATTTCGATAATCCATTAATAATATTATTTTTTTTGATACAGCATGAGTGACAACACCAATGCACATACCCTCCCAAAGTGATCCTCTGTTGGATGGCTAACCTTCAGCAGCCTCAGGAGATGGAGGGAGCGCAACACTCCATTCCCAACAACATCATGTGTAAAATCAGTTGATTATTTTCAGAGCAAAAGAAGGAGCGTTATTCTAGGTTGAGGAGGTGTTGATGTGCTAAGAGCCCTACGAAGAGATAAATCCTGAACTCCCATCTCCACAAAAAATTATGTGTTGCTTTGATGGGGTTTCTCTTCGCTAAACGATATATGCTCACCCCCTGCACCACCTTCCCATCAACATATGGTGTGCCGGAGCCTGATTTTAGAGAATTGATAGCAGAGAGTTTTGCTAGCACGAAGCGCACCCAAATCCAACCACCCCATAATCATCCTGTTTTCACAGTCAGGAGAATTAAGCTGCAAAAGGCTACGGATGTGAGACAGGTACCAACTTCCATTCCCATAATCCCCAGCCCACCACCCAGATCACATTTATACTGACCAGGCTGTAGGCACAGGCAATACCCTTCACTTTCCCGATAAATTTCTTGTATGAATAACGCTATGGTAATACTATGAGGAGTGGCGGATTGTTCATAGGATTTCAGATAGTTGCTATGTTGTGGTAGTTTCGTTTTGTTAAAGAATAAGGGATTTTTTATGGCTCGTCGTAGGCAAAGTGGGTTGGATATCTTGGTTGAGATTGTCTCGTATTTTCATTGGGGCATCGGCGTAGCCCTTGCTATCTCTGCTTATTTGTTTCTGCACTGGTATGCTGGACAGGAACTGTATGTGGCTAAAGATATGAGTGAGATTAGCAGCGGTATGCTCTCCGGCGTTTTTCACGGCTTGGCTGGTGCAGGGCAGTATCTTTTTCCCGTTGTCCTGCTTTTTGCTGCTGCAACGTCCTTCTTCAATCGAAGAAAGCGCCACAACCTGTACGAGACAACACAAGCCAGCTCTTCTGTAAATCCTTTGGATAATATGTCCTGGCAAGAGTTTGAGATGCTAGTTGGGGAGCACTTCAGGCGTGAAGGGTATGGTGTTAGTGAAACAGCAGATGGCGCAGATGGTGGCGTTGATTTAGTCTTGAAAATAGATGGAGCCACCTATTTTGTCCAGTGCAAGCAGTGGAAGGCATACAAGGTTGGGGTAAAGACTGTTCGTGAGCTTCTCGGAGTAATGACCAGTAGAGGTGCTGCTGGTGGGTATGTGGTAACCTCCGGCAGATTCACTGTCGATGCGGAAAAATTCGCACTGGAAAATAATGTTCAGCTTATAGATGGTGCGCAGCTGAAACGTATTATCACAAAGACTCCCCCGCCACAGCCCTGGACACAGGTACAAGATACTCCCCTTTGCCCAAAATGCGGTAGTGAAATGATAAAGCGGGTAGCCAAGAAAGGTAGTCGTGCTGGTAAGCAGTTCTGGGGATGTTCGAATTTTCCCAAATGCCGTGGAACGATTTCGATAGATTGAATAACAGTTTTTTCGGAGTGAGCTATGAGCAGTGCCAATTTTGGTCGATTACAGCGGGTAAAAGATATTAGAGAGTAGTGAGCTGATAGAGAAGTTTATAGACGAACACCTGCCCAAGATTGCCGATGCCGATAATATTCCCGATGAGTTTGAGAAATTCTGGCAGGAAGAGAAAGTGCTGGCTCTGGGTAAAATCTGCGAAGAGGAGAACCTTGAAATATGGAATTTATCGAAAAATGGGATGGGAAAAAGGTTGGAGTTGCTCGGAGTAAAGGAGGGGTCGTAGCAACAGTAGATTATAAAGATAACTTGGTTGCTTCAGGTATTCGATTATGGCCTCCTCCTGAAATCGTACAAAAATTATACAAAAGCAACCAGCAGAGACATTTTGCTGACGAGAATGGTAACGAGGTTACTCGGCATTTAGGTTATTATTCCGACCTTCAATCGTTACACAGTGAAGACGCCATAACTTGGAGTATCTTTGGGCCTCTCATTTACAGCTCGGCACACAAGAGGAAGGCCTTTGTTGAAGAACTCTTCGATAAAATAAATGTACCGTTTAATGGGAGCGCTGAACCCTGTATCTGGTTATGGAGACGATATCCACATCCAGATTCTTTGGTTTCAGGTGGCCCTGAAATTGATTTTGCCATACAAACAGATAAAACTCTTCTGCTTGGCGAAGCCAAGTGGTTATCAAAAGAAGGCAGGTCTCAGGGCAAGGATAAAAACAAAACGCAATTTGATATTCGGAAAGATTTTATTACGAAATATGGCCAAAAAATGTATCCTCAAGTTTCGAGCTTTGTAATCCTTGGGCTCGATTTGGATCAAAGTCTATTTCAAGAGCGGGAAGAAGAGAGCGATGATTTTGACCTTCATCAAAAGTCTGCAACTTGGTCAGATTTATGCCATCTCGCAAATCATCCCTTACAAAAAGAATTGATTGATTATCTATGTTGGAAATTAGCTTATTCCCGTATTCGAGAACCAGCCCCCACTCCAGAAGAACAGCAAAAAGCTATACGTAATTTTCTTTTAGTTGCAGAAAAAATTATAAATTTATCTCCTGATGAGGTGAGTGTTTTTTCTCCGGCCGAAGTTGGCGAACTTTTATCGGAGTTAAAAAAAAGCTGTTTGCCTGTTTCGCATCATGAGCACAAATCGGCTGTAGAATGTATTGAAAAAAAAGAAATTCTGTTCGATGCAAATTTATATAAAATACGTCATCTACTTGCTTTTTTATGTCAGAATATTCGGCAGAATGAAGGGAAAAATTGTTTATTGATGAATAGTGGTTTGATAAAAGATATTATTTCGAGGCTTTCTTATCTTTCTCGTTGTGAAGAATGCTAGATTAGCGGTCACCTCCCAAAATATGAGCATCGAATAGGTCTAAGTCGGCCGCCATGGTTTTCGATGGGGTTGTGCCACATGTCTAATCCTCAAGGATTATGTTGCATTCACGAGCTGTGCTTCCATATAAGGTCGTTGTCAGTATCGAAAAAGTATTGTTTTTGTCGTCCCTAGCGTCCAAATAGTTCCCCACTCTTCTTATTGCATCCATAACGAGGAAAGCCTCCCTGTTATATCCAGAAAACCTGTTGAGCAGTTTGCAGCAAATATGGTGACAGAGAGACAGGAGGTATAGGGGGCTAATTCGTGATTATGTGAATAAAGCCATAAGTTGTCAGCAGGGTTGTCGAAAAAGTAAGAAAGAAAAATAGGATGCACCCAGTATTGCTTTGAGGGGGTGACTTCTGAGCGTTACCTTTTTCATCCTCATCCAGCAGTAAAATCATATCATTAACGGGGGTGCCATCATCATCGAGTAGATCCAACGGGTCATCGCTAAAATCATTCATTTTGCCCCCTCGTTAATTCTGCATGTTGATAGCCAGCTTATATTTGGGCAGGACCTATCTCTTTATTCATAACGGTAAAAACTGGCGAGCTTCAGCGAGTCCGGTGGAATGTCTTGTTCAGATTTTGGCTCGCTGTCGCTTTCAAAATCTAACCTTATTCGTTAGGTAAAATTATTTATTATATTTCGTGCTTCAGTTACAATTTCAGCACTTAAACGATTAGATGCAGCAATAATTTCTAGCGCATCTTTTGCTCCACCTTCTCTTATAATCATTCGTGCATGACCAGTCCTAGAGTTACATGCCTTTCTTGTATATCCATTCTCCTCCTCTATTATGTCTGCAATCTCACTGTTGGACATATTGAAGTCGTTAAATATTCTAAAGTATTTTACAAAACATTCTTTCCCAACTGAATTCAGATATCTTACAAGACGCTTTTCATCCATTATCATCACTCGTTCTAAAGTTTTTCACTGAATTATTAATCCAGCATATTCATTACCAATCATTTTTGATATAGTGCTGCAATAAGAAAAATATTTAACACACTCGTTTGGGTTCATTCTTGATGTCCCAGGGTAACACAACGAAATGTATATTACTTTTTTTCCTGCCATAATCGCCGTTCTAGATAAGAATTTTTTTGAAACTTGATCAGCTCTATGTTTATCAAGCTCAATAACTATAAATAGATCCCCAACAGTGCCAACTATATCAATCGAATCTCTTATGTTTATTTCTGGTGAATACTCAGTTTGCCACTCAATGTCATTAAACTCGTTTTTTAAATGATCAGTTAATGCATGTTGAAATTCATCTATTATCTTCTTCTGTTCATACTGGGCCAGCCCCAGATGATTTGGGAAATATGCAGAACAATCAAAACATGACACGGTTTTCGTGAGACTCACCAGCAAATTATGGTCAGATGATATTTCATGTAAATGTGGTGTCATTCTAATACCTAACGTGGAGTTGAGCGGCGAGCTTCAGCGAGTCCGTCTCGAACGTTTGGTTAAATGCGTTTTTCAATTTTTGCTTTTGATTTTTCGATAAATTTCTTTGTCAATTCGAGTATTTTTTTATTGATGATATCAACTTCTTCCATTGTTTTGTGAGACACTATACTTTCATGGAGTATTTGATATTCTGACATAATTTTCTCAAACAAAGGATAAAATGTTTCGTCTTGTAATGTTTGTAGTTGAAACGATTGAAGCATTAACTTCGGGAAGAACTGTTTTTCTTTAACGGATTCAGCTTCATTATATAAATCAATTTCAAGTTGATTTCTTTTTTCAGGATACTTCTCTCCCATTTCGTGTAACGAGGCTAAACATATGGCCATTTCATTGTACATATCTCTCGCAGCAAAGATGAAAATAAGACACTCAGATAGTATTTTATTTTCATGCTTTTTCCTTTCTTTGAATGAGTCAAGCCATTTATTGATTAGCATTGTTAAAATGCCCATCAACCAACCAATTATTAAGTAATAGATTTCATTCATGCTTTTTCTACATTTAACGTTTAATAGAAGTCAGGCCTATTTTGGGATAATGTGCTTTACTCTTTGAATTTTTCTTTATTCGCGGAGCTCTTTAACAGTTGAAGACTTCATAGATAGTTCCAAGCAGGAGTTCCTGGTATGACGCAGAAGAAGATATTGCTAACCATCATTCGTCTGCCGTCTAATAGGATTTTGGGATTGTATTGTTGTTACCCTACGATCATTTTCGACCCAACTGTTCAGATTATACATCTTCTTTTGGTCATAAAACAGGGAAAACTGTCTGATATTACATGCCTAATTTGAATGGTAGCCCTGCGAAAAACCACTATGTGGTTTCTGTAGTTTTCTTTAGGTTGAAAAAATACTGTCACACCAGTCGATTCAAGTCATATCATCTCCCGCCTATGAGGGGAGGTCATGCCATATTTGCTGGTAAGGCTGATATGTGTAGAGCCAGAAGTGTAACGTGTGCAACTAATTACAGATTCTGGCTCGCTGAAAGCAAAAATACTCAAAAATAAAAAACTAATTTTTGTTGAGCTGGGTAGAAAAGTAACCTTAGGTTACACCAGTTGCACACAGTATGAACATTAATCCTTCTCCCACCATTCCGGATCGTCGTCCTCCGGCATGATAGGCTCATCATCCTGAAGTAACTGAAAGCGTTTGCGCTCCTCCTCTGCTATTTCTTCACCCAGCCCTAAAGCGATGGCCAATTCCTGTGCGCTAATACCGTCATCGAATATATCATCCATTTTGTGCTCCTGTTGTAGCTGACTTATGCCAACCCTGCGCTAAACATATTTTCTTCACAGCTGATGCTGGCCGTATCTGCCAATAATCCTCAAGCTCACAATCGGCTTCTATCCAGCCGTGTATTGTTAGTTGCTGAAGTTCGGAGAAAGAGAAGTATCCCCATTCAGCATTCTCGTAATCCCCGTTAAGGATAGCGAAGCCCCAGAAGGTATCTCGGCCATCATATTCGGCCACATACCAATCATGACCACCTATAAGAAAATGTAGGTGAATAAGTTTTTCTTTTAACGGGATGCTTTCAGTTTCATATAAACCAGGGATTTTAGCTAAACGTTGAGCTGTAGGTTGATTCCACATAATTATTCCCCCTAATATCCACATTCTGAACAAGTAATCTGAAGTTCTTTGCCGTTACGAATTGTGATGTCATTGCCAAGCACCTGGTTAAAGGTGATATGGTGTCCGCAGTCTAGTACGAATTTTTGCTGATTCAGTATGTTGAGTACCTGCCGTAGGGCCTCTGTAGGTTGGTATTGTTTCTTCTGTTGCTTGGTCATAGCTGTGCGTCCTCCAAATAAAAAGCCCCCTGGTAGTCAAACCAGAGGGCTTATTGATGATTGTTTCCAGACGTTCGGAAATCTTTTCCACGCGCGTGGAAATTTACAGATTGATTGCGCGTTTCTGGTAAAAATCTCCGAGAGTTGAACGATTGGCGGTATCCAGCGAGTCGATATACGAATTGATAACGCCGTTCAGCAGCTTATTTTTCTGCGGGAGGGTCAGCAGGTTGCTGCCTTTAAGAACGTCGGTGGCGGCCTCGTGAAAGCCCCACAAGCCATTGTCATAGACGTTGGCATACAGTTCGTTGAACTGATGAAACTTTGAGGCAGGGATAACGTTGTTCGCCATAATCTCCACCAGAAGAATCTTTGCAGCATCTTCAGTGAGTGGGTAATTCCGCAGAGACTCGTGCCAACTCTGGAATGCCCGTAACCGTGGCACCATCTGTTTCATCGTTTTGAACGCAAGGAAGCCGAGCAGGTCACTCGTTAGGCCCGACGTGTGGCGGCGGAGAGCTAAAAATTCTCCCGAGAACGCCATATTATCGCACACTAATACCCTGGTGCCAGCAGTTACCCCAAAAGCCATTGATCGGTTAAGACTGTTTTTGATGCCGATGCTCCATTTCATTTCAGGGGTTCCACTATCGAGATCCCACACCGAGAACATTTGATTTCCCTCGGCAGCAAGAACATACTCTTGTTTGATGATTTCGAGCCCAATGAAGCCAAGTGCTTCTTTAACAACCCTAATAACTTCACGGTGGTGGATGGGGTGATGCGTCCTGGTAAAAGGAACATCAGGCACTGCGATTACTTCGCTTTCTGATACACGATTTTTTCCTAACAATGCTGAACTCATAACAATCTCCTTAATGTTGAGTTGAAAAAAATAAAAAAAAGCCCTCCTGCGGCTGGCAGAAAAGGCTTTGAATTGATAATGATGTAGTTGAGCTATTAACGGCCCTGTATCCTGAATATGTACAAAGTAGCTTCCGGCAAAGGCGTTCCATTTACAGGACAGGTAGTAAGAACATCCACAAACAAACGCCATTCATCATCCCTGCTCATATCCAAAGAATCAGGACCACTATAGGGTGCTGCCATACACACGCTTATTTCGGATAAATCGAATAGTTCCGGCTCTACTGATTCCGGTGGTACTTGTGTCCATTTCATATCAGTCTCCTTAAACAGAAAAACCGCTACACCCAAAGGGCATAACGGCTACAAGGTTTGTTCTAATTGATTGGTTATTCTATATTATTACTACTACCATCTCTTACACGCCTTGGAGTATTCGCAATCAGCACACATCCATGAGGAACACGGCAGGAACACTTTGTTTTCAATGCCAGCAAGGACAGCCGCACTTAATTTGGCGAACCGCTTACGGGATTCTGGCCCACGGGTGGTGTTGTGTATCTCCAACTTTGGTGTCTTCAACTTCCTTAATACATCGAATCTGCACAGCACCTCGGCCCTCGGGAACACAAATTTTCCACAAGTTAGGAGGTAACTGTAGGCTGTAAGCTGCAGGTCATTATCAACCGATGCCTGGGATTTCGGCTGCTTGGCTGTCTTGTGATCCACGGCGATTAGGTTGCCCTTGTTATCACGCAACAGCAGGTCAATAATGCCCATCAACTGAATGTCCATCTCTGTGCCTTCGTGATTGTATAAAGGCGCAGATAATGGCAGTTCAACGCCTTCAATACGGTATCCTTCAAGGTTAGCCTCCTCGTGGAGCACCTGAAGCATCTTTTTACCCATGGCTATTGCGGTGGATGTGTCAGGCATATCCTTCTTATAAAGTACAGGCGCGTCAGTACGTTCCATGCTCTGAAACAGGCCGTTGATAAAGGTGTATTCCAGTTTGATTAGCGACGGCTTTTTACCGGTTTCTTTGATGCCCTGGTAGAACACTGAGTATTCCAGAGCAATCCGGCCACTGATTCCAGGGGATTCCGGCCGGTGATTCCATTTCATTCCGGCCACCCATTCCAATTGATTCCGGCCAGGGATTCCATTCGATTCCGGCCATCGTTTTCGG
>NZ_JAFFQD010000080.1 GCF_016918565.1 Desulfogranum marinum
GAGATGTTTTACAACAGCAGAAGACGGCATTCGTATCTTGGCTATCGCAGTCCAAATGATTTTGAAAAAATGATGAAGTTGAAAAAAGCAGCCTAAGAAAAGTGTCCACTTTTACTTGACCACGTCAAACAGCTGCAATGACGGATATTTCAACAAGTAGTTCCTCGCGCGCCATACTTGCTTCAACACAAGCTCGAGCAGGAGCATGACCTTCAGGTACCCAATTGTCCCAGACTTCGTTCATCTCGGCAAAATAATCCATAGATTTAATGTAGATGGTGGCTGAAAGAATATGTTTCTTGTCACTGCCTGCCTGCTCAAGCAGTAAGTCGACTTTTGCCAACATCGTCTCGGTCTGCTCCTTTATCCCTTTACCGGCATCTTCAGCTACCTGACCGCACAAATAAATTGTGTCGTTATGGATGACGATCTTGCTCATCCGCTGCTGGGTGTCTAGTCGTTTGACTGTCATAATGTTTTTACCAATGGTTTATGAATTGATTGTAATTGGTAACTGCTCACACGCACCCTGTGAGCAGTTACTGTAATTGTTGAATAGGCCGCAATTTCCGGATACATAACAGACAAATCACAGCAGGAGTTTCCACGTGAACTCAATGAAACTATGCCTGGGCTCAGGCCAACATCGGAAAATAATAATGCGGTGGCTATTTTTACCTGTTCGGAAACAGCAGCTCTTAACTTAAGAGCAAATGTTGATATTGTCATATCCACAGTTGATATTGTTAAAAGCAACATGACATGCAACAAAGCAAGGGGAAAATGCTGAGAAATTGGCTCTTACGATATTGTTAGGTGTCGCAGTAGGCTATATAGCCTCTTCTTTTTGGATCTGTTACAATTTTTCCTTTTCACAAATCTCGGCCATCCGCTTTCCGGCATCATGATAATGGTTTCTTATACAAGCTTCCAATTCGTACCCATTCCCCCCTTTTAGGGCATCAACGATGATTTTGTGTCGCCAATAAACCTCTTCAGCAGAATACAGTTGAATCCAGTATTTGAACAAAAGAAATTTGGATATTCCCTGACAAGACCTCTTGCAAAATTCGAGTAGTAATTCATTGTCGATTCGAGAGAATAGAATTTTGTGAAACTTGTCGTCTAAGGTAGCAATTTTTTCGATAGGTTCATTATTCTCAGAAATCAGCCTCATCTTTTCTACAAGTTCTTCAAGCCTCTTTATATCCCTTGAAGTGTATTTGTGAATGACCGAGCACACAGCTGCACTCTCGAGTATACCACCGGTAAAATAACTGTCCTGAATTTGTTTTGGGCTCAGCTCAGTGATAAATTTTCCTTTTTGTGGAATCCATACAATCAACCCTTCTTTAATGAGAATCTGCAGCGCTTCGCGGATGGGGGCTCTGCTTATAGACAGTTTTTGGGCCAGAGTTAACTCTTTTACCTTTGTCCCTGGTTTGTAGGTACCATCAAGAATAGATTGTTTGATATAACTTACGATATCATCTGTATATGTATGCTTTTTGAAATCCAAAATAATATTCCCTGATGTTACGGCACTGTACAATTACAATTTAAACTACTAATAGATTACTTGTTTTTTGTGCATCATTCACCTTATTATAAGACGTTGTATATATTCGCAAACTGTTTAGTCAAAAAAACGATGGGTAGCTGTTTGTAACTCACCTGAGAAATAATAATAAAAAGGCCTCCTGGATAGGAGGCCTTACGAGCTATGGCACCAAAAATATACCTGAATTTACTTATGAGAGTAGGACAAGCACTTTATCCCAATTCGTCAACAATGTGACCTTCCTTATCGAGGTGAATGCTACTGTCATGCTCTATCTCGCTCAGTGGCTTGGATGCTTGTTCACGATCCAATTGACCACCTAGAGCCGCAACCACAACACCAGCAGAGTTGTCACCGAAGATATTGGTTGTTGTGCGGAACATATCAAGGATTCGGTCAACCCCTGCAACAATTGCAATACCTTCAAGAGGTAAACCAACTGATTGAAGTACCATGGTTAGCATGATTAACCCACCTCCGGGAATGCTGGCGGTTCCAACGGAAGCTAAAACAGCTGTAGCCACAATTGTGCCCTGTTGGGTTAACGAAAGGTCAATGCCGTAGGCGTTGGCTACAAAAATAGCTGCAACGGCCTGATACAAGGCTGTTCCATCCATATTGATTGTAAGTGCCATGGGCAATGTAAAGCCTGAAATTTTTGAGGGTACTCCCAAATGTTTTTGTGCACGCATGGAAAAGGGGAAGGCTGCCGCAGCACTACAGGTCGATAGACCTACCAGCGCTGGTTCCATTACTTTTTTCAGGAAAACAAACGGAGATATGCGGGCTACAGCGGTCACTATAAGAGAGTAGGAAACAAAAATGTGTATGAGGCTGGCAACTAGAGCAGCTATAATGAGTTTCCCCATAGGCATCAATATGTCTAGTCCAAATTTTCCGGTTGTCCAGGCAATAAGGGCAAAGACTCCGTAGGGCGCGAAGCTGATGACGATATCTGAAACTTTGAACATTACTTCTGCTAGACTCTGAAAAAAATCTGCGATCGGCTTGCCTTTGTCGCCGGTCATGGAAAGTCCTGCACCAAAAAGTAATGCAAAAATTATAATCTGCAGAACATTTCCCTTGGCAAGTGCTTCCATAGGATTCATTGGAAACATATTAACTATCATCTGGGCTGGTCCAACGGAATCTGGAGCCTTGAAAGTTTTCAGTTCGCCAAGGGACAGTCCTATTCCCGGTTGAAAGACATTGGCAATGATTAATCCTATACAAACGGCTAGAGTCGTCGTTATCATGAAATACACAAGAGTGTTAATTCCTGTTTTTCCAAGATTTTTGATATTGCCGGTGCTGACAACACCTGTGATTAATGTGGATAAAATTAAAGGAACAACTATTAATCTCAGGCAACGTATAAAAATGTCCCCTATTGGCTTAAGGTAAGCTGCTTTTTCCCCAAGAATGAGACCGGCAACGACGCCAAGAACAAGGCCAATCATTATTTTGTGGTAAAGTTTCATGGTGAGTCTCCTTTAGATTATTTCAGCCTTCTACAAGGTGCTTGGATTTTCAAAAACAGTAATAATTATCAAGGCAGCCTGAAAAGCGCAGACTGCCAGAATAATTATTACTGAAATGTATCAAGATATGCATAGAGAGCAGGTGAACCGCCTGTATGTAGGAACAGTACGTTAGCTCCCTCTGCAAAATAATCATTGCGGACTAAATCTATAAGACCTGCCATTGCCTTACCAGAATATACGGGATCAAGCAGGATAGCCTCTGTCTGGGCTAACAGTTTAACGGCTTCGGTCATGCTGTCGGTCGGCAGCGAATATCCGGGACCAACGTAACCATCAAAGCATGTGATCTGTTCTTTGGGAAGGCTCTCACGCATGCCAAGGCGTTTGGCGGTTTCCATTGCCAGATTGTGAACGATTTCTTCTTGTACGTCTTTTGGTCGGCTTACATTGATTCCTGATACAGGAATACCAGCATTGGTTCCATACATTCCCACGACAATACCTGCATGAGTTCCTGCGCTGCCGCTGGGGACAACCATATGATCAATAACCAAATTTTTATCGAATAATTGTTGTTGAATTTCCTCAGCGCATGCAACATATCCGGTAGCGCCAATCGCATTTGAGGCACCGCCGGGAATGATGTACGGTTTCTTACCTTCCTTTTTCAACTGCTCAGCAAGCTTTGTCATTTCACCAAGCATATCTGAGCCACCGGCAACAACGGTTGTGCTTTTGACACCCATCAGGTTGAAAAGGAAATTATTACCTGATCCGTTTTTTTTGTAGCTTCCTGCTACACGTTCTTCGAGAATAAGATGACAATCCAGTCCTTCCTTGACAGCCCATGAGAGAGTCAGACGGCAGTGATTGGATTGGACAGCACCACAGGTAATGATGGTGTCTGCGCCGTTTTCGATGGCATCTGCAATACAGAAGTCGAGTTTTCTTGTTTTGTTTCCGCCTGCGCAACCAGGTAACAGGTCATCTCTTTTGATATAGATGTTAACTTTGTTGCCGAGAGCCTTTGAGAAGGCAGGCAATGCTTCTAGCGGGGTAGCATCCTGTACGTAATTTCTTCTGGGGAATTGAGTAAGATTCATTCTAAATCCTTTGGTTTTGTTTAATTTATGAGTACAACGGCCTCAATTTCTATATCAGCTCCCAATGGGAGTGCAGCTACCTGGAATGCGCTTCTTGCGGGAAAAGGTGATGAAAAATATTCTGCATAGACAGTGTTGACTTCCTGAAAATCATCTATATTTGCCAAAAAGACAGTGGTTTTCACAACATCGTCTAATTTTCCGCCTGCTGACTCAATGACTGCAGCTAGGTTCCTCAGTACTTGATGTGCACGATCTGCCGTCGATCCTTCCACCATTTTTCCGGTTACCGGATCAATTGGCAATTGGCCCGAAGTAAAAAGAAGGTTTCCTGTCTTGATTGCCTGGGAATAGGGACCAATTGCCCCTGGTGCCTTACCTGTTTCGATTACAATCTTTTCATTCATGCTTTTTTGACCAAAAATATTAGGTGTGGATAAGTTAGAACAACTTATCCTATTGTAAAATGGCTTTCCGCTGTATATTCAAATGAAGAATGTCGACATTTTTAATGTTTCCTTATGCCAAAATTTATTATTGATGTCAAATCAAAAGTTACTCTATGAAAAGCCAAAAAAATAATCTTCTGTGATTTTAATGGGACGTGACGAGAATTTACTAAATGCCATCAGCGAACACTCTTTGGGTGCTATTTTTTGCTCAAAAAGCAAAGTCCCTTATGGCACGCTGCGCGTACTGACTTGACCAAAATAACGCTATATCATCGTCATAAAAGATTACAGCGAACTAAAGAACTACCTTTTCAAGAGGATCTTATTACAAGAAGGGTATCCATCATCATTAAAAAATACGAAAAAAATGTGGGTAACGATAAATTGTCATTCCATACTCGCTCTTTGTGAGATTATTCAAAATTGTTGACAAGAGAAGCAGTGTCTGTCATTTCTGCATCGGCCAATGTCGACATTTTGAAAAGCAAAGTGACGTGTCGTTCAAATGGTACATTTTATATATGTGCAGATGAAATGCTTAGAAGTACAACCGTAGATAGTTCATGGAGGTGAGGTGTGAGTAAGGCTACATTGGACCCTGACAATTGGAGTGCCTTTCGCTCAGCGGCTCATAAGATGTTAGACGCCGCTTTGGATAAAATGGAATCAGCCGGCAAAGGTCGAGTTTGGACTCCTTTACCGGATGAAATGAAGGCCGCGTTGCAATCCGACCTTCCAATTACAGGTATAAGTGCCGAAGAGCTCCGTCAGAAGCTTGAAGAGCTATTACCTTACGGGGTTGGGAACACCCATCCCCGATTTTTTGGCTGGGTGCACGGAGCCGGTAACCCTGGTGGCATTTTTGCTGAGATAACAGGAGCGGCAATGAATGCAAACCTCGGTGGACGAGATCACGGAGCAATATATATTGAAAAGCAGGTTTTAGAGTGGTGCCGTCAACTGATGGGATTCCCTGCAGATTCAAGCGGCCTTATAGTTTCGGGAACGTCAATGGCTACAATTATTGCCTTGAAAGCTGCGCGTGATCAACGAGTTGGACTTGAGTGCAGGAAAAAAGGCGTTGGTCGGGTTGCGTTGGTTGGGTATGCCTCTGCCCAGGCTCACTCCTGCCTAGGACGAGCTTTTGATTTATTGGGGATTGGCAGTGATTCGTTACGTAAGGTACCATGCGATGCACATTTCAGAATGGACCTAGAGGCCTTGAAGAGGGCAATTGAAGAGGATCGCGCAGAGGGGAACATCCCTTTTGTTGTTATCGGCACAGCAGGCTCAGTAAATGTCGGTGCGATTGATGCCCTTGAAAAATTAGCTGATATTGCTGCTCTAGAGAATTTGTGGTTGCACGTTGATGGAGCTTTTGGTGCTACAGCAATCCTAAGTAACAAGATTCGCGATTACCTCGCTGGTATTGAACGTGCTGATTCTTTAGCGTTTGATTTTCATAAATGGCTGCATGTTAATTATGATGCGGGGTGCGTTCTGATTCGTTCCGCCGAGGTGCATCTTAAAGCTTTTTCTGGCAGGCCGGAATATTTGCTAGAAGCTGGCCGAGGATTGGCGGCTGGAAATCCGTGGCCAGTAGATTATGGCCCGGAGCTTTCTCGCGGTTTCCGGGCGTTGAAAATATGGACGCATTTTCTTGAACACGGAACAGATAAACTCGCAGAAGCCATCGATAAAAATTGCATCCAGGCATCATATTTAAAAGAGAAAATCCAGGATTCTTCCACATTTGAACTTCTGGCTCCGGTAACACTCAATATAGTTTGCTTTAGGTATGTCCCTGAGGATGTAAAAAATTTGGATGAACTCAATAAAGAAATCGTAATAACCCTTCAGGAAAAAGGAATAGCAGCACCCTCAACTACCATTTTAAACGGCCAGTTGGCAATCCGGGTAAACATTACCAATCATCGCACTGAATTACGAAATCTCGATCTACTCGTTGAGGAAGCAGAAAAAATTGGTATCACTCTGATTTTAGAAAAAAGTTTCAAGGTCTGTAAATAATGAAGGGACTAGGTAACAGGCTAAATTATTTCCCAAATTGCATATTAACAGCCTACTGTGAGTGATCAGGATAAATAATGGAAAAGTCGTAAGATATCTTCTTATATGTGACGATGTAGCGCTTGAGACCATTATCGGTATCATTTATTGCCCTACACATAAGCTCTAATAAATATCAATGGCTCCAAAATAGAGTTGGAGGATACGAAATGGAAGGAATCGTTTTTATTAATGACAAATTTGTTCCTGCTAAAGAAGCTAAGGTATCAGCTTTCGACCGCGGTTTTCTCTTTGGAGACGGGGTGTATGAAGTTGTGCCTGTAGTAAATTCTACAATAGTTGATAAAGCGCCATTCTTACAGCGCTTAGAACACAGTCTACGGGCAGTTGGAATGAGCTGGCCCTACAGTAAAGAAAGATATGTCGCTATTCTGGAAGACCTTATACGCCGCAACGACATTAAAGAAGGGGGCGTATATACTCAAGTAACACGTGGAGTTGCGCCAAGAGATTTTGCATACCCAACAGACACCCCACCTACTTGCATGGCATTTACCATGGCTAAGGATTTTATAAACACTCCTTTAGCAAAAAGTGGTGTTTCTATCATAACAGTTGAGGATATTAGATGGAAACGCAGAGATATCAAATCAATTGCGCTCCTTGGTCAGTGCATGGTCAAACAGGAGGCTTACGAGAGTGGTGCCTATGAAGGATGGATGGTAGAAGATGGTTTTGTAACCGAAGGTATTACTTCGAGTGCTTATATTATTAAGGATAAAATAATTATTACCCGCCCTCTCTCTCGGTCCATACTACCTGGCATTCGACGGAAATGTTTGCTTCAGCTAGCTGCAACTAACAATATAGCCATTGAAGAACGGCTCTTCACTACTGATGAAGCACTTGATGCAGATGAAGCTCTTTTGAGTAGTGCTACCAGTTTAGTATTACCTGTTGTTAAAATTGACGGACATGCAATTGGTAACGGGAAGCCTGGGGAAATGACCAAAAGGTTAAGGAACCTCTATGTACAAATGGTGCAGAAGGAGTCAGGGGGCGCGCCAGCTAGTTCTAGCCTGAGGTAGTCGGATGGCCTGTAATCAATCAGAGCATGTCCACAGGTAACCTTAATCATTTAGAAAAAAAGTGCTATTTAGGTTCTTACTGTTTATACGTAACAAAGTGAAAACCGCATAAAGTGTTATAATGCGGTCATTAACATCCTGTTTTTTCAACAAAGAAAAAGGAGGACTCGATGACCGAAACAACAGGTATACGCCAAGACGTACTA
>NZ_JAFFQD010000081.1 GCF_016918565.1 Desulfogranum marinum
CCCTGTTTTTATATTATTTTTTGGCAAAAACAATATATCAGAGAGTAAAAGGCTTTTCTCGTTAATTATGCGTTTTTATTAAAAAAGTGAGGGGCTTTGGTTGCCCTAGCCAACCCCGAAACTTGAGTTAATGGCTCTACTTAGTCGACCAATGGGACCTCAATCGCCAGGAGTTGCGCTTTACTTTGAGCTACAATTGGGTAGGTTTCGCCGTCTACTATCCCCAATCCATCACGCCTTTTAACAGCATTACCGTCTATGTTGACACTGCCTTCGATGACAAAGAAGTAAACACCATTCTTTTTGTCATTTTTCTCATAGATCACCTGTTTTTCAGCCTCAATATCAGCTAGTGAAAACCAGGCATCCTGGTTGATCAATACCGTTTCTTCCGAATTTTCTGGTGCTACAAGAAGCTGGAACCTGTTTTTTCTATTACCTTCATCAAAAAATTTCTGATCATACCTTGGGGTAATGTCCCTTTCTTTTGGCAGCACCCAGATTTGAAGAAAATTTACATCTTCTGAAGATGAGTCATTGTACTCCGAGTGGGTTATGCCTCTTCCTGCCGACATAATCTGGACTTCACCTGTAGATATGATATGCTTGTTGCCCATACTGTCTTGATGTCGTAAAGCCCCTGAAAGAGGAATAGAAATTATCTCCATGTTTTCATGAGGATGAGTTCCAAATCCCATTGATGGCGTGACGATGTCATCGTTAAGCACTCGCAATAATCCAAAATTCATGCTCTCAGGGTTGTAGTAATCGGCAAAACTAAAAGTGTGTCTGCTTTTTAGCCAACCATGATCAGACAGTCCTCTTGATTGATTTTCGTGATACATTGGTTTCATTATATTCTCCTGTATGGTGAGCGGTTATATTTCATAAAATCTACTATTATTTCGATGTCGAAATATGTGAATAAGAAAATAGGCGCGTTTATTTAAACTTTCTTAATACATTCGACAGAATATCTTTTTCTTCATCACTAAGAAACTCAAACGCCTTTGCTACAATTTCTGCATGCCTGGGAAACACCCTGGCAATTAACTCTCTACCTGATTCCGTAAGATATACTGTCACCCTGCGCCTATCTTCCTCTGTCCTTTTGCGCAAAACCAAAGTCTTTCTCTCGAGGCTATCAACCACTGTCGTTAAATTCGCGTTACTCTTTAGAATTTTCTCTCCTAACTCACTCTGAGAGAGTGGCCCGAGATGATAAAGCGCCTCAAGTACCCCAAATTGACTGACAGTTAGGTTATCATCTCTTAGATGCCCATGGATTTTGCTTGTTATCAGATTGGCAGCGCGCATGAGTTTGACATAAACACTTAGTGCGTCTCGTTGATTTTTAGGCAGCCTATTGTATTTCATATTAACCTCTGCATTTATTTCGACATCGAATAATTAAACTTAAAATTATATCTCCCGTTCCCTTGAGTCAAGTCCCAGATTACAAAAATCATTGACTCATATGAGATTAAATTATTCCCCTTCAGGAAGCAGATGCCTTAATCTACCGGCACTAATGAAATTAAAGAAACACCCAAAACAGTAAGCTCCCTACAAATAAATCTGTTGGAAAAATGATGATTGAGGACGGCTATCCTGTGCCCGACGTACGCACTTTGCCATCCATGCGAGGGGTAACATTGCCGAAACGAAGCTAACTAATTTCACTTTATACTTAAACGAAAGGTGCTTTCTGTCGCTCTAAAGATGAGAGGGTGTGGATGGAGAGTCGGCGCTAACCTTGGCTGTGATGGTGGTCAATGGCAGCGCTACTGCTTCGACAGCAGTTACACTTCGTGGTTTAATACCGACGATTCGTGCATCAACGAGTTGGTACTCTGTATTACTACCTTGACGATTAAGATCACCAGCATAGTAAACAACATCTCCAGGTTTAAACGTATTCACATCCTCACCAGTGGCAACGACTTCACCAACAGTATCCCAGGCGAGTACCTTATAATTGCCATCGATTCCTGCCATCCGAGTACGGATTGTATAGTCCACAGGATTAACAGCAATGGCCTGCACCTTAACCAGCAGTTCGCGTCCGGTTGCAATGGGTTGTTCAAGCTCAATATCTTGTAATGATTTTATATCGTTGATTGGTAACGACTTTATGGATTTCTGATTACCCATGAAACTCAGCCATTTTTTTTTGGACTCGGGAGACAGATTAAATTTCTCAGTACTGAGGTAGGGGACTGATTTTTTTTCATGGTTTTTTATGAAAATCAATCTGTCTCCCGGGTTTAAAAGAGAAATAAAATCAGTCCTCTGTCTGTTTCGGTAGATAATTGGCTGAATTTTGTACGTAATCAGATTATGGATTTTATTGAAACCGACAAACTTACCATGTGGGATTTTAATGAAAAAATCCTTAAAGTTGATGTTGATATTTATACTAAAACACATCGAGGACTTGATTGCCGGTTGGTAAGAATTGGTAGCAGATTTCAACCCAACCAGGTTGCCTGCTTGTCAACGGCAATTTTGATAGCAAAAGAAATGAATCAAAACATATGATTTTGCGCGGTCAAATTTGACAAACCTCCAGCCAATTTCTTATAATTATGGCAGCAGTGATAGATATTAAATAATTTCTCTTCAATGAAGTAACAGGGAGGAGACATGCCATTTACAATTAAAAGAGTTCAGTATTTTTATACAATGGTCAGGGACCAGCCTGGAGAGGCGTATGAATTACTCAATATGTTGGCTGAAATGGGGATAAATCAACTCGCTTTTTCTGTCATACCATTTGGACCGAATTCGACCCAGTTAGCAATTTTCCCTGAAGATCCTTTAAAGTTAATCCATGAGGCAAAATTGTCTGATATGAACATTGACGGCCCTCATCATGCCCTCTTAATCCAAGGGGATGATGAGTTGGGAGCTTTAGCTCAGATCCACCTACGATTGCATGAAGCAAATATCAACGTCTATGCTACAAGCGGTGTCACAGATGGACGCGGGAGTTACGGATATCTTGTTTATGTAAAGGAGGATGATTACGAAAGAGCAGCCCAAACTCTCGAAGTGTGAATCGTTGCTGCATTATTCTTCCCCGCAGTTTCCCGATAGCGTACTTGGCAGGGAAAATATAAAACAAAGATTGCCGCTGCGTAACTTTATAAATATAAACGTATTTTTGGCTTTAGCTGTGCCGGTGTTTAGATTTTAGATCAGAAAATCCGGTAATGTCCATACGAACCTTGAACCTTATCTACATCTATAAACGTACGCAGCTACCTGACTGCTAAGATGCTTATTTTCAATTCAGCTTTCTCTTGCCTTCTCCTTAAACATTTACACCAGACTGAAAAAACCTTTTTTCAAGTAATTGCATGTTGGCTTAGGTGCCTCATAGTTCGCGCATCCTGAAATATTGATTTTCCTCTGTGGCTTCTGTTTGATTCTTTAAAGCTGCTATTCAATACATGGTAAAGAATTCTCAGATACCTCAAATGTGATGCACATAAACATTCTTCGACCAGGAAAGCGTGAGGTTTTGACATTGCCGGATCGAAAGTATCAGTATTTTCCCGATACGCCAATTTTGCATAATTCCTGCTCACCAAAACCGTCGCTAATTTCCAACACGGCTGTTTTGTCGTACTCCGAGGTAACGATCCTTGATCACTCAGACCTGTGCCAATAGTAAAACATCGCGTGAATTCCTTTTAATTGAGCTGCCTGATAATTCGACAATTCTTCAGATCCCAGCCCCTCTATCTGTTCCGGAGTTGGTAAGTAACCATCCTTTTCCTCTGTTATCTCCCAACTGGCGGACTTAAGAAAACGAACTGCAATGTCTCTTGCTTCATTTAATTCGGTTGAAAGCACCCACATGTGAACGACTGCCCTGGAAACGTGGGCAATCATAGGGTTTTCGTGCTGTGGCTCGACTTCAAAAATAAAGTAATACGAATCCATACCAGACCTGATTTTTTTTCCAGCCTCTGCATATAGCAGGGCATTATAATGGAAGTTGTCAAAAATGTTGTCCGCCTCAATAAACAACAAAATACCGCCTCTATTTGCTCGGTTAAAGGAAGCGGCAGGGGCACAAGGGCGATGGAGGCAGATCTTTGCTTGACTCATCTCGCTTATACAATGCCACTGGAAGCGGATTTTTCTATAGTCAAAATATCTATAAATAACGCCTTATGCAAAGGAGAGATGTTAACTGGATGTAAGGCGAAATAAATGAGTATTATCCTCCTAAGCTTTTTCCGTGGAAAGGGCAACGCGGTTCTCTGCCTAGCCGAAATGGCGTATGTCAGGTGACGAGCCAAGCTTGGGATGTGTGGCTGGTTGGAAACAACAGATGATCCTGTTTTCTTTCCAGCCTCCAGACAGCAACTACTCCAGAGCCTTTTCAATGGCCATTTTAAACCGGGTTGAGGAGAAAGGGCGGCAGCAAGCAGTGCAGGACTTTCCCGGTGTTTTGAAGTGACTGAGTTTTTCAGTAATTTTGGAGCCGCATTTAGGGCAGGTAACGGTGATTATCTTATCTTCTTGCATGGTAGTGACCTCATAGTAAAAGAAAGAATTAAAAACCTACTCTATAGAAGCACACCAACTCCACTCCGGTCAACAGGAAATATCCTGTTGGTGCCTGAGCAAAAGCGCGGCCTCCTGCCAACATCTTTATCCGAGCAGATTCACTATAAAGCGTGATCCCTTTTTTGAAAGAAATGTCTTTCGTACCGCTATTCCCCGCCCTTTTGCTTGCCATAGCCCACCAGCGCCCCTGGGCACCAAGAGCGCTACAACAAGGAAAAGTTTGCCTTCTTTTAGCCGCAGAGTTATCATTTAACCTTCTAAACTTACGAAACAAGTACGGCAGCTGCTACCCCAACATCAAAATTTTACCGTTTCCTGGAAGGCTCTCAACCATGTCAGAGATACGAACCGGTCGCCAAAAGTATTACAATATTTTTGCTCACTTTTATGATTTTTTTATCAAAATCCATTCCGGCCATCACGGAGACGAGACTCGTAAATTTCTGGTGCGTTCTGCCCAGATAGACAATGCAAACCAAGCCAAAATACTGGATATCTGTTGCGGTACCGGATCAGTTATTCTTTCTTTTGCAGAAAAGTATTCTGATGTCCTGGCAATCGGTTATGATTTTTCCGGTGGCATGCTGCACAGAGCAAAACAAAAAGATGTGGCTCATAAAATCATTCTCACCCAGGGAGATGCTGCAAATTTGCCATATATCGATGACTGCTTTGATGTTGTCTGCTGTTCTCATGCGTTGTATGAACTGAGAGGGCAGGTAAGGACAAATGCCCTTATGGAAATGAAACGCGTTGTAAAGGCAGACGGCAAAGTTCTGATTATGGAGCATGAAGTCCCCAAAAATCCAATTGTGAAAATGATGTTTTATATGAGAATGCTGATGATGGGCTCGTCTGACTCTAGAGAATTTCTAAAACAGGATCTCACTCCGTACAAAAAAATATTCAGCCAAGTCAACTTATCGCATACTCCTTCCGGAAAAAGCAAACTTGTCACCTGCCGTAAGAGTTCGCCACACATTGATGGCAAATAAAAAGGGAAACGCAGTACACCGCCGCGTTTTCCCTATTAAGTTAGCTACTATGTATGCTAACCATTGAATTTAAAACAATCGCAATCATACAAAACCAGTAACGTATATTGGCTACGTTTTTCTCTGCGTCCTACCCTTTGGGGCCATATACACAAGGATAGCAATGATCAAATTAATGCATAATCGGTTTCGCTGGCCTATCGCCTTATGTCTACTTTTCATCTCTACCGGAATGGCCTTTGCCCTTGGCACGGGGAATGCTCAAGCACCGGCTACAGCATACACCCATACTGATGCTCTCCTACTGGTGGCCTATATTTTGATGGCGCTGGTGTTTTCTTTTCTCTGTTCTGTTGCAGAAGCGGTTCTTTTAAGCATTACGCCTTCTTATATTGTGGGGTTACAGCAAGATAAGCCGAAGCTGGCGGCTCTGTTGACACGATTAAAGCAGAAGAATGTTGACCAATCACTAGCAGCGATCCTAACCTTGAACACCATAGCCCATACGGTCGGCGCAATTGGTTCCGGGGCCAAAGCCACAATCGTCTTCGGTAGTACCTGGTTCGGTCTGTTTTCAGCAATCATGACGTTGCTAATCCTCTTTCTTTCCGAAATCATCCCCAAAACCTTAGGTGCTGTTTACTGGAGAAAACTAGTCGGTCCGACCGCTATTTTTGTGCGCAGTCTGATCCTCCTCCTTTATCCTCTGATCTGGATTTCAGAAAAACTGACCAAATTGATTGCCCATGGAAAGGAGCTGCATGTTTTTAGTCGAAAAGAATTTATTGCCATGGCAAAAATCGGGGAACTTGCGGGACAAATTAGAGAACGTGAATCAGGAATTATCCGCAATCTTTTCCGTTTTGATTCGATACACGCTAAAGATATTATGACCCCTAGTACAGTAATTGTTTCGCTCCAGCAGGATATGACAGTTACCGAAGCACTGGATTTAAAATCACACACCCCATTCTCTCGCCTGCCGTTATATAGAAATGGCCTTGATGACATTACAGGGTTTATTTTAAAAACCGATATGTTGATATCAAATGCACAGGCACAAAAAGAGGTCAAGCTTGCAAGCCTAAAGCGCGACATAATGACCGTTTCCGGCGAAATGCCGTTATCAGACCTGCTGGAATTTTTTCTCGATCATCGGCAACACATTGCTCTGGTTGTAGACGAATACGGAGGCACTATAGGTTTGGTGACACTTGAGGATATCGTAGAAACACTATTGGGGATGGAAATTGTAGATGAAACTGACAAGGTAGAAGATATGCAAGTGCTGGCGCGACGACAATGGGAAAAACGTGCAAAAGCGATCGGGCTGCAACTTGACACTTCCCAAAAAATACCGAATAATCCACATTCGCCGCCGAGCACCGATACCCCTAATCCTTGAACTCACTCTTACTCTTGCCGCACCAGATACAAGGTGCGTTGTCCTATGTTAAATAAACTCTACAATCGTCATAAAACAAATCAAAGAGTTACCAACCCCGTGAGTAGTTACCTTTCAGCAAAGCAATGAATACAAGCCCTCCGACGACAACCAAGCTTTTTTACCGATAAAGACTTTTTTCTTCCGTTATTTCAGCTAGAAAAACTAATAGGCTGACTTGACTAGCTTCATTTTGGGGCATAAAATTATACTATAAGCCAAATGAGAAATTGAAAAAGACAAAGCTCAACCTGTCGTGAGGCAGGGGCGGAAAGCCTAGGATCTTTTTAAGAAAGCCGGGTTGCCTTTAACAAGGCAATTCGGCTTTTTTTATTGCCTTGTATATTTTGGAAAGAAGTCCATAGTGACGACCACCAACAACAAATACATGAGGGAGATAAAGCAATGGCACTCTATGCATTTGATGGTACGTGGAATGAAGACGAAAAAGGCGAAGGAAAAGATACAAACGTTATTAAATTTTACAATGCCTTTCAAGGACCTAAATTTTACCTCGAAGGTGTGGGCACTCGCCTGGGTTTTATCGGCAAATTGCTTGGCGGAATGGCTGGTGCAGGTGGTTGGTTTCGTATTAACCTGAAAGTCGTTTAAAGCGTACACTACTTGGCACCTATCCCCAGGTACTCCAAGAACAGTTTGTCTCTAGCCACTGATTCTGTTGACCATCGATAGTCTGCCATAGCCGTCTGAACCCTGGTGGT
>NZ_JAFFQD010000082.1 GCF_016918565.1 Desulfogranum marinum
GTCGTCCTTCCGACTAGGAAAATTACGGGGCTCAATCCCTTCAACCTTTCGGCTTACGGCCTATCTGCTCGCTATCCTACGCTTAAAACTTTATGTTACCATAAAGCCTCCAAGGACTCGCTACCCGATGGTTGGCCAACCTTCCGGAACGGGATTCGCACCCGCTTGACTACACGACCTTGCCCGGCCGCACTCAACATATTTCCACTAAATGGCAACTTTCTGATAATCGTACAAGATGTCGGCCACGTTCAGTTTTATGCAGTTGGTTTTGTGTATAAACCAAAAATGTGAAATGTACCACTAGTCACTAAGAAATACAAAGTGATATAAATACAAAAGGTAATTGATATTGTTAAGAATTGTTGTGAGCAAATAGTATTTTGTTAAAGACCTGAGGATTTTTAAGTAACGCGGTGAGATAAACTGAAAGTTGCGAAAGAGAGAAAGGCTTGTGGAAGCCCAAACTCATCTCTTTAATTGGTTTATCGAGAAATTCTTCTATTGCTGAAATGTGCAGAGGTCGTTGGAGGCGAGCAGGGGTTGGCTTGGTTCCTGGTGGATATGCACCACCAGTTTTGGTTCATATAGACCAAAAATACATGTTTTCTCTAGAAAGAGTTTTTTTGCCGCGGCCGGTGATTCCGCGAACACGTAACATTCAAGGGCTTTACAGCGGTAACGGTATAGCATTTGCTTGATTTTAGAATAATAGCAACCGTTTGAATGTAATTGTTAGTCATAAATTGAAGAGAAGCAGGCAAATAACAGCCGAAAATGTAAGTATGGCATATGTTGTTTCAAGAAGAGGGGGGTGCTGAACTCAAGTAACCGTTTAACGGTGCTACAGCTGACAGGGTGGATAAGCGATATTCCATCCATTAACACAAGGCATCGTGTTCCGCTTGGACGCGCTGCGCTTATCAACTTTACGTACTGGATGGCTTGCCGAAGGCAATGGTGGGAGCGGTGAATGGCTACGAAATTAAAACGCAAGGTTTTCTTTGTTTTGGTAAAAATGAAGGTTAACGAAAGAACTTACTGACACGTTAACCAAATGTATGCTGAGTGTATTTCTGAGTTTGGTCAGATAAGGAGAAACTGTTTACCAACCTGTTAGACAAGAGGGCGCCATAATGACTAATAACAAAGGTATTTCTTGGCTAAAAACGAGATGGGAGGCACCAAGCACCAGAATTGTACTCACCGTTGTTGTTTTTGTGGCAGTGTTCTGTGGTCTATGGTGGATAGTTGACGCATTCAATTTATGGCCAAAGATCGAGTTACTGCCTCGATTGCTGCCTTTGCTGTTTGGTTCTTTATTCCTCTTCCTGCTTATTTTGATCGTCTGGCAATTCACCAAGCCGCTACCAGGTGTCGAGAAAGGTACCTCTGCTGACAGTAGTATCGCCGATCCTTGGCTGAACCAAGAAAATGTTCGGGCCAGGCGCTACTGGATGACCCTTTCCTACAGCTTCATGATCCTTGCCTTAGCCGCGGCTGTTGTCCCGTTTTCTATCGATCTAAGAAAAGATCCAGGAGACCCCGGCTGGGATAAGCAGCATTATGCGCGGACAGATAGTCCGATCAGTGTTTTCAGGGGTTGCGTTGCAGATAACAATTACCGTGATGCGACTTTGCGTTGTTATGGCGACGAAGACCAAGATTCGAAAACTGCCGCTATTCCACGTTTGAGTTGGATTGTGCAGGTCGGAGGCTATGTCACACCTTTTCCGATCGAGTCGGAATCAATCGAGTTTGTAAATCAATTTGTTCAAAAGAAACAAAAACTAGAGCAGATAGTTATAAACAATGAAAAAGCGCGTCAGCAAGTTTTGGGTGCAATAACCTACAAGCAGCTGCAAGATAGCAAAAAGAAAACACAAGCAGCACTCGCTAAACAGAAAAAGGAGATAGAGCAAACCGAGCAGGAGCTTGCACAGCTGAAGAAAAATACTGCGCCGACCGAGCACAACCAAGCCCCTGCAAGTACCAATGAGATTGCCGCGCTGGAAAAAGAACTCAGCAGTGCACTGGCTACGCTGAAAACGATGCGCGACAAAGAGACCGAAATTGTACAATTGGAGCAGTCCGTAGCTGAAAATACGACCGCGATCGAAGAGGCACAGAGCGAACTGGAATGGCTGCTTTATATTCGAGATCGCCATGCTCGAGGTGACAGCGGATATTTGGTCCAAGGGGGATTGGTGATCCCCTTTTACTTGATCATCTTGTCATTGATCGGCGGTGGCGTGAGTTTGACTCGTCGTATACCTGAGTATCAAAAACAATCTACTCGGGGGTACGTAGGCACACAAAGCGCTCCTCTGCTCACACCAGCACAACTGCGCGAATACCTGGTCTTTCAGATTATCCAGTTCATTTCGGCTCCTTTCATTGCAACGGTTGCCTACTATGTAATTGCCCCCTCTACTACGGCCGCAACCGTGGGGCTGGCCTTTGCCGCTGGCTTCGCCTCCGAAACTGTATTGCTCTGGGTCCGTGCGGTGGTGGTAAAGCTCCGTCCGGAGGGTGCAAAAGACAAACCTACTGGATCTTTAACCGGGGTCATTTCATCTTTGACGGGATCGGTATCAGAGGAGGCGACTAAAAATGGTGCTACGGTCTCTATAATCGGCCATGGTGAGCTGGTACCGATTTACTCATCCCACGGACAGTTCGCGGTCAACGGCATACCGGAAGGCGAATACGCGCTGGAAATCAAGCTGGCAAACAGCCAGACCTGCACGCAACGGGTCCATATACAAGCCGGACAGACAGTACCTGTCTGGGTGGAATGTGCTTAAATGGTGGAAGAAAGTCTTTTCGGAGAAGCAAGGTTCGTGACATTTTGATGTTACATCAGAGCGTGGGGGGGAAGGGGCACTTCTGGATTTTCGAAAATGTCAGGAGGAATCTCATAATGTGACATGGCAGTAACTTCCCCCCACCCAGAGAGTTAACCATGAATATACTCGAGAAAGGTTTTATTTTAGATACAGGCATAGGATATTTTCCAGAGTCCAGAGGTTGCTCACTGCGATTCCGGCTACTGCGTTTCAGATGTATCTGGTTGGGTAAGCTGCATGACTTGTTTATAGCGAAAGCAGTCTATTGTGTGGTCGTTTACCATGCCGACCGCCTGCATGAATGCATAGCAGATGGTTGAACCGACAAAGTTGAAGCCTCTCTTCTTTAAATCTTTGCTCATCGCATCGGATAGTTTTGTGTTTGCTGGAATATCTGCCATGGATTTCCATGCATTTTGTTTGGGAACCCCATCCACATAGCGCCAGAGGTAAGCATCCAGCGATCCGTACTGTTCCTGGATGTCAAGAACGCCTTGCGCGTTTTTGATGGCTGAGCCGATCTTCAGGCGATTACGGACGATACCGGCATCGGCAAGGAGGCGATTTACATCTTTGTCTGCGTAGTGGGCGATACGATTATAATCAAAGCCGTGAAACGCCTTTCGGTAATTCTCTCTTTTTCTCAGGATTGTCAGCCAGCTAAGTCCGGCTTGCGCTCCTTCTAAAACCAGGAATTCGAACAGAAGTCGGTCATCGTGAACAGGGACGCCCCATTCATTGTCATGGTACGCCATGTATAAAGGATCATTTCCACACCAGGTGCATCTGTTTTTCATATTACGTATATCGTCAAGCGGTTGATAGAGTTATGCAACATTGGTTGCAAGCCGGCAAAGCGAGGTCACATGCAACTGGAAACTGACGCCTGAACAGAGGAAAAATCAGGCGTATTGGTTTAGCGCTCTTTCAAATTGTATCGCTTTAACAGCTCCTGCTTTTCCTCCTCGGAAAGATCTTTGAAATATTTTTTCCACCCAGGACAAAAGCCGATATGCCAGTGCCAAACCCTTCCCAAAAAGGAGTTTGGTTTACGGTCGTATATTGCTCGGAACTTACAGGTTTCACATGAGCTCATCATTGTTCTCCCAGTGTAAATGTTTGGAAGTATTTAGCTTGGTCCGCGCTTGTAAGCAGCGCTTTTACTGCTACCAACGCATTGCAACCCTTTTCGGGTTGTCAATCCTGCTAATTATCGTCTTGCTGTCCCTTGCTCTCACTTTTTAAATCTTCATCAATATAACGCTGGATATATCGTTGGCCGTTGATGGTAGAACTGGCAATCCAAACGGTCATAAAAAGCGCAAGACTTACGGTTACCGGTAAAGCTTTTGGCAGCACTATGGTCACTAAAAGGAGCGCGGCAACTCCAATGCATATGTATTGGAGTGCACGTTTTTTTGACTGCCTGATAACTTCCCAAGCCTCTTTAGGTGTAGTGATGCCACTTTTCTGCATTGCATCGCGCATTGATTCGTAACCAAGCTGATGCCTGCTTTCCATACGACCGAAGGGGTCATTGAGTTTCATAGAAAAATCTCTTTTGAAAAACTTTGATAAAACATTTTGTTATTTGAACATACGGTTATGCATGTTTAGCGAGAAAAAATCTACCGTGATCCGATTAGCTGCCTAGCGATGAGCAAACATGACGATGGTCGACGCTTTTTTATTCGAGTCACCCACAATAATCAAGGGTTGTACAAACAATGCAGAGGTATTGAAAGAGGTATTACCTTGAGTTGTTTTCATTATTTTCAGGAAAAGAAATAGTAGGACACAATTCGGAAAGGAGAAGGCTGGAGGAAACAGGTTATATGGAATGCAAATATTCGGGGTCGGAGGGTACCAATACGCTATCAAAAATATACATCTCTCTTCGCATCGTTTTCCGCCTGCTCTGCCACCTCGATCAAAAAATCGACAACTTTTCGCTTGTCCGTGCCGCTATGAAATAGATCACGGAGTGCATAATATGCATTGAACCCATCAGGTAGTACGGCATCGTAGAAATCCATGGCCAGCTTTGAAAAAGCATCAAGGTCTTCCTGTTGCTCACAGGCGTGGGAATAGTATTTGATGAGTAAGCTTAATTGGTTGTGAAAACCATGAAAAAAGGCCAGGTCGGATAATAGCTCTTCTGAAAGATGGTCACGCTCCAATCCATCTATAATCAGGGAGAGAAGATAAGGATTTGCAGATTTGAAATACTTGCGCAGTAAGGGGAAATTGGCTGTGGCGCTGTTTCGTTCTTCAAGAAAGATGGCAATGGATTTATCAGAGAGAGCTATCTTTCCATCAAAATAACTGACCAGGTATTCTTGGTTTGTATTTTGCGGTGTTGCCAAGGACTCTTCAAGTTCTTCATGGTCTATTTCGTCATCACAATATTCAAAGCCCAGTTTTTCGAGCTCAGAGATATAATCATGAGGGTTTTCCTTGAAGATGCGCGTTACCTCGTCACGAATAATCTCGCATTCGTAGTCGCCCGAGTCGGAATCGTCTATATCGTTGTTATTTTTTTTCATACGTAATTTTATATTGCGAGGCTTGTAAAGGTCAAGGTCAATACAAAAATTATATACAAAGCGGAAAAAGTAAAAAATGTAATTTTAGAAAGCATCTGGTGGCAAATTGAACAGTTATGATGCATTCCTGTAGAGAAATAGGGGCGTTCCCCAAGGGAAGTTGATGGGAAAAAGACCACCTTTGATGTGATCAGGTATCTACTCTATATGGATATACATTTTGGGCTAGAGCAAGAGGGGGCTTTAATAATATCGTGATTATCGATCATTCTATACAATCGTAGCGGTCTCAAAAAAATCATTGTTTTGATGATGAGGCGTAAACAGCCTCATCATCTCGTTTACCGCGATTTGCTTGTCAGGCCGCGCTTTACTTCAAAGATCAGTGACGTCCCAGCATGTAGAATTCGTCATCAGGTCGAATCGCAGCAAAGTTCATCATCCGGTTGGAAAGGTTGAAGAAAGCGGTGATACCCGCAATATCCCAGATATCTTCATCGGATAACCCGTGGGTGCGCAGGGTTGCAAAGTCGCTTTCATTGATAGAACGTGAATCTGTTGTCACCTTCATTGCAAAATCAATCATTGCTTTCTGGCGGGGTGTGATATCCGCTTCATGGTAGTTCACCGCTACTTGGTCGGCAATGGTTGGGTTTTCCGTCGCAAGCCTGAGGGCTGCACCATGGGATTGAACACAGTATGAGCAACCATTGTGGTTGGAGTGCGCTATAATGATCATCTCCTTATCGGCTGGGGTCAATCCGCTTTCTTTATTCATCAGGGCGTTGTTGTAGGCCAGGAAAGCACGGAATTCATCCGGGCGGTGGGCCAGGGCAACTAAAACATTTGGGATAAAACCTAATTTTTCTTTAAACCCAAGGCACGCTTCCTTTATGTCCTCGGGCATATCGTCAATGGTTGGAACAGGGTATCTGCTGATGTTTGTCTTGGTTGCAGTCATGATTAACTCCTATTTTTATTGTTAGATAGGGTTGATGTTGTTTAATTATTTGTAATCGTAAGCATTGTTTTGCAGCTGCTTAGCGGTTCAGCAACCGTCCAGGGTAGATGCGCTACGCTTATCTACCCTGTAGTGGACGAAGGATTGCATATTCCTCACAAGAAATGCACGTGTCGGAATATTTTCTACGTGCTGAGAGATGCATTCTTGTTACCATGCAAATGTTTTGAGCGTTTCCTCCTTGCATACCGGATGGGTAGCAATTGCCTGATTAACTCTGTTTAGAAACACCTCCTGCAACTCCGGTAGTGGCCCTTTCATCGGAACAATATTGTTGCCGTGATCGCCCCAATAAAAGGTAGCAAAGCCTGTCATGTTTTGCAGAAGGTATTGTTCTTCTTCAAGGATTTGCAACGGGGTAGGGAGGACGAATTTTCCGTCTTCAACCTCCTTCTCCAATTCAGTACCAGGCTGGATTGCCAAGGCCATGGGAGCTAGTTCTTCCGGCTGCATAACGTTGAGGAGCCGTGTGGTTGCTTGAATATGTTCTTGCGAACGTTCTTTTCCACCTATTCCGAAAATAATGGAAAGAAGTACCTCGATCCCAGCGGCCTTAGCCTTTGCCATTCCTTGTTCGGCTTGTTGCGGGCTTAACCCTTTTTTGATCCGCTCAAGGGTTACGCCGTCGCCGGACTCTAAACCGGTATAGGCCATGGTTAGACCTGCCTGTTTGAGTTCTCTGAGTTCTTCAACCGATTTACGGGTTTCTCGAATAATTACTACAGCAAAACAAGCGCAAATAGTGTTTTAACTGTCTGAAATATTGATATTATGTTATACTTTTCCATCATCTTCTAAGCCGTTTTTTACTTGATGGAGCCGATATGTTTCAGCCAGGATTCTTCGACCTTGATAATCGGATGCGTAAAATCGACAGCAACGGTGACCCTCTTACCAAAATTAATC
>NZ_JAFFQD010000083.1 GCF_016918565.1 Desulfogranum marinum
CCGAAAACGATGGCCGGAATCGAATGGAATCCCTGGCCGGAATCAATTGGAATGGGTGGCCGGAATGAAATGGAATCACCGGCCGGAATCCCCTGGAATCAGTGGCCGGATTGCTCTGGAATACTCAGCCAAACCAATACGTTCAAGCGTATATGGTTTCTTCACGTATTGACCAGCTCCCATTTCTTGTGCTTTTTTGACTCTCCTCGTTTCAGAAAAACCACTGGCTATAATAGTTTTTTGCGCAGGGATAATCTGGCGGATGCGCTTATACGTTTCGAGGCCATCAATCCCGTGGTCCATGATCATATCCAACAATACCAGGTCAAAGGCCTTTTTCTGTAGATATTCAAGCGCCTCTTCACCACTGGCTACCGCCTCAACATTATAACCAAGAGTGGTAAGCATATCTCCGACAATTACCCGCTGATTCCTATCATCATCAACAAGCAAAATCGTCTCGCCGGTTCCGAGATATTCCTCAAGTTTTATTTCCTTGCATTGTGTGTCGAGAGGCTTTCGTGTAACGGGAAAGAAAAGTTTAAACGTAGTTCCTTTTCCTATCTCGCTCTCAATGTTTATATATCCGGAATGATCTTGAACGGTTCCCCAGACAACTGACATGCCCAAGCCAGTGCCGCTACGTCCCATTACTTTCTTGGTGTAAAACGGTTCAAAAATATGCTGAAGGTCTTCCGCTTCAATTCCTGATCCGCTATCAGCAACTGTAAGAATCACGAAATCGCCGGCATTTATCTCGTCATACCCTTTGATCGGCTTATCAACATATCGATTTTCAGTTGTAATCATAATTATACCATGATCCTTTATTGATTCTGCTGCGTTATTTACTAGGTTCATGATGGTCTTTTTCAAATGAATTACTGAACCTCGAATGTTCAGCAGATCCGGTTCAAGATGAGTTGATATGACCAGATTGGGGTTAAGTCGGGAAATGACCTGATATTCAGGTGATTTCATATAATCCCTGATGATATTATTTAGATTTAAAATTTTAGTGTGGGCGACTCCTCTTCGTGCCATAGTGAGGAGATCCTGTACTATCGCATCGGCCCTGTTACCAGATTCCTGTATTAATTTGAGAGGCTTATAAAGGGGGGATTCAGCACTTGTCTTCTGGAGTAATCTGGATAGCTAACTATACCGGAAAGTACGTTATTCAGATCGTGTGCCACTCCACCGGCAAGAAGTCCTAGTGCTTCCATCTTCTGGGACCGAGCCAACCGTTCCTGCAGATATTTTTTGTCCTTTGCAGCAATTTTCTGAGACGTGATATCGAGGGCTGTAAAAGTCACACCTCCGGAATAGTCTTCTTGGTCTATTGGAGAGGAACTCAAGAGAATATTAATAATTTCTCCGCTCTTCTTTTTCCATAAGGTTTCGATGGTCCCAGTCCCGCTCTCATCAATCTGTTTATATTTTTCTTTTCCTACTCTCTCATATTCTTCCAGCGAAGGATAAATCAGAATGGAGCTCTTCCCCAACAGTTCCTTCTCGGTGTAACCGACCATCAAACACAATTTTTTATTTACCTGGGTAAATACCCGATCAACAACAACTCCAATACCGGTAGGCGCGGCTCGAAAAACAGCACTCATAGTCGCTTCTCGTTGTTTGAGTAGCTCTTGAGTCTTGGTCCTAAAAATTATTTCTTTGCCAAACTCTGCATTTTTTGCTTTTAATTCAGCTGTTCTCTCTGATACTTGAGATTCCAGTGAGGCATACATCTCTTTGAGTTTGTCTCTCAATACGTTGAACCCCATAGCGATCTCACTAATTTCATCTTTTCCTCTCACAACGAGTGGCTCAAGTAAATTGGGATCGGTTTTATTTGCCTCATTTTTTAAATGATTTGCGATGTGGGTCAATCGCGTAGTCAGGATATTTTTGATGATCAGCATGATCGAAAACAGGAAGAGAGCCAGGGCCAACCCGGCCACGGATGTCTTGATCTTGAATTCATCCATGAACATTTCACTTATACGATTGGCGGGTATTGCGATCGTGTCAAGACCGACGACATCACCTAATGTTCGATGAAACCCAGCAACATTCCCATATTTATCTAAAATTGCTTTCGGAGCATTTTGCGGCTCTCCATGACAATTGAGACAAGCCTCCCGCATTCGGCGCGCACTGAAAAGTGCAAAGTATGGTTTCCCGTCAATATTGATATTACCTTGCCATTTCTGCATGTCTGGGTTGCGGTTAAACTTTTTGATCAAATCGAGCTCTTCAGGCCCCGCCAAATTGACTGGATTACGGGGATTATCCGATGAAAATTTGATAATAAATTCCGGGAACGCTTTACGCACATCCTCAAATATCGCACGAGAGACATAGGAAGTAGACATCGCTTCAGGGATAAATTCTTCTTCACCAACAAGCTTATACATCATTGGCCGGATATTCGAGGCGACATAGTTTCTGATTGAAAGGTTGAACTGTAAAGCCATCCTAGCCTCCTGTTCTACAACTTCATTCACCCTCACTTGAGTCAGGGTATATGTTTCATAGAGCAGGAAACAGGAATACATGACCCCAACAAAGCCTATTGACAACAGAAGTTTAGTAGCAATATTCCTCATTTCTCCCTCATGTGTTTATTGCGTGCTGCCTGTCCAGGATTTCTATATTCTAACAAGTCAAATACTAAGCAACGATACACTTACTACATAGTAGTATATGGTATACTTCGGCAAAAAATAAACAAAATATACCGATGGAAAATGATTACTATTGCTTGCTCAAACACAGAACATTTTTCTCGCCAACTGTACACGCTAAGTGCTCAACAGACACTTTATCCCACTCTCCCCCCTAGCACTGGAAATAGAGATGTTGTATAAGTAAATTTCACCGTGCAGCGGACAAGTTTTCCATCCTTTTGGGGTATCAGCCAAGAAAGCTTTGCGAATTCTAGCTACCCCTTGGAGGTAAATAATAAAAAATGGATTATTGCATGATGCGTTTATCTTAGTGTGACAAACCCCAGATAAATATGGCTGAAGTGTAGTTGTAATCACTACCTATTACGGGAGGCTCTATATGTCCAGTCAACAAACTACGCTTGAAACCCTAGAGCGGCTCAGAGAAGAGTCTGTAACCGCCGGCGGGCCCAAGCTGAAAGAGAAACAACATCAAAAAGGTAAATTAACGGCCAGAGAACGGCTGAATCTTCTCTTAGACAATAATTCATTTGAAGAATTTGATGTGCTCAAGGTTGGGCGTGGCGGCAACCTTGGTGACAGCACCACCTATTTGGGAGACGGTGTTATCACCGGGCACGGTACCATCGACGGCCGCGAAGTTTTTGTTTTCAGCCAGGATTTCACCATCATTGGTGGTTCGCTGGGCGAGGCGCATGCACAAAAAATATGTAAAGTAATGGACCTGGCTGTCAAGGTTGGTGCGCCGATCATCGGCTTGAATGACTCTGGTGGCGCGCGAATTCAAGAGGGGGTGGATGCCCTGGCCGCATATGGTGAAATTTTCCACCGCAATGTTCGTGCAAGCGGAGTTGTTCCTCAGATATCCTGCATTATGGGGCCCTGTGCCGGGGGTGCAGTATACAGTCCTTCAATCACAGATTTTGTATTTATGGTCGAGGACTCTTCCTATATGTTCGTTACCGGTCCAAGTGTGGTGAAAACGGTAACGCACCAGGATATTTCTTCAGAAGATCTCGGCGGAGCCAGTGTCCACTCAACAAAAAGCGGGGTAGCTCATTTTACCGTTGCCAATGATGTTCTTTGCCTCAGGGAAATACGTCGGCTGATCAGTTACCTGCCTTCCAACAACAAACAGCGTTCACCAATTCTCGACCTAAGCGATTCCCCTACACGAACCGACCCCGCACTGGATTACTTGATCCCCTCCAATTCGGCGGAAAGTTACGACATGCACGTCCTGATTAATTCCATCCTTGATGGTGCGGAATTCATGGAGGTGCACGGTAATTTTGCCCGCAACATTATCTGCGGTCTTGGCCGTCTGGGCGGACAAACAGTCGGTCTTGTCGCCAATCAGCCTGCTGTTCTGGCCGGCGTGCTTGACAACGATGCCTCTTTTAAGGCCGGACGTTTTGTCCGATTTTGCGACGCTTTCAACATACCACTTATTTCTTTGGTTGATGTCCCCGGCTTTATGCCGGGACCGGATCAGGAGCACGGTGGTATTATCAGGCATGGAGCCAAGCTGCTCTATGCTTTCACCGAAGCAACAGTCCCCCGAATATCCGTTATCGTCCGTAAGGCATATGGCGGTGCCTATCTGGTGATGAACTCCAAACATATCCACTGTGATGTCAACTTTGCATGGCCGACAGCAGAAATCGCCGTCATGGGACCAAAGGGAGCAGCAGAGGTTATCTACAGAAAGGAAATCGCAGCTGCCGAAGATCCGGACAAGGTGATAAACGAGAGGATGGAAGAGTATCGTGACACTTTTGCCAATCCATTCCTGGCAGCCCAGCGCGGTTATATCGATGATGTCATATTCCCGCGTGATACCAGGTCTCACCTCATCCGTACCCTGCAGATGCTCGACAGCAAACGTAGTGAGAAGGCTGATCGTAAACACGGCAACATTCCACTGTGAGGCAAACTATGTTTCAGAAAATACTTATCGCCAATCGAGGTGAAATTGCAATCCGTATTATCCGCACCTGTAACCGATTGGGCATCAGCACGGTTGCTGTTTATTCTGACGCAGATCATCGTAGTCTGCATAAACAGTTGGCAGATGAAGCCGTTCATATCGGAGAGTCTGCATCCCAGAAATCCTATCTTGTGATTGACAAAATTATCGAAGCAGCAAAAGCCACCGGTTGCGAGGCGATCCATCCCGGATATGGTTTTTTGTCGGAAAACAGTGCCTTTGCTCAAGCCGTAACCGAGGCTGGAATCACCTTTATAGGCCCCAGTCCGGAGGCAGTTGATGTGATGGGTGACAAGATCACCTCTAAAGATCTTGCCAAAAAAGCCGGAGTGCCGGTCATCCCAGGTCACATAGATGCCGTCAAGGATGATGAGGAAGCATTACGACTGGCCGAAGACATCGGCTATCCAATCCTTTTAAAACCGGCGGCAGGGGGTGGAGGGAAAGGGATGCGCATCGTCCACAGCCCGGAAGAAATGTCGACGGCACTTGCAGCAAGTAGGCAGGAGACCAAGAAAGCCTTTAACGATACCCGTATTTTTGTCGAACGGTATATCGAAAATCCACGGCATATAGAAATCCAAATCCTGGCCGATGAGCATGGTAATATAATACATCTTGGTGAGCGGGAATGTTCAATCCAACGCCGTTACCAAAAGGTGATTGAGGAAGCGCCCTCATCCGTTGTTTCACCTGAACTGCGTGCCGAGATGGGAAAAGCCGCCTGTGACCTCGCAACAAAAGCCGGCTACGTCAACGCCGGCACGGTCGAATTCGTTATGGGGCCGGATAAATCATTTTACTTTCTGGAGATGAATACCAGGCTCCAGGTTGAGCATCCGGTGACCGAGCTGGTGACCGGAATGGACCTGATTGAATGGCAGCTGCGCATTGCCTGCGGAGAGAAGCTGCCGCTCACCCAAGACCAAGTAAGAATAAACGGCTGGGCCATTGAAGCCCGCATCTGCGCCGAGGAACCGAGCCGTGATTTTATGCCGTCAACCGGCATGATCACCCGGTACTTTGCACCGCAGGGAGAAAACCTCCGTGTGGACAGTGGGGTAAACATTGGCAGCAGAATCGAGATGTTTTATGATTCCATGCTGGCCAAGGTGATCAGTTACGGCAAAACCAGAGAGGATGCCCGACTCAATCTGATTGAGGCATTGAACGGTTACCACATTGAAGGTGTCTCAACCAATATCGACTTTGCTACCAGTCTCCTTTGTCTGCAGGAATTTGCCGAAGGCGAGTTAAGTACCAATTTTATTGACCAGCATTTTTCAGGCGGCATCTGCAAACGTTCTCCATCGACTCAGTATCTACGACTTTGCGCTTTGGCCGCGACCCTTATTTATCACGTACGCACGGTTGCCGTCAGGGAATCGCTACGCCCTATGGTTTCGGAAATAGGCGGCAAGCATCATCCAGGAGTTAAACATGCCTATATGGTACGAACTGACGATGCTTCCTACGATGTCGTTCTTGAGGGGCCGATCATCAGCGGTCAGTCCATGACCATCAAGGTTGATGGGTTTGACCACAAAGTCATAATACCTGTTTTTGAGTTTTTCCGTAGGCGCCTGAAATTAATTATAAATAATCAACCTTATCGCTTCCGCCTAGTGGTCGACGATCAGTTCATGCATGTTTCGTTTAACGGTATATCCAAAATTTTTGAGGTATATTCACCACAAGAATGGGAAATGATGCAGTACATGCCGCGAAAAGAACAACGTAAGCAAAAAGATCTCCTCTTATGCCCTATGCCTGGTCTCGTTGTTGATGTAAAGACCGCTCAAGGGGAGCAGGTCTACAGGGGACAAGACCTCGTCATCCTTGAATCCATGAAAATGGAAAGTGGTGTCGCCTCCCCCATTGACGGCGTGATAGCAGAAATTCTGGTCGAAAAAGGACAAACCGTCGAAGCGGAGGAAATTTTGATACGATTTGAGAAGTGACTGGTCTGTACTCTTCTACTGAGCTTGAATAAAGAGTAAACACTCTTAAAATACCACGTCTTTGCAATATATGGGCACCTGCTCAATACGAGCAGGTGCCCTCCTTAGCGCATCCCATAGCGGAAAAAGGGGACAGAACTATTTATTGCCCTATTCCAGGAAATCCCGAGGTATTTTACTCCGTTTCAACCAAAACAGTTTGCGGATAATCCGCAGATGTTTACGTTAATACAGCCAACTCAAATATCTTTTTTCTGCTCTAATTTCAAAATTTCACATAATTCCTGTTTATACGTAACAAAGTGAAAACCGCATAAAGTGTTATAATGCGGTCATTAACATCCTGTTTTTTCAACAAAGAAAAAGGAGGACTCGATGACCGAAACAACAGGTATACGCCAAGACGTACTA
>NZ_JAFFQD010000084.1 GCF_016918565.1 Desulfogranum marinum
GGATTTTTCATTATAACGACCTTGCTGGATCCCATCAAATATCCTAGCGAGGAAATTGCCGAACTGTACCTGAAAAGATGGGATGTTGAGCTTTTTTTTCGAGATATAAAGACGACCATGGGAATGGATATTTTACGGTGCCAAACTCCGGAAATGATATCCAAAGAGATCCTTATGAACTTTATAGCTTACAACTGTGTTCGTAGGCTTATGTATGAAGCGGCAGAAAGAGTGGATGTTGCAGTTAGACTGGTAAGTTTTAAAGGGAGTTTGCAGGCAATTCGAAACTGGGAACCTCAGCTGAACCATGACAAGTTGAGCAATGCAGAACGAGTTAAAATGCTTGATGATTTATACGGTACGGTGACGGGGTTACCCCTTCAACAAAGACCAGGCAGAAGAGAACCGAGGTGCCTAAAACGACGCCAGAAAAACTACCAACTATTAACCAAACCGAGGCACGAAATGCAGGAAATGGAACACCGCAGCAGATATAGTGCAAATAGCTTAAACTAGCGCCATTCTGGTCTGTCCCTTACTTCTCTACTTTTTAGAAGGAATCAACCTGTCTCTAACATTAGTCTGCAGGGTCCATCCCATTTCCTGTAAATTGGCGCTGGCTACGGGGCTGAAATCACCCAATACCCACAGTTGCTTCTTCGTCTCTTTAGAGTCGCTCTTTTCTGTAAGTGAGCGGGCGATACCTGCTACATTTTCACTCCAGATAATATGATCTGTAGGCAGTACAACCACAGTCTCACCCTTGGTGGTTGTTGCCTTGGTTATGCGTGCCAGTGGCGAAATGCGTTTCAGAGGAGCTATTTGTTGGTGATAACCTGCGGACATAACAGCCAGAGTGGTTATCACCCTTGCCATTTGCGGGTCACTGGCCTGCAGGCCGACCTTGATGAAGAGTTCCAGGTTTTCCACGCCCTTCATTTTTTCCAGGGCGGAAACTGTTACCGTTGCAAGGGCAGGGTTAAAGACACTGTTGTTAAGAAATAGCTGAACCGTGTCTGCATTCATACCCATGGCGAGGAGCTTGTTTTTGTTTTGCAGCCAGAGTTCCGAGGCGGGGGTGTTGTTGATTGCCTCGTTAAGTAAACGCGCCGTCCCCGAGGTGGTCAGTACCAGGCCCCCGACGCCCGGTACAGCACTCATGGCCACACCGACTCCAAGCCCACCGAGGTAGTCTGCCCAGGCTAGCCGGTCAAGCTCTTCTTGCAAGACTGTATTTGCAGAATATACGTTTACTCCGTATTGAGTGGCGATCTTACCCTTGGATTTTGAAAATCCGATTATTTGCTGTGCTCTAGTGTCTTCGGCATCGGTTACCTGGCGGCTGCCGATAGTGTTGGAGGCTCTGTTGAACAGGCTGCTAACCCCTGCAGCCGCTCCCTGAAGCGTCTCTTCCGTATTGGTAAAAAGGTTTTTGATGCCTGTGGCGGCATTTTTACCAGATTGTTTTAAGGCGGCAATTGCGGTGTCGTCGGTAGCAATTTTTTTCATTGCCGCAATAACGTTTAATTCTTGGGTAAGCTGATACAGTGCACTTGTGGAGCTTGGTGTAAATGTGCCGTATGGCGACAACACTGTATAGTGATAGAAAAATCCATCGCTTGTCACTTCTTCGGCTACCGTAAAGTGCTTCCCTTTTCGTACTTCTGGTTTGAGCAGTGATTGTACCGAATATTTTTGTGGCGTTTCATATTGTGCAAAGGTGACAAGGGGGCAAAGAAGGAGGAGCAGGGCCAAAGCTATTACCGTGACCTTTAATTGATTTGTTGTGTAAGCTTTTTTCAGAATCAGGTTCTGGAACATGGGCGAGATCTCCAACGTTATTAGCTTAATCGTTTAGTAGGGTGGATAAGCGTAGCGCATCCACGCGGATTCCCAATACTCACAGTGGTGGATGCGCTGCGCTTATCCACCCTACGGGCTTGGCCGATCGCTTGCGAATATGGGAATGCCAAACTCAATTTTCCTGTTATACAAAATTTAACTCTATCCGTTTGCCTATAGCCTCAGCAAATCGTGCAATAGTTGAGAGCCTGATATCCTCAGCATATAACTTTTTTTCGTTTTACAGTTAGAGCGAGTTTTTTCTTGGTGTTTTTGTATCATGTTTCAGGGGAGAAAAAATTGATTCTTCGCACAGTTAAATGTTAACGTTAAAGTGAACGTAGTCAAGAGGTAGTTATAGTGCATCGGAATCATGGTTCCTCTAATAAAGGTAGCAAAAAATGGAATTCAACAGCAACGTTGAATATAAAAAGAGCGTGTGCCCGCTTGATTGTCCTGACAGTTGCGGAATTATAGCTAAAGTGGTCGACGGCAGAGTGGAATCTTTAGCCGGTGACCCTGACCACCCCTATACCCAGGGCTTTATCTGTAGAAAAATGCGCAGGTACCCTGAGCGTGTCTATTCTCCCGACAGAATTCTTTATCCCCAGGTTCGGATTGGCAAAAAAGGGGAAGGTAAATTTGAGAGGATAAGCTGGCCAGCAGCCCTTGAGTTATTAAGTGAGAAGCTCAAAAAAATCGTTGCCCAGTATGGTGGAGAGGCGATACTGCCCTACCAATACGCCGGTAACATGGGAGTTTTAAACAGAAACGCTGGTTATGGTCTGTACCATAAGCTTGGAGCGAGCCGGTTGATCGAGACAATTTGCTCAGCTGCTGCAGGAAAAGGGTGGTCCATGCACTACGGCGATGTACCGGGGAGCCCGCCGGAGGTTGCTGCAGATACGGACCTTATTATTGCCTGGGGCATTAATGTTAAGGTGTCCAATGTTCATTTTTGGCCCTTTATTGCTGCGGCGCGTAAACAAGGTGCCAGGCTGGTGGTAATAGATCCTTATCGGAACGAGACTGCACAGGCTGCTGATCAGTATATTCAGGTGCAGCCTGGCGGTGACAGCGCGCTCGCCTTGGGAGCCTTGAAATACCTGGTGGAAACCAACCGGCTGGACCGCAAAATGCTTGCTGAACAAACTACGGACTTTGCAACCCTTGAAGGGTATTTGCAGGCAACCCCCTGGGAGCAGTTCACAAGCCAGAGCGGACTAGATAAAGAATCCATTGCAGCATTTGCCAGACTGCTAGCAGCACATCCCAAGACTTTTATCCGTATTGGAATAGGATTGAGCCGCAATAGTCGGGGCGGGATGAGCGTTCGAGCTATCAATGCATTGGCAGCTGCGCTGGGGTTGTTTAGCGGGCAGGAAGGGCAGGGTGTTTTGCTGTCGAGCAAAGCATTTAGTGGAGACACGGACAAACTGCGTTTTCCCGAGCTTGCTGACACCGAATCCCGCCTGGTGAATATGGCCCATCTTGGCCATGCCCTGACTGCCCTGCAGCCGCCAGTGAAATTGTTCTTTGTGTACAGTTGCAATCCTTTGAGTGTGGCTCCTGACAGTTCTATGGTGCGCCAGGGGCTTCTGCGTGACGATCTGTTTACCGTTGTCCACGAACAGGTGATGACTCCCACTGCCCGTTACGCTGATCTTCTCTTACCTGCTACTACCTTTTTAGAAAACAAAGATCTGTATACCGGTTACGGCCATTTCTTTATGGGATGTGTGGACAAGGTTATTAAGCCGGTGGGTGAGGCACGGAGTAATTTTGACCTGTTTCAGGACCTGGCCCGGACAATGGGATTTACCGACGTACCCTTCATGCAAACTGCTGAAGAACGGTTGCAGCAGTATGTTGCTACCATGGAAGGGGTGCCTAATGGGTACGTATTTAACCCTGATGAGTTTAGTGGTTGGGTTGAGTCGACGCGGAAGCGAACTGGGGAGGCGGTAATGCGTCGCTGGGACACTGCTTTTGCCTTTAAGGTAGCTGCAGAAGAGGCGGCAACAGAGGGCGCTCCTGCAATTCCCTGTCTACTCGAAGCAGATGAATTTAGCGATAAAGATCTTTGCTCACGGTTACCTTTGAAATTGATAACACCACCCCATATGGATTTGCTCAATTCAACCTTTGGCGATTTGCACAGAGGCAAAATTGGAGAGGTGTTGATACACCCCAAGGATGCTGCTTTGTATGAGATTGCGGACGGGGCTGAGGTTTTACTTGAAAATAACCGTGGGAAGTGTCTGCGGCTGGCTAAAGTGAGCGAGGACACACAAGAGGGGTTGCTCGTGGCTGAAGGGCTTTTTTGGCAGACAGACAAATGCCCCACCGCAATCAATGAACTTACCTCACAAAAGACAACCGATGTTGCTGCTGGGCCGACCTTTCATGAGTCGCGGGTCTGCATCTCCACCAAGAGTATTGATTATGGGTAGCCTGTAATTGTTCGCTGGTAACATATCGGTAAAATAGGAGAAAATAGTAAAATAGTAAAATAGTAAAATAGGGGACAGACCACCTTTTAGATTGTAAATCTAAAAGGTGGTCTGTCCCCTATTTTTTCCAAAAGTCCGATTAGGCAAAATAGAGGTATGATTGCGTCTTCTCTTTCAATGAAAGTGTCTTACTTTACAAGCCATACCGTGAGCATCAAGTAAACTATAATCCTGGTGTACTAATCAATACGCACCTGACCAGCGTACGATTACTTTTGTTTTTTCGATAACTACCCCAGTGAACTCTACTTTTAAGAGGAGCTACACATGTTAAATTTCGACTTTTACAACCCAACACACATCGTATTTGGCAAAGGGCAATTGGAGCAATTAGATGCTTTGACCCCGAAAAATTCAACGGTGCTCATCACCTATGGAGGGGGGAGTGCAAAGAGGACAGGCGTATTAGCCAAGGTAAAAACAGAGTTAGCCAAATCTGATCGCAATGTTTTGGAATTTGGCGGCATTGGTGCGAATCCAGAGCTGTCAGTGCTTATGGGCGCAGTTGATATTGTCAGGAAAGAGAAAGTAGACTTTTTACTTGCTGTTGGTGGCGGTTCAGTAATGGACGGAACAAAGTTTATTGCCATTGCTTCAGTAGCAGATGACTTTATTGGTAAAGAGCGAGAGCTACTTAATTTTGGTTTTACTCCTGTACCGGTTGAAGGTGCTGTGCCAATGGGAACGGTGCTTACCTTGCCGGCTACGGGGTCAGAGATGAATTGTGGAGCGGTAATTACTGACGGTGAAGATAAGCTACCTGTTTTCAGCACCTTCACGTTTCCAAAATTTTCTATTCTTGATCCTGAGCTGACCTATACTCTGCCGGTGACTCAGGTGGCAAATGGCGTGGTAGATACTTTTGTTCATACAGTTGAACAGTATGTTACTTATCCGGCGGAAGCACGTTTTCAGGATAGGACTGCCGAAGGCATTCTGCAGACTTTGATTGAAATAGGGAAGAAGACCGTTGAAGAGCCGGAAAATTATGATGCACGGGCCAATTTAGTATGGTGTGCAACCATGGCTTTAAATGGATTGATAGGTGCAGGGGTGCCACAGGACTGGAACACGCATATGATAGGGCATGAAATAACAGCTCTTTTTGGTATTGATCACGCCAAAACTCTGGCCATGGTCCAACCCGCCGTATGGAAAGTTCGTAAGGAGCAAAAGAAAGAAAAGTTGCTCCAATATGCTGAACGGGTGTGGGGAATCACAGAAGGTGATGAAGAGACAAGGATTGATGCTGCTATTAGTAAAACAGAGGAATTCTTTCAAAGTCTTGGCATCAAGACTCGGCTAGGTGACCATGATATAGGGGAAGAAGGGATTGATAGGATTATTGAGTCACTGGACAAACATGGAATGACGGCTCTTTCTGAAACCGGTGACGTTACTCTTGATATATCCAGGAAGATTTTGCAGGCTGCACTTTAGTACTGTTATTTAGAGTTTCGTTACTTGTCTAAAGGCTTTTTAATACATTACCACCGGGTGGTTAACCTTGTTCACCCGGTGGTAATAAAAAAAACATTTAGAGAAAAAAGCAACTGATCGCAAAAATAGTTATTGACGACCGATTGATGATCGAGTATTTTCCCGCCCCGTGCCTGACGAAACATGGACGGCACAGCTTGAAGTGGATTATTAGTTGTTTAATAATTCCAAGCCTTTGGCGGTTAAAATTTATTTTTAACCAGCCGAATAAAAGAGGTTGACTTCAAGAGCGCGGTAAGGTAGTTTGCCGCTCCGTTGCTTGACGAATACAATCGCCAGGCAGCATGCTGAAGGTCGTTGGCAGTGATCAACGATCACACCTTTTTAGTTGTTGAAAGTTACTTTCAACAACAGTAAAAAAAAGGTTGACGGCACGGCGGAGTTACAGTAGATTGTCGCTCCGTTGCTTGACCAACATTATTGAGCAACATGTTCTTGTTTTGACAAGAGCTTACGCAGTACATAAAGTATAACTTCTGTTATACCGAGGCCATGTACAATGGCTTTGATCTTTGACAACTGAACAGTAAACAAGCGGGCCAATTGATTTTGGTTTTTTTGAAGTAAGTAAGTCCAATCGTAAGTGATTGTGGCTAGGATATAAACTGGAGAGTTTGATTCTGGCTCAGAAC
>NZ_JAFFQD010000085.1 GCF_016918565.1 Desulfogranum marinum
GGGGGGGCCGTCTTCCGCCTGGGCTGCGTTTACCGTCAGTTGAGCCCAGAGCAATGCGCCATCCGGCTTGACCAGCCGCAGATCACATTCCTGGGGTTCGCCCGTCTCAATGAGCTGTTTCCGATGCAGGTAGTAGATGTCCTGGTCATCTTTGAGAATGAAGCGGGAGATCGGCTGCTTGACCAGCGCGCTACGTTCCGCACCCAGCAGCGTGGCCGCCGTGAGGTTGGCCTCTAGAATCAGTCCCTGCTCAGACAAGATGCAGCAGCCCACCGGGGCCAGGTCATAGAGGTCAAAATAACGCACCCGCCTTGCTTCGATCTGGGCCTGGGCCGTACGCAGTTCCTCGTTCTGCATCTCCAGTTCGATCTGATGAACCCGCAGTTCGTGGAACAGCCGCCGGATTTCTTCAGGGGTTTGCGCGAACAGGGAGGTCGACTCCATGTTCCGGGCTTTCTCCTCGGCTCGTTTGCGCAGCGCCGCCGCGTCGGCGGGCGTCTGGCTGGATTTATGCTGCCTGTCGCTCATGGTTTTTTCTCTGCTTGATTACGCTCCTGAGGTATGCCGGTTTTCGTCTCCCGTGGGTGTGATCCGGCCGGTGTGAACAGGTCATTTTTTTCTGCATACGTTTATCGTTCCTATTTTCGAAGCGTCCTTGTCAGGCGTTGACGCGAGATTCCAAGGACCAATGCTGCCTTGGTACGATTATTGTTGCAGCGCCGCAAGGCCTCTTTGATCAGATCGACAGTGGCTTCTTCGACGGTCGGCAGAGATTGCTCGGATCCGGCAGGCCAACCTATCCACCCTTGAGCATTCTCTTGGGAGCCTGGAATTGCGTGACCGGCGGATGCTGGAAATACTCTGTCGCCGTTGCCGGTGAAATCAGTAACTGTGAGGTGTCCGGTCCGGCAACGATTAACCGCGTCATGAACCATCATTTCCAATTCCCTGATGTTGCCAGGAAAATCATAGCCTTTCAATCCGGTCAGCACCGTTTCGGCACAATCAAGCGGCTTCTCGTTACGGGCCTCAGCAATCTTTGCCAGAAAATGGCTAATCAATGCCGGCACATCGTCTCGTCGCCGCCGCAGCGGTGGCAAATGGACGTGATGCGCAGATAGCCGGTAAAAAAGATCAGCGCGAAAGTGTCCGGCGACCTGTTGTGCCGACAGATCGTGGTTTGTTGTGGCGATTATGCGAATGTTGGCGGACATCGTTTTGTCCGATCCCAGCTTGAAATATTCGCCCTCTTGCAGCAAGCGCAGCAACTTGACCTGGGATTGCCGGCCCAAATCACCGATTTCATCGAGATGAAGCATACCTCCGGCGGCTTGTTCAACCAGCCCGTGCCGGGACGTTTCCGCCCCGGTAAAGGCGCCTCTGACATGACCGAACAACGTGTCGGAAAAAACCATGTCGTCAAGACCGGCAACGTTTACCGAAACCAATGGACACGGCTGCTCTACCAACGAATTGATTGCCTTGACCACGAGTTCCTTGCCGGTTCCCGTCTCTCCGGTTATGAGAATTGGCAGGCGGCTCGAGGTGATCGACTCGAGGTATTGAAAAAGAGCGAGCATTGCTTGGTTCTGGGTGACGATTGCTGAAAACGCGGCCGGGTTCCGGATTTCGCCTCCAAGTAGAGAGTTTTTAAGCGATTGTGCCTGGTCGCGCAGTTCCCGCAATTCGATCACACGGCGAAGCGTGACTGCCAGGCGTTCGCCATCAATCGGTTTGACGAGGTAGTCAAAAGCACCTTTTCTCAAGCAGGTGACCGCTGTCTGCACCTCGTTCATGGCGGTGATGATAAGGACCGGCAAAGAAGGGTATCGTTCCCTCGTAAGTTCCAGAATCTCTTCACCGGAGAAAAACGGCATGGTCAAGTCAAGCAGGAGCGCCTCAAAGTGCTGCTCTGCCAGCAGACGCTCTACCTCGCGACTGTCACTGCAGGTAATAATATTCGGGAAGCCCCCAATTTTCAGAGACACCGCAAGGCTTCGCAATACTTGTTTGTCGTCATCCACCAGAAGGAAGGGATACGACGGTGATGATGTCGATACTTTCATGGCTCCCCAACCCCTTCACCCTCTGTACCACCTGGGAGCAGGACGCTGAAAGTCGAGCCCACGCCTTCCGTACTCTGCACCTCGATGGTGCCACCGTGCTGTTTGATGATACGCTGCGTTATGCCGAGCCCCAGGCCGGTACCGCCACTCGCTTGCTTGGTGGTATAAAACGGATCCATGATGCGCGTCAGGGAGTCTGCCGGTATGCCGACACCCTCGTCGCTGATTTCCACGACAACCCTTTTGCTTTCGGACACATACAGTATGGTAACGACTACCTTTTTATCTTGGGATGGCAATGATTCGACGGCATTGATCAGCAGGTTGACAAATACCTGTTCGAGTTTGTGTTGGTCTGCGTTGACCAAAGGGAGGTTATCGCCATAATGGACAATGAACTTGTCGGTGCATTTCTTGATCTTGTGATTCACCATCAGAATGGCATTGTCCAAAATCTTTGCCATGGCGACCGGTTTGAGCAACAGCGTATCGTTTTTTCCCGAATAGTCTTTTAAGACCGAGACGATACGGGCAATGCGCTCGGCGCTGGCACCGAGCGCGGCGATGATCTGCGGGATATCATCCTTGAGTTGGCTATAGGAGGAGGCTCCGATAACAAAATCCTCCCCGCGCTGCAATGAGGCATCCAGTATCGGTTTAGCGTTCTGCCATGCTTTGTCGATGATCTGCGTGTTTATAGAGATGACCTGGTTAGGGTTGTTGATCTCGTGAGCCACACCGGCTATCAATGTGCCCAGAGCAATCAACTTGTTGGTCTGGGCCATTTCTTCATTCATTCGGTGCTTATCGGTGATATCGGCAATACGAATAATCACTCGGGAAAGATGGTCTCCCTCCGACTGTATAGGGTAGACGGCAACCAGCTCAAAACGCTGAGGATCGACGAATCCGTGCCGTTCTACAGTCGTCTCACTTCCCTGTGCTATTGCCTGACATACCTTGCACTCAGAATCTTTTTCCAGGCAACCGCCTTCGGCGTCATGGCACGGCATCGGAACGGAAGTGATATCGATACCGGCTGTTTGATAATAGTCTATAGTGTGCCGGTTGCACAATAACACGTTCTTATTGCTATCGACGAGCAACAGCGGTTCGGTGATCCCTTCAAAGACCGCTTGCAACAACGCTCGCTGCAGGTCCTGTTGTTTCTCGAGTTCCTTCCGCACAGCCATTTCCTGGCGCAAGGACTGGTTGCTGGCAGCAAGTTCGGCGGTACGTTCTTCAACCATCGCCTCAAGCTGCCTGGTCATTTGCGACAGCCGGAGATGGGTATCGACACGATGCAGCACCTCATCTGCCTGGAACGGTTTGGTAATATAGTCCACTCCACCGCTGCTGAAGGCTCTCGCCTTATCGGCGGGCTCTGAGAGGGCGCTGAGAAACAGAACCGGAATATCGGCAAGTCGAGGAGTTCTCTTGAGCCGGTTGCAAACCTCAAAGCCATCCATATCCGGCATGAGGATGTCCAGCAAAATGATCTCTGGTGGATTTCTCTCTGCCGCGGCCAAAGCCGCCGCGCCATCGGGAAACGCCACCACCCGATGGCCGGCGTTTCGGATAATATCTTGCAGGTAACGCAGGTTTGCCGGCGTATCGTCCACCAGCATGACCGTTCTCCCCGTTCGATCTGCACTCACCGCTTTTCCTCCATTAGTGTTTGAGTAATTGAGCGATACGCTGGTAGTTAAATGTTTCAGCAAGATGCCGCAGGACACTGATTGCAGCCGGAAACGAAGCTCGAGCGCCGCCAAGCAACTCGGTAAAAGCGACCATGTCTCCATCCACCAGGGCCTCTTTGAGCTGTTGCTGCAATTGCTCCGGCAGGTTCGCCACCTCGTGCTCGGCTATTTCTAACCGTTCCTCGGGTGCAACCGTGACCAGGTCTCGAATCCTTTGCCGGCAGTGCGACTCGTCTTTTTCTGAAGCACTGTCCCGGTACACGGGGACACAAAGGCGAAAACATGACCCTTCTCCAAGACGGCTGACGGCCGTGATCTTTGCATCAATGACCTTTGCGACCATTAAGCAGGTAAATAATCCGACACCAACCTCCCTGGATATTTGTGCTGCTTTTATCATGTCAAATGACAACAATACACTCAAGCGCTCGGGCTCAATTCCAACACCACTATCTTCTATCTCCAGTATCAAAGTGAGCTCTTGGTTGTTCGTCATCGGATCGACGATGGCGGGTAGTTCCGCCTTGACACCTAGCCTTATGGTTCCCTGGTCCGTATTTTCGACGGCGTTATCAAGCAATTTTTCCAGGATTGTCATGATTTTTTCTTTCTCCCCTCTCATTCGACAAGGGACGGTATGCTCATCAATTTCAACCTGCAGGCTCAACGTCTTGGCGAGACATCTGGGCCGATAAAGGCTTATCAGGTTTTCAATCATGGGGCAGAGCTCGAACGATTGATCATGTCGATTAAGCGAATTAACTTGCAGATTGGCCATCGAAAGCATGTTTTCCAAGACCTCCTTCAAGCGCCGAGCCCCATCGGCAATAATGCCGAGTGTTGAGCGATGACCATTGGAGAGATCCGAATCCCGGCTTAGCTGATCGGCCAGACCGATCATGGAATGCAATGGTGTCATCAATTCATGAGAGAAGCGGGAAAACAATGCGTGACGAATATTTTCGGACTTTAGGCTTAACTCGTACGCCCTCTGAGTTGCTTCCAATGCCTTTTGTTTCGTAATGTCTCTGAAGAACGCAGCAATGATCTGTTGATCACCAGAAAGCCAGCTGCTAGCCCTGATCTCGACATCGAGCAGGGTGCCGTCCTTTGCTCGATGCTTGGTCTCAAACAGATCATATCCGGTCCTCAGAAAGTCCTTCATGTGTTGCTCGGTTTCAGCAGGCGTTTCCTTTGCATCGATGTCGGGTATTCTCATCATCAGCATCTCCTCCTTACTGTAACCGAGCATTCGGCACGCCTGTTCGTTGACGTCTGAAATTTGACCGTCGTCTCCAATAAGCCAGAAACCTTCAGATGTTGTCTGTAGCAGCTTCTGAAACAGATCCGAAGTGATCCGAAGTTCTTTTTCGATTTTTCGCTGCGCGGTTAAGTCGGAGAAACTGGCAATAAAATGGGTTATCGTACCATCCTCGCCAAGTACGGCGCTGGCGGCTAGATGAACGGTGAAAGAGGTGCCGTCTCGACGCCTGGCCACCAATTCACCGCCCCAGAGATGGTCCCGTTGGAGCCTCTTCAATATGTGGCCTGCCTTAACCGGATCTTCCCAAAAACTTGTAGCCAATCGACCGAGTGCTTCCTCGGCGTGTTTTTCACCCCATAGGGCAAGAAACGCAGCATTGACAAAGGTAAGCACACCGTTTTGGTCAGCAATGGCGATGCCGCTGACCGCCGTTTCGATGGCTGTGGAAATCAGTTCCAATTTCTCACGCAGCGTGACAGGACCTGTAATGTCCTGGATTGTGCCGACAGCGCGACTCATATGCGTTGCGAGATGTTTTTGAAACAACCCTCGCACCCTGACATGCTTAATTCGGCCGTCACCCATGAGCAACCGGTGTTCGAACTCATATTCCTCGCCGGAGACGAACAGATCTTGGAAGCGTTGGTCCACATTCTGCCGATCATCCGGATGGACAGTTTCGAGAAACAATTCATAGGAAGGAGCCTGGGTGTCAGGGTCGACTTCGAGAATACGGTAGGCTTCGTCGGACCAGCGAACCCGATCGCTCTCAAAATCCCATTCCCATGAGCCGACTTGTGCGATGCGTTGACTTTCCTGAAGCAGTGACTCGCTTCGCTGCAAATGTTCTTCGAGGAGTTTTGCATCGGTAATGTCACGTCCGATCGACTGAAAACCAATCAGACGCTCACTTGCATCAAAGAACGGAGAATCAGTCCACTCCACCCATCTGATACCATCCTCGGTTAGAACCGAGTGAGAATATCGATTCTCCCTGGGCCGACATTCCAGATCTTTATAAACATCGACAACGGCGTCGCGCTGTTCGGCGGGAACCAGATCCACCCAAAGGCTGCCAAGCAATTCGTGCCGACTTTTCCCAAAAAACAGGCAATAGCTGGTATTGACAAAAAACAGCGTGGTGTCGGGAAACCAACCGCAGATCAGATCAGAATGAGCGTCGGCAAATAGCTGATAGTCCATGACCGGCTC
>NZ_JAFFQD010000086.1 GCF_016918565.1 Desulfogranum marinum
ACCTCCGCCACGGATTGCAGCAGACAAAGCGGCCTGTAAAAAAGCCGTGTAGTGCCGACCTAAAATTGTCGATTATGGAAAAACAGCAAGTTACACGTCCACATGGTCGCGAATTGCGAAAGTCGGGTTAAAACTTGGTCGATATACAATGGACCATCAGATTTTAAAAGAGAAGACAATCCTTCCGGACATATCTGTTATGATATGACCATCAGGAAGCGATCAGCAACAAATGTATCCCCTATTGTTTTCGAAAATTTGGAAGGAACAAAGTGGGAAGAACTTGATTCCAACGTAAAAACGTATGGCATTAAATCGTATATAGGTTTTCCGGTCATCTTAGAGAATAAGGTCGTTGGGTCTTTGTGTGTTGTTGATCTCAAAAAAAGGAACTACTCGCAGATAGAAAAAGATATACTGGCTGCCTTTTCAAAAGCTGTTGTATTGGAGGAAGAAAGGAAGCTGGCACAGGACAGGTTGACCCTGTCAAACAAGGAACTGCTCCAAAAAAACCAGGAAATTAAGCAAGCCTTTTCAAAAGTTAAGACGCTCAGTGGCCTGTTACCTATATGTGCTGCATGTAAGAAAATTCGTGATGATGAGGGCTATTGGAACCAAATTGAAGCCTATTTGTCGAAACATACCGATACAAAATTCAGTCACGGTCTTTGTGAGGAGTGCGCTGAAAAGCTATATGGCGATCAAGAGTGGTATAAATATCCTTGTCAACCAGGATAAGGCGTTGCTAGAGTTGAAGAAGGAGTTCGTGGAGCAGGCTCTTGTCCTTCTCACGTGAGTATTTAAGATTGACGAAGAGAGGGAGGTAATGCTTGGCAGGAAAACAAAATCGGTTAGCTCGGGAAAAGAGCCCCTATCTTTTGCAACATGCTGCCAACCCAGTGGATTGTTTTCCATGGGGAGAAGAAGCTCTTCGTGTTGCCGTCGCAAAAGATCGGCCCCTGTTTGTGAGTATAGGATACTCAACCTGCCACTGGTGTCATGTGACCGCCGGCGAGTCTTTTGCTGATTCGGAAATTGCTGCTTTGCTTAACAGGTGGTTTGTCAGTGTAAAAGTGGACCGGGAAGAACGGCCAGATGTGGACCAGCTGTATATGGCGGCCACTGTGACAATGAATGGTAGTGGCGGCTGGCCTCTGTCTGTTTTTTTGTTGCCTGATGGCCGACCGTTTTATTGCGCCACCTTATATTCCTCCAGACTCCATGCCTGGACGTTTGGGGTTTATTGAGGGTAAGGCAAGGTTTCATTTATTATGCGCTGCATAGAGTTGCAAGAAAATAAACAGGAGATTGCACGAAAGACCGATCGCTTTGTGCGAAGTGCTTGCACCATGCTGAGAATGCGTCTCCCGGCCGAAGAAAGGAAAACGCGTTTCTTCAGCCAAGGGTGGACACAGATGGAATTGTTTTAATTTTTTTTTAAAGGGTTCCGTCAACCACTTCCTGGGGAAGAGCATGTTTAACGTCATAGATGACACACTGCTCACGGCAAATATTTTTCAGGTTTGTTGCAGAAAATTCCTTAAACTCTTGGTGGGCAACTGCAAGGACAACCCCGTCATAGTGGGCATCAGGTAATTGTTCAAGCATGGAGACCTTATACCTGTCCCGTGCCTCTTGGTTATCGGCCCATGGATCGTAGACATCCACATCGGCACCGTAACTCTCCAGTTCTTCGATAATATCAATTACCCGTGTGTTGCGCAGATCAGGGCAGTTTTCTTTAAAGGTAAGCCCTAATATTAAGATTTTGGAATTAGCCACATGAATCCGTTTTTTTAGCATGAGTTTAATTACTTCCGATGCTATGTACCGACCCATGTCATCGTTAAGGCGTCGACCAGCCAGGATCATTTCCGGATGATAGCCAACCTCTTGAGCTTTGTGGGTGAGATAATAAGGGTCTACCCCAATGCAGTGTCCACCAACCAAACCTGGACGGAAAGGAAGGAAGTTCCACTTGGTGCCCGCTGCTTTGAGTACTTCAAGGGTATCGATTCCCAATTTATTGAAGATGAGCGCCAGTTCGTTGATCAGAGCGATGTTGACATCCCGCTGGGTATTTTCGATAACCTTTGCCGCTTCTGCAACCTTTATGGAACTTGCTTTAAAGGTACCGGCAGTGATGATGGCACCATACAGCTCGTCTACAAATGTGGCAATTTCCGGCGTGGAGCCGGAAGTGACCTTCATGATAGTCGGTAACCGATGCTCATGGTCACCCGGGTTGATACGTTCCGGACTGTATCCTGCAAAAAAGTCTTTGTTGTATATTAAACCTGCCTGCTGCTCGAGCAGAGGTATGCAGACTTCTTCTGTCGCACCCGGGAAAACCGTTGACTCGTAGATAACCACATCGCCTTTTTTTAATACCTTTGCTACTGTGCGTGATGCCCCCTCTAGCGGTGAAAGGTCTGGCCGCTTGTTGCTGTCAATGGGGGTCGGCACGGCAATGATAAACACATTACAGTCTTGGAGGTCGTCAACTGAAGAGGTGAACCGGAGTGCGCCTGCCTGTTTGAGCTCTGCAGAGCTTACCTCCCTGGTAGAGTCTTTTCCATCTTTGAGTTCTGCTATTCGTTCCTGTTTTAGGTCAAAACCGATAGTTGGCATTTTTTTGCTGAATTCAACAGCCAACGGCAGGCCTACATAACCAAGACCAATAACAGCTATTTGTGAGGATTGTATTTCAGGCATCGGGGCTTCCTGGTAGAATTCGAAATGTTAAGTGTGATGGAATTTTTACGAGTCCATCAAGTGTGGTTTGGAAAATACCATGCTGTGAGAATAGTATTGTTGAGACGGAAGTGGTTGCGAACTGATTAGTCACCGTAGTAAATAACACCGCTGGAGTCGGTTTCACTAATCTCAACAGCATAAAGGCTATATCTCTCTGTGTGCAAAGTTTCCCTCAGCTGGTTAAAAATATAGGTGGCAATGTGCTCTGAGGAAGGGTTGTTAACTGCAAATGCAGGGTGCTCGTTAAGGTCGCAATGGTCAAGAGTGTCTATGACTTCATTGACATGGACCTTGAGGGTTTTGAAATCAATGCCCATGCCAAGATGGTCTAGTTTTGCGGCGCGCACGGTAACTTTGACTTTCCAGTTATGACCGTGTGGCTTTTCGCAGGTTCCTGGATAGTCACGTAGATGGTGTCCTCCGGAAAAATGGGTCTTAATAAAAATATCCATTTAATGGTATGCTTCCTTTTTAATATAAATAAGAGTTGTTCCGCAGTACCCCGCGACATCCGCTCATCTTGAGCACTGGTGAACAGTTATAATGAATAAATTTCATCAATTACTGATAGGAATCCAGAAATTTATATTGATAGCGAGTAGATGAAAAAAACCTTTGATACTTTATTTCAAGGGCAGTTACATTGCAACCAGTATGAGCAGGGATATCGATTTTCAGTCGATGCCGTGCTGCTTGCCCACTTTTGCCGGTTGCAAAAAAGTGATGTTCGTGTCCTTGATCTTTGCTGCGGGTGTGGTGTGGTAGGCCTGATACTTGCCTATAGGCACCCTTGCGTAAACATCTCAGCAGTCGATTTGCAGCCTTGCATGATTGAACTAGTGGTTGAAAACGTTCGAAGCAACGGGTATACCGACCGTTTCACTGCTATCAACGGTAACGTCGGCAACATAGAGCAGTATAGCCGGCCAGAGTCGTTTGATCTGGTAGTGTGCAACCCCCCATACGGGAAGATTGCAGGCGGACGGCATAATTTGATTGAGGAGGTGGCTATTGCCCGTCATGAAATTATCGGTGATTTACAGAGCTTTGTCCGCGCCGCAGCCTTTGCCGTAAAAAACCGGAAAAAAGTTGTTTTTGTTTATCCCGCAGCACACACAGGAATGCTTATTTCTGCAATGTATACTAAACGTCTTACCGTGAAAAGAATACAACCTGTATACTCCTATCCTGGTTTGCAAAATGCACGACTGGTACTGGTAGAGGCTGTTAAAAATGGTGGCGAACAGTGCGAGGTGCTTCCGCCTTTTTATATTTATAGCCAAAAAAACGGCGGGTATTCGCCGGCAATGGAGGCCATGTACAGGGAGTGATATGCTAGCCAAAGTAAAAAGCGGTGCTGTTGCCGGTGTCAACGGATTGATGGTGGAAGTGGAGGTCGATCTGGCCCAAGGGTTGCCCGCTTTTTCTACGGTTGGTCTTGCCGAGGGCGCTGTGCGGGAGGCAAAAGACAGGGTCAAGGCGGCCATCAAAAACGGGGGATATGAGTTTCCACAGCGGAAAATTACCGTTTATCTAACTTAAAAACTATATCGTTGTGTGAGCTGATAATATCTATGATTCTATGTGGTTGCAGGGTGAAGTCAAGCTCAACCATAATTTCCCTTTCACCTACTTTGTTCCCGTGGACGGGCTTGCTAGATTTATTGCTCCCGTCCTTTTTCGAAACGCCAATGTCGTATTCATCTAACTCCCTTATATAAACTTGTCCGCCAGTTTCAGGGCTTATAACTGCTTCAACTAATTTCTTCTTATCTTCAAAAGGTAATTTGTGTAAGGCAGTTTTAAGGGCGATTTTCATACGCATTGTATGCTCTCGCTTGGGATGGTTAAATATATTTTGAAATTCCTCTAACTTTTTCAATTTATGGTTGTGGAAGGAAAGCTCATTTTGTGCAGTATTAAGTGTGCGGGAAACAGAATTATATTCCTTTTCTATCTTTTCTCTTTCTTGGCTATATAATGTCAACAATTCTGGATTGTGGGCATTTATCTCAATTTTTACAGCTCTGGATAGTTTTTCTTGCAACGACGTTTTCTTATTTGTGAGTGACAGAATTTTTGTTTTTAATTCTTCGGTTGGTTTACTTTTTACCCATTCCTCAACATACTCCTTTGGCTTTATGATTAAATTGACTACTTGATTAAAAACGGCAAAATCCACTTTGTCTGAATTTAGAAATGGTAGATGGCATTTTTCTTTGTTTCTTGCTTTTAGTTGCTTGGCGCTTGCTCTTCGCCAAGGGCAAGCATAATAGATAAAGTTCCTGGCCCCAGTTGTTTGTTTATATAACTTTGCACCACAGTGACGACATTTCAGAACGTTTTCTGCCATAAACTTGTTCTCAAGGCCACTGTGCTTTTTCTTGGGAATGACTTTGTTGTGTTGAATTTTTGCTTGAACTAAATCGAATTGTTCTTTTTCAATGATTTTGGGAAATTGAACTGGTACCCAATCTTTTTTGTCTTTTTTTTCCTTTGTTTTTAGAACCCTATTTTTGTCGTTCGATTTAAATTTATACTGATTGTAATGTATTAAAATTCCGGTATAAGCTTCGTTTCTCAAAATCTCTCGGACTGTATTTACATTCCAATGTGAAGATGCATCTTTTCTTCCTAACAGTGCTGAAGGCGTAGGTACACCGTCATCTGTCAATTTTCCTGCAACGTCCAGTATGGATAATCTGTTATTAAGGTACAAATTGTAGATTTTGTGAATAATTTCAGACTTTTGCTTGTTTATTTTTATTGTGAAAGTTGTTTTGTCAAGATAGTAGCCAAAAGGTGGATGACCCATGAGGGCTTCTCCCTTTTTCCATTTATGCATTCTGCCAGCAGTCGTTCTGGAGCGGATCAAATCCCTTTCAAATTGTGCAAATGCACCCATTATTTGAAGCATTACGCTCCCCATCGGTCCGTCCGTACTAATAATCGGACTATCAAGGCAAATCATTTTTACGCCAAACTTCTCTGCTTCGTGATAAAAATTAAGTGTATCTCTTAAGTTACGGGCCAATCTATCTAGTTTTGTGAAAATAATGGCATGGAATCCTTCCGTTTTAAAGTCTTTGACTAGCTGTTGAAGAGCAGGGCGGTTAGTTGATTTTCCTGAAATACCATCATCAATATACATAATGGGCTTGTCCCATTTTCTGCTGGTAGTTTCATCTTTAATTTTATTTTCCTGGTCCTTAATGCGTATTCCACTGAATCCGGCCACCCATTCCAGTCGAAACCGGCCAGTCAGTCCACGTGATTCCGGCCACCTATTCCAGTGAAACTGGCCAGGTGGTCGGAGCGAAGCGACGCTGTTATTTTTTCA
>NZ_JAFFQD010000087.1 GCF_016918565.1 Desulfogranum marinum
GAAGATATTGTACTTTTGATGGTTGATACAATCATGAGCACTGCAGTAGAGTTGATTGAAAGCAGTCGACGTGTAGCCGGTATAAATCACAATATTTTAACAACTTAAGATAACTCAGAAACTTGAGTTTGTATAAACTGATCAGGTTAAGAGTCGAGTCGCCCGGGGGGGGGGGGGGAACCTCCACCCTTCGCTCTACCTCCATTACAGAGGCTTCATCACTATTACGAGGTAATCCGCCCCTGTGCTCCGCATTGGTACTTGCATCCTCATGGGTCTTCCACTTGGATTCTTCCTTTGGCATCGGAACGACAGGTTCCCATGTTCCACACGAAAGCCAAGACCATGTTCACGCCACTTTTTTGCCGGGTACCGCTTGGGTAGTAGACAGGTTTCCCCCGAACTTACGAACTTATCCTGGGGTAGAATAAGGTCCCAGTTTTGACGACATCCATGTACTTTCGACACCTCATCAGTGGTTCACTTGCGTTCGTCTCCATAGTCCACACCTGACCCAGTCTTATGCCGGGCTGTTTCCTTAACGCTCACCACCATGGCTCTTCACCACAGCAGCTTAAGGTGGTTTGAAGCCCGCTCTTGCAAGCCGACTTCGAGGGGCCTACCTTCATCTTTCGTGTAGTTACGAGCAAAACTGCTTGCTCTCGTGGCACACCTATTCCTGTACATCTCCGACTCTGTCACTTTTGCTGTTAGCTGTCAGGCCAGCCTGAACTACTGTACATAGCTCAAGGGGTACCATGGCCAATCGTTGTTTCGATAACCACTGATTCGGAAGTTCATGTAGCCTATCGTTAAAACGGTGCCTTGATTTTTTTCACCACGTTAAAAGATATTTCGATCTGAAATTCTTTGATCTGTAAAATGTCATCCAGATATATTTCTGGAAAACTGTCATCTGATAGGTTGCGAAATAATGGGCTGTAATTTTTGTTCTCAGGCGCGGCTGTGATTTTGACAATTTTCTTAACTAGTCCCTGCTTCAACTTTCTGTTGAAGAAAGGGTCAATTTCTTCATTCTGAATGCTGTTTTTTATGGCCATTGGTTTGGCTGGGTCAGTTAGCTCTAAATCAGATATCATTCGATAACTAGTGGCGTACTGTTCAAGACCAGAATAGTCGTTAAGAATCACGCCAATTGCGTTATCAATAGCATCTGAAATCTTGCATAATTCGTCGTTTGTCTCGTCTAATTTTTTATCAATTTTCTTCAGGTCGGTTCGTTCATTTTCCGTTGCATCTTTAATGGCTCTACGTTGTGATGTACGTAAAGGAATTATCCCCAACTGTTTATGAAGGCGTTCCGCCAGCTCGACTATCAAATGAACATCCTTTTGGCCGCTTCTAAAATTTTTGTTACTTATAGCCTTCCTGATAAAATAAATTGCATGTTCAATTCCTAATAGCAGTTCATCGGCTAGTTCGAGATCACTTGAGACTGTCCTTTCTTTGCTCATTTTTTTCCGTTGTGTTGAAATTATTTTTAATAAACTGACAACATTTTGTCGTTGTAAGTCCGGCTGTCTTTACTGTTGTCCAGTGGCCGTGTGTATGGTTTTCCAGAGAATTTGCAGGTGGTAATTTAATTGGTGCCGAGGGTCACGATACCATTAGCGATGAAATCATGAGATTGCGACCACCGTTACTGGTGCTCTAAGATGAAGAGGCTTGTGGGGTAGAAACAGATTGGGGTTTCTTCGGTTACTTCAAAGGTAGAACATGACTTCCTATTAAGGTGCTTTCTGTCAGATGAATCGAACAGGGTCAAACGCTTGTGTGAGGCGGCCCTTACTACTGTCCAATGCGCGTAGTGCCAACTTTCAAAGCTGATAATAGCCACTCTATTAGTGTCATCGTTGAGTTTGGTGTACAGGGTTTTCCAGAGTAATCGTAAAGGTGCTTCAGCGTTTCGGTGATACGGTTTTGAATACGTGAGGTTGAATTCCGGGCAGATGATGGATTTCAGGATACTGCTGACATTAGGTGTTGTTATTCCATCTATCAGGAACCTATTAGATTTTTTATGCTGTGAAAGGTGATCGCAGATTAAAAAGAATAATTCTTGAGTATTCAGTAAACTCGATCTTGGTTTCAGGGCTTTTGTTGCATTGATTACAGAATAGACACCGCATAAACTATCCAGTTGCCCCTGTCGGTACACTACCAATTTCTAATGAGTGGAACTTCCGATACCGGTTTTTGTTCCCAATGAAGATCACAATCTATTTCAACAAACCCTACTTTTATTTCACGCAGTTCGGTGAAACTAATGTACCCCCACTCGGCATTGAGAATATCTCCATTTAGAATAGCGTAACCGAAAAACAGGTCTTCACCGTCGTATTCAACTATGTACCAATCGCATCCACCTATGAAGAAGTGCAGGTACACTATTTTTTCTGCTAAAACCGTGTTTTCGGTACTATAGAGCCTTGGGATTAAATCAAGTTGTTCTTGTTTCGGTACATTCCACATAATAGGTCTCCTTTGGTGGTAAAAACGCACTTGTGCGTCACACGTTTTCACATGTATATATATAAATGAAATTGTGCATAAAATCGGTTTGTTACTTTATGATACTGTTGGCAAGGTTTTGATTTTGTTCGGGGAGAATGTCTGCATAAAGGGTGGTCATATTGAGACTCGCATGACCAAGTTGTCGTTGGACAAACCGCAAGTTGCCACCGGTTTTGTTCAGAAGGAGGGTTGCGTAAGTATGGCGGGCGCTGTGAATCGAGTAGTGGGAAGGCAGGTTAGCTGCTTTGATAGCCTGCTTAAAGCTTAAATAAAGGGCTGTAGTGGTGTATTTTTCACCATTACTTTTAGCGAGCACGGGTGCATTTGCATCCATGGATAAAAATTCTACTTTTTTCTTATACTCCAAGTAATTTTTGATGTATTTTTTGGTTTGCGCGTCGATATACACACTTCTTTTCTTATTCCCTTTGCCTTTCCTGACCACAAGGTAAGAGTCGCTAATTCCGGTTAAATACAGGTCTCCAATGCATAGATCAGCTATTTCAGAGACTCTGAGGCCGGTATATAGTGCAAAATGTATTAAAAATGCTCTCGTGACCCAAGTTTTCCGCCCTTTAGCAGTGTCAACAATAGCCTTTTCCTCACAAACTTTTAGCAGTTGACGTACTTCATCGGGCGACAAAAATTTATCACGAGTAATTGAATACCCGTTATCCATAGTTGTCCTTTCTGTGATTTTGTGTAAGTCGAAACTTCGATGAAAATAGAAGGCACCAAGTGATCACTTGATGTGTACGTATATTAGTCGAAAAACATAAAAAAGTCAATAAATACCTGTTTAAAGGTTGTTTTTAGCCATTTCGGTATATTCGCTGGAAATACGACAAATTGTCGTAAATGATACCCGGGATAGCATTGAGAATAGACATCTTCAATGCTAACCGAGTCACCGACAAAAAGCAGATGTGCTTAAAACACTGAACTAGGCCGTTCAGAGGTTGGGGAAGTAGGTTGTAGAGGTATTTAACAGGTTATTCTATGGTAGATGGTTTTGTGTATTTAGCTATTCTAAAAAAAAATATCTAGTTATGTCAATATGTTATACGGATTGACGAAAAACCCGCAACGTGCTTGTTTGGCCCAACAACAGGGTTGTGGAGGTCACGAAGGTGGTTCAGGTGGTATTTTAGCTATTAGTGGGCTCTCGGCTTCCACACTTATTACTCGAACTAGTTAACTTTCAAAAAAAAAAAAAAAAAAAGAGAAGTGAAATTAAAATTGAATCTTCTTACCTATTGAAATAGCGAGTTTTCTTTCAGTCTTAACTTTATCACGGTCATCGGTACTTGCTAGAGCCTTTAATTCTAACGCAGCACCTTTTAACTTGGATTTTCTACTGGCTTTCTCGACGAGTTCATCGGTTATTTCAGAGTCGGTTATCAGTCCGTCATGCTCGTTCCTGAGTACTTTAATATCGTGTTCAGTGCACAGTAATGTCAGGTGGTGTATGAAGTGTGCTTCCTGTCCTTGCAAGATGAAAGCAGTGAGTTTTCTTTCAGCCTCTGATTTAGCAGAACCTCCAAGTTTTGTTAAAGGAGTCTTTTCCGGGTTCACTTGGTGTTCATAGAAAATATCCATGAGGTGAAGTTCACCATTTCTCTTGCTTAGACCGTAGATTTTGTGACGCATACCGCATGCATTTTGCCAGTGGTAGTAGTCTTTTTTAGAATCGTAGAGATAGTGAGAATCTGGGCTAATTATGTAGTTCCTCCACTTGCGAACACTTGTTAGTAGGCCTTTTGCTTCCTTAATGAAGTTATTTAGGGATTTGCGTTCCAGTTTGGTTGTATTATTGCCTGGATACTTGAATTGGTAGTATTCACGAATAGCATCTTTAATCGCAGAGTTTTCTCCACTTGGTTCAGAGCCCATTATTGCAGCGTAAAGGCATGTTTTCCAGGTATCAGTGTCAAGGTCAACTCGTTTAGAATATGTGTATTTAGCATTGGGGTCAGCCATGTAGTTTTTAATCCAGGTGTTATCTATACCGGAATCCTTGAGTTCATGAATTAGAATGTTAGCCTGGGAGCCTTTTAGGTCGTAATTATAGTGTTTAACGCCGTTGAAAGCGCATTTCTTAAAGTACCTGCTAGCGTTCTGAATTCCTCCGCCAATTTCACTTAGTCTTCCTGATACTTGAGGACGGTTTGCGACTTGGTAACTGTACAGCGGGTTTCCTGCTTTACTTTTCTTTTTTAATAGCTTGGGTTGTTGGTAGAGGATTGTTTGCTGGCTGCTGCGTTCGTTTATGAATTTTTTCTTAAGTCTACGTAAATCTTTTAAATAGATTTCCATCTGTTCAGGGCTAATTTCCGGGTTTAAAAGTGCTTTATCGTAGTTATTTTTTGCTCTTCGGTAGGTCTTTTCTCTGTAGTCTACTAGCCTTTTTATGTGCACTGGATTGAATACACACGGAGACAGAGATTTTATGCTTCTCTTGAGATCATCAGGAAGTTTAAAACCTCTTTCCTTCTCATGGTATTTATCAGTGCGGATTGCTCTATCGGGAGCCCCGTTGATTATGTTAACAGGTCTTTTGGGCCGTTTCCCTGCAACTAAGACATTCCATTGTTCCTTGGTGTCCTGGTTTTCAATCTCAAGGCACTCGTGAAAGTTTTCGTCAGGTAGTCTGTAGCACCTGCTGATGTGCAGCAAGTTGTTTGAGCCTGTCATTTCAATCAACCGATATTTATTCTTCAGGGGAACCGTTTTGAAATCTCTGGAAAATGTCTTGTCAATTAACCTGCAATACACAGGAATAAATAGCTCTAAGTTTTCATCATCAAAGAGGTCAGTAGTACTTTCCTTCTTGATAAATACGGATTTCTGACTGTTGTAAATATGAGCCAAGAAATGATGTACTTTTTTGCGCATTTCAATATTATTTTGTGGGTCAATATCAAACTCCAACAATTCCGTTAAGGACCATAGATAATCATATAAGTTTTTTGGTCCCCGGATTTTTGTGGGAATGAATCCTCTACCTTCGTATGGTTTTCGTGCCATTAGTTTACCTCGATGAATATGAAAAGTTTAAGTTGGTAATGTTATAAACGAGTTAAATTCAGCAGGTATATGATGAGCAAAAGGAAGGACACGTGTCGCTGAGGGGGGAAGGCAAAAACGACAAGTTGACGCTTTTGGGCGATAATAGGTAAGGCAGTGCGTAATAGGTCAAGTTGACCAATTTAAAGGGTGTGGCGTCTGTGCAAAGACAGGTTAGTTTGAATATTTTTAAGTTTACGTATCAGATAGTTAAGAGAATACACTTGTTATCCCTGATATACTTAAGAAAATAGTAATTTTATTAATAAAAAGGGGGAAAGGGAACAGTCTGTAACCTATCCCTGCTACCTAGTGTCTGTCCGCGAGAAGCTATTTATTTGATTTAGTAAGAGAAAATCGCCTTTTAAGGGATGCTCTTTTTACGATTCCTGGTAAAGTTTTTTTAGTAAGTCGCTAAAATTACTTGATTAACTATTTC
>NZ_JAFFQD010000088.1 GCF_016918565.1 Desulfogranum marinum
GTCGTCCTTCCGACTAGGAAAATTACGGGGCTCAATCCCTTCAACCTTTCGGCTTACGGCCTATCTGCTCGCTATCCTACGCTTAAAACTTTATGTTACCATAAAGCCTCCAAGGACTCGCTACCCGGTGGTTGGCCAACCTTCCGGAACGGGATTCGCACCCGCTTGACTACACGACCTTGCCCGGCCGCACTCAACATCTTTCCACTAAGTATTGACTCCGCACCTCGCATCAGCCCCTTAGGCTGTGACAGAATCACACGAAGGACTTGCAAACCTTGGATGGTTATATGCATACCTAGACGATGATTGAACCACCCTAAGGTTACAATGTGACACTTGAAAATAATATGTAAGTTCAACAGGTTGCATCGTACTGCTTGGGGATTGAACTTTCAAGAGATTAGTTGGGAAAAACGGTGATGATGAATGACCTGTTGGCCTTCAGCAGAGGTGAGCAGGGGGGAGGGGTCTATAGAAACCAGATAAAGGAAGCGGGAGCAAGAACCAACAGAATCAACCCGAGGCAACCTGTACTACGGTTGTTTCTTTCCTCTATTGGCTTCTCTGTGTCCTCAAGAAGGATGCAGTCAAGAGCGTCATCTTCATCAAAGATGTTGTCATCGAAGTCGTTCATGGTTTGCCGCTCACTGAGGTGTAAAAACAATATTGAAATTTTACTGACGCTGCCGTCATTGCTGACGGTATCAGCTCTATCATGTATGTCGCCACGTCACTACCGCCAGCAAATTCATGATATTATTTTTCAACGCTGATTTCATGACGCTTCAACCAGTTGTACAGGTTGGGTACAGAGCTTCCATACTTCTTGGCAACAAAGGTTTTGGTGGAGCCATTATTCAGCAGAGCAATGATCTCATCTCTGTGCTTATCCAACTTGCTCTTGCCTGGTCCCTTCGTGGCCTTGACTTTTCGCATGCCGACAAGGTACAATTTTGTAATTCACCTTGTGCTGTCATCGCTTTGTAGCGGTTTACCTCAGTTTTCAAAATCACGGTGTGCAATTAATGGTGTGGACAAAACCGTCGGACTTGCCGAGGTTTCCGAAGGAATCGATAGTCAGGACTTCGGTTGACTTTTCGACGCTATCCCAAGAAGATGCAAGGTTCTTTCTTCGGCGATTCCTTCTTGAGGTCTATCAGAGGCGTGCGGCAAAACTGCGCGCGCCATCATCAATTTTTACTGAACTGCAGACAGAACTGCTTTCCCCTGAACCTGAGGTCGAGAAACTTGTCACTTTGATTCACACCGATCAGGATATCGACCAACGACTCAGGAAACTTGCAAATTCAGCGTATTACAGTGGGCTCAGCCCAGTGAAGAGTACCCGAAGTGCGCTTCTTCGAATCGGTCTCATCGAATTCCAGAAGGTCTTTATTACCGAAGAAATTCGGAGAATGTTTGTTGCAACCGACATCCGACTCCGTCAATCTGCGAGGCGACTCTGGGAGAATTCCTTGCGTTGTGCCAACTTGATGGAGAAGCTCTCAAAAATCTCCGCAAACATCGAGATCTTTCCTGGCGCAGCCTATTCTGCCGGACTAATACATGATATCGGCGCGCTCTATGGATTAGCAAGTGTTGACTACCTCCGGAGTTCAAGGACGATTACTGAATTCCCGAGCCAGGAGTTGATAGATGACGCTGTAATGTTTCTCCACTGCGAACGAGGTGAACAGCTCCTACGTGACTGGAGATTCAACATTGTCTATCAAGACGCCGCAAGGCACCATGAAAACGATGAAAAAATCTACTCGGAGCAGGTTCAAAATCGCCAGTCAATCGACATCCTTCGCCTTCTCACGCTTTCACTCTCCCTTCTGGGAAATAATCGGCAGCGTCCAAAACCGCTGCGTGAGTGCATTCATCTGCCTGCGTTTGAACAGCTTGGTATACGCTTGGAAAAACTTCCAGAGGTCTTTCGGCAGGTATAACCGGTACCTATCCTAAAATGGTCTTTTCGAAGTCCCAAAAAATTGCAGGTTTGTAAATTTGCCGTCATTGCTGACAATGGCGTCATAACACCGTCGGCACGTCAGCACCGTCGGTAAAATTTTAATACTCAATTACACAGTTGCCTTACACAAGGAATACCATCACCGTCTCCATCCATTTTGGTTCCAGGGCAGTTGCGCTGATAAAAGGTAGCTTCTTCGCAAGAAGTCATTTGGGAACAATGTGTTTTGCCAGAGCATGTATATCGTGATGGCTTTTTAGTGATTTTTGAAGTCCCTAGAATGTTGGAAGTAATTGAAGTTGATGGAAGTAGTGGAGCGCCAGATTGTATTCTGCTGTAGATAGTGCTACCGCCACCAATTACCAAGACCGCACAAATAACAAAGAGCTTCCAACTGCCTTCTGACCTTCGACTCTTGTTGTAGTTTTTAGGGCGAGAGACTGGCTTTTTTGTAACAGGTGCAGCTCCTTCAATCACTGCATCAAAGGCTTTGACCTTACCTTTGTTATCGGTTTGGACATGATAAAAAATGGTATCTCCGACTGTCGGTCTCCGAGGGATGTTTCTGTCAAATGCTGAAACGTGGATAAAGATATCCTGAGTGTCCTTTTCTTGAGCAATGAACCCAAATCCTTTGTCATCAAACCACTTTTTAAGTGTGCCTTTTAATCGAATAGATGCCAATTCCTTCCCTCTTCAAAAAATCAAGCCACAGCATTTTGTCACAGGCTTAATTTTGTATTCTAAATTTACTGTCATGGCTGACATGCTGTCAATAGGTGCGTCGCCATGACGCCACCGTCGGTAAAATGCCATGCTTATCATTTGCGGGTGGCTTCATACAGGCTCATGTAGGGATTATAAGAATACCTTCTTCTTCAAGAAAGGCTTTGGTTTTGCTACAGACCGGAGCCGTGGTTTTCAGGGCAAACATCGCCCTGGGCCGATACCCTTTAATCATATTGGCTTTCTCAAGGATGTTTTCTCCATCCTTCATAATGACCCTGCTCTTACGGTCAATGACTATGGCTATGGTGTCTTTATCAATTTGCTCAATGACTGTTTTGGATGGTAGGCCGAATTCAGATGGGGGTAACTTCATGTTAGCAGTAGAGTTTATTATGGGAGTGCATATTTATTAAGGACCATGAAAAGAGATGTTGAGTCTGGCTATTTGTCACCATTTATAGGAGATAGTTTGACTTTTAGCGCCTAACAGGTTGTTGAAAACCTCCTCAAAAGGAGCAGTATTGAACAAAATTGCTAAGCCTCACAATGTAACTCGCTGATTTTGCGTTGGCGAGAATCCGACAATTAGCCACTTTGGGTCGTAAATTTCTTTTTTCAACAACCTGCTAAAGGTGGCGTTTTGTTAGGTGTTACAATTAATTGTCTCGATAAAATTCCACCATACCCAAAAGCATGAATGCCCGCGTAAGAAGCGAAAAGAAAGTAGTGTAAGCAATCAATAATGGTATTTCGAAAAATAGCTTTAGAGGGTCATCACTGCCTAATCCAAATACATCATAAGCGTACTCACCATATATTTGGTGAATCGTCATATAAACCACAAGAGCAGCCATGCTAGCTCCTATTGAGACCCATGCCTGGCGTCGTGCGATGCGCGTACCTATCCCCATATACTCGTTCCGCCTTCCATATGTCGATAATACGACGAATAAGGTTATGACCGTGGAAACTGAAGTAATCAGTGGCGGAGAGAGATGGTTAAATACTCCGTCGGCCTCGTACGCCTGCAATGGGATTACTTTGAGGAGGGTGCTTGAAAGCGGAAAAAACACTGAGATCCCTGCAAGGAGACCCCATAATGTGCCAAGAAACGTGATAAATTCACGAAATTCTTTAAGAAAGACTGCCGCCTTTTTTGGAGATTCCAATTGCTTATCCTTCGCCTTTACTTTCAAAATTTCAGCGCCTGAGGGTTAGCGCCAAACAAGTTCGTAAGTAGTTTCTCTTTATCTACACATTGCTGGAAGTTCCATAATGTAGATTCAGGTAGCTAGGCTACATGCTAACCCTTTATCATTAATCTTCGACGGGATAAAAGGAAATCCATTATTATGATATGGTATCTTCTTTTCTGCCTAAGAAAGCTGTCTCTAAAGTAAACATATTTCCACTATATCTTGACTTTTGTCAGCTCAAAGAACTCTCTAATATTGCTTGTGAAATGACACAGAGCTATTGGTACCCCTTGACTGTCTCAAATAGGCAGTACCAAAAAATCCACAACAAAGCGGAACCACATCGTATCACACAATTTGTTATGTTAAATCAAACAGATGAGACTGTACCACCGCCTACCTTTAATTTCAAATTTATATTCGATGAATAGCAGGGCATATCCTTTGGCCATAGCACTAAAATTAGAGCCATTTTCGTTCTTTCAGGGTGCCTTTCTGGTGGGGATGCTACTCTGTGTCTTCTATGGCTATCATTCTGTTGAGTTAGAATAGTAGTAATAATATCATTGCTATACATTCAAGCACCAACCGCACCAATACCCATACCCCTCTCTATCCTCTATTCTATTGTTCATGGGATGGCAGTATTCATAAACCTGGTAGTCACCTTTCCCCTAAAAAACGGTAAACCTTCATTTTGCACACTATTGTAGGGATAGTGATACTGGTAGATAAGCCTGTTTTCTACTGGGATTGAATCCAGGGGCAGGAGCATATGCCTTATAGAGGGAAGCCGAGATTTTGAACGGTAGGGTTGGTGCAGGGAAAATGATGGTACAAGGTGAAGGGTGGTGATAGGATAATAATAATATTATTATCAGTAGCCTACGCTATCCATTGAAGAAGTCCAACAGGCTGGGTGTTTTGACAGCTTTGTTTGGTGCCGATTCCATTACCCACAGTAAGGGCTGAATCTTATAGAACAGCCCCCTCTAGACGATGTTCCACGACAGATGTTACTTCGCTGGTTTTACCACCTCAAATGCATCGACAGGGTCTTCAAAAGCAATCATTAAGACACAGGGAGCACCTGCTTGACAGAAAGCAGTATGAGGCAGCCTTGCGGGGCCGTAAGCATAAGTTCCTGGTTTCAGTGTTTCAGTAGCTTGATTGTCATAGGTAACTTCAAGTGTCCCAGATACTAATACCATTCTTTCCGGTGAAGTATGCCAGTGGTGGGGGATTTCAAAATTTCCAGGAACCTTAAAGAAAATATCAGTATTGTTTTCAGTTGGGGTTCCATGCAATACGGCTATTTCACATCCTTTTGGGATAAAGGATGGACACGGCCCCCACTGGAGCTCTTTATCTTCCCAAGTATAACTAACTGCCGGTTCACCAGCATGAGCAAAGAAGGGTATTGAAACAATTGTAAGCACAAGAAAGAAAGAGGAGATAGTTTTAAACGCATTGATATTTCTCACAATATGCATCAGGCGAGACCTCCCATAGTTTAAGTGATGGGTTAAGTGTGATGAAACACTATAAAGAATACTCCTAACCACATTGTAGGCCGTGTCAAACTTCGAGAGGTTAATGATGAGAAGAGTACCGTTTGGTGGGATTAGTGCTGGGCAGGGTACAGGGTAATAATAGTACTATTATTACTACTAGAACCCGTTATCCTGTTAATTTTAACGATAGACGCAGCAGATCGTTGCCCAGAAGTGAATATTTGAATCAGCTGTTAAATCGATTTAACAGATACGGGTAGCCAGCCAGGGCTTGGTTAGAAAGAAGTGGGGCAAGGTTAAGTTGCTGAAACAACAGACCATGAGAAACTTAACAGTTTGTATACGTAACAACCCTGTTTTTTCCTGTTGATTTAGATGGTTACCTACAGCTAATTTTTCTCATTATATCCTTGTAAGTCAAGATTTATCTCCGAACTGAGCGGAGTCAGAGGCCGCTT
>NZ_JAFFQD010000089.1 GCF_016918565.1 Desulfogranum marinum
TCGCCTTGGGGTGGTCAGGGGCAGCCTCTGCTAAAGGTAGCTGTTGATTGTGAGTTTTTCGCATCTTTTTCGATTTCCGGAAATAGTTAATCAAGTAATTTTAGCGACTTACTAAAAAAACTTTACCGGAAACCGTAAAAAAAGCACCCCTTAAAAGGCGATTTTCTCTTGCTAAATCAAATGAATAGCTTCTCGCGGACAGACACTAGCTAAAGTGATTATAATTGCCAATAGAAGGTTTTCATATAGCGCAGGAGGGATTCCCATAGCTTTCTGAATAATTTAATGGTGGGTCACCGCTGACAGGTTTAGTAATCCACATATTCCTTAACTGGTATCTTCCTGAGAGAACATGTATGGATGATAATTTTCTTACGCTGAGTGAAAACAATATGAATCAAGTAAAGATAAGTCTAAAGAATAGAGGAGAACAAGCAAGCGCCTGGTCCAGGATAGTCTTATGTTTAATACTGCTAACTTTTGCTAGTGGCTGCGCTTCATATGGCATCGTCCAAAACAAGCCCAGCAAAGACGCAGTTCCTGCTACTCCTTATTCTCTGAAAACCTGGGCCAACAGCAAAAAAACAGAAGATACCATCTTTTTTTTGACATTTTCTGGTGGAGGAACACGAGCTGCGGCCATGGCTTATGGTGTGCTCCAGGAATTGCGGGATACATTGATTTTCAGAGATGGGCAGCAGGAGCGATTGCTTGACAGGGTGACCCATATAAGTTCTGTATCCGGTGGTAGTTTTACCGCAGCTTACTATGGCCTCCACGGTGATAAGACTTTCGACACATTTGAAAGTGAATTTCTCCGCAAGGATGTTGAAGGGGTACTTACCAAGAGTCTGGTTCGCCCGAGTCACTGGTTTAGTAGTAAAGGACGAACCGAGCGAGCGATCGATTACTACAACGAGATTCTTTTTCATGACGCTACTTTTGCCGACATGATGCAACCTCATCGCCCCATGATCATAATTAATGCTTCTGATCTAGCTTATGGTCTCCGTTTTTCGTTTATCCAGGATTATTTCAACTTCCTCTGTTCTGATCTCCGTTCCTTTCCTGTGGCCAGGGCAGTGGCAGCCTCGTCTGCGGTGCCTGTAGTTTTCAACCCGGTGGTAATCGAAAACTTCGAGGGCTGCAGTGTTCCTCAATTTAATTCATATACAACTGAACTGGCACAACAGAGTAGTGAATTTGTTAATACACTTAAAGGGTTACAGTCCTACAGCAACAAGAAAGCCCGAAAGTACATTCATTTTGTGGACGGTGGTATCACCGATAACATGGGTCTGCGTGCCATGACCGATGTCATGGCCCTATCTGGCGGGCCCAGCGCAATGATCAACAAAATGCAAAGGAAAATCCCGCGCCGTGTAGTGTTTCTGTCAGTAAATGCATCTACCGAGCATAATTCAGATATGGATAAAACGACAGTTCAGCCATCAATGCTAGATGCAATGAATGCCATGACCGATATTCAATTGCACCGTTATAACGATGCAACGGTTGATAAAGTAAAAAGTGATCTTGATGTTTGGACCGCAAAAATATCTACTCCTGAGCATCCAGTAGCTTCCTATTTCATACAATTAGGTTTTGAAGAAACCCCACAACTGGAAGTAAAATTGTTTCTGAACAAGATTCCTACTTCATTCAGCCTGACGGATGAACAAGTTGACACTTTAATATCCAGCGCAAGAGTACTTTTACGTACCGACCCTGAATTTAAACAGCTTCTTGCGGATCTTGCTAATTATTAGCTTCAAAATCTTACTGCAACGGGATGCACGTATATACGCATGAGTCATTGGCTGACTTAGTTGGAATGCTAGCAAAAGATTGTTCCAAAATATAAGGCAGCGAGTTGCCAAGTGTCCAGCTTGGCTAGCTGCGTCACATTATTTTGAATCTAAAAGGTACATACACAGATGAACAAATGTCAAAACGCAATTTTGCCAAATGGATCTTCTTTCTGATCAGGTAATTTCAGCAGAGCAGCGTTGAACTAAATATTACCAATTCTAAGGTTCTTATTTCTCTAAAAGTAAGAACTTGAGGGTTGTTCCTGTGCATCCACTGTACGAGAAAAACGAACAAGGTAAACGAGTTTTACGGGAAAAGAGGCTCCGCGTAGTCAAGTGATTCCATAAACGTCGGATGCTCCCAGTTGAGTGTGATTCCCATTGTTTTCTGTCATGTTATAGAAAAGAAATTGAATTACTCTGATGCATTGAGGATAACGTGAAAAAAATGACGATTTACAACATAAATTACTTTTAATATCCGGAGCACTACCCCTCGCTGGCAAACAACTTATGAATATAAACAAAACAGATGCAGCAAAAGACCCACTAGGTGCCATGCTGCTTGAATATATGCATGGCAATATAGGAGTATCCATTACAGTAGAAGCAGAAAATTTCGAGATGACAACCATGACTGGCGCAACCATGTTCAGAGAGTATTCCGAAATGGAACAACTCGAACAGCATGCTCTTGCATTATGTAAAGGTAAAATCCTTGATGTTGGTGCGGGTAGCGGTTGTCACAGTCTGTTTTTGCAACAACAGGGAAAAGACGTCCATGCTCTTGATATTTCCCCAGGTTGCGTGCAGGTCTTAAATGAGCGCAAGATACAGCATGTTATTCATCAGAATCTTTTTTCACTTAAAACATGTCAATACAACACAGTTCTTATGTTAATGAACGGTATAGGTATCTGCGGTACTGTCGACGGTCTTCACTTTTTTTTTCAATTCATCCCGACATTACTGGCAGAAGGTGGTCAGATTCTTGTCGATTCAACCGACCCGTTTGTGCTTGATGGTATTTCGAGGGAAGATTACCACCCTTCTGAAATTTACCCTGGTGAGACTGATTTTATAATGAAATACAAAAAGATTTCTTCCGAACAATTCAGTTGGTTGTATGTCGATTTCGACACCCTCCAATCATTTGCTGAATTTCACGGTTTTCAATGTGAACGGATCATTGCAGGCTCCGATGGTGAATATCTTGCTAAAATTCACTCCCACTCACATTGAATGACGACACATAAAATCGGCCATATTACAGGTCGACTTTCTCTACATTCCGGTTCCGTAACTCAGAACTGTAACTCCTTCTTCAAATAAGGCAGGACAGGTTGTGTCGGATCCTCCAACCTTTTCACTGGTGGCCAAATCATTTACAGTTAGGCCACCGACATTTTTCATGATGACTCATAAGCCAGATCAACATGATCCTTGTAGCGATCCAGGACCTTCCGGCGTTTGAGTTGCATGGTATGGGGCAACATGCCATTATCTACAATGAATGGTTCATCGACCAGAATTAATTGTCTTGGAATTTCATATCCTCCGAATTTCCCTTTAAGTTGGAGCAGATGGTTCGAGTCGAAAGCGCCGAGATAAACCGGCATAAGGTAGAGGGTGAAACTCCCTTACATGAAAGGAGAAGCTGCTCCATCATGCCCCCGAGTCATGCGTCGGCTATCCGCGAGGAGGCGGTGAAGCGTTGACAGGGAAAAAACGCAGGCCAGTCATTGAGCTCCGAAATCACCTCATTCGTGGTGCCCGATTGTGACTTGATGGGGAAGGCAACACGGTGGCGTATAGGCGTAAACCAGCGAGTCCGTCACCGGCCCCGCGGAGTCAGAGACCCTGTGCAGAGGAGCAATCTTCACTTTAGAAAAATCGGCTTCAGGGGCATTGCGTAAATGATATGAGTCAAGCAAAGGCCTGACCACGTTTTCTTTTTCACCAAATCTTGTTCGTGAGCAGTTCTGATTTTCACACAATATCCTTAAAATATAAACAGTTCAGATGTGGGTCGCCAGGCTCTCACAATCTATCTTTATCCGTTGGACGATTACTTCTTCTTTTTTCGATTTGTTTTTTTAGATGCTTTAGACTGTTTTCTCTTTGACTTTTTATTTTTCTTATTCTGCTTTGGTTTGTTTTTCAGTGAGTTGCTTGATAAGTCTCTGGGCGAGGATCTTTGTGGTTGTTCAAAACATGCCCACCACGACATACTATCATGGATGTTGTCTATTTGTCTTTCTTGTATCTTCGTTCTCAGCTTATCTAAACATTTCTCTTTGCTACCCTTTAATATTTCATCGAAATCTTCATACCTGATATAGCCGGGATTAATTAACCCATCATCATATGCTTTTTCAATTGTCTCCATCAACTCTTCTGGATAAATATCGTATACACAAGTTGCTAATATGTCATGAAAGGCCGATCCTGGAGATTCATCTTCAGTGAATAATTCTCGATAAAAGGACAAAATTTCTCCACGGGTTATATAGCCTTCAATTAATGCATAAGATAATGCCTGAAGCGCTGACCCTCGACAATAGTCATATGTACTTTTGTTTAATATTAAATCTTTGATTCTCTTAGTATCCCCCCCACACGTCCGAAGAAGCACAATAGGTAGGTCTCCAGTGACAGCATCTCCGAATAAAGCGCTGGGCAGATCATTCGGGAGGCTAAATAGGTCAACTATTATGTCATGGGCCTTAGTTTCGCAAAAATGGCCCAATAACATAAAGGCGTATATGTGACCCCAATAATCACTGTCATGACCAGCATATTTACCAGGATCTTGAAGCACCTTTTCCAGTATTGATATTAAGTGAGGTGTGATCTCTTCACGTCTAATTAATGCCTTGTCAATTTCATCGCGTTTATATTTTTTATCGTAAATTTCCAGTGATTGTAAAAGATCGGTAATTTCCATTTTCGGACTCTGTAAATTTATTTATGTGAAAATTGTTATCGTGCCCATAAGTTATTCTACGTTTTCATGATATTTACAAAAAAAGCAAAAAGATGACCTTCAAGAGTCATACAAATATTTGCCCCTTTGATGAAGATGGCACGGCCCTGGCTGTCTGTTGAAGCGACATGTCTGGAAATCTTGCCGTTTCATCTTGCTCTTGTTCTGATCCCCTGTTTTTTTACTTCCTTTTTCAGAAGGAGCCGCTGGTCTTTATTGGCAATCTTGATTGCAATGGCATAAATTTTATTATGAAAAGATTCGTAACTGTCTCTTTTTATAAAGGGTATTGTACCGTTTGCATATTTTTCAGGCACTGATATGGCAGACAATGATGTTAGATACGATGCGATAAATCGTTTCTCATCTCCCGTGATCATCCAGGTTCCGTATTCATCGGCGAAAACAATTTCTTCACCTTCTGCCATTTTATCAATCAGCTTTTTAAGCAACTTGAAACACTGCACACTATGTCATGATCACCCTGATCGGTTAATCTTGAGCTATCTTCAAGGTAATTGCTCACTTCATCAAACCAGGCATCGGTTTTTTCTGGAATGTCGGAAAAATTCTTAGAATTTATGTCAAATGGTGCATAATAGTAACCGTCCACCGACTTTTCATAAAACTTTTCAATGGCTACGAGAACTTCCCCACTATCAATAGAAGATGCTGGGACTTCGCTTATTGCCTCACCAAAGACTTCATGCCTTTGGATTGTGCTCATCATGTCAAAGGCTAATTGGAGCATCTCTAATAGCTTCGTTTGGCTTTGGGTATTAACTCAACTTTCGGGGTTGGAAGCGCATGACAGAAAATATATAGCAACCACCTGAAAATAGGATAAAAAAAAGAAAAGCCCTTCGCTTTCTGGTATATTGGGATCTGCGAAAAAACCAACAATACCAGGAAGAAAGAGCTTTTATGGAAACTACCAGTTATTTCGAAGCACAACAAGAGGCAAAACAGCTGCAATCTC
>NZ_JAFFQD010000008.1 GCF_016918565.1 Desulfogranum marinum
GAAAAAGAAGGAAATCCAAAGAAAAGGGAGGAAGAAGAGATAAAAAATGCCAACTACAAAAAGAGGGAAGAAAAGCAAACAGAGAAGAAAAGACACAACATAATTAATCTCGCAACATAATTCCTGTTTATCCACAGTCCAAAATAATTCCTGGACATCGCTATGTTTGTCTTGAATTATCTTTTCCCGGCAATAACTTTGATAGTCATAATCTATAGAAGAAATCTTCACTTTATTAAATAGTTCTGTCCTCTTTTTTGCTGAAATCATGCCCATAAATCCGGGCGAGTCCATATTCCTTGCATATTTGCAGTGTAGAATCGGATTAGCTACATCATTTAACTGCTACAGCATGACAAAAACACCATGCGAAGCAAACACTTTTCAACAACCAAAATCCGTCCCGATCCGCGTGAAACTCAAAATACGACATAAACTTTTTTCTACTCTTCTGTTAACAAGTCTAGTGGTTGCAGCGGTCCTCTTTCTCTTCCTCCAATGGAATTTTGATCGAGGCTTTATCAATTACGTCAATAAACAGGAAATAAAAGAACTCGACCTTTTGGCTGAACTGCTCAGTAAAGAATATGGTTCGCATGGTAATTGGCTTTTTATGGTCGACAACTATGAACTGTGGGTTCAGCTGCACTCTATAATAACCGGAGAATCACTCCCTTTTCCTCTTTCTCAACAGAGGCGAGGAAAACAGCTCGGCAGTCCACCTAGCCACAACGGCCCCAAACCTCATCATCGGGAAATTGAACATCCGCCGCCAAAAGGTGGTTCTTTTTTAGGACCACGAATACTTCTTGTAAACGTTGAGAAAGAAAAAATTATTGGAGAACCGATTCAAGATAGTAAAAATATCACCTTTCGCCCCATCGTCTACAAAACGGAGACAGTCGGTTATCTAGGAGTTGTACCAGTAGAGGAACTTTCAGAAGCCGGCGACCTACTTTTTGTAGAACAACAAACAGTATCATTTGCTGTGGTAACCGCGGTGATGGTCATATTTTCTTTTCTGGTCTCTTTTCTTGTTACCAGTCACCTTATACGACCGATTAACGAACTCATTGAAGGCACCAGAAAACTCATTGGCGGCTGGTTTTCAACGCGCATCCCTGTAACCACAAGAGATGAGCTGGGAACCTTGTCTGAACATTTTAACAACCTCGCTAACACTCTGGAAGAAAATGAAAAAGCCAGGCAGCTATGGGTGGCGGATATTTCTCACGAACTCCGTACCCCGCTGGCGATTCTCCTGGGTGAAGTTGAAGCTATGCAGGATGGTATTCAAAAAACAGATGCGCAGAGCCTGGCTGGACTACATGGTGAGATTCTGCACATGGGAAGACTGGTAAATGACCTGTATGAGCTTTCCATGACAGATATCGGCGCATTGAATTATAAAAAAATCAATGTTGATATCTGTCAAACCCTGATGGAAACGGTAGATCTTTTTGAACAACGGTACCTGAAAAAAGATTTGCAACTGAGCGTGGTCCCACAAAACCTCCCACCTGTCACACTGCTGGCCGATCCTGACCGCATGCAGCAGCTCTTTACAAATGTACTCGAAAATAGCCTGCGTTACACATCTTCACCCGGAGAAGTCGAAATACGTGTATCAATGACAGCTGAAACGATCTCTTTCCAGATTATGGACAGTGAACCGGGTATCTCGCCGGTACAACTTCCCCGTATATTTGATAGATTATTTCGTGCAGATGCGTCCCGTAATCGCAAGTCGGGTGGCGCTGGTCTTGGAATGTCTATTTGTAAAAATATTATTGAAGCTCACCAGGGGTATATTGATGCTGCGGATTCACCCCTCGGCGGCCTGCAGATTACTATCAGATTACCTCGAGCCACGTGAATGGAACATATTATGAAACAGATGGTCCTTGTTGTTGAAGATGAGCCTAGACTTGCGGAAATTCATCGAAAATATTTAGAGCAGGCAGGGTATGAAACACACGTCCTGGATGATGGAAATGCAGTTACGCCATGGGTAAAAGAAAACATGCCGTCCCTTATCCTGCTCGATTTGATGCTGCCGGGATGCGATGGCCTGGATATCTGCAAAAAAATCCGTCAGTTTTCCAACCTCCCTATCATCATGGTTACCGCGCGTGTTGAAGAAATCGACAGGCTCCTTGGCCTCGAGTTGGGAGCTGATGATTATATCTGTAAACCCTTTAGCCCGCGGGAAGTTGTGGCCCGGGTCAAGGCTGTATTGCGTCGCAATTTTCCGCCTAAGAAAAATGAAGAAATGTTAGTCATTGACCAAGAGTGCTATGTGGCAAGTCTTTTTGGGAAAAAACTTGATTTAACGGCGGTGGAGTTCCGTTTGCTGAATATTCTTGCTGCCAGACCTGGGCAAATTTTCTCCCGTGACCAGTTGATGGAACGTATTTACCCAGATCAACGTATTGTGTATGACCGGACGATTGACAGTCACATAAAAAATCTACGGAGAAAAATAGCAGCAATTGATCCGGATTTGGAAATTATTCAGTCTGTGTATGGAGTTGGGTATAAGTATGAGCTGCACATCCCTGATTAATATCAGCAGGTGGACGCAGAATCCGGCTTTAAACATATTAAAGATATGTGTCACTTCAAAGTAATACAAACGGGGCTCCGGCATCTATTTGAAAAGTACCTGTAACTCCTCACAGGTACCCCACGGAGTCTCCCGTTTGTCGCTTACCTCTTCGGACAGTTACCACTTCAAGGCATAGAGAGGCAACCGGAGTCTTTGCTTACCTGATCTCAAACGAACTCACTAATAATTCAAGTTCCCCTGCAAAAAGATACTCGCTTGCCGCAACCGATTCTTTAAACACTCATATACTTTTAACAAAGCTGTAACCGTTCATTAAAAGGCTGGTGGCATACTTTAGGAAAAGAGTTTGGAGCGAAAAGGCATGTAGCCCCTGATCCAGACAATGTTTTTCATCAAGGAACCTTTTATGCGCTACGCCCTTTCTTTTTCGCCGTCTGTCTCCAGTCAACTCTTTCAAGCAGGAAGTCACTGGCTTGGGAGAAATACCTACTCCGGTGAAAACATTTCCCAACCCCAGGTCCAGGGCATTTCCGCAGACAGGTTATGGGAACTGACCAGTTATGCCCGTTATTACGGGCTGCAGGCCGTTATAAGATTTCCTTTCCGGCTTGCTGCAGAGGTTACCTTAAAAACATTCTTTGAAGAGCTTGAAAAATTTGCCGTACAGCAAACACCACTAGTCGTTTCCCCCCTGAAAATTGACCAAGATGTAGGTGTATTTTACCTCGAAACAGAACACTTACCCAATAGACTGCTCCATCTGACAGGTGATGCCGTCAAAATTATCAATCGATTAAGCGCTCCTCTGACCCCCAGTGAGTACGCTCGATTAAAAGCCGGAATTCTCAGCACCCAGGAAAAACAAAATCTCCAAAATTGGGGGTACCCTTACGTCTTTAACCAATATCGTTTTCGGATCTGGTTAACTTCCCACATAAATCATACAGCCGAAAAGGAGGTGATTTATTCTGCGCTCAACAGATATTTTTCTGCTACGTGTGCGGATCCTCTTATGATTGATGCGATTTCTCTTTTTGTTGAAAATGGTCCAGGAGAGCCGTTACGCTTTTTTCACCGCTTTTTATTCACTCCGCATCCTTCAGAGGAAGAAAAACGCCAACGTTATGCAAACAACACAACCAAAAACATTCATTCTGGATACCAACGTAGTGCTCCATGATTCTTCCTGCATCCACCACTTTGACGAGCACGATATTGTTATCCCTATAACTGTTATTGAAGAACTGGACAGGTTTAAAAAAGGTAGTCAATCTTTAAATTATCACGCCCGCGAGTTTGTCCGTATCCTTGACGGTTTAAGTGCCAACAAGCTTTTTAACGGAGGTGTTAAGATTGGTCCCGACAAAGGAAGGGTGAGTATCAAGCTTGAGCACCCTCTCCATAGCGACCTGCGTGACCATTTCCCTGCTGTGGGAAAAGCAGATCACCAAATTCTCAATATCAGTTATCACCTTGCTCATCAGGACAGTGATCGCCGGTTTATTCTTGTGACCAAAGATATCAACCTGCGGATGAAAGCAAAAGCCGTTGGCTTGATGGCTGAAGATTACACCAGCGACCATGTCAAAGAGTGCAAAACCATCTATACCGGTAACCGCCATGTGGAGGTAGAGGAACCACAGATCATAGAAAATTTATACCAAACGGTTCATGGTATTCCACCGGAGCGGGTGGCAGTGGAACCTCCCCTGCTCGCAAATGAATACCTCGTTTTAAGACATGGCCTGCAATCCGCTCTCGCTTTTTTCCATGCCAAGGCGGGAGCCATTACCAATGTGCAAAAAAGAAGTGTTTACGGGATTGTCCCCCGCAATGCAGAGCAGTGCTTTGCTGCCCATGCCCTCACCCATCCCACTATTCCCTTGGTTACTGTTTCTGGAAAAGCAGGAACAGGAAAGACCCTCCTTGCTTTAGCGGCTTCTTTAGAGCAGCGATCACAGTATCGGCAAATAATGCTTGCCCGCCCCATCGTCCCACTTTCAAACAAAGACATTGGCTACTTACCCGGTGACATCCAATCGAAAATAAGTCCTTACATGCAGCCATTGTATGATAATTTATCTGTTATTCGAGCACAGTTTCCGGAACAGTCGTCGGCCAATCAACGACTTGACAGAATGCTGGAAGAAAAAAAATTGGTTATTGAACCGCTTGCCTATATTCGTGGTCGAAGTCTGGTAAAAATATATATGATCATCGACGAGGCGCAAAATCTTACCCCCCACGAGGTCAAAACAATCATCACTCGAGCCGGAGAAGAGACCAAAGTTGTCTTTACAGGCGATATTCATCAGATCGATCACCCCTACCTGAACAGTCAGTCAAATGGATTAAGTTATCTGATTGAAAAAATGCAGGGACATCCCCTCTATGCGCATATCACTCTTGCTAAAGGAGAGAGGTCGGAATTATCAATGCTTGCCAGTGAATTATTGTGACATTTCTTACTCCATGGCGGCCGGATACCGTTCTTTGCATTATCTTGTTTGCTGCAGCCCTGACCACAAAGTCATGGGCTGTGGCACAAGATGTATATGCATACAGGGAACGAACCGGTGATGAACAGCAGATAGACTACACGTGGAGCCTCGAACAGCGAAATGAACTGTTTATCATTTCATCTATCCAGCCGAAAAAACAGTTTCAAACAGTTTGCACAGCTGATGGGGCAACCCTTTCCTGGACTGTGCAAAAAAGCAATGGTGAGCGAATGACAGCACGCCGGGAGGGTAACACTGTGCATCTTTTCGGCACAATGGATGGCAGTACGATTGATCAAAAGATCACCATTGATGCCCGTCCATGGTTTCAACCGCTTTCATTCAGCCTTCGATCCATGGCAACAGGCATACAAACTGAACAAAATTTTTGGATCATACGACCTGACAATTTTGAACTGGTTACACTTAAGGCTGATAAAAAAGACTGTCAACAGTCTGTAATCGAAGACAAAATGGACGATATCTGTGAAGTCGAGATTAAAAAGAGCGGATGGCTTGGCGCTTTCTGGCATGCCTCCTACTGGTTTCGGAAAAGTGACGGTCTCTTTGTAGAGTATCGTGGTGTCCACGGACTTCCGGGGACAAGTGAAACCATTATCGAGCTTATCCAGGAGAGTAGGAAAAAATAGCAGGTTAGTTTATTGCCAAATTGTTAACAAATTGTTTGGTACATGCCTCCCATGCATAGGCTTCGGCTGCCTGGCGACAGCTGTCGGGAGCAACTTTGAGTGCCTCCATGGCCGCATAATGCAGATCATTGCTGACAAATCCACTGGTACCGTTTTTGACGATAAACTTTGGCCCTGTTACCGGGAACGCTGCTACGGGAACACCGCATGCAATTGCCTCAAGCAACACCACTCCAAAAGTGTCGGTAAGACTGGGAAAAACAAATACATCTGCAGCCGCCACATGACTTGCAAGGTCTTCTCCTTTTTTAGTGCCGGTAAAAACGACCTCCTTATACTTCTTTTTATATTCTTGTAAAGCCGGCCCGTCGCCGATGACGTATTTTGATCCAGGTAAATCCAGATCAAGAAATGCAGGTAAATTTTTCTCCACCGCAACTCTTCCCACATAGACAAAAATAGGACGTTTACTTTGCAGAATATCTTTTGGCCTCGGCTTAAAAAGGGTTGTGTCAACGCCCCTTGACCAAGGGGCAAGATTTTCAAAAGATCGAAGTTGTAGTTCATCAATCAACGTTGGCGCAACCATTGTTCGCTTTGCAGCTCCATGGAATCGTTTAACAACCCAGTAGCTCGTTGCCAGAGGAACAGGGAGCCTCATTTTTATATACTCCGGGAAACGGGTATGGTAGGAGGTCGTGAATTCCAATCCAGCCTCTTTGCAGGCCCTTCGCGTTGCCCAGCCGATGGAACCTTCTGTAGCGATATGTACTGCATCCGGGTGTTCAGTTTTCAAAATTTTGCGGACCTTCTTTTTGGTAACAAGTGAAAGCCTGATTTCCGGGTAGGTCGGGCAAGGAATAGTGGTAAATTGAGCTGGGGTAATGGTTACGACTTCATGTCCCCAATTCTTCAGGGTCTGGATGGTTTTGCTCAGTGTGGTAACCACCCCGTTAATTTGAGGATGCCAGGCATCTGTCGCGATACATATCTTCATAATCTTCTTTAGCTGCCATGTGTTCATAGTTGGTGTTTTGGGCCCATTCTATAACGCCGAGTCTACCTTCCTTATTCTCGGCCAACGCCGTACAGCTTTCCACCCAGTCTCCGGAATTTGTATAAAGGATGTTACCTATCTCTCGAATTCCGGCTTTATGGATGTGCCCGCAGATCAAACCGTCCACATCGTTTTCTACGACCTCCTGAGTAACTACATCTTCAAACTGCCCCATGTAGTTAACTACAATTTTCACCTGATGTTTCATCCAGGCGGAAATGGAACGGTAATCTTTTCCCATCATCCTCCTGCCGACATTCAGCCACCGGTTGACGACGAGCAACATTGCATAGGACGAACTGCCAATGCTTGCAAGCCAAGGACTTTTTTGAATGACAGGATCGAATTTATCACCGTGCATAACCAGATATTTACCACCATTAACAGTAGTGTGGATAACATTGTTTTCGATTTGGATGTTGTTAATGGTGTTGCCGCTGAACTGGCGAAGAACATGGTCATGGTTACCTGGAATGTAATAAACTTTGGTTCCATTGGCGGCCTTATCAAAAACTGCCTGCACAATCCGGGTATTAATTGCCGGCCAGTGCCAGTTTTTTTGAGCTTGGAGCAGATCAAGAATATCTCCAACCAGGTAGAGGTATTCGGATTCGGTTTTTTGAAGAAAATCCAGCAGCTTTTTGCTCTGCAGGTTCTTTGTCCCTAAATGTACATCCGATATCCAGATGGATCGGAAGTGTAATTGCGACATGTGATCCTCCTTGTGTGGGATACAACCATGCATAGTGTGATTAACAGTATCGTCACAGTCAGTTCCCTTTGACCAAAACTCGCAAAAAGCTGGGCCTCACGAGACCGAAACGATGTATATCTTCAACACTTGTCATGGTACCAAGAGGATATTTTCATATGATAATGGATCTGTTTTTTTTGTATTGAATTTATATTTGTATTCTCCTTATTTCCTTTATTTTTGAGCAAAGCGAACTACAAAAAAATCCATCATGCGAAGGAGTAACTTTTGCAAATGATGCAAAGAGACTGTCAAACGGCTCTGACAACAGCTTTTACGCTACGAATCATTGCACCGATTGATACCACTCTATATACTGTTGGACCGTTCGATGATGATCGTGCTCGCAAGCACGGTGCCGACTTTCCGCCCCCCATTTTTGCCAATCTGATCGCTGATCCCAAAAAAGCTGGAAACACCTGGCAAGGGCTTTGCTATCATGGGCCGGAAAAAGATAGCCATTTTCATTATCCTCCACCAACTCCGGCAAGGCACGGGCGTTTGCCGCAATAACGGGGAGACCGCTGGCCATGGCCTCCAGGGTCGAGATGGACTGTAGCTCAGCGTGCCCTGCCATGACAAAGCAATCCGCACTGTGCAGTAGACGGGGTAAATCTTGTTCAGGAATAAACCCGGGTAAGATGACCCGCTTTTGCAGTCCCAGCTGATTCCTTTTTTTTGTAAGCGCACTGCTGTAACTTCCCTTACCGGCAAGATACAAAATACATTGCTCATTATCAAAGTCAGCAAACGCTTCCAGCACAGTATCAAGGCCTTTTTCGTGATCTATTCTACCGACATAGAGAAAAACGGTTGCGTCGCTGTCCATTGTAAAATATTGCCGACCATGGTTTCTCTGTAATTCAGTGGGAGGCTGGAATCTGGAGGTATCTATACCGCAGGATATTGCTTCAACGGGTGGCTTAATCTGCTGCGTGCAGAGGATATTCACTCCGGTTTGAGTAGGAGTGGTTACCTTTTTCAACTTATTATAATGTTTGAGCATGTGCGCCCAGAGCAAGCTTGTTGCTGCCTGTTTGGTAAATCGCGGCAAACAGAGATTATCGATAATATTATCAGGTAAAAAATGGTTGGTACCTACCATTGGTATGGAAGACTTTTTCGCAGAGGTATAAACGTTGCCGGAAATGAAATAATGATCCTGCAAATGAATAATATCCGGCCGGAACGATTGAAGAATATCGACAACAATACGGCTTGAACGAAAAGTAATGTTGGTATTGAATGGCATGCGGATCGTCGGCACGTGCTGAACCCGGACTTGGCCCACCATCTTTTGTTCGGCTTTCCCACTTGCTGAAGGTGCAATTACCATCACCTTGTGTTGTGCATCTGCCAGACCTTTGGCAAGGCGGCATGTGAAGACGGCCTGGCCATTATCTTCTCGAAAATAGGTTTGCCCTGCTAAGAGTATACGCATGAGAACTATTGGGGAGTACGGTGGGATGCCGCCGTAATATTTTTATAGAGCATAAACGCTGCAATGATAATTATAGCGCTCGTTCCGAACAGTATTGCATTTTCAAACAGTGCGGTAACTATCCGGCGAAAATTGTTGCCTGCAAACATGCCTACAAGCAGCAAGGCGCCTGTCCAAACAATCTCTGTGCATACTGCGGCAATAAACCAGTGTTTCCTGTTTACGTGGAGCATGCCGGCTGCAATAAGCAGGGGAATTGAACCAATACCGAAACCGAGCTTGGTCAGGATAAAGACCCTCAGGCCTCGGCGTCGAATTTCCAAAGTGGCACGTTTGACTAATCCTTTCTGATAGCGAAGCCAAGGGAGGCAGACTAAAACTTTCTCATGCTTGCTCAAGCTGCCGAGTAAATACCAGCAAAGATCGGCTGTAAGATTGCCAAGCCCGGCCGCTGCAAATACATAGACGACCTTCAAGTCTGGAGATTGTGCAGCCAATGCCGCTGCAGCCAGAGTAGCAATAGGCCCTTCAATCAACACGGCACAAAATAGAAATAAATACGCCATGATTTTTCACGCTATTTGACAAATGTCTGATGCAATATGCAACGCAGCATGGGGTTTAGCGAGAGCGGTCCCATTATCAGCCAGTTCCTGTAATGTTGCCTCGCTATTATCGAGCCACTGTTTCAATGTTGAGACAAGCTGCTTTGTTTGCGGGGCATAGGTACCGGCACCGTGCTGCTTGACAAATGTGACATTGCCGGTTTCCTGACCGGGGATGTAATCAGAAATCAGGACAGGTAATCCGGCAATAAAGCCCTCGCACAGAGTGCTTGGCCCGGCCTTGGTGATAAGGATGTCTGACGCTCCCATCAAAGTAGGCATGTTTTCTACAAAACCAAAGACCTTGGTCGGTATATTCCAGGCTACCTTTTTGAGTTGATTTTCCAGTTTTTTATTTCGTCCGGCAACTATCAGTAACTGGCCGTGATCAATGTTTTTTGCAATAAGACGTGCTGTTTTATACAGTTGCGGTTGGCCTTCTCCTCCGGCCGTCATAAGAATAGTTGGTTTGCCTGGATCAAGACCAAGCTGTTTCTTGTTGTTTGCCTTGTCCTGCTGCAGATTGGAAAATTTCAGCCCTACGGGATGACCATGCAGGGTGAGCTTATTGTATGGCATGCCGTACTCTACGGCCCTTAGCCATGCTTCCTTGGTTGAAACAAAACAACGATCAACATCAGGACAAATCCAGGAGGGGTGAAAGGAGACCATGTCTGTTACCACCGTGACAAAAGGAACGTCCAACCCTGCTTTTTTCAGCCAGTGAACACCAAGGTGGTTCATCAACGGGTGCACTGAAATGACAATATCCGGCTGAATAGAAGTGATATATTTGACCATGTTTTGGGTCGTAAATGGTAAGAAACTGCCAAAAAGCATGGATTGCAGGCGATGATATGATGAGAGTTTCCACATGGTCAGCCACAGTGATTTTCCCGGCCCGGTCATCCAGCCATAGGTGTCAGGGATACAACAAATAGGCCATGGCATGTGGTTTTTCCACAGATCGTCTATCACCAGCTCATATTTACTGGGATGTAAATATTCAATCGCTTCACCAATTGCCTCGGCTGATGCCCGGTGCCCGCCCCCGGTATCAGAGAGAAGGAAAAGGATTTTTTTGGATGCTTTACTCATCGTCGCAACTCTTCAGAGGTTGTGTACAATAGAATGGTGAGACAGGGGTCGTCACCAGCCCTCTATTTAAGCTACGAAATTACACGGGGGATGTTAAAACTATATGAATCATTTGTTATTATTTGGTTTGTCTACCGACAGGCGAAGAAACAACAGAACGAGTTACGAAAGAGAGAGGGGCGCAATCTTGAGCTGAAGTTTCCAAGATACCCTAAAGTAGCAAAAAAGCGGACCACACAACTACTGTCGGCACGAGAGCTCCTTTCAGCAACCCCAATGGGGAAACGCCGTTTTTGAAGTGGCGTTTTAAAAGAGACTGCCCAGCCGGGTTGGGAGCATTGGCAATGACCGTAAGGCCACCTCCTGCAACGGCACCCGCTACCACGGCGTATTTTAAGCTATCTGTGAAGTTAGGGACAAGGGTACTGAGAAAGGTGATCGCTGCATTGTCGTTAAATGCAGTGAGAATGGTTGCACCAAGCATCAGGGGAACCTCAGGCAAACTGCCCAGCACCGGTTCAATCCACCACCCCTGCACTCCACCGTGGATGACCAGCCCACCAAGAAAAAAACCGACCAGCAGTGGTGGTTTGAGGTCTATCCGGTTTTGATAAGGAGCGGTTACTTGAGCAAATCCAAGGAAAAAGAGCAACCCAGGGATAAAGAGTTCGGGGTAATGGGCATTGAAAATAGTCCATGCCATGAAGAAAATGTGTGCCAGAGTCACCCACCCTGGTACTTTATCCTCCCTATTATCCCATTCAGGATCGATGTAGGGAGCCCGTTGCGACTCGGCGAGGATACCAGGAAAATTTTCCCGTAATTTGGACAACTTGACCTCTTCAAGGCGTTTCTCAAATGCCTTATGAGCGAGGTCTTGGTCAACACCGGTTTCCGCTACTTTGTCGAGATAAAGGGGCTCCAGCTCTTTCCTTACGCGGGAGACAACTTCAGCAACTTGTTGCTCAAGTTTTTCATCAAACTGCATCTCATGTCTAACCTTGGGACCGATTGTGTCGATATATGTCTCCATTTCGTTTCGACACAGGTATTTTTTACGAATTTCATCCTTAAGACGACGCATCTCAAACGTTTCAGCCAATTCACCAAGGGTGCGACGGTAGACAACATAATAAACACCGTTGGCAACAAGAATGCCCAATATCGCCTTCCAACCAAACTGCGTGAGCATATGGACGGTACCCCAATCCCATGGATTGGCAACCATCAGCACCGGGGGGGCTGCAAAGTGCGTCAGTGTTCCGCCCACGGAAATGTTGACAAAGAGCAGTCCCAAAGTCGCATATTTAAACCCTTCAGGAGGCTCCAGTTCATAAAACTTACTGCTCAGGAGCAGGGCTGAAATGGTCATAGCTGCGGGCTCGGTGATAAGGGAACCCAGCAACGGCCCTATTGTCAAAATAGTAAACCACCACCCAACAAGCGACCCGCCCATGAGCCCGGCAATCCTTTCCATTACCAATTCCGAGATTTTCAGGATTGGCCGTGTGGCGGCTAAGGCCATGATAACGACGACAAACAGGGGTTCAGTAAAGTTCACCCTATCGGTTAAGTAATACTTGAGGGTTGACCAATCAAAAAACAACACGATGGTCACGCCTAATGCAACAGCCCATATACCGAATACAGCTTCAACCTCGCCTAAAAAATGGTAGACTTCGGCTTTATGTGAAACCGAATTTTTTGGTACCTCCCCCCGAACTTTCAACTTTTCATGGTTTTGTTGCAGGCGATGGGAAATAGACAAGAATTTTGAAGTTAAAAAGGTATGGACAATGGCCAGCACAAAAATGAGGGTGGCGAAAATATTAAAGGGTTTTACTTTTATACGATGCACTAATTGAGCGGCAATACTGCCCATATCAGCATCGTTATAGTTTTGCAAAAGCATGGGAAATTCAACCGAACCAGCCCCTTCCGGAGCTGCCGATAAAGCCGGATCAATGATCACCAAAACAAGGGCTATACAAAAAAAGCTCACCAGAATGGCCCGTATGAATTTCATGGACAATACCTCACGTTTGTATTGTAAGAATAAATGGTAACTAAGAGTATAACACCGCATACAACTGACTCTATGAGACAGATTATACATACACTCAGCCCGAATTTTTCATGAACTTTTTGATTTTAAACTCAATTAATTGATATTATTGTTTAATGAGTAATTGCACAATTAACAGTCTATTTTTCGTTTTCAATCAAAAAGTTCCCCCTTCGGGTCAATAGATTTTTCCGCAGGATCTGCGTTACAAACCACTTGCGGTAGTTTACTATCGGAGTCTACGCTTACCTGCTGCGTGGCTTGTGCCTTGCCCTGCAAAAAACTTTATTGATGAGAAATCCAGGCTAGGGTGTCTTGAATAATAAGATTTTTCAAGACACCCTTAAATCAACGACCTCATACCTGCCTATTTTGTTTTCGTCTGGGAGAAGTTATTCTTTTTCAGTCACGCTGATGCCAATTGCTTCAGTGAGTGTTATCTGTACAGTATCCCCGACCTCGACTTTAGCCAACCGTTCTGGGCTGCGAGCTTTAAAGGTTTTAGTCCTCCCCTCTGCACCTTTAAGGGTTACCAGTTGTTGTTGTAAATCAATTGCATCAACGACAGTGACCAGTGTAATTTCTTCGATGGCAACACCAGCAGGTTTCTGCCCAGGTTCTGCAGAAGCTTCCGTCCCTATAGCCGTGAGACCTGGGACAGCAGAGCCTTTGGGAAAAACTTGAATTGATACAGCTTCTATATATTCAACTGTTACAATATCGCCTTTTTCCACCTGCGGTAGATTTTTAACAGCCTCATCCACCTCTAATTCAATGTAATTTCCCTCTGGCCCTTTTAGCGTAACCATTCGGCTCTGGTGATCAATTTTTTCCACAGTCGCTTCAACTACTGTAACGACAGCATCTACGATTCCCGGTTTTGTAGAATCTGTATTTTCCTGCCCTGATGCGAAAAGGGTAGAAGAGGTAAAAACCAAAACCAGTAAACAACTCAACAATAGCTTAGACTTCATGTGTTTTCTCCTTTTGATTGTAGTGGCCCAGCCAAATGGAAACCGACAAGGCGGGCAATAAACACTGCGACAAACATTTGCCCCACGACCGCTTCCATAACAGCCAGGGTTCTGGCCATATCGCCAACCGGTGTTATCTCGCCGTAGCCCAAAGTGGCAAGAGTCACAAAACTAAAATAGCTAAGTTCAGCCTTCATGTTTGCAAGAGAGAGACCTGCAGCACTGACTGAAAAAGAACCAGGAGCAAACAACTCTGTGAGTGCGTAGAGTTCACTCCACAGAAAACCAAGAAAGAAATAAATACAGACACCACCATAGATTGTGTCTGGCCGTGGTTTTCGCTGGTGCAGGATATATGTAAAAATGGCGTAGGAATTAAAAAGCATGAACAGTGCCGTTCCAACCGAAATCACATAAAGAAGAAACTCTTGCGGCCAATATATATAGCACCAACGGGCTGTAATGGTTGGGAAAAAAAGCAAAAGGCCAACCCAGAGTATCTTACGGTTATGAAAAAGGCTCCAAATACCGGCAAAAAAAACCACTGAATTACCAACATCAACAATGAGTGTGTCATGGCGGAATTCAGCAAACGGCGCCACCAGCATAAGTCCGACCAAACAGAGGAGCAGTGTCAGAAAACTCCCAGTCTGTTCTGTTGAGTTCATTTTAATCCTTATCATCGTTTTTCTCCTGCGGGCATTCCCTGCAACTCACACACATGATCAGCAAGCCCTGCCCCTGCTTCGCCAAAAATGTTAAACACATGATCCACGCCTGCATCTTTGAGCTGTTCGACCTCATCTTCATAGTGTGCGGCTGCGGCTACTACAATCTCATGGTGTACACTTTGTAGTCTTTTAGCAGCTTTCAGGTTGGCCACATGGGACATGGTCAGCAACACAAGCTGCATCTGCTCAGGCCTTGAAATCCCCCGCTGCCAAAAATCATAATCTCCGGCATCACCAAAGACTACCCGACGTCCAGCTGTGCGGTGCTTGGCGGCCCGTTGTTCATCAAAATCCAGGCCGACAACCCGCTTCCCATATTGCTCTTCCAGATGTTGGTAGGCCCCTAACCCTACCCTCCCCATACCTAAAACGGCGATGGTCGCGCTACCAATATCGATGACCTCTTCTCCAGCCATTCTTTTCGCGGTTTCAAATTTCTTTAAAAAACCATTCCAACGCTCGTACATTGCTGGAGCCATGGTGCCAACCGGGGATGCGACAATCATGGAGATGGAAACAGCCACTGCTATAATCACCAGCCACTCACTCCCCAACCACCCCTGGCTTACCCCTAACGCACCAACGATCAACCCGAACTCGCTGTAATTGGCTAGATTTAACGATGTAATCAGAGATGTTCTTGCCCGAAGGCGATACCTGGTCAGTAACAGGTAAAACAAAATAACCTTCAGAGGAACAAACAGGACAAGCAGACCGGCGACCTTCAGCATCTGTATGTTGGGCAGATCCGCCATCCCGATCGTAAGAAAAAAACCAACCAAAAATAGATCTTTAAAGCCAAACATAGCCTTGGCAAGTTCATCGGTTTTTGGATGACCGGCAAATATCATCCCCAAAATGAGCGCACCCAGGTCCGGTTTCAAACCCACATATTCAAAAACAGATGCTCCGGCAATGGGTAAAATACAGGCAAGCAGGACCAGGAGTTCTCCATGGCCGCTTTTATCAAGGATGATGCCCAAAGGCTTTTTAAGAAAGAAAAGCGCAACCAGCCCCAGAGCGAGTGGTGAAGGGACTTTGCCGCTGGAGAAGGTAATGAAAATGACGGCAAAAAAATCCTGCATGATCAAAATACCGATTGCCAACCGCCCGTGATTGGATGCCATTTCCGCTTTTTCTTCGAGCATTTTTACCGCAAAAACAGTGCTTGAAAAACTGAGCGCAAAGGCAAAAAGGAGCGAGGTACTCAGGGTGAGCTGACTAAAATAGGAATACCCGGCAAGGCTCAAAGCGTAAACAACTGCCCCAAACACCACCACCGTAATGCCCATATGCAGAGAAGCAGTTCCCCACACTTGCGGCTGGAGCAATTTCTTGATCTGCACCTTTAAGCCGATACTGAACAGAAGAAGAATAATACCGATATCCGAAAGCTGATAGAGCAACTCACTAACGGTATATCCCAAGGCATTAAGAACAAACCCACCGGCTAAAAAACCAACAAGCGGCGGCAAACCAATTTGTTTGACAAAAAAACCAAGAACAAAGGCAGTAACAATAAATGCGGTATCCATATTCCCTCTTACATGGTATCCTGATACTGCCAGGCCGCAAGTTACACAAAGGGCGGCAGCTCTCTTTTAACTATCCATTCTGATGGTTACACTTTCATGACCCTGATGTTTCTTCAGATTAAAAAATATAGATAAACCAGGCAAGCAGAACGGCAACAATAGCTGTCAGTACAAAAAGTGGAGTTCCAACCCGTACAAAATCTTTGATACTGTACCCTCCTGGTTCGCAAACAACCATATTAACCGGTGACCCAAGCGGCGACACAAAGGCAGAGGAACAGGCTATGGCCACAGTCATAGCGCAGGCCTGAGGTGAAACGCCAAGCTGCAGGCCCATTTCTACCGCAATAGGCGCTATCAATACTGCAGTCGGAGTATTAGATAGAAACAACCCTGTGCAGGCGGTAACAACAAAAAGAAGCGAAAGTAATAGCAAGGGGCCGACATTGCCGAAAATAAGGAGCAACAGGTCGGTAGCCGCACCAGACACCCCCGTTTTTTGCAGCGCAAGAGCAAGAGGCAGTATTCCGGCAATAAGAACAACTGTCTGCCAATCAATTATCTTATATAAGGATTCAAGACGGATACACCGAGTCAAAACAAGAGCCACCCCGGTCAGCATGACTGCGGTCACGGTCGGCACTACATTCAGCACCAGCAGAGAGATCATCACCCCCAGGATAGCGAGCACCAGCGGCGCCTTTTTCCTTGCTGGAATAACCTCATGGTAATCAACCGGAAGGGTCAATAGCAGGTAGTCGTCGCGCTTTTCTCGCAAACGGAGGATATCAGTCCAAGCACCGCACACCAGCAACACATCACCATATTGCAGGGGCAGGTTAGCAATATCGGTTGTGATAGCCTCCATCTTTCTCCGTATGCCAAGGACCTGGCACTTGAATCTGGATTGGAATCCTATTTCTCTGAGTGTTTTCGCGATTAAACTGGAATCCGGAGTCAGCATCACCTCGGCAGCACCTATCACCTGGAAAAACTCTTTGCGCCTGAAAGGGTCGAAAGGGCGAAGCATCCTTTTTACCCCTAACTCTTTGAGCAACTTATCAAGATGTTCTTCCTCTCCCAGGACCACCAAAATATCATTGTGATAAAAGACAGTCTCGGGCCTTGCTGTAACAAATTCCGGCCTACCATTTACAGTCTTTTCAATGGCAACCAGGTTGACACAATACTTTTCCCGTAGCTGAATCCTGGCTACGGCCCTATCGATAAGGGGCGAACCGGCTTGCACCTCCAGCAAGTAGACTTGCTGCCCCAAGTGATAGTGTTGATCAAGATCATTAATGGAGCGCCCCTGTTTTCCAACAGGCATGGTCGCCTTTTTGGAAAGCATGCTTCGCCCGAATATTCCCATGAAGCATATGGCAAGAATCAGCACCAATACGCCAAAAGGGGTAAAACTAAAAAAGGGCAAAACTTCAAGGCCGTGTTCCTTGAGCACATTATTGACGACAATGTTCGGGGACGTGGCGACAAGGGTCATCATGCCGCTGATTAAGGAAGCGGCAGCTAGCGGCATCAGCAAACGTTTTCGATTGAGGCCGGCTTTCTCAGCCACTGCAATGGTCACAGGAATAAAAATAGCCACCGTGGCAGTGGAACTCATGAAAGATCCAACCAAACCGGCAAAGGCCATGAGCAAAATCATCAGCCGCAGTTCGCTCTTGCCGCCGTATTGAATGACCCACTCACCAAGACGCTGGGCAATACCGGTGTGCACAACCGCCTCGCTAACGATGAACATTGAGGCAACAATAAGAACAACAGGATTAGAAAATCCAGAAAGGGCCTCAGGAATGGTCAATACGCCGCTTATCATCAACCCGACCACAACAAGCAGCCCCACCAGGTCCGCCCGAAAGAGCTGTGTTACCAACAGAAACACTGTACCTGTCAAAAGTGTCAAAGAAAGAAACATTTCCTGTCCAATCATGGTTGCCCTTTTGTTATAATCTTCTTTTCCCTTGCCTTGTTCCTGAAACCTCTTTGAATAGATAAAAAATGTAATAGAATCTCCACTCTACTAATTTTTCAGTAATTTTCCATAGCGTTTATTTAAGAGACCCGTTACCGGGATACATTTCTCTTCCTCAAAGCTTCATGAACTGCTTGCCCACTCTCTTGCCAATCAACGAGAGGCAGCAGAACCTGTTACCTGTCCTTGGTTGCAAAAGTCGCCATCACTGACTAAATGATGACGAGTTCAAAAAAAGTCTACCCAAAATAACCGGTTCATCTAACCATAATAGTATTATGCCACATACCCTTGCCTTTTCATTAGCTCAAAACCTGGTGCGCATTAACACGGTTAATCCACCTGGTAACGAAACCGATGCAGTGCGAGTCCTCGCCCCCTTGCTTAAGGAGGCAGGCTTTTCCATCAAGGAGTACCAATACGGTCCTAACCGAAGTTCATTGGTAGCCCACCGAGGAAGATTAAACCAGCCTGCGGTAATTTTATCAGGTCATCTTGATACCGTCCCTTTTGGTGCACAACCCTGGAAAAGACCTCCCCAGTCAGGAGAAGTTCACGATAACAAACTCTATGGCAGAGGCTCTGCAGATATGAAAGGCGGCGTTGCTGTTCTTGTTGCAGCTGCCATCCACTTTGCCGCAAAGGTTACCGATATCCCCATCACACTTATCCTCTCTGCCAATGAGGAAATTGGGTGCGGTGGTGTTTCCAGGCTCATTCAGGAACAGGTTCTGCCCCAGGCTCGCTGTGTCTTAGTAGCGGAACCCACAGGCAACGTGCCGTGTCTTGGTCACAAAGGTGTTCTCTGGGTAAAAGCAACCTTTCATGGCACCACTGCCCACGCAGCATTTCCCCATCTTGGGGACAATGCTCTGCTTAAAGCAGCCCAGGCAGTGGTTACACTGAACAATGGTATTGTGAGTGGATACTCTCACCCGGCAATGGGAGAGCCGACACTTGTTACCAGCAAGCTTGCAAGCGGCGACAATTATAACTCAGTCCCGGATCGTGCAGAACTCGGCATAGATAGTCGTTCCACTATCGCGTTGCCTAACGATGCTATCCTCTCAAAAATTAAGACATTGCTCGCCCATCTTGATGCGGAGCTTGAGACTATCTTTAATCTTCCTCCGTTATGGACAGATCCTGAACTCGATATTGTCAAATCGGTGATTGACTGCTGCGACCTTATCCGCGGCTGTCGACATGAATCCCATATTGCCCCCTTCTATACAGATGGAGGTTTGCTTGGCCCCGGTCTTGGCGGGGTGCCGGTTATTATTTTAGGCCCCGGAGAATCGGGCATGGCTCACCAGGTGAATGAGCATGTAGCTATTGCAGATTTACGGGAAGGGCTTGATATATATCTTGAGATTTTATCTCGATTGTGTTGTTAAAATAGGTCCTTTAATTTTGGCTCAAAAGTCTCTTCTAAAGATGTGCCAGTACCCTTTACGGGTGGTGCACACCATAGGGTACCTTGAAAAGTTTCAACATGGAGGAATGTATGAAAAGAATTACTTGCGCCCTGTTTTGTTTTTTCCTGGCAACAGCTGCGTATGCGGAAACGGTAAAGATTGGCGCTGTCCAACCACTTTCCGGAAAAATTTCAGTGTATGGAGAAGGTTTTCAACGAGCCATCAATCTGGCTGTGGAGGAAGTGAATGCAGCAGGTGGAATTAAAGGGAAAAACCTGGAAGTTGTTTATGAAGACAACCTCTCAACAGCTCAAGGTACGGTGTCTGCTCTGCAGAAATTAATTTCCATTGAAAAGCTTCCCGTTATCATCGGACCGGCTGCCAGCTCAAACTTCCTGGCAGCATGCCCCATTGCCCAACGCGAAAAAACCATCTTTATCGGCTCCGAATCCGCCGCTTCCGACATCAGCCAATGCGGCTCGTATGTGTTTAGAGTTTTTCCCTCTGATATGCTCCAGGGAATCGGGGTAGCGGAGCTTGCAGAAGAGCTTGGCTATAAGGAAGTAGCACTCACCTATATCAACAACGACTGGGGCGTAGGGCTAGCCGAGGTTTTCAAACAGAAATTCAATGGCAAAATTATAGAAGAATTTGCCCACGACGAAGGCAAGGCTGATTACCGTTCCGAACTTATGCGGCTTAAGCGTAAAAAACCGGTCGCAGTTGTCAACCTTACCTATATCAAGGAAGGTGGCACCCTGCTCAAGCAGGCGTACGAGATGAAGTTTACCCCTAAGTGGCTGATGGGATCCGCAGCAAAATCACCCAAGCTGGTAGAGCTCGCAGGAAAAACAGCGGAAGGCATCATCGGTACCTACCCTACTTTTTCCAAGGAAGGCGACCGCTACGAACATTACAAAACCGCCTTTGCCGCCAAATATCCCGAGAAAAAACTCCCTATCTTCGGCGAATACAATTACGACATGGTCCACCTGCTGGCCAAAGCACTCAACAATGCCGAGGCTTTCAATGCAGACGCTATTCGCGCTGCACTCATGGAGTCCTCTAAAGGTTTTGTTGGCATAACCGGTGATAAAACCTTTGATGAAAATGGGGATGTGGGAGCAACCTATGGTCGCTGGACCGTAAAGGACGGCAAAATAGTAGAATATTGATCCATCACGCAAGACAGGCGAATATTAACTCCATATTCGCCTGTCCCCCTCCCGGCACCCCACAGTCCTTCCTCAAGAGGTAAAAACAACATACTGTGTATTACTTACAGTTACTTATAAACGGCATTGTCGCAGGAGGCGTTTATGCCCTTTTTGCGTTAGGCCTGACGATGATCTATTCCATCTTCAGATTCATCAATTTTGCCCATGGTGAATTAATTGCATGGGGCGCGTATGGAGTGTACTGCTGTTTGCCTCCACTCCCTTTCATCTGCCCCTATGGGGAGCTGTTGTCCCTGCTCTGTTGCTGGTTATTGTGCTTGCTCAACTTCAGAATAAGTTGGTCTTCGGCCCGCTCAAAAACTCTCAGCCGGTTACTCTGCTCATTGCCTCCATAGGTTTATCGTTTTTATTGCGGGGTGCGCTGCAGCTCTATTTCGGTTCAGACCTACGCTCCTACACAACCGTCTTTTACGAAAGCATTGAGCTTGGCGGCATATTTATAACCTATGTGCAGATAGCCATGGTGTTGCTGTCGCTCCTGTTTTTCTTACTCCTCTATCTGCTCCTTACCAAAACCCTGATCGGTAAATCCATGCGTGCCGTCTCTGACAGTATTGAACTTGCTGGCATTTATGGTATTTCCACCAAAAAGGTAAGTATCTTTGTCTGGACTATTTCTGCAGTCTTTGCCGCTTCCGGGGGTTTCCTTTTAGCCCTGGACACCAACCTGGATCCAATGATGGGACTTGCGTTCATGATTAAAGCCTTTGCAGCAGTCCTGCTTGGCGGGGTTGGTAATGTGTGGGGAGCACTTTTAGGCGGGCTTTGCATCGGTATCATAGAAAATATGGGCACCGCATTTATTTCTCCTGGATATAAAGACCTAAGTGCCTTTGTCCTCATCATCCTGGTTCTGCTCTTCCGGCCCCAGGGGATACTTGGGTCTGCAACAGGAGGAATGCGCTGATGGAATACGGGCTGCACATCCTGATCCTCTGTCTTATTTATATTCTCTTTTCATCTTCCCTTAACCTGGAACTCGGCTACGCAGGGCTCTACAATTTCGGCCATGTCGGCTTCTTTGCCATTGGTGCCTATAGCTCAGCCTTGGTCACGGTTGCCGGTTACCCTATTTGGGGAGGTCTGCTGTTAAGTATGGTGGTTGCCGCTGTGGTAGGCCTGTTGTTTGCCTGGCCTGTGCTGCGGCTCACCGGCGATTATTTTGGGATAGCTTCGTTGGCCTTTGCGGAAATGATCCGCCTGCTCCTGCTCAATGAACGTTGGCTGACCCGCGGCCCCATGGGTATTCCCGGCATTCCAAGAATAGAAATCCTGGGACTCTCTGCCAATATGGCGGCTCTTATCGTTATTTTTCTGCTCACCACCCTTTCCCTGCTCTGTTTCAAAATAATTCTTTCTTCTCCATTTGGCAGGACACTCAAACTTATCAGGGAAGATGAGTACGTGGCCCGTGCATTTGGCAAAAACGTGGTCTCCTTTAAAATCAGGACCATTGCTGTCGGCTCCGCTTTTGGCGGCCTTGCCGGAGGGCTTTGGGCCCATTACATCGGCTACATCAGTCCCAATGATTTCAGCCTGCAACTGACGGTGCTCGTTATTTTATGCGTTGTTCTCGGCGGCAGAGGGACTCTGTTCGGCCCGATACTTGGTTCCCTATTGGTGATTACCGTTGGGGAAGGACTGCGTTTTCTTCCTCTCCCCGCTTCCATGACAGCCGGTGTCGCCCATATCCAAAGCATGCTCTTTGGCTTGGTACTGGTACTGCTCATGCTCCGCAGACCCCAGGGAATAGTAGCTGAATCACATTTACTGCAGGAAACCTGATGCTGGAATTGCATTCTATATCTAAACAGTTTGGCGGCAACCAGGTGTTGCATAATGTAACCATTGACCTGGATGACAATACGCCGATAACCGGACTGATCGGCCCCAATGGCTCCGGCAAATCCACCCTTTTCAGCGTGGTGATGGGTTTTTATCAGCAAGACAAAGGAACGGTACACTTTAACGGCAAACAGCTTGATACACTGTCCCCGGACAAACGCTGTCACCAAGGGCTCTCCTGTACCTTTCAGGACAGTCGGATGCTTACCTTCATGACCGTGCTCGATAACCTGACAGCTATCCCCACCCCCCAAGCCGGTGAATCTCTGATAAAAACTTTTTTTTCTCCACGCCAGGTTCAGCGCGAAGAAAAGGCCATCAAGGAAAAAGCCTACGAAATCCTGGACCTGCTCCATCTTAGCCGACTTGCAAAAGAGCCTGCAGGCAGTCTCAGCTACGGGCAAAGAAAACTGCTGGAAATAGGGAGGGTTATGATGACCGATCCTAAACTGGTCCTGCTGGATGAACCCACCGCCGGGATTAACCCGACCCTTATCCAATCTCTGGTAGAAATATTACAGACATTAACACAAAAAGGGATGCGCTTTTTTTTGGTGGAACATAATATTCCGCTGGTGAATCAGCTGTGTGACCGGGTTCTGGTCCTGGATGCAGGCGAACTCATCTTTAATGGCACTGCTGAAGCGGCACGAAGAGACAGACAGGTCATACAGGCATATCTTGGGAGCGATGGCTATGTTGACGCTTGATTCCATTACTGCCGGATACGGCGAGCTTACCGTCCTCACGGACCTGAGCGTTACCCTGGAAAAAGGCGAAACCGTGTGCCTTATCGGCCCCAACGGTGCCGGTAAATCAACGGTTTTGCGAGTAGTTGCCGGTCAGCTGCGCCCTACCAAAGGCAAGGTCCTTTTTAACGGCCACGACGTTTCCGGAAAAAATTGTTTTGAAAAAATAAAAATGGGTATTCTTTTTGTGCCCCAAGGTCGCAATGTTTTTCCCAGCCTTTCCCTCAAGGAAAACCTGAACCTGAGCCGGATTTTTATCTCCGAGGACCTCTTTCAAAAGCGTATGGAAACGGTCCTTGCAACCTTTCCATGGATGAAAGACAAACTTGGTGATCCTGCTGGATCGCTCTCCGGTGGCTTGCGGCAGATGCTTGCCCTTTCAAGAATTCTGCTTCTATCTCCCCAGTTGGTATTGCTCGACGAACCGTCTCTTGGCCTCTCTCCTCTGATCGTGGATGAGATATTCGCTCTTATCTCCAGCCTCAATCAACAGGGTATTTCTTTTCTACTGGTGGAACAAAATGCCAGCAAAGGACTTTCCATTGCCCATCGAGGCTACGTATTGGAATCGGGAAAAAATCGCCTGACCGGAACTGGTCGGCACTTACTCAAAGACCCTGAGGTTCAAAGACTCTACCTTGGTGGGTAAATGGGCTGCCGCTTTACTTGCTTCAGCAATGCTGGAAGTGTTGCCGTGTATGACAGACGACACAATTACCCACTGATACATCAAGACAGGTACTGCCAACACAGTTAGACCATGTTTCCTTTGTAGACCTGCTGTCTGCCCCAAGTTTAACATCAGCCCCACTACATTGCATACACCATGTCATATCAGCAGCATGTTTAAACTTTTTGATATTTTTCCAAATAGTTACCAATCAAACTGACCTGAAAATAAGCTTAAAGGACAATATCTATCCAGTTTATTTCAAGTGATTATTTTCATTCAGGGTCTGGTGGTTTTAATTTTTAATTTTCCCTTTCCACCCCATCTCACAACCCATTAAAAAAAAATTGGCAACCATGGCTTATTGGTTGTTCATTTTGAACCACTTGCTTGATATGCACCACCAATTGTGGTGCATATGCACCACAATTTCTTTTTCTCATCGTCCCTTTAACGCTGTAGGTTCTCTGTGAGATTTGAACACGTTCCTTTGGCTACATCCACCACCAAAATGGCGCAATATTTGCTGTGATTTGAAGCAAAGATGCAGCACTTGATAATGCACTCCAGCATCTGCTGTTCGGCAGGCTTTTTCATATAATACCAGCAAGCCAACCGTTTGAAAGCTGAGTGAGAGTTGTTCAAAGATGGAGTTAAGCTAATCAATATCATTTTTCATCCTTCATCCGAGGAAGTTACAATATAAAAAAAACTCTGGAGGCGATGGCGGAGATGCTCAAGAAGGGCGCGAAAGTTATCAGCAAAAAAGGAGTAAATTACCTCCTGGGCAACGACGGCAAGCCCCAGGTATTTAAACCCTGGCTCGGTGATTCTTTTTCGTTTCTCTATGATTGTATTATGATGAAGTTCATATTTCCCAAAAAATTTGGCGGCAACATGGGTAAACACCTCGACATTCTGTGCAGGGAGCTGAAGGATGTCCATGGAAAACGGGTACTTGAATTGGCAACAGGAAGCGGTAGCGCCGTTAATTTTCTCCATGCCGACAACAGTTACACTGGCACGGATATCAGTCCGGGGCTGCTTACAAAGGCTGTCAATCGGTTCCGATCTGTTGGCTTTGATCAAGCTGAATTCTATGTAACTGATGCCGAATGCCTCCCCTTTGAAGATGCATCATTTGATGTATGTATCTGTATATTATCTTTAAATTTCTTTGATGACCTTTACAAGGTGCTCAAGGAAGTCAAAAGGGTCATAACCACCTGCTCTGTTTTTATCTGTGCTGTGCCTGTGCCTGAAAGAAATACGCTTGGGAGCACCATTAGAGGGAAGATACACTCAGAAGAAGAATTGATGAAAATATTTAGTGAGAATGGGTTCACATTTGAGCGTATTCCCTGCGAGAATGGATCGTTACTTTATTTTCGAGCACATAAAGTATAGGTGGCAACCTTTACGGAACCCTGCACAAAGTCTTCATATACATGGAGAGTGCGAAAGTATCAAAAAGGCGGTGAGGAAATGACGAAAAGCTAAGTCAAGGTAAAACTTACGCATAACGCCGCCATCGAATCTTAAAGACCATCTGCGGAAGGGCACGAGGTAACAAAGCTGAATGCAACATGGGCAAGACCTCTTTGCCGGCAATCATGCCGCAATGAGTATAGCTCACTTTTTAATTTAAAAGAGGAGATATATAATGGCAACTGAAGTCAAGAAATACCACACTTTGGTTTATGGTAGTCCTTCTGGTTATCAAACAAATCGAGCACAAATTGCGCTGTACGGTAAAGGTGGCAAAACCATAGCCTACATCAGATTTAATGATCCAGGTATGCATTTTGAAAATGATAGCGAAAGTGGGGGACAGATAAAAATGCACCTCCCGTCTACTATGTTCCAGAGTGTATTGGATGTGTTACGCAATGAAAAGCCTGTGTATATTTACTTTGCCCAGGGCCGTGGTTTTTTATCAACTTCCAAGGAACCGGTAGGTGAGGGTGAAGACTAGCCTTCGGCCATTGCTGCACCGGAAGTTAACAGCTCCCTGGTTTGGAATTTTGCTTTTTGCTTCCGGTGAGACACGCCCCATTCTTTGCTTGGCGGGAAACGTCGTTTGTCATTTGCTTGACTACGATAACTGACAGTCATAAAAACGTGGCTCTGGACAACAGTCGCTTAATTTCTTGCTGGAATAATATATACTCTTCGTCACCCACCTTCTCTGCCGTAGCCCCAGCTCATACCGACTCTACTTTCAAAAAAATCACTTCCGATAGCCTATTTACAATGGGCCTGAACAGAATATCGTATTACGCAATACAATATTGCTCAATATAATATTGACCAATATTGTTATACCTGGTATGATTTTGCACAATACAATATTAGTCAATATTATATTCTGCAAAATAGTACTCTATTCTATTCATAAATTATTCTTCCAATTTTAAAACTTCAAAAGACGAGTAACGTATCGTTATGCCTGAAATATCTGTCAAGAATCTCTATAAAATATTTGGTGATTCACCCGAGAGGGCTCTGAAACTCCTTGAAAAAGGGCAAAGCAAAGAAGACATCTATGAAACAACAGGAATGACCGTTGGCGTTCAGGATGCAAGCTTCGAGGTCGAAAAAGGGGAAATCTTTGTTGTGATGGGTTTATCCGGATCAGGCAAATCAACCCTGGTTCGGACTTTAAACAGATTAATCGAACCTACTGCCGGAGAAGTTATCATCGATGGCCAAGATATCCTGAAAATGGGAAAAACAGAACTTGTAAAGTTCAGAAGAAGCAAAACAAGTATGGTTTTCCAGTCATTTGCACTTATGCCTCACTTAAGTGTACTCCAAAATGTCGCGTTTGGGCTTGAGCTCGATGGGATCGAAAAAGCTGTACGCACCGAAAGAGCTATTGATGCCCTCAAACAGGTTGGGCTTGATGGCTGGGAAAATGCGCTCCCTTCCGAGTTGAGTGGTGGGATGCAGCAGCGCGTTGGTCTAGCCCGTGGGCTTGCTGTTGACCCAGACATTCTCCTCATGGACGAGGCTTTTTCTGCATTAGATCCACTCATCCGTACTGAAATGCAGGATGAATTACTCAAACTCCAGGACAGACAGGAAAGAACCATTGTTTTTATCTCGCATGATCTTGATGAGGCTCTTCGCATCGGTGATCGGATTGCAATCATGGAAGGAGGAAGAGTTGTTCAGGTCGGGTCCCCGGAAGAAATCCTGCAAAATCCAGCAGATGATTATGTTCGAGCCTTTTTTAGAGGAGTTGATCCCACAGGTGTTATTTCAGCAGGGGATATCGTGCGCCATAATCAGCCAACCGTTATATGGCATACTCCCCAGGGCAGCCCTCGGGCAACGCTTGAGCTGTTAAATAACCGGGATAGAGAATACGCGTATGTTCTCGACTCGGAACACCGCTTTTTCGGAGTTGTTTCCACAGATTCCCTTCGCACTCTCCTTGAATCACCTCCCCATGATGCGAAAAAGAAAATAGAGGATGCCTTTATTAAAGAAGCGCTGGTTGTAAAAGAGACCGAAGTTCTTCAAGATATTCTGCCTCAGGTGGCATCCCACAAATGGCCTATACCCGTGATTGACGAAAACTCTGTTTTTAAGGGCGTGGTATCGAAGAACAGGTTCCTGAAAACGCTTTATCGGTCAGATAATAACAGCAATATGTAACCCGAATTCTCAATGAGCATCGTGTTGTGTTGTCCAATTGCAATCATTTTATGCATGTTGTGTAAGGTGATATGAAATGACAATTTTACGCAATGTTCACTTATGGGCCATCAGTCCGGCGTTATATTTCTCAGTTTTAGCGGCAATGAAAAGAGACGACTCTCGGAGTCTACGCTTACCCGGAGTCTAAGCTTACCTATGCATATATCCGACGACATTGATTCTGACGCTGTCTGACCAAATGAGAATTCAAGACTAACCCCACTATTTATTAAATTTTCTGGAGATCATGATGTTTGATTTTGAAGAAAAGCTTATTCCGCTCGATGATTGGATTTCTTCTTTCATTGATTGGTTGGTTGAAGGCTATCGATGGTTTTTCCAAGGTATTAAATGGCCTGTGGAAGTAACTCTCTCATGGCTTGAAAATGGGCTTCTAGCTATTCCGCCACTCCTTATCATAGCTGTAATGGCCTTCATAGCCTGGAGAACGTCTGGAATCCGGCTGTCCATTTTTACGGTGGCAGCTCTCGTCTTCATTGGGCTGCTCGGCTTTTGGGAAGATACCATGATAACACTGGCAATGGTATTTTCCTCGGTTGTCTTTTGTACCATTGTAGGAATTCCCCTAGGGATATACTCGGGGAAAAATGACAAATTTGAATCTTTCATGCGTCCCATACTGGATGGAATGCAGACAACACCGGCATTTGTGTATCTTGTCCCCATTGTCATGCTTTTTTCCATAGGCAATGTTGCAGGTGTTCTAGCCACCATTGTTTTTGCCCTTCCCCCCATTGTTCGCCTGACGGCTCTCGGTATCCGACAGGTTCACCCGGAACTTGTTGAGGCAGCACTGGCTTTCGGTGCAACCAGCAACCAGGTACTCTTTAAGGTTCAAATTCCACTGGCATTGCCTACCATTATGGCCGGATTAAACCAAACCATAATGATGGCGCTTTCCATGGTGGTCATCGCAGCTTTAATTGGTGCCGGTGGTCTTGGCGCGCCGGTGGTCCTAGGGTTAAACACCCTTGATATAGGTCTGGCTACCATTGGTGGCCTTTCCATTGTACTTATTGCCATAGTTTTAGATCGAATAACCCAGTCTCTGGGATCAAAATCAAACTGAAAAAGGAGAAGAAAACATGCTCAAAAAATTATTGCTGGCTACTATAGTAGCATCAATGACGCTGGTAGGTTCAGCCTATGCTGAAAGCGCACAACCAGGCAAAGGGACAAAACTCCAACCCGCCAGAGCAACATGGAATACCGGCTTTTTTCAAGAAGCATTGGTGCGTAAGGGTCTGGAAGAACTGGGCTACAAAGTGAATAAACCCAAGGATTTGTCAAACCCTATATTTTACAAATCGGTTTCTCTTGGTGATGTTGATTACTGGACAAACGGTTGGTTTCCCAATCATGACGGCCAACTTCCAAAAGGTTTCTATGATAAGGCTGAAAAAGTCGGCTATGTCGTAAAAGCCGGTGGACTGCAGGGATACCTTGTTTCCAAAAAGCATGTGGACGAATTTGGGATAAAATCACTTGATGATTTTAAACGTGATGAGGTGAAAAAAGCATTCGATAAAAATAATGATGGAAAAGCTGATCTTACAGCATGCCCCCCTGGTTGGGGATGCGAACAGGTAATCGCCCATCATATGGAAGTCTATGACCTTAAAGATCATATCAATCCCGTTAAAGCTGCATATGAGGCAGGAATGGCTGCCACCCTTGCCGAATATAAGGACGGAGGACCAGCATTTTTCTACACATGGGCGCCGAACTGGACAATTTTCAAACTTCAACCGGGCAAAGACGTAATGTGGATCAATGTCCCCAAAACCATGCCTAAAGAATCTCAGATGGCAGGTAAAGACCGGATGGAGATGAGTGGTATTGAAGGAGCTGTTTCTGATCCTGTCAAGCTCGGTTTTGTTGTTTCAGATATACAAATTGTTGCCAATAAAAAGTTTTTGGCCAAGAACCCTGCGGCCAAGAAATTTTTTGAACTTTTCACTTTACCGCTCAGCGATATTAACGAACAAAATACGCTGATGAACGAAGGCGAAAAAAGCCAGAAAGATATTAACCGTCATGCGGATGAATGGATTGCTAAAAATCAGGAAAAATGGAATGGCTGGCTTGATGCGGCAAGAGCTGCCGCAAAATAAATAAACACTAGGCAAGTAGTATAAGAATCCCAGGAGCCTGTTGAATAATATTTTTATCCTCAAAGCAAAGCATCTACAGCTATCCAAGTGCAGCCTAAAACTGATATCACAGTTGACGCTTATCGGCGAGCATTGGATTTCGACCAACAACGATGAGGAAAAAGGTTATTCCCGACAGGCTCCGAGGGGTGTTTTTTCAATACCCTTGATTCTTTTTTAGATGTCGTCGCCCTAATAAAAAGGTATAAAGCTTAGATTGCAGTTTTGGGTAACAGGCATAATGTATTTAACCTGAATAGGGTCAATGGACAAACGTATAGAACAAGAAAAAACTATAACTCAGCAACTCAGAAAAATCTTCAAAGCCATTCAAGCTCACTCTAAAAGTATTGAAAAATCATGTGGATTAAGCAGTGTGAGACTTTGGATGCTGTTTGAAATCAGCTCGACAGAAGGTATAAAGGTTTCAGAACTTGCCTCAATACTATCTATCCATCGATCTACTTGTTCCAACATGCTGGATAAACTGGAAGACAATAACCTCATTTACCGCAAACGGAGCAAAACCGATCAACGTATAGTTCACCTCTACATCACTGAAGAAGGTAAATCCATACTTGCCAAGGCTCCTTCCCATCCCGAAGGAAAATTGAGCGCCAGTTTAAATAAATTATCCCAACAGCAACTCACCGAACTTGAACAGAGTTTTAGTGTCTTGTTAGAAGCTATGCACTATGATGACGAGCAAGCCGGTCTCATGCCAATTCAGCCGACCTGATTACTTTCTTCTCTAATAATCGTTTTTTACCTGCCGGCTAGTTGGCTATCTTAAAAACTTCGCTCTTTCTTCAAGCGTAGGCAAACCCCATCTCCGGGGTTATGTATATCCGCCCGCCTACATAGTATAAAAAAAGTCATTCTGGTGATTATATGATTATCGATAGAGAGAACGTCGCTGTCCGCACCATCCTTTCATGTACAAATTTTGATGATCTCAACGTGCTGGAAATCGGATGCGGTGACGGCAGAATCACCATTGGATTGCATAAAAAATGCAAAAAGCTCGTCGCCATCGATCCCTGTAAAGAATCAATCACCACCGCCCGAAAAAAGTTTCCGGAAATAGACTTTCGACAGGGAACCGGCGAAGCGCTTGATTGTGGAAACGAAAAATTTGATATTGTCTTATTCAGTCTCTCTCTTCACCACCAAAATAGTTGTAAAGCATTACTGGAGACGGAAAGAGTGCTAGCGCACGATGGTTACGTTTTGACATTGGAGCCATCGATAGACAGCCATATTTCAGTTATATGCAATATATTCAGGGACGAATCAAATGAGCTGATGGAAGCCATGGAGGCCATCCATACCAGTAACTTTGATCTGCTATCGATCCAGCAAATCGATACGGAGTGGATTTTTGAGGATGTACAGGAATTATACGCTTGGTTACACGATTTTTTCCCGCAGAAACATCATCCTTCCACGATAAAACAAGTTGACGCACTTCTCGGTGAAAAGACGTCGGCGAAACCGCTCATCATCTCTGATACTCTTCTCCTGTCTGAACTCTCCCCCCGCCTGTAGCAGCATCTCTCGCATACCTTGATCTTGAACTACAGCGTATATACGTCAAGCTTCCCTTCGATATATATTACCAAATGATTGAATAGCACTGTGGCTACACGACTGCAAAAAAGAGTTTTTTGCTATTTCATGTAATTTCAGCTATATAAAATAAAGATTGGATGTAATTACTCACAGGCACCCCACGGAGTCTCCCGTTGGTCGCTTACCTGCGAAAAATAGCGCCTGTCCAAATAAGTAAACGAAAACTCCATAAGGTTCCTCTAAGCAGTTACAGGTTTTAGGTGTAATAAATCAAGGAGTTGTCAACCGTTGAGTAGTTACGTTTGCTGAACAATTACAAAAAAATATCAATGTGAAATTTTTTCAAAAATCAACAGAAGAATGTCGAGAACATGGCTATCATAATTAAATCAAAAAAACAAATAGATGGAATAAAAATTAGTTCTAAACTGGCAGCCGCCACTCTGGATTATATTTCGAAATATGTTGAGGCAGGCGTATCCACTGAATTTCTTGATGACCTCATCCATGATTTCATATCTGAAAATGGCGGTATACCTGCACCATTGGGTTACCGCGGCTTTCCTAAATCATCCTGTATTTCACTCAATAATGTCATTTGCCACGGCATCCCTTCTAAAGAAACCATTTTAAAAGATGGGGACATTCTCAATATAGATGTGACTACTATAGTGGACGGATATTATGGAGATACCAGCCGTATGTTCACCATAGGTGAGGTGTCTGCACAAGCGAAAAAACTTATCCAGGTGACCAAAGAGTGCCTTGATTTAGGTATTGAACAAGTACAGCCTAAAAAACGATTTGGGAACATAGGCTTTGTTATCGGCAAACATGCTAAAGCCAATGGGTTCAGCGTGGTGTATCAATTTTGTGGCCATGGCGTTGGCTTACAATTTCATGAAGATCCCCAGGTCAACCATATTTCACCTAAAAAAAGTGGGGCGAGAATGAAACCTGGTATGATTTTTACCATTGAGCCCATGATTAATGTTGGCAAAGCAGAAGCCACCATTGACAAAAAAGACGGGTGGACCGCAAGGACAGTTGACAATCAGCTGTCAGCTCAATTTGAGCATACCGTTTTAGTGACCAATTCCGGCGTTGAAGTCTTAACAGAATCTGGTGAGAATTAATGCGCTTTGATCGATAGACGTTGCTTCACAGCTTTCGGAGTTTGCCGCTTACCTCCCTACATTGTTTGCGTGAGGAACAAACGCAAACTCCGATATCAACGATATACCTGTAGCAACCCCTATTCCCCTCGCCTCAACTTCGATTTATATCTTGTTCAGCATTGCTTCAGATGCGTACAAGCAAGCTGGATAACGATAGTAATGCTCTGTTTTCTTGCCTGATCGTGCGCAGTGGTTAGCGCGAATGCCGTGCGGTAGTTCCGTATAGTTACTCACTTGAAAAGAATAATTTTTGCAGCCTCTTCTCTCAGCGCACTAATGTCCATCGGCTTGGCAAGATATTGGATATTCCTTTTATCGAAAAAGGATTGCCTCTCAGAAGAGAGATACCCTGTCATGAAGAGAAATCTATTGCTGGACGACGGATATTTTTCTACCGCTTCATGGTAGAAACGTAGCCCATCCATTTTAGGCATGTCGATATCTGAGACTATTAATTTATAAAATTTTTTCTCCATCATGTTGAGCGCTTCTTGCCCATCATGAGCAATATCAACGTTCCCTGATCGGTTAAGCAGTGATTTAATAAGTCCGGTAATCATCTTTTCATCGTCGACTATTAAGATATTTTCAGTCCATACTGGGGGTAATTCTTTTATTTTCTGCAGTGCTTGCGTTCGTCCTTGCACTGTCTCTAAATAGTGTTCAATTTCCTTGATATGGGTTTGTATTCTTGCGGCTGGATATTTGAACTCACATGTTCTATCTTTTAAAAAATTGACGACGTAAAGAAATATATCATTCCATTCTGAAAGCTCAACCTCGACTATTTTCTCGATGAGTTCTGCTTTGGAAAGAGTTCCTTCCGTACTGCCTGAACTGATTTCTAAAAAATATTTTGTGATTTTTTGATTTGTTTTATCATCAACGGAAATAACAGGTATAACGTCAGGCTCTGCAGAAAGATATTCAGCCGCACTCCCCATAACGTGATAGTGCCAAGCTTCCTCTTCGGCTGTGCGCTCTAAAAAGCTTTTAAAATTTTCGTCATTTGCATGAAACAATGCAGCTTGCGAATATACGTTGTTTGCTAAATGTTCAATTTCACGGAGCCATTTAATAATTTCTTTCATTATATCTCAAAAGAATAAAGAAGATTTTGCAGATTATGATTAATTGCTCTTTCGCATTAATTCTTTCATCCAATCTCTCACAGCCTGCGCTTACCTCGTTATGTGAAAAGATACCCTCAGAGCAATGCGAAGACTCCGATAGTGGGTATAGGCTTATTGTCTTTTTTCCGACATGCCTCAACCTTGGGCGAAAACCCTATTATTCAATCTCCCTTTCTGTTTTTACATTTCTTGACAGGACGTATTTTCCAATACCTTATACAAAGATTTCAATGACCCAATCTACGAAACGTTTGACATACGATCCGAAACCAGGAGAGAACTATTTTGCACAACTCCAATCCTGCCGGTTACACCATTGAAGGAACAGGCAGCCTGCTCGAGTGTCTGTTTCTCGACGTGTAATTTTGCACAAATATCACCAGGCAAACTGGTCACTAAAGCTATGTTGATTCGGTTTGTTTTTTCCATCATGGATAGAGCGGTACCACCGTTGCCGGTATAATTATCTGCTAATGCCTTAAACGCATTATCCCATCCGCCCATCTCAAAATACGGCAAAAAGGTTGTTGACCCAATCCCGTCTCGACACTCTGCAAACATGACCAGTTTTCCTCCATCTCGGACCAGATTGGCAGCATTATGGAGAGATTTATGTGTCTGAATCATGTTAATATCCTTCGGAAAACCGCCTGCTGAGGCAAAAAGCAGATCAAATGGCTTTTCAACTTCAATCTTATAACAATCGTCCAGCATCCTGCAGACATCAAGGAAATCGTCGTAGTTTTTCCCGAAATGGTAGCTAGCCGGTTTACCCTTGCTGTCTAAAACAGCATGGATGGATCGGTAGTTGGGAAGCATCTCGTGAATTTCTTGAAGATCCTCTGCCAAAGGATTACCATCAAGGTTTCCAGGCCAGCATCCTTGAGCGAGTCGTGCGTTTTCTTTATCCAGAAAAAGTCCATGGTTCGTATAAATAGCCTTTTTTTCCCCCAATCCTGGAAAAAGCAACTTCCTCCCGCCTCCATACCCTGCAAAATAGTGATGTGAGACAGCCCCGAGAGTAAGAATAAATCCGGACTCAACAACATCCCGCCGTACCTTTACTTGTGTCCCCTGGCGCGTTGCTCCCAACATAACAAATGCATCCTGTTGGGTGCAGTCATGATGAATGAACCGGTACTTTTGATACACTTCTCCGTATGCCGCAAGGCACTCGTCTTCTGACTGTGGTAAATGGGTCCCATAGGCGATATAAAAAGTAACCTGATCATCATTTATGGATCTTTTTTTCAAGGTTTCCATAACCCAGGGGAGAACCTGCGGATAACCGCACAACCTGTTTTTATCCGCCACGATGATTGCTATGGGCCCCTTGGAAGCCTGGTTGCCGATGAGCTGATCCAGACCACTGACAAATTTTTCTTTGCCTACTGATGCCGGCGGCTCGGTTCCATAAAGCAGTTGCGCCCGACCAGGAAGCTTTATGGCTACCTCCTTATTGCCATACTTAAAGACAACTGTTTTCACTGCGCTCCTCTTACAGACTGAATTTTTCAGCAGCCTTGGTTAACAAATAGTCGCCGATCGGAAGGGCCGATGTAGCAGCCGGTGAAGGGGCATTGCAGACATGCAGCGATCTGCCTGTCTCTGCAAAAAGAAAATCATGCACCAAGCTGCCATCTTCCATGACCGCCTGTGCTCGGATACCTGCAGGATAGGGCAATAAATCTTTCGCCCTTATCCGGGGGCAGTATTTTTGCACCCGTTTGAGGTAACCCGGTTTATACAACGAGTCGATCGTCTCCTCAATTCCGGCATGCAAATTATGGCCTAGCACTTTCCAGAACCCCTTATATTGTACCATCTGTGCTATATCCTTAATGCTCGCATTGAAACGACCATATCCTTCCCTTTTCCAACCCAATACTGCATTGGGACCTACAATCAGCGAGCCATTAACCATTGGTGTAAGATGGACCCCAAGAAAAGGAAGATCTGGATCGGGGATAGGATAGATAAGGTGTTTTACTAGAGATCTTAGACGAGATGGTAGCTGGTAGTATTCTCCCCTGAACGGAACAATCTGAAACGTAAGAGCAATGCCCATCATTCTCGCCAGTCGATCAGCCATCAGGCCACCACAAACAACCACATTTACAGCATGGATACGATTGCCTGCTGTTTGCACCCGAACCTCCTGTTCCACCTCCTGGATTTTAACCACTTCGGCACCGAAAAGTGTTTTACCGCCGAGATCTCTAAATAACCTGTTCATCTGCCTGGTGATTTCGGGATAATCGGTAATCGCGGTCGCTTTAACTAACAGAGCCCCTTTGCCTGTAATATTTGGCTCACGCCGTCTGAGTTCTGGTGCAGATATGGTTTGGACAGTGATGCCATTCTCATAGCATCTTTTACGTAGCGCCTCCATCCTTGCCATTTCCAGATCAGAGGTCGCCACCAGGAGCTTGCCGCATTGCACATAGGGCAAATTGTGCTGTAAACAGAACGTTTTTGTCAGTTCAACACCCTTTTTGCACAATTCAGCTTTAAGGCTGCCAGGCTTATAATAAACGCCTGCATGTACAACTCCTGAATTATGACCGGTCTGATGACCGGCACAATGTTGCTCTTTGTCGAGCAGCAAGATGTTGAGCTTTGGACACTTTTTTTTTAGTTGAAGCGCAGTGGAGGCACCGACAATGCCATTGCCAATAACCAGCAAATCGGCTGATATATGTTCCATAGGGCTTCACTCGTTGGCTGGGATTACTTTCTGCTACGAAAAATAGTGTCTGTTATTTATCCTGAAACTTAAACAATAACCAATAGAACGAGATGCACAAGACGAGTCGAATCCTTTCCGTGAAGATGACGGCAAAGAGGAGAAACTGCGGGAATACTAAAAGACGAATCGATCTATAAATTAACGCCGCCCTTCAATGCTCAGATAATTAAGAGTGGTATGAACCGTAAAAAGGGGAAACAACAGCGCCATAAAAAAGATATTGATCAATGGAATGATACTGACAACCGCAGGAAGCAAGCCAAGGCGAAAAGCCTGATTCCGGTGCTTTTTGATCCAACCTATTTTCTGCCCCAGTTTCCAGCGATAGCGCGACGATGGGAAATCAATAAACATCAGGGCGGAATAAAAAACATACAAAAGGAAGGCACTTGCCTGGCCTATGACAGGAAGAAAATTTAGCAACAGAGCAACAATGGTTACCACAATACCGACCATTGCAATCTTTACGCCCTCAATCAGATCAATGCACATCCCGATAAGTGTCATGGATGCCTCTCCTTCCCTGGCCTGACCGGTAAAACGATTTCCGGCAAGAAAACTCAAAAAAACATAGCCAGGCGTGGTCAGGCAGTAGGCCAACAGAAAGGCTAAATAAAAGGCTATCACACGGGAAACGATTAAAAAAAGCCATCGCAATGCGCTCCACCCCCACACCAGCGGCCAACTCCAGAAATGATCGGGCTCAGGCGGGTGAGCAAAAAAATCACCGGTCAGCGAATCAATGAAGGCGAGACTTTCGTAAGTGCCCAGCCAGGTGAGCAACCCTGTAGCCACTACCAGCATCATGCTGACACTCAGTACCTTGGGATAGCGGAAAATAAAACGGAGAGAATAGCCAAGGGATACCCATGGCGTGGCGTATGAGCGGGATTGAGATGTACGGCCCTGCATAATATATCAAAAAAATCGTACTTATAAGATCTGTTTGAGAAACAACTTGGTACGTTCGGATTCAGGATTAATAAAAAAGTGCTCGGGCGAACCTTTTTCCATTATTCTCCCCGCATCCATAAACAGCACCTCGTCGGCTACTTCTCTGGCAAAACCCATTTCATGGGTGACAACCGCCATGGTCATGCCTTCCTTGGCCAGAGTTTTCATTACATCCAACACTTCACCTATCATTTCCGGGTCCAGGGCGGATGTGGGTTCGTCAAAAAGCAGAACCTTAGGTTCCATGGCCAGGGAACGGGCAATGGCTACCCGCTGCTGTTGCCCCCCTGAAAGTTGCGCAGGATACACACCAGCCTTGTCACGGATACCGACCTTGTTGAGCAGCGACATCCCGATGGACACAGCTTCTTTTTTCGATCGCTTACGCACAACCTGCTGAGCAATAGTCAGATTTTCAATCACCGTTTTGTGGGGAAACAGGTTAAAAGACTGAAACACCATTCCTACTTCTTCACGGACTTTATTAATATCTGTTTTCGGCGATAGGATATCAACCCCATCAATAAAAATATGTCCGGAATCGGGGTATTCCAATCGGTTCAGACAGCGAAGAAAAGTTGATTTACCAGACCCTGACGGTCCAATAACAACAACGACCTGCCCCTGCTCAATGGTATGGGTAACATCGTACAGCGCCTGTATCTCTTCAGGGGCGTAAAAAGTTTTAAATATATTTTTGACTTCTATCATTGTAAATTTCTACCCTCGGAAGAGTGGTTATTGTACGGATTTACGCTCCAGATACTGAACAAACATGGAAAAGGCAAATGTCAGCACCAGATAAAGAATTGCACATAAAAACCACAGTTCAAAGGGCTGCAAACTACTGGTTACGGCTTCCCTGGTAGCCTTGGTCAGATCGCGAATGGCAATAACCCCCAGCAATGAGGAATCCTTAATCATGCTGATAAACTGCCCGGCAAGAGGCGGCAGAATTCTTCGAAATGCCTGTGGCAATATAATGTGACGCATGGCCCGATACTTGGACATTCCCAGTGAGCGGGCGGCCTCCACCTGGCCGGGATGAATAGATTGGATACCAGCCCGCACAATCTCTGCCACATAGGCCCCGGCAAAAATGGCAAGGGAGGCCACCCCGAACCACAGCGGTGAAATCTGACCAAGGCCTATATTTGCCAACATTGAATTTATCAGAGTACCCAGTACAAAATACCAGATAAAAATTTGAACCAGCAACGGTGAGCCACGGATCAGTTCAATATAGGTAATTGCCGACATCCGCAATGCAGGATTCTGAGAAATCCGTGCAAGCCCGGTAAGCAGGCCCAGGATTACGCCAAAAACAATGGCAATAGAACTAACCTTTAAGGTTACCCACAGCCCGACGAGTAATAGACCTGCCTGCCACTTGGTTTCCCGACCCAGCACGTCACCCATAAAGACAGTATCGTTTTCATTGACGACAATACCGCCGGCAGGGACAGTGTATGATTCAGTGAATTCATCTTCTCCAGACACTTCGATCTGGGCAGTCTCACCATTGAGCGTTATACCACTAACAACCCCTTCAATTTCAGTCCGAATATCAATCTGTTCTTCGTAGTAAAAATATTTTGGAATCCTGTTCCATCGCCAGACATAATCAACCTGCAGGGTAGCAGCATAGAGCCCGGCAAGGCTACCAATGACTATAACGACAAAAACGCTGTACCAAAACAGATTATACTTCCGGGTTTGCTGAGCACGTGCTGATGAGTCAAACATGAAAGATACCGCAGGAAAAAAGGAAACCGGGAGAGAGAATCTCTCCCGGTATAAAAAAAAGACTTACTGCATATTTTTACGCCATTCAGTGCTTTCAAACCATTTATGATACAGCTTCTGGTAACGCCCGTCATTTTTGATCTGATGCATGAAATTATTCAGGAAGTTGATAAAATCGGGGTCACCCTTACGAATACCCCAGGCAAGCGGTTCAAAAGTAAACGGCTCTTTAATCAGGAACAGTTTGTCGCCACCCTGTTCTGCGGTAAAGATAGAAGTAAAGGGCAAATCATAAATCATGGCATCTGCTTTACCGTTCAGGACTTCGAGCGCGGCATCGGTTTCAGTCTCAAACGATTTGTAGTTGGCCTTGGGCAGATACCGTTTTGCTGCCATCTCGCCGGTGGTTCCCAGCTTGGAAACAATCGTAAATGCCGGATCGTTCAAGTCACGGTAACTCTTCACCTTACCCTGATGCTTGCTGTTGATCATAGGAGTCTGGCCGATAACAATGAAGGGTTCCACAAAATTAATCTTCAGATTACGTTCCTGGGTTACAGTCATACCTGCAGTGATAATGTCGATTTTATCAGTCAGCAAGGCTGGAATAATACCGTCAAAAGCCATGTTGACAGGCACATACTTCACGCCCATTGACTTGGCAAGCTCACGGGCAAGATCAATTTCAAATCCAATAAATTTTCCGTTTTTATCGGTCATTTCAAATGGCATGTAACCCGAGTCAATCCCGCATCGCAGTTCCCCGCGCTTTAAAATGGATTCAATGGTAGATTTGCCGGCAAGGTCTATATCAGCAGCTGTCGCATTCATCACCATTGCAACAACACCGAGTAAAGCCAGTGCTACAAGCCTCATTCCCTGTTTCATCATTTTCTCCTTTGCAGATATATTTAATTTTCAGACTCTTACAGCTCTTTTATACTTCAGCCGTACTTCCCTTCGGTCAAAATTTCTTTTAGCACCATTTCAATTCGACAATACTGACAGACAGGCATCGTCTCTTTAGGGAAATAGACTATCTGAGTTTGACGACATTTCGGGCACACAACTTCAACGGCTTTTTGCCGCTCTTCTTTTGCTTTTCTTGTCATTCACGATCTCCCTTTTCTTGTCATTCACGATCTCCACGTCGAAAAGAAAGGCCTGTTATAGTCGCAACACACAATCCAGGCAAGAAATTCCTATCACAAAATGGACTCTGTTTCATTCACTCTTTTCAAAACGAAACGTAACTTTTCAGCCAATAACAAAGAACCTCGCCTTCCCTTCGAGCTGTAAGGCTTCAACGGTGCTCCAGATGCGTACAAACAGGCTGGATAACTTTAATAGCAAGGCTTATGTTTTCCTGTTTGTTCGTTCGCAGAGGTAAAAACAGATTTTGTAGGTTACTGTTAAATAGCTACAAAGCAGCCAAACAAATGGGATGTAGGAGACTTCCCTACAGCATGTATCTTTTTCCCGCCGAACCGGCGGAAAGAAGCTCATCAGCCTTGATAGGTGCAGCTGACAAGGTCAGAAAGAGTGTACCTGATCTGCCCGGCTGTGAGTTCTCCGAGGATGGTGTCCAATTGTTGTTTGTCTACAAACGAGATCCACGTTGTCTCTTGTTCTTGCTGCACAAGAATCCCTTTGTCCTGCAGGGCGTCCACCGCTTTTGGGAGTTCACTTACAACAAGACCCAACACAGAAAAATCATTCATATAAAAATGAGGGAACGAGATCACCTTGTTAAAATCAGAGCCTTTTTCAACAATACGAAGCATACCCATTTTTTTTCCCTGGAGAATATTCTCCGTTAAAAGTTACCGTGAAAAAATGCCAACCCAGAACCGATTGCCCTAAACAGATACGGGTATAAATATGAATCTGGAGGACAGTATTCCATCCTTTGGCAAGAGCAATTTGCTGGAACGACAAAGCAACAAAAGTACCATCACACTGACTGGGAGCATTTTTTTTATATTTGCTCGACCAACCAATAAGTACATGGTAACAATTACAATTATGATAAGATCACAACAGCAATTAAGCACTTAAAACTCATTTTAATATACACACAAAAAAAAATCTTGCTTGCTTCTGCCTGCTTAAAACAAGAATTTTTCTCAAAACAGTGGGCCCGATGAGCAATATAATTCAATAAGAATTGCAAGCCGGCTCCATAAGAGGAAAAAAGTGCACCCATTCCATACTAAAAAACGTCTAAGCATTAAAGCAATCATGGGGTTACTGGTTGTACTCTCCCTGACTGTCTTTTCCCTCTTTGCTTTCTTTTATCAACGACATGTGATTGCTTACCAAATCGACCAGTTAAAAAACCATGCCACGGTTGTCAGCACATCGCTGTGGTCCTATGAATCGCAGGCCCCAAAAGCATATCTAATGCTGGCTGTCAAAGCAAACAGGTACGAGCACGCAACCATATTTGACGAACAGGACCAGGTGTTTTTACACATTGACGGAGAACCCTATACACAAATCGAAAACTTATTTTTAGCCCTTGGTCTCCTCCGTACTTACCAACTGAAAGAACCCATCACCTTTAACGGTACCACCATTGGCCACATTAATGTCAAGTTGGTGTGCAGATCAATTTACCCGTTTTTGTATATTCTCTTCTGTTTACTGCTCTTTTTAACGGCCATCTGGTTGTTTCTCACCGTGCTTGATGCAAAAGCAATGCTTGAACAACGGGTTCTAGCACGAACTGCCAAATTGGAACAAGAAGTACACGAACGAAAAAAAGCCGAAGAAAAACTCCGCCTTCAGGCACAGCACCTCTCCATGCACGTGCAGCATACCCCGCTTGCAGTTATTGAGTGGAACCTCGATTTTCAAATCGTTGAATGGAATAAAGCCGCAGAGGTAATCTTTGGTTTTTCACGCGATGAGGCAATGGGCAAAACGCCTTTTGAGTTGCTCGTCCCTGAAGAAGAAAAGGAACAACTATCTATTTTATGGAAAAAAATAAGCAACCAGAAAGGTAGTATACGGCAGATAAATACCAATCTGACCAAAGACAAAAAAATTAAAACCTGCGAATGGTTCAACACCCCGCTTTTAAACAGTCAAGGCGATTTCGTCGGCGTTGCCTCCCTGGCTCTGGATATAACAGACCGAATAAAAGCAGAACAAACAAACAAGATGCTCCGGGAACAACTGCTTCAGTCACAAAAGATGGAAGCCATAGGCAATCTTGCAGGGGGCATTTCCCATGATTTCAACAATCTGCTCCAGGGAATATCAGGTTATACCCAGCTCATGCTCACTACCTGCGATCCAACCAGCAAAAATTATTCACACCTCCAAGGTATTCTCCAAGCCTGTGAACGGGCAGCTGATCTGATCAGGCAACTTCTGACCTTAAGCAGAAAAGTAGAAAGTGCCCTGGGTCCGCTTAATCTCAATGAGCAAGTCACGCAGGTCCGAACCATTCTTGACCATACCATCCCCAAGATGATTGATATCAAGATAGACCTTGCTCCGAACCTGCATACGATTAACGCTGATCCGATCCAGATTGAACAAATCATCCTCAATATGGCTATTAATGCCCATCAAGCCATGCCGGATGGAGGTACACTTTCCATTTCCACGGCAAACACTTGTCTGGATGCTGCTTTTTGCGCAAAGCACCTTCAAGCAACCCAGGGGCCAAATGTAATGCTGAAAATTGCCGACAACGGCCCTGGTATGGATCAAGCTATCCTGGAGAGAATTTTTGAGCCTTTTTTTACAACCAAAGAAGTTGGACAGGGCACAGGCCTCGGGTTGTCGACAGTTTATGGCATTATACAGTCACATGGAGCATATATTCAGTGCGTTAGCAGCCCCGGCAAAGGGACCGAGTTCACCATTTATTTTCCAGCCATTGTCCGCCAACATGAGCGCCCGAAAAAGCCACAAAAAGAAGATGTTGATTTGGGTGGAAATGAAACCGTCTTGATCGTTGATGATGAGGCCATTGTTCGAGAAATAGCGGCTGAGATACTCACCACCCATGGATACGCAACTCTTCTTGCCGAGAGCGGGGAAGAGGCCATCCGCATTTATGCTGCCAATAAAAACACAATCGATATTGTAATCATGGATTTAAACATGCCTGGCATGGGAGGATTCAATTCCATCCGTAAGCTAAAGGCATTAGACCCGAATGTGTGTATTCTGGTGGCTAGCGGTTACATCCCGACTGAAAGCGTCAAGCGGGCAACCGAGCTTGGTGCGGATGGTTTTATCTCTAAGCCGTTTCAAATGATAAATTTGCTGAAAAAAATACGCAAAACTCTAGCGATTGCCAAGCAAACCACAACATAAGAGCAGAGCATTTCTCTAACGTGTCCGACTGGATTTAAGGTTGACCTCTCCCCCCCTTTCCTCTATCATCAGCGACCATTATATCCTATGTAACTTCAGCACCCGTCCACCTGCGCAGTATCAGGATGGAAGCTATAACATTTTATAGCTATCCAGCCTCCTTGTGCGCATCAGGAACTTTGCGGGACAGTTACAGGTTCAGGTGACAGTAAGGGTATTTGTTATTCGCTCAACCGTTACCATTCCGTTTACATTTTCACCAAAAATTAAGGAGTCGCTATGCTTAAGAAATCAGGGTTGTTTCTTCTTTTTGTTGCCATGAGCATGATTATCCCCAGTACGATTCTGGCGGCGAACGGCTACAAAAAAGAATACAAGATGAGTGTTGTTGTCGGCCCAAAACTTCCTTGGGGTGCCGGTGCTACCAAGTTTGCCGATCTGGTTCGCGAACGTACTGATGGCCGAATTAATATCAAAGTGTACACTTCTTCCTCGCTCATGGCCGGTAAACAGACCAATGAATTCCTGATTCACCGTCAGGGTGTGGCTGAATTCTGCTTTGCCTCCACCATTAACTGGTCTACCACCATCAAACCACTCAACCTTTTCAACCTCCCTTTCTTCTTTCCTGACTACAAAGCACTGGATGCCGTCACAGGCGGAGAGGTGGGTGCCGAAATTGCAAATCTCCTCCACGATAAAGGGGTTACGCTGCTTGCCTGGGGCGAAAACGGTTTTCGTGAATTAACCAACTCCAAGGGCCCTGTCAGCAAGCCGGAAGACCTGCATGGGATGAAGGTACGTGTAGTCGGTACACCGATCTTTATCGATACAATGAAAGCGCTCGGTGCCAACCCGGTCAACATGAACTGGGGCGATGCCCAAGTAGCGTTTCAGCAAGGCGTAGTCGATGGTCAGGAAAATCCGGTGGTAGCCATCGAGATCCCGGTAAAAATCTGGCAATTCCATAAATACGCAACCATCTGGCGCTACGTTATTGACCCACTGATGTTTACCGTTAACAACAAGGTGTTGGCAAGTTTCACCCCGGAAGACCAGGAAATTATCCGCCAAGCTGCCATTGAAGCAGGTGCCGAGCAACGGGCCATCGTTCGCAAGGGCCTGATCGCCCCCGATTTGAGCGCTCTTGAAACACTACGCAGCAATGGCATGGAAGTTGTCGTACTTAACCAGCAGGAACGTATGGCCTTTCGTGAAAAAACCAAACCAGTATACGACAAGTGGGTCAGCAAGATAGGAAAAGACCTGGTTGCTACAGCTGAAAAGGCGATTGAGGCTTCGCAAAAATAAATGATGCATACACGTTTACGCTGGATAGCCGAGCACCTGGAAGAGGTGCTCGGTGCTTCGTTACTGGCCGGAATGGCATGTTTGGCCTTTGCCAACGTTGTGACCCGCTACATTTTTGAATACCCGCTGGCTTTTACCGAGGAGCTGGAAATTAACGCCCTGGTATGGTTAACCCTCTTCGGCACGTCCAGTGCTTTTCGGAGACGGCGTCATCTACGTATGCTTTTTTTCCAGGAAAAACTCCCACGTTCCGTCAGACGCCGGCTTAATTTTGTGATCGGTTTAGCAGGAGCCAGCCTGTTTGCTTTCCTGGGCTATCTTGGTTACAAACAACTACTTGATGAGCGGTTGCTTGAAATCACCTCTGAATCGCTTGGCCTTCCTCAATGGTGGTATACAGCATGTATTCCCATCGGTTGCAGCTTGATAGTTTACCGGATAGTGGTGGCGGCTGTTGCAGATTTTCGGGAGCAAAAATAATGGGTATCCTGCTCTTTGTCGGATTTTTTGCGTTATTGCTTGCCGGTGCGCCCATAGCTATTTCTATTGCCATGCCGACCTTTCTGGTCATTTGGGCAGCAGATCTCGGCACCCCGGTTATTGCCCCCAATTTTTTTGCAGGCATTGCCAAATTTCCCCTGCTGGCCATACCCCTTTTTATACTTGCCGGCTTTATCCTTGAGCGTTGCGGTATTTCCCAGCGTATCATCCATTTCGCCAATTTGCTGGTAGGGAGAAGAAAAGGTGGATTGGCCATTGTGGCCATTGCCGTGTGCGTGTTCTTTGGCGGTGTTTCCGGTTCCGGCCCGGCTGATTCAGCAGCCATAGGGGCTATTCTTATCCCGGCCATGTATGCCCAGGGGTATAGCCGTGGTTACAGTGCCGCACTCATCGCAGCTGCAGGCTCAACAGCCATTATCGTTCCCCCTTCCATCGCCCTGATCATCTACGGCGCTATCACCAATACCTCGGTGCCCGCCCTCTTTGCTGCCGGGGCTGTTCCCGGTTTCCTCGCCGGTCTTTCGTTGCTGATTCCAGCTGTATGGGTAGCACGAAAAAAGGGATATGGTGCGGTAAAAGAGGCAAGGGAAGAAAAACCAAGTTTACTCAAAGCCTTTCGAGAGGCGTTTTGGGGATTGCTGGCACCGATTATTATTCTCGGCGGCCTGTACGGAGGTATTTTTACCCCCACTGAGGCGGCTGTGGTCGCCGTATTTTACAGCTTACTGCTAGGATTTGTTATTTATCGCACCCTGACGCTTCAATCTGCCTACACCATTCTGGTTGAGGCATCTGAAGCCTCTGCCATTGTTATGCTTATTGTCGCTTTTGCCGGTCTTTTTTCCTGGGCCGGCTCTACTGTAGGTATCCTGGATACCTTTGCCGGAATGCTGATGGGCATCAGTGAGAATGAATGGGTGGTCCTGATCCTGATTAATCTCCTGATTTTTATCGGCGGCATGCTGATCGATGCCATCTCGATTTTCTACATTTTCCTCCCCATCTTCATGCCGATTATTGCCCACTTTGGATGGGATCCCGTCTGGTTTGGGGTGGTCATGACGCTGAATCTTGCCATTGGCCAGTTTACACCGCCGGTTGCGGTCAACCTTTACGTTACAACCCAACTGGCTAACATCCGAATAGAGAATACTTTCAAGGCTGTGATTCCCATGGTACTGGCAATGATCCTTGCCCTGGTGGCAGTGGTCCTCTTTCCAGATCTGTCCCTGTTCATTCCCAGGTTCTTTGACTTGATGTAAGTATCTTGCTGATGATTTTGTGGAAAATAGGGCTTTCCGCCCTGATGGTATTGGGTATTACCTGGATTGCCGAGCGTCTGTCGCCTCGATTTGCTGGAGTCTTGCTCGGCTTTCCCCTGGGAATGGGATTATCTCTGTTTTTCATCGGACTGGAGCAAGGGACCTTGTTTGCGTCCCAGAGCGCCCTCTGGTCTATCCAGGGAGTCGTTGCCGCCGTGGTATTTTGCCTGGTGTACAGTAGTACGGCTGCAATGAGTGCGACTCTCTCCCGTCTGCTTAATATTACCCTGTCAATCCTGACCAGTCTCTCCGCCTATTTTGCAACCGCCTTTATGATAATGCAGGGAATACCATCCGAAATGTGGCTACGACACCTGCTGGTATTACTGACGCTGGCTGTAACAGCTGTTTTATTTCGCTTTTCCGCTTCCGGGGTTAAAAAAAGGAAAATACGATTAACTCCTTTGATTCTCTGTTACCGAGCCTTTGCCGCTGCTGCTATTATCCTGCTTGTAACCGGCACAGCTGCAATAGTTGGCCCCAGGTGGTCAGGCTTGTTTTCCGCTTTTCCGACCACCATTCTCCCCACTGCGGTCATCCTGCACATCCACTACGGTCCCACAGTGATGGGCCCTCTTTTTCGTGAACTGCCGCAAGGCATGCTGGCCCTGATTCTTTTTGCATGCTGCATTCACTTGCTTTATCCACTCACCGGGGTGTACACAGGAATTTTCTTGTCGTATCTGGCCTCTGCCTGCTACTTGTTACTCTACGAAACATTTCTCCGGCAACGGCTGAACCAAATCCTGGCTAAAATAACGACGGTTCCTTATTCACCATTAATTAAGAAGTAGTGCTGCAAGTTTTTTCTTCTCTTTTGCGTGTTTTTTTGCCAAGCCCTTCATTGCCCTTGCCACATCAGCCTGACCCTGTAATTTTTCAGCAGCCTTTTGATAATAGCATACGGAACGTTCCGCCAACGCCTCCGCCTTTGCTGCAAGTTGGGCTAGCGCCGGAGCGGAACCATCTTCAACCTTCACCTGATATGCATCCCGCTCAAACCCTTCTATTGCCGCCAGTACCATCTCCGATACATTTTCCCGCCTCACTCGCTGTACTTCAGCAACTCTTTTTTTGGCGCTCTTTGCCAGAGATTCAAACAAAGCACGGTGTTGGTCACAGTCAGGATTACCAGATGCCTGGGATAAAAATTTCAAATGCTGTTTTTCTATTTCCTCAGCAAAGCCGAGGATACTGCCAAAATTAACAAGGGGCATAGCTACCTCTTAACGACCTAATAATGTGTTATTATATTTTGCCTTTTTCTTACAAAAAAGGGGACTGATCTTCTTCTATCGCTAGATGAAACAAGGGGGAGGTTCATGTTCACCAATAGACATGAACAAAATCAGTCCCCTTAACACTCACAAAAGAAATGGAACATTCTTCCCTGTTAGAAATACCTTTCAATCACGACCTTGGTATCGGTAAAAAATTGAAAAATCTCCCTTCCATGCCCTTTGATATCACCAAACATGGAATTGCCTGAGCCACCAAAAGGGAAAAAGCTCATTGGAGCAGCAATGCCGATATTGACCCCTATCATGCCCGGGGCTGCCTTATACCGCATTTCACGAACTGCTTTTGCATTCTGGGTGTAGATACAGGCAGCATTGGCAAAGTTACGGGTATTGACCAATTGTATGACATCATCCAAGGTCTCGGAGCGAATGATGCTCACCACCGGACCAAAGATTTCCTCCCTGGCAATGGTCATGTCCGGGGTCACATTATCAAAGATAGTAGGCCCTACAAAAAACCCGTCAGGATACCCAGCCACACTAAAATTCCGACCGTCAAGAATCAGGTCGGCACCCTCAGCTACTCCCTTTTCTATGTATGCTAAAACCCGCTCTTGATGCGCCTTGCTCACTACCGGTCCCATGGCTACGCTTTCATCCAACCCATCACCGACCTTCATTGCCTTGGTAGCGGCGACAAACTTATCGACAAAAGCATCAGCCCCCTCGCCCACAGGAGAGAGAATGGAACCAGACAGGCAACGTTGCCCGGCACAGCCGAAAAAGGAAGTAATCAGCGAAGGCATGCCTGCTTGAACGTCGGCATCAGGCATGACTGCTACAATATTTTTCGCGCCACCCAATGACTGGACTCTTTTCCCGGTAGCACCACATCGTTCATAGATATATTTCGCGGTGGGGGTGGAACCAACAAAAGAAACCCCCTCAATATCCTCATGCTCAAGAATGGCGTTGACCACATCCCTGGACCCATTCACCATGTTGACCACACCCTCTGGAAATCCGACATCATCGATCACCTCAAAGATGCGATTCTGGGTCATGGGCACCTGCTCTGATGGCTTTAGCACAAAGGTATTGCCCGTCACCAGGGCATAGGGAAGAAACCACCAGGGTACCATGGCCGGAAAATTATAAGGGGCTATACAGGCAAAAACGCCCATTGGCTGCCGATAAAGGGAGGAATCAACTCCCTGGGCAATGTCTTCCAGGCAGTAACCGGTCATCATGGTGGTAACTCCCGTTGCATGCTCAATATTTTCAATCATGCGCCGAACTTCACCCCTGGATTCATCAATAGCCTTTCCTTGCTCTATGGTGAGGACACGGGCTATTTCTTCAAACTCTTCTTCAAAGGCATCCTTCAAACGAAAAAGGTACCTGGCACGAGCCAGGGGTGGCGTCTCTCTCCATTCTGGAAAAGCATCAACCGCTGCTTGTACAGCCATATTCACGTCTTGAGCGTTTCCATAAGGGACTGAGGCAATTTGTTCTCCCAGAGCCGGATTGGAAACAGTACCAAAAACATCGGTGGTTGAATCCACCCAGTCGCCATTAATATAATTCTGCATTACCCTGATACTCATTGTCACTTCTCCTTACTCCTGACTATGGCCTTGTAAACGGCCTGAATAAACTCGCCCAACACTACTGGTTTGTTTTTTTATTTAAACCGCTGTTGCAAGATACTCTGCAAAGGTCTTTTCAATGGCCTTTTTCACGGCAGCCACAATCTCGTCAACCTCCTCCTCAATCACTGTCAGGCAAGGAACAAAATAGAGGGTTGTATTCAACCCGGGGAGACTTGAGTTGGTACGACCGACAATCACCTTTTCCGCCAGAATATTGGCCATCAGCTGCCCCATCTGCGCTTCGCTTACCGGAGTTTTATCCTTCTTATCCAGCACCAATTCAAGACCGCTGAAAAGGCCAATACCTCTTACATCACCGACAACAGGCAAGTTGGTTAATGCCTGAAGTTTTTCCAACAGCAGGACTCCCATTTTCCGGCTGTTTTCGACAAGACATTCATCTTCAATAATTCTGGTGCTCTCCAATGCAGCAGCCATAGGCGCGGTACAGCCACCATAGGTGCTAATATCACGGAAAAAGTTTGTCTGTTCTTCCGGGTTGTTGGGATCATTGAGAAACATGTCGTATATTTCCTGCTTCACCACAGTGGCTGAGAGTGCCTCATAGGAACTTGCCAGCCCCTTGGCCATGGTCACGATATCAGGATCCACATCAAAATGGTCATGGCCCCAAAACTTACCGGTCCTGCCGAAACCGCATACCACCTCATCCATGATGAGCCACACGCCATATTTTTTGCAGATATCCTGGAGAATGGGAAAGTACTCTTTGACCGGCATAATAATACCACCGCCGGCGGTGATTGGTTCAACCACGAAACCGCCTACAGAATCAGCACCCTCTTTCAAGATCACCTCTTCCACCGCCCGTGCACAATCGATATTGCACTCAGGATAGGTTTTGTCAAAAGGGCATCGATAACACAAACAATGCGGAACCTCGGCAAATCCCTCCACAAACGGACCAAACCCTTTTTTACGCTCAAACTGCCCGCCTGCACTCATAGTTGCCACAGTTGTTCCGTGATAGTCGCGATCCCGATATAGGATTTTGTATTTGCCTTTGCGCGACGAAATAATATTAGAGGCCAGGCGTACCATTTTAAACGCCTTTTCATTGGCCTCGGATCCGGAATTGGAAAAATAGACCTTGTCCAGCCTTGGGAGGAGTTCAAGAAGTTTAGCAGCAAACCTGATGGAGGGGATATTACCGTAAGCACCTGCAAAGTAGGGCATTACCTTCAACTGCTCATACACTGCCCTGGCAATGGATTCGCGTCCGTAGCCGACCATGACGCTCCACACCCCGCCGGAGGTGGCATCTAAAAATTCATTGCCCCGGATATCTTTAATCTTTAACCCATCCCCTTCCACCACAATCATCTGCTCCCCGTTTTCAAAGCAGGTGTGAGATTTGAGATGGTGCCACAGACTGTTTTTATCGTGGGAAACCATCTCTTCAACATCATAGTCGTTTACATCTATTGGTGATGTCATGGCTTTTTCCTTATTGCTAAACGTTAACCTACCGGTTCGATGACAGTATTATTTCTCAGATTACCGGCCGGAGGGCATTTTGTACCAACCAAGGATTCTTCGATAAACCTTAACAGTAAAGCTGAAAAATAATGTTATTCGTATTTCCATGTACTCTAAAAGACGAAACGCCCAATGTCAAGCACGCTAATTACGTTATTCGAATTTTGAGCATAAAAAAGAACTACAATCCCTCAAAAAAATATATCTATTTGCTGCTTTGCATTGCCACAACCCAATTTATCCGTTAGAAATAGTATTCCAGTCCCATCTATTAAATTGGCCGGCAGCTTTTTTCCGTTGCAGCGTATAAAAGCAAGCACCCCTCCTTTAGAAGGAGAAAGACAAGAGGATCCATGAAAAAAGCAGACAAACCGCTTGATCGCACTGACTGTGAAATTATCAGCCTACTCCAGCAAGATGGTCGGATTTCTAATATCGATATCGCGAAAAAAACCAATATATCAGAAGGAACTGTCAGGAGTCGGCTCAGCAGGCTGATCAAAAACGAGATCATCCAGATAGTAGCAGTGAGCAATCCCATTAAATTAGGATTTACAATTGTGGGCCATCTGAGAATACATACGGAACCAGCCTTTACCGACGAGATAGCACGTCACCTGAAAACCATTGACAGGCTCTGGTTTATTGTAGCCACCACCGGCGGCAACACCGGCATTGATGCTGAATTTATCGCTAAGGACCTTGAGGAATTCAATGAAGCCATCCTCGATAAGATCAATCGGATTAAAGGCGTAATCAAGGTCGAAACCACCCTGACCCTTGAGTTTTTGAAAAGGAAATACGACTGGGGGACAGCAAACAGCGAAGACTAAGAAAGAAAAACAGACTACGGTTTCTTTTGCCCAATTTTATATTTCCGTATATATACACCCTCCAGTTGACAGACCACCTTTAAAAATTCGTTATTCTGCCGACCTTTTTCCCGGCACCCACAAAGATCTCCGAAAAAATCTGCATGGAATGCCATGTGGGTGCCTTAAAAAATTAGATATTACGTTCAAGGTCAAGGCATGCGCAAAAAATTACCGCAGGCATATAATTAATATCGGAGTCTAGCGCTTACCTCCGAGGATAATTTTTAAAGCATAACGCAGAGACTGGGCGGAATAGCATTTTTCAAGGTGCCCATGTACTCTTTCAGCTTGATTTCATCCGGTCAGGAGGACCGCCATGTCTCAACCCAAAACTGTTTCCCTGTTTATCCAGTGCCTTGTTGACTCCATGTTCCCGGAAGTGGGCGAGGCCATGGTCAACCTCTTCGATCGCCTGTGCATACCGATTACTTACCCGGCAGATCAAACATGCTGTGGACAGCCTGCATTTAATAGTGGTTATCGTAAACAAGCTGCTGAAGCAGCAGCCCACTTCCTGAATGTGTTTGCCGATGCTGAAGTTATTGTCTGCCCGTCAGGCTCTTGTGTGCACATGGTCCGCCATCACTATCCTCTGCTTTTTGAGGACGACCCGGCCATGCTTCAACGTGCGCAGCAGACAGCTGCGAAAACCTTTGAACTCTCAGAATACCTGGTGGATATTTTAGGCATCACAGACACGGGCTCCACCTACGCGGGTACAGCGACGTATCATGATTCCTGCCACCTTTCCAGGGAGCTTGGCATTAAAGAACAACCCCGACAACTCCTGCGAAATATCAGCGGTCTGCATTTTGTAGAAATGAACGATTCCGAAAAATGCTGCGGGTTTGGGGGCACCTTTTCCGTGCACTATCCTGAGATATCGACAGCCATGGTTGACGACAAGCTGGATGCAATCCTTGCAAGCGGTGCCGATACGGTCACCGGCTGTGATATCAGTTGCCTGATGAATATCAAGGGACGGGCATCAAGACGGGGAGAAAAGCTGCAGGTACTGCATATTGCGCAACTGCTTGAACCCGTTCATGGAGGATCCCATGAGTAAGCAATCTGAACGGGCATCGTACACCGACCTTGCCCACCAGGGGCTCAAGAATGCCCCTCTGCAAAAGGGCCTGCGAGGCATTCAGCAACGATATGGCCAAGGAGCCTTGCACATATGGGACTCTTTTGCAGATCCCAGCCTACGAAAAAGAGTTAAAGCAAAAAGAGAATCCACCCTCGCTCACCTCGATATTGTTTTGGAAGAACTGACAAAAAACATCGAACAACGGGGCGGCAATGTCTTTTTTGCCCCTACGGCCCAGGATGCGGTGAACTATGTGCTGGATCTCGCCTCAAAAAAAGAGGTACAGCGGGTTGTCAAAGGAAAATCGATGACTTCGGCAGAGATCGGAATGGATGAGGCCTTGGAACAGGCGGGAATCAAGGTGGTCGAAACAGATCTGGGAGAATATATTGTCCAACTCAACCAGGATACAGCCTCCCATATTATCGCTCCCTGTATCCATCTTGACCGAAAGCAGATCGGCCGTCTTTTTCACGAAAAATTGGACATTCCCTACACCGATGATCCACCAACCCTGACCCAGGAGGCCAGAAAAGCCCTGCGCAAAGAGCTCCTTTCTGCAGACATGGGTATAACCGGCTGCAACATTGCCTGCGCAGAAACCGGGCACATATCGCTGGTCTCCAACGAAGGAAACATCCGCATGGCGACAACCATGCCTAAAATCCATGTAGCGTTGATGGGAATGGAACGGGTGGCAGCCACTTTGGACGAACATGCATCCCTTTTACAACTCCTGACCCGGGGGGCTGCTCTGCAAAAGTTGTCGACCTATGTCAGTTTCCAGGGAGGACCGAGCGAAAAAGGTTCCCCTGACGGGCCGGAGGAATTTCACCTGGTGATTATCGACAACGGCCGCTCCAAGATTCTTGCCGATCCAGACTTTCAAGAGGTGCTGTCCTGCATTCGCTGCGGCGCCTGCCTCAACATCTGTCCCGTCTACGGACGCATTGGCGGCCATGCCTACAACTCACCGTACAGCGGGCCCATAGGAGCAGTCATCACCCCACTGCTCCACGGAATAAACAACCATGCAGATCTGTGCAAGGGAGAGACCTTGTGCGGTGCCTGCAAAGAAGTGTGTCCTGTGGAGAATGATCTCCCCCGGATGCTCTCTGTCCTTCGCCATAAGCTGGCTTACGGTGATCCACAATGGAATGTTACCCCGCATAACAAAAGCGAGCATCGTTTTTTCAGCCTCTGGAGCAGATTGGTCCGAACGCCAAAACTATATCACATCCTGATCAGGCTGAGCGGAGTACTACAGCGCCCCTTTCTAAGCAGAGACAACATGGTCTCCAAGCTACCAGGCAAATTCCATGGTTGGACCACCACAAGGGACCTGCCTCCGATTGCCGAATCTTCTTTCAGGCAAAAATGGCTACAAAACAAGATAGCTTCCAAGAACGTTGTCCGTAAGGGGCAAAAGGATTAGCATGAACAACCACGAAATGTTTTTCAACAAACTACATTCCATCTGCAGCCAAAATCAAGGACAAAGAACAGCGGCAACTTTTGCTGAACTGGCTGAGGCACACAAACAAATTGCCTGCCCGGTGACCGACAGCAGCGAGCCTATACAGCAAGACGTGGTTGCTCTTTTCCAGCACAACGCGACTCCACTCAACCTACATGTGCACCGCTGCTCCGATTGGCAGGACGCGGCTGCAACCATCGCAGCCATTGCCCAACAAGCCGGCCTGGAGTTCACCGCACAAAAGGAAATTATCGCCCACGACCACCCGGATCTTCGACAGTTGGACCTGGGACCACTGCTTGCCAAACAGCGGATTCCATTCCATCTGACTAGCGGGAACGGGGCCGAGATACAAAAAAATACTCGCAACAGTTTCATCGGCATCACTGCAGCTGATTGGGGGGTGGCAGAGTCAGCTACCCTGATTCAACTCACGACTGAGGGGCGCCCAAGATCCACCTCCCTGGTTCCCTCCATCCACATTGGCGTGTTACCGATAAACAGACTGCTCGCAACCCTGGAGCAGGCCTATGCCATGCTCATGAATATACCCTTGCCGGACTCTTTTGTCTTTATCTCGGGTCCGTCCAAGACCGCAGACATTGAGGCCCACATGGTACACGGTGCCCACGGCCCCAAGGAAATGCATACCATCCTGGTTGATACGGAGGGAAAAGCAGTGTAATATATGGTCTTAACCTCAAAGGAGTCGCTGCTATGAGCTTTCCCCTTCGAATGGTTTTACACATTTTCCTGCTTTACACTTTTCTTTCCTGTACGATATGGAGTACGTCTTCACGTGCTGCCGACACCTCCTCCCAGGCTCTTACCATTCTTGAACATGCCATAGACCACTGGCGAGGCACCAGCTCCATTGCCACCTTTTCCCTTACCATCCATCGCCCCGACTTTGAACGTACAATGCGCATGAAAGGCTGGACAAAGGGGCGACAGAACGGCCTTTTTTTTGTCCTGGAACCTCCCAAAGACGCCGGCAACGGCACCCTTAAAAAGGGTCGGGAAATGTGGACCTACAATCCCAAAATCAACAGGGTCATCAAATTGCCGCCCTCGATGATGAGTCAATCCTGGATGGGATCGGATTTCTCCAACAATGATCTTGCCAAATCCGACAGTGTGCTCGACGAATACACCCACCGCATTATTAGCGAGGAAATCATCAACGGCCTTACCCATTATACCATAGAGGCCACTGCCAAAGAGGAAGCGCCTGTGGTGTGGGGCAAGCAGGAATTACTGGTACGCGAAGACGATATCCTACTCCGTCAATCGTTCTATGACGAAGATATGGTCTTGGTGAAGGAGATGATCGGCAGCGATATTATCTCACTCGACGACCGACTTTTTCCACGACGCTGGGAGATACGCCGGGCAAACAAGGCAGATCATTACACCCGGCTCGAATACCGTGATATTGTTTTTGATGTGGACATCAGCGACACCACCTTCTCTCTGATGAGCCTTAAACAAAAAGGACGCTGAAGATGGGTGACATGATCCTGGCCTGGCGCAATGTGTGGCGCAACCCGAGAAGGTCCCTGCTGACCATTCTTGCCATCGTCTTTGCCGCCGTCCTCCTCGTCTTCATGCTCTCGTTTCAGTTCGGCTCCTACGAGGATATGATCAATGCAACCGTGCGACAAAGCACGGGCCACCTGCAAGTGCAGTCACCTGGCTATCATGATCGCCAGGAAATGCACCTTGTGGTTGCCGACGCTCAACACCTTGTCGCTGAGATAGAGCCCATTAACGGGGTAAGCAACGTAGCCCTCCGTTCTGAGGCCTTTGCCCTGATGTCTGGGGAAAAGCGAAGCAGGGGAACAACCATCTTCGGCATCCAGCCGGAAAAAGAGAAAAAGGTCACCACCCTGCCCAGGCAAATCAAACAAGGACGATACCTTCAAAAGGGTGATCATGGCGTTGCCTTGATCGGTTCTCTGCTTGCCAAACGGCTCCAACTGACCATCGGCGACGAATGCACCATGCTTGGTCAAGGTAAGGACGGCTCCATTGCCGCAGCCCTGTTTACCATCATCGGCATCTACACAACCGGTGTTGATGCCGTTGACCGGGCAACAGTTCACATCACCTTTGCTGACTTTAACCACATCTTTTTCATGGAAAAAGCTGCACACCGGGTCATCATCACCGCCGAGCACCTTGCAGACATTACTCCCATTACCCAGGCCCTGCAAAGCAACCCAGCTTTCCGTTCGCTCACCATCCTCACCTGGGACAAGCTGGCACCAGGCCTCAGGCAATCCATGGAGCTTGATTTAATCAGCGGCATTATCATGTATATCATTTTGGTGGTGGTGGTTGCCTTTAGCGTGCTGAACACCTTTTTTATGGCTTTTTTTGAACGAACCAGAGAGTTCGGCGTTCTTCTTTCCATTGGTGCCAGGCCGGCTCGTCTGGTACGAATGATCCTGACAGAATCAATGCTCCTGACCTTCACCGGTATTGCGCTCGGCACGTTGATCGGTATAGGTCTCACCGTGTATTTCAGCCACCAGGGTATCAGCTTTGGAGATGGTGGTGAACTCCTGGCCCAATATGGATTTGAAGATCGTTTTTACCCCCGGCTTTCATGGATGTCCGCCTGCCTTGGCCCTGCCCTCCTGCTGATCATCACATTTTTCACAGCGCTTATTCCGGCACTGAAAGTACCTGACCTGAAACCGGTGGATGCGCTCAGGTCCTGTTAGATACAATGTTTAGAGGAGATATATGTACATAATCCTGGCCTGGAGAAATCTCTGGAGAAACCGACGCAGGACCTTAATCATCCTCACTGCGGTGATCATCGGCATCAGCAGCATGATCGTCATGGCAGCCTTTTCCAGAGGCACTGTCCAGGGCATGGTTTCTAATTCCATCAATAACCTGGTAGGGCATATAAAAATTGAGCATCAGCAACACCCTGCTGACCCGGCGATAGAACATCGTATTATTACCCCGGAAAAGCTACTCCGTCAGATTACAGCAATGCTGCCGCCGGGATCAAGAGTTGTGCAACGCATTCGCGCCGACGCCATGCTCAGCACCAGCAGAGAACATGTTGGCCTGGTGCTGGTGGGGATTGATCCTGATTTGGAACAGGGCGTTTCATTCATCGGCAGACCGCCGGCGCAGGGCACGCTGTTTGGCAACCAAAACCAAGGCGGTATTATCGTCGGCCGCAGCTTGCTCAAAAAAATAAACGGTAAACTGGGGCAAAAGGTGGTGATCACCTGCCAGGGGGCTGACGGCACCAATATTGCCAAAGCTTTTCGCATACAAGGCGTTTTTGCCACCGAGCTTGAAAGTACCGAACGAGCCTTTGCCTTTGTGCAGCTCCATACCATGCAACAAATGCTTGGTGTAGGCAACGACATTACTGAAATAGCTATCCAGTTGCCTGACAATAACGGTAACCCGCCTGTTGACCTGGCAGCCACCACAGCTTTTCTCCAGGCAAATGTGAGCGACAAACAGCTCCTTGCCAGAAACTGGCGACAAATGCTTCCCGCAATCAGCAGCTACCTTGAAATGTTTGATGGCTTTATGCTGATTTGGTATCTTATCGTGTTCCTGGCTATGGCCTTTGGCCTGGTAAACACCATGCTCATGGCAGTTTACGAGCGGATGCGGGAGTTTGGCCTGCTACAGGCCCTTGGCATGCGACCGGGATGCATCATTAAGATGGTTATGAGCGAGCTGTTGCTGCTGCTCACCTTTGGTTGCAGCATTTCCAGTGTAGCGGCCTTCATAACCGTACACTTTTTTTTCTCTTCCGGTATTGATCTCGCAATTTTCGCAGAAGGAGCAGAATTCTGGGGTATCAGCAGAATAATTTACCCATTGCTGACGTCTTGGGACATTATTGCCGCCAACAGTGTGGTGTTGTTGCTGGGCATGTTCACCGGCCTGTATCCAGCACTTCGGGCTACAAAATTTTCACCGGTACAAACCATGCGGCACGTATGAGCCTGTTGTTTTACTGCCTTTTCGCCCAATCTCTCGGAGTCTATCGCTTACCTCGTTATGATGAAAAAATAATCCTCGGAATATCAAATATATGCCTGTGGTTATTTTTTCATCATGCCTCGACCTTGAACGAAAATTCTAGTAAATCAACAGACTCATTTATAAGCACGCTTCCGGAACATTCACCACAGGAATCATTTAATGGCGATCGTAACAGTCAACAATGTCAGTAGGATTTACCATCAGGGAAAAACCGAATTCAAAGCCCTTGATGATGTTTCCCTGACCATTAACAAAGGAGAGTTTACAGCCCTTGCCGGCCCTTCAGGGAGCGGAAAAACCACCCTGCTCAACCTTATAGGCGGCATAGATACAGCTGACAAGGGAACCATCCTTCTCGACGGACAAGATCTCAGCAGTTTGAAAAAAGGCGAGCTTGCCGACCTGCGTCTCCAGGACATTGGTTTTGTCTTTCAGTCCTTTAACCTGATACCGGTATTAACCGCCGCTGAAAACGTTGAATACATCCTCCGCTTGCAAAAAATCCCCTCATCCATACGCAGACAAAAAGTAAAAGCCATTCTCGCAGATGTAGGGCTTGCCGACAAGGCCGACCAGCGTCCCAGCGAGCTTTCCGGTGGACAGCAGCAGCGGATTGCGGTAGCCAGAGCAGTGGTTGCCTCCCCTGCCATCGTTCTGGCAGATGAGCCGACCGCCAACCTGGATTCGGTAACCGGGCAAAAACTGCTTGACCTGATGCAGCAAATGAACACCGACAAGCAGGTAACCTTTGTTTTTGCAACCCATGACAAGATGGTCATGGACTATGCGCGCAGGGTTATCACCCTAAAAGATGGCCGCATTGCAGATGACATCCGCAAGTAATTGGCTGCTGCCGGCAATCGGCCTGGTATTGCTGCCCCTGACTGCATTGCCTTTCAACGCCTGGGCGGAGCTTACCTGGCAAGGACAATTACGAGCTCAAGGAGTTGCCTCTTTGCGGGATGGAGAGGACGCTCTTTCCCAAAACGAGGACCAACACTCCTTTATTGATGGAGCTCTGGACGGCAGGCTCAATCTGCAGTACCAGGCAACGCCCTCTTTCTTTATGGAATGTAGTTATGAGGCCGCCATAGGGGGCGGGCAGACCAGACGTGCTCTCCAGGCACTGGACGCACCCTCTGGTTCGCCCTTTTCCACGGCCTCATCCTATCCCGACGACAGTCGTCAGCTGTTTTCTTTAACCGGTCTTCTCAAAGAAGACAGCGATGTTATTGCCTACCAGCGACTGGACCGCTTGTTTGCAGTGCTACAAACAGATATTGGCAGTTTTTCATTGGGCAGGCAAGCGCTTACCTGGGGAAACGGCATGCTGTTTAATCCTGCTGACCTGGTCAACCCTTTTGCTCCGTCCGACATTATCCGTGACTATAAAGTCGGCAGTGATATGGCTCTTTATCAGGTAACCACGAACCGCATAAACGACATCCAGCTTGCCGTTGTTCCCCGGCGGGATGAAGAGACCGGAGAAGTTGAGACCAGTACGTCTACGGCTGGGGTAAAACTCAAGTTTACTGCTTTAGAAAACGATATAGACCTGTATCTCATGCGCAATTATGAGGATACTGTTTATGGCCTGGGAATAAATCGCTTCCTGGGCAGTGCCCTGTTCCGTTCGGATATTATTGTGACCGATGCAGGCGACCAGGCAGGCACCTATCTATCGGCGGTCGCCAACCTGGATTATTCGTGGACCTGGGCCTCAAAAAACTGGTACGGTCTGCTGGAAATCTATTACAATGGCCTGGGCCATGATACCCCACAGGAAGCATTCCAGGATCCAGCAACCCTGGAGCGTCTTGCTCGTGGCGATCTTTTTGCCACTGGTCGTTGGTACATCGACGGCATGCTCCAATATGAGGTACACCCTCTGATACACCTTTATGCCTCAGCAATAGTCAACCTGGATGACACCTCTTTTCTGCTGCAGCCCAGAGTTGACTGGAGCATTACCTCGTCCCTGCAACTGCTTGGCGGGTGCAACATCCCAGTTGGGAGTGCAAACAGTGAATATGGCTCCATTACCTTTGACGATTCTCAAATTACCACAACCCGTCCGACCCAACTCTACCTGATCCTTACCTGGTATTTCTAAGCAATGGTCGTTACAGTAGCAGACAGTCTTTTTCGTTCCTTTTGATAGACCCTTCACAACGAGTGAGCACTATGACAATGATACCTCTGGTAGGCTTCATCGGCTGGCATAATTCAGGAAAAACAACTTTGGCAAGCAAGGTGGTTAAACACCTCACCACTCGTGGACTTGCGGTTGGTGTTATAAAATCGACCAAAGACATTGGGATCGCCTCCGACACTCCCGGCACGGATACCCATACGTATGCAATGGCAGGAGCTGCCGGTGTTGCCTTGGCTGCTCCGGATCAACTGGTAGTACGTACGGCAAAACCTGATCTTAATCTCCATGTCCTGGCTGGAATCTATTTCAGCTCAATGGATATTGTGATCGTCGAAGGCTTCAAACACACCTCTCCTGTACCCAAAATTGAGGTGCACCGACAAGGGAATGATTTCCTCTATTCCCAGGTGGACAATGTCATCGCCCTGGTCGGTGATGCCCAGGTGCAAGGCATCCTTCACTTTGATGCTGACCAGAGTGAAGAATTGGCAACCATGATTGAAGAAAGATTCTGCAAGCAAAACCCAAAAATCACCAACCAATGTAGAGTAACACTTGCCGGCAAAGAAGTTGAATTACCGCCGGCCCTGGAACAGACCATCCTCCAGTCTCTGTTTGGCTGGGCTCAGGCAAACGACCTAATGTGGCAAGAGGAAAAAACTCATATCAATATAGAAGTTTCCTGATCTAAAAAAGTGAAAAAACCAATGCTGCCAAAAGACTGACAGGCATTATCTACTATTAATAGGGCTTTCCAACTCGTTAAAATTACGATCTAGGTTTATGCTTTTTCTTCATCCGACTATAGCGAAACCAGAATCCAGCCACAGCAAGGCCGACGCCCACCGCAATAACGCCATATTTAACGATATCGACATCAATGGCCCGACTGGCAACTACTATCAGCAGAACACCGAGGATGATCAGCAGCCAGTCGGTGATGATATGAAAAATATTATTTACGGTCTCTATTAAAGAAGCCAATTTTTGCTCTCCACTTTTATGGAGTTTACTTGGTGGTAGATATTCAACGAATCTCACCTTAACCTTGATCTGTAACTGTTGAGTAAAGCTCTAGCCCGAATTTCTCATGAACTTTTTGATTTAAAACTCAACCAATTGATATTATTAACTAAAATACAACGTGCACTATTAACAGTGTGTTTTTTGTTTTAAATCAAAAAGTTCCCCCTTTGGGTCAATAGATTTTTCCGCAGGATCTACGTTACAAGCCACTTGCGGTAGTTTACTATCGGAGTCTTCGCTTACCTGCTGCGCGGCTTGTGCCTTGCCCTGCGAAAAACTTTATCGATGAGAAATCCGGGCTGATGCGTACAACTCTGCTGGATAACTATACTCATGCTACGTTTTCCGGTCTGATCGTGCGCAGGGGTAACGCGAACTCCGTGGGTGCAGCTAAACCTTAATTGTTTTTATTATCAGACCTGTTTAAGGCGCTAAGCAGTGCTTTAATGGACGAAATAATTATATCAGTGTCCACTCCCGCGCCCCACCAGCTCTCATTATCCTGATCATATATTTCTATATAGGTGACCGCCTTGGAGGAACTGCCTCGGGTAAGCGCGTGCTCGTGATAAGCATGCAGCGTAAAATCAAGCCCCAGGGTATCGCGCAACCCTTGACAAAAGCCATCAAGCGGTCCGTTACCAACCGCTTCGATCCATTTTTCTTCCCCATGAACCTCCAGCATGGCCTCTACTTCGGCAGTTGAGGATTCTTCATCATTATCTAAATGCCGCTTCAACACATTAAAAGCCTTTAAGGCATAACCGGTACTATTAAAGAGATATTCTTTTTCAAAGGCATGAAAAATCATGTCCGGACTTAACTCATCCCCCTGCGCATCAGCAATTTCCTGGACAACACGACCAAAGCCTGGATGCATTTCTTTGGGCAGCTTAAAGCCAAAGTCCTTATCCATCACATACGCCACCCCACCCTTGCCGGACTGGGAGTTAATACGGATAATCGATTCATAGGTCCGTCCGACATCTTGAGGGTCAATGGGCAGATAAGGAACTTCCCAAAAGCTCTGCGGATCATGGATAATCGCATCCATGCCTTTGTTGATTGCGTCCTGATGGGACCCGGAAAAAGCAGTGTATACCAATTCACCTGCATAGGGGTGCCGCGCATGGACACTCATTTTGGTGCAACGCTCATACACGTTAATGACCTTGTTGATATTGGACAAATCAAGTTCAGGGTCCACGCCCTGGGTGAACATATTCAAAGCCAGGGTAACCAAATCCACATTACCGGTCCGTTCGCCATTACCAAACAAGGTCCCCTCCACCCTGTCCGCCCCTGCCATAAGAGCGAGTTCGGTGGCTGCTACAGCGGTCCCTCTATCATTGTGCCCATGCAGACTTATTAATGCGCAATCTCTGCTGGGAAGGTTACGGCAGAACCACTCTATCTGGTCTGCGTAAATATTGGGGGTCGACATCTCAACAGTGGCAGGCAGATTAAGGATGACTGGATTTTCCGGTGTCGGTTCCCACACATCCATGATCGCCTGACATATCTCAAGGGCAAAATCAAGCTCGGTTCCAGTAAAACTTTCTGGAGAATACTCATAGCGAACCTTTACATCGCTGTCTTTTGCCAGCTCATGAATCAGTTTGGCACCGGCCACACCAAGCGCAACTATTTCCTTGCGCTCCATTTTAAACACCACATCGCGCTGCAATGTTGAGGTGGAATTGTAGAGATGGATTATTGCGTCTTTAGCTCCCTCAAAAGAGGCAAAGGTTTTCTTAATCAGCTGTTCCTTGGACTGGGTAAGTGTCTGGATAACCACCCCTTCAGGAATCCGATTTCCATCGATAAGCATCCGCATGAAATCAAACTCTATCTGGGAGGCTGCCGGAAATCCGACTTCGATCTCCTTAAACCCTATATTGGTCAGTAACTGGAATAGCTCTAACTTTTCTTCGAGATTCATTGGCTGGACAAGAGCCTGATTGCCATCTCTCAAGTCAACACTGCACCATGCAGGTGCAGTATCAATCACTTTTGACGGCCAGGTACGATCAGGTAAATCGATTCTCGTATAGGGTCTATATTTTTGAGTCTTTATCGGGTCCATTTCCATCTCCACATAAGCAGAAGTCAAAAAAACAAAAAAAAAAGCCACGGTTTATACAAACCGTGGCTTTAAAGGGTCAGTCCTAATAGTATCTCAGAAAACAACGCCCTCATCTACCACGGGTGTGGGTAGCAGTTCATCTAGGAGTAGAAGTAGAGCGAGTTTGTTAGGCATAGCAGTCATGATGTATTTTATAATTTTATACATACTAAAGCCACCCAGCAGATTGTCAAGCAAGAAATAAGGATATTCCAAAATGTTCCGCTTATGCAGCACCATTAAAAGTGTCGACAATTTCCATCAGCACTCATTCATCACGAATCAGTTGTCCGCGCTTTCCCCAAAGAAATAAAGCCCATAGCAGCTCTGTCCTACCTTGCAGGCGTAGTGATTTCCCTGCAAAAGGCTCCAACAAACTCGCTCTTTCACCTGCAAATATCTGCAAAAAAACCACGGGTTAAATCCTTGAGATCGTCAGGTTTAAGCTCCAGCTCCAGGCCTCGGCGACCGGCACTGACAAAAATAGTCGCATGTTTTTGTGCCGAAGAATCTATGATAGTGGCAAGTTTCTTTTTTTGTCCAAGAGGACTTACACCTCCTAAAACATACCCTGTCGACTTTTCCACGTCTACGGGATCGGCCATACCTGCTTTTTTGGCTCCCGCAGCCTTTGCAATACTCTTCATATGCAATGATGAAGCTACCGGGACCACTCCTACAATCAAATCTTTGGGGCCGATTCGGACGACAAGTGTCTTGAATATCCGTTGTTCGGCTACTTCCATTTTCTCGGCTGCTTCAGCGCCATAAGAATCGCTTTTGGGGTCGTGGGAATATTCATGCACTTTATAAAAAATCTTAGCTTTCTTGGCAGTATTGATTCCTGGAGTCATTATTTTTTCTATACTCGATTGATGGCCACCCTTAAAAAAACAAATGAAATCGACGGTTATTTCATGACCGACGCCTCAACCTGGGTCGCGGACATGAAAGAGCTGGGGATCCTTAGAATACTTTTAAAGGCGATCCGGTTTTGATTAATACCTATCATGGATTGTGTCAGCCACAAGGTGCCACGGCGGGACAGCTTGCCGCCTCAAAATTTATCGATTTTGTCGGCTCAGAGAAAGGGCAGCAAATCATAGAAAATTATGGTAAGCAGAGGCTGAACAACCCATGTACAATAATACAGAGCACGCAAAACAATACGACCATTGATTGATCGTTATATTAATTTTCGCTACCTTCTGCAGGGTAGCGAAAACTAAAAGCTGCCAATTAGTTATCAGCCTGTTCCGCTGTTTCCGTCTATTTTCGGCATCCTCACATCCATTTATCAATGTCCTTTACCTTTTCCATCAACGAACACCCTACAGGAAAAAACCAGTGAGCAATTTATCACAATCTTGGATCTGGAACCTTTTTTTAATTACTGCTGGTTCAACGATTTACGCAATCGGTATCAAGGCAATAGCCATTCATCACAATTTCATTACCGGTGGCATTTTCGGGGCTGCCCTTCTGCTAAATTATACCGTAGAGGGATTTTCACCTTCCATATGGTTCTTCCTCCTGAATGTGCCGCTTTTTATCATAAGCTACTTTTTTGTGGGAAAGCGCTTTTTTGCCTACAGCCTGTACGGAATGATCATCACCTCTCTAGCCGCTCAGTTTATCACGCTCAATTTTCACATCCATGAACAGATCTACGCAGCCATTGCCAGCGGCCTCATCTGTGGCCTGGGGACAGGTATCATTTTCCGTTCTCTAGGGTCAGCCGGCGGGCTCGATATCGTTGCCGTAATGCTGTACACTAGGTTCAATATTGGGGTTGGTAGAGTATACCTTTTCTTTAATGCGATCCTTTTTGGATTAGCTGCCTCGCTTTACAGTCCTGACATGGTTATCGCCTCAATTATCCTGGTTTTTATTAACTCCACTACCCTTGACCAGGTCATGACACTTTTTAGCCAACGAAAAATAGTCTATGTAATCAGTGACCACAGCAAACGTATAGCAAAAGCTCTACAGGATCAGCTGTCCCAGGGAGCAACTTTTATACGGGGAAAAGGAGCATACAGCGGACAGGACAAGCTGATTCTCATGGCAATAACCAACAATATTCAGCTCAAAAAAATGGAAAATATCGTTTTTGAAACAGACAACAACGCACTGTTTATTGTGGAAAATAGTTTTAATGTTATTGGTTCAGGCTTTGGCAAACGGAAATTATATTAACAAACGATCTTCATCTGCAGACAATGGTTCTCCCTTTTCGAGGGGGAACATTTTGCCTTAGTTGGCATACTGTTGTTGCAATATTTTTTTCCCTACCTCTTTGTTCATAATATCTCTAACGATCAACTTGTAGGCGACATAGTACTTATAAATATTTGAGACATACTGAACAGTCTCCCGCCCAATTCTCCGGGCTGCAACCAGTTCCACATTATTAAACCAGATATTGGGATCGAGGCCGTTCTGCATCGCTTCTTTGCGCAGCCTGGCAACGCGTGCCGGGCCGGCATTATAAGAAGCAAAGGAAAAAAGATATTTATTTAACGTATCCACTTCCTGCCCGGAATAGTATCGATCAGCCATAAAACGTAAATATTTTGTCCCGGCATGAACATTAGGTTCCAGCTTGTCAATACCCTGAATATTCACATTCGAGTCAGCTGCCGTACTTGGCAAAACCTGCATAATTCCCACCGCACCGGCCTTACTTCTTTTGCCCTGATCAAGGCCCGACTCCTGGTAGGCAAGCGCCCCGAGCATCAGCCAATCAAAAGCGTACTGATCGCCATATTTCTGAAACAACTTGACAACGTCATTGAACTTCTTGATTTCTTTTTTGGAAACATTATTGCGCGCATATTTAGTACTTTTAAGATATCGCTTCATCAGTATGTTGAAGTGCAGCGTGCCCTGCCGGTGAGTCTTAACAAAACTATTCAGTTGTTTTTTCAACAAAGGACTTTTTTTACGAATTGCCCAGGCAACATTACCGCCGCTGTGGATAACGATGTTGTCATGCACCTTAATATGGGGGAATACCTGTTTCCACAGGTCAGCTTTATGCAGATCAACAACCACCATAGGAATGAGGCCGGCGTTCACCATCTCCAGCAGGTCCTCATCCTCCAGATACTCATCAGCCGGCATTATGGTTATCGGCTTTTTCCCAGTTGCAGCCAACGTTTCATTGACATGAAGGAGACTTTCATGGTAGCTGCTTGATTTTCTAACAAAAATCTGTTTTCCAGCCAGATCAAACAAAGACTTAAAAGATGGAGCATTACCAGGGGTGATGACAACTTCTCTGACATCCCGATAAAAAGGATCACCAAAATCAACGATTTTTAACCGTTCAGGAGTGATGGTCAAATTGCCCACCGCAATATCACCATATCCTTCAGCCAGATCTGGAATTAAGCGATCACGAGGGGTTGGTATGATAACGGCTTTTATTTTGACATGACCTTTTTGCTGCTGCTGATTGATATATTTTTCAAAAAACTTGACACTCTCATAAGCCAGTCCCATTTGTTTGCCCTTTTCAAGAAAATAAAAGGTTTTACTAAAAGGTACCAGGAACCTGATCATATGATCTTTTTCCATTACATCAAAATCACCGACTTTCTTACTTTTGTGGTACAGCACACCATCACTTTCTGGCAATGGTGCCCCAAGAGCTGCTTGAAAAGCGGCTCCTGGTAAAAAAATGCATGCCGCTATCAACAAGTAAACGTACAACCGAACTTCCCCAAACATCAACTTTTCCCCATCTTAACCTTATATTCGCCCTGCATACCACTTGCACCAGACATAATGCTCGCCCAAGGTCAGTCCGGTCGGGGCCATCCTCCTATGAACCTGCCACCGCCTGAACTGATGAGAAATTCCGGCTAAAAGCCATAGAGCCCAGGAAAAATAACCAACGAAGCCAGCACCCCAATTTGAATAATAATAAAAGGCATAACTCCTTTATAAATATCAACGGTGCGCACACCTGGTGGGCATACCCCCTTTAAATAAAATAAAGAAAACCCAAAAGGCGGGGTTAAAAAAGATGTCTGTAAATTCATCGCGATCAGAATCGCAAACCACATCGGATTGATACCTATGGCTTCAGAAATCGGCAGCAGGATGGGAACAACGATGTAGGAGATCTCGATGAAATCGATAAAAAAGCCAAGAGCCATAATTGCCAGCATGGACAGGATCAAAAAACCCCACTTTTCACCGGGAAGATTCATCATAAATTCTTCAACCAGAAGATCCGCACCAGTGTAAACAAACACCATGGAAAAAGCTGTGGCGCCAATTAAAATAGCAAAAACCATAGCCGTGATCTTGACCGTCTCCCTGCAGGAATCTATAACAATTTTCCAACTGAGTTTTTTATATGCAGCAGCCAAAAGCATAGCGCCGATAGCTCCTACAGAAGCAGATTCAGTGGGAGTGGCGATACCAGCAAAAATGGACCCGAGTACCATAACTATCAGTGCAAGTGGAGGGACTATGGCCAAAACCGCCCGCCAAACCATGCCTTTCTTCTCGTCTTCCGGAACCACAATCCGCGGAGCAGCGTCCTTATTTATCATAGAAATGACGAGGATATAGAGAACATAACAGCCAACAAGTGCCAACCCGGGAAATAAGGCTGCCTTAAACAAATCACCCACCGGCAGTTGAAAAACGTCGCCTAAAATAATGAGCACAATGGAAGGAGGTATGATCTGTCCTAACGTTCCGGCTGCGCAAATAGTTCCGGTGGAGAGCTTTTTGCTGTACCCGTATTTCAGCATGACCGGCAGCGAGATAACGCCCATCGCAACAACTGAGGCCCCAACCACTCCAGTGGAGGCAGCAAGCAAGGTGCCCACCAAAACGGTACTGATTGCCAGGCCACCCCGGACCTTGCCGAACAAAATCCCCATGGATTCCAGCAGCCGCTCTGCCAACTGAGACTTCTGAAGAATAATTCCCATCAGAATAAACAGTGGAATTGCCATCAAAATGGTATTGGTCATGATGGAATAGGTCCTGAACGGCATCATTGAAAACATACTGAAAAATTCTTCCATAACACTCATGAAGCTAGGGTTTGGAAGCAATTCCACAATTGCCGCAATAAGACCAAAAAACATGGCTACAGAACCGAAAGTAAAGGCTACGGGATAGCCAACAACCAGTAATGCCAGAGCTGCAAAAAACATTATTATCCCAGTCATTTGCTACTCCTGTATTTTTCAACATTCTGAAGGATATAACCGACGGCTGCAAAAAGCAGAAAACCGAACGCCACGGGAATCATACATTTAACAATCCATCTTAATGGCAAGCCACCTGGGTCTTCAGATATCTCACCCGAGTTATATGCGTCCAGAACAAAATCAATGGAGCCGAAAAGGATTAATAATGCCAAAGGAAGAAGGAGAAAAATTGTCCCTAACACATTAATGACAGCCTTTTTCCGCTTGCTCAATCGGTCATATAAAAAATCAACCCGGACATGCCCCTCCTCTTTCAAGGCAACGCCGACTCCAAATAAGATGATGACGGCAAACAAATGCCACTCCATCTCCTGCATCCCAACAGAACTTGCGTGAAACAAATAGCGCATCATGACATCATAGGACACATTCAGTACCATCAGCAAAAGCAAAATGGCCAAACACCTTCCCACAATATCAACGACTCGACTGATTAACAGCTCAACTTTATTTAACATGGCAGACTGATAAAATTTTGTATGTATACAAAACTGCCCTGTCACAAAACACATGACAGGGCAGCGAGATAATCCAGCAGTTTATCTGGCGTTACTCAGCAAGGGCTTTGCTGGTTTCTATATAGTTGAATTCAGAAATGATAGTCCAGGCCCTAGCTTTTTCCATGTACTCACGCTGTGAGTCGAGTACTTTTTTAAACATTGCATCATTTTCAGCATAGCTGTCATACAAGCCGTCGGCAGCTGTCTTCATTGCCTTAAGTACAGGCTTTGGAAAAGTCTTGACCATAATGTTGGGATATTCTGTCTTCATCTGTGACCAGGCATCCACACTGCCCGCAAAGTTTTCGATATACATATCTGCAGTTACAGCTTTGATTGCAGTATCAAGCATTGCCTTGAACTCTGGAGTCAACTCTTCATAAGCCTTTTTATTAATCAAGAACTGCATCTCCGAGGCAGGCTCATGCCAGCCAGTATAGTAGTAAGGTGCAATTTTATGAAAACCCATTTTAATGTCCATTGCAGGTCCCACCCACTCCAGCGCATCAATGGTGCCGCGGTCAAGAGAAGTATACAGTTCTCCCGGAGGAATATTGGTAACGTTCACGCCCAGTTTTGCAAATACTTCGCCGGCAAGCCCAGGAATCCGCATTTTCAATCCCTTCAAATCGTCCAATGAATTGATTTCTTTTCTGAACCAGCCGCCCATCTGCACACCGGTATTTCCACCGGGTAAACTCAGGACATTGTACTTTTCATAGGCTTCCTGCATCAGCTCCATACCACCGCCGTAGTAAAACCAGGCATACTGTTCAGAAGCGGTCATACCAAAGGGAACAGAGGTGAAGAAAACCATGGCCATATCTTTACCCTTCCAATAATAGGAAGCGCTGTGCCCCATATCATACTGCCCGCCCTTAACCATATCAAGAATACCAAGGGCTGCCTTATGTTTTTCTGCGCCCTCTACTCGGATGGTAAATTGCCCGCCACTCATCTCATCCAGCAGTTTAGCCAGTTTCAGTGGTGGAGAAGCAAGGGGCGTCAAGGTGGAAGACCAGGTCATTGCCAGTTTCCATTTTACAGCTTTTTCTGGAACTGCTGCTTTCTCTTCGACTGATCCAGTCTTAGCGGGTTCCTCCTGATTTTTGCAGCTTGTACCTAGCACTGCAATAGCCATCGCAGCAGTAAGGGATAAAATTATCGTACCAACTCTTTTCATTCTTTCCTCCTCAAGATAGATTTATATTCCTCTCTGGAAGGATACTTGAGTATCCTATTAACCCCTATAGTCAATCATTCTCCTTGCATATTTCAAAAATATGCAGCTGCGTTTCATGGCTTAGCAAAATGCTACAAAAATAAGGTGTTATTCTCATGTTCAAGTAAAAAACTTCTCTGCCAGATCCACTTCTTTCTTGGAACCGATAATCAAGGGTACCCGCTGGTGCAGGTTGGTGGGTTCAATATCGAGAATACGCCTTCCATCGTCGGTAATAGCCCTGCCTCCTGCCTGCTCTACCACCATGGCAAGTGGCGCTGCTTCATACAAAAGGCGGAGTTTGCCTTCAGATTTTTCAGGACTTTTCTTATCCCGCGGATACAGGAAAATACCCCCTTTTACCAGGTTTCGATGAAAATCAGCCACCAGTGAACCGATATACCTCAGGCTGTAAGGGCCCATCCCATCTTCCTCTTTTTTGAGCTGAGCAATAAAATCGCGGGTGGAATCGAGCCAGTAGGTGCTGTACGCCTCATTAACACTGTAATAAGGACAGACATCGGGAATGGTAATATAAGGATGAGAAAGAAAAAATTCGCCGACACTCGGGTCTAAGGTAAAGCCATGAACACCTGATCCGGTTGTATAGACCATAACCGTTGAAGAACCATAGATTATGTAACCGGCCGCAACCTGTTTGCTCCCTTTCTGCAGAAGGTCTGCCTCGGTGCCCATGCCTTTTTCAGAAAGACGACGGTGGATGGAAAAAATAGTACCGATACTGACATTGACATCAATATTAGATGAGCCGTCAAGGGGATCAAAGGCAATGGTGTATTCACCTTCATAGCCATCCAAAACCGGTATGACCTCGTCATCCTCTTCCGAGGCCATTACACAGACATACCCACACTGCTCCATGCGCCTTTTTATGGTTTGATTGGCAAATACATCCAGTTTTTGAACAGTTTCCCCCTGAATATTGGTTTTTCCGGACTGCCCGAGAATGTCGGCAAGGCCGGCCATGTTCACCTCTGCACTGATAATTTTGCCGGCAACCACCAGATCATTGAGTAAACCGGTTAATTCACCCGTTGCATCAGGATGGAGCAGCTGGTCATCCATAATCTGCCTGGAAACCGTTATTCCTTTTCTTTTTTCAAGCATGCGCTCTCCTTTAAAAACGAACTTCCTTTTTACATCGATTACGATTTTTTTGTTTCACGTTCCGGCAGAGGATTCCAGTTCCGCAACAGGTTCACCAAGGTACGAGTACCAATGCCGGAAGGCCCTTTGGGCACATATGACTTTTCAGTGTATTCCCACGCAGTACCAGCTATATCCAGGTGAGCCCATGGTACATCTCCTACAAATTCCTGCAGATAGCAGGCAGCTGTTATGGTCCCGGCACTCTTGCCTCCGGTATTTTTGATATCAGCAACTGTGGAATCAATCTGCTTTCTGTATTCCGGACCAATGGGTAATCGCCATAAAAGCTCACCAGACCGCTCTCCTGCTTCAAGCAACCGCTCTGCCAGGGTATCATTATTGGCGACGAGACCGGTTCGATGATGCCCGAGTCCGATAATAACCGCACCTGTCAAGGTAGCAACATCGATAACAGCCTCCGGCGCATACGTTTCTATGCCATAGGCAAGGGCATCGGCTAAGATCAGTCGTCCCTCGGCATCCGTATTAATAATCTCAGATGTCTTGCCACCAAAGTGGGTTATAATATCGCCGGGTTTCAGTGCAGCACCACCTGCCATGTTATCTGTGGTCGGCACCAATCCAATCACATTGACTCCTGCAGGTGCTTCTTCAGCAATGGCCTGCATTGCAGTTATCACGGCTGCCCCACCGCACATATCGTACTTCATGTCTTCCATGCCGGCAGCAGGCTTCAGACTTACCCCGCCGGAATCAAAAGTCAGCCCTTTACCGACCAGCATTACCGTCGGATCTTTCTTGTCCGTCTTATATTCAAGCACAACCAGCTTGGGCGGCTGTTCAGAGCCCTGATTAACCCCTAAAATCCCTCCCATGCCAAGCTTTTTCATAGTTGCCTTTTCGATGACCTTGTACTTGAGACGAAACTTTTTAGAAATTTTCTTGGCATACTCAGCAAATTCTGCAGGGGTCCATCCATTCCCCGGCTGATTGGCCATATCCCGAGCAGCACACGCTGCTTCAGCCAAAATCCGACCTCGATTCATCCCTCTGCGGACAGCCGTTGACGATAATCCGCCATCACTGAGGAAAAAAGTTGTCACCGGCTTTACTTTTTCAATAGCCTCTTCATCGGTCTTGTATTCTGTAAACCGATAGTTGCCGAGCAGCAGCCCTTCGGTAATGCTTTCCGCTATTTCAGCTGCAGAAAGTACAAATTCTTTGGGTAAAACCACCAGCACATCTACTGCTTTCACCTTACTGCCCTGTGTTGCGATGATGCCACCGGCAATACGGAGTTGTTCCAAACGGGCAGCCATGTTATCATCTTGTTGGCCAAGCCCGACCAACAGCACCCGGCCTGCTTTCAGTTCTTCCTGTTCACCAATTAATCCTGGATAAAACAAAAACGTTTCTTCTTTTTTTCCCTTAAAATCACCTTGCTCCTTTATCTGATAGAGAGCCCTGTTTACCAATGAAGCCGTTTCCCCCGGCAACCGTTCCACTCCTTCTTCTACCAGGTAAACCAAGAGGTCTCCTGCAAAATCCTCAGGGGTCTTGCTTGTCAGTTTTATCATCTTCGCCTCAAGATATATCTCTCTTTCACAACACTATCCAGTCAATTGAGCGGTAGATATAAGCCACCCCTACGGGATCTGGATCCAATTATTTTCAAAAAAAATTGCAAGAAAAATCAGCCTGGCCCACTTACCCTCTCTTTTAAAACACATCGAGGCAACCTTGTTTAATGGCACACAATGCTCTATGCAAACTGCACCTCATGGAGTTACACGATTACACACGATTCATCCAAAATATGAGCAAAAGGGACACAACTTCAATTCTTACACCAAAGTTCACTGAACCTCAATTGGCAAAACTGTTATTTTCCGCTAAGATAGCAAAAAATTATATCCTTACAAGGAGGCTCCATTGCTAACTATTTTTATAGTTTCTGTTTGCTGTGCCATCATTATTTCCGCATTATGCAGTATTTTTGAAGCGGTGCTCTACTCGCTGTCTATACCCCATGTCGAACTGATGGCTGAAAAACACCCTCATCAAGCAAGAGGCATGAACCAGTTAAAGGAAAATATAGAGAAACCTATAACCGCTATCCTTACCCTCAACACCATTGCCAACACAATCGGCGCATCTGTGGCAGGGGCTGCTGCTGTCGCCCTTTTCGGCCAGCACTCTCTAGTCTGGTTCTCCATCAGCTTTACCCTGGCCATACTTATTTTTTCCGAAATTCTGCCCAAGACCATCGGTGTGGTATACACCAGACAGTTGGCACCATTTATTGTACGACCACTCCAATGGATGATTACCCTGCTCCTGCCAATTATATGGCTCTGCAGAACCGTGACCAGACTAGTCCCCAACAGCCCTAATTCAAACCAAATATCGGCAGAAGAACTGAAAACCATTGCCAGCCTGAGCAGGAAATCCGGCGAGATCGAAGCCGATCAGGAGGCAATCATCGGCAATATCCTTCAGCTTGGTAAAAAATCAGTACGAAAGGTTATGACCCCCAGAACAGTCACCTACTCTGTCGACCAATCAACGACAATACGCGAGGCCGCGCAAGATGAGGAAAAATGGCGCATGCACAGCAGAGTTCCGTTGTTTAAGGACGGGGACCAGGATGATGTGGTTGGCCAAGTGCTCAGCCAGGAGGTATTAATGGCTGCAGCCCTTGACCAGGACGACCTCCAGCTCTCACGTATTATGCGACCAGTCCACTTTGTCCCGGAAACGGCCCCTTTAGACCGAGTCTTTATTGAGTTCTTTGAAAACCACCAGCACCTGATGGTCGTGGTCGACGAATACGGCAGCGTAACAGGCGTGATCAGCCTGGAAGATATTATCGAAGAAATACTGGGCCGTGAAATTGTTGATGAATCGGATAAAAATCAGAATATGCGAGAGTTTGCACGGTTGAAAAAGAAAAAACTCGCTGCCGAGGAAAATCAGGCCACGCCTATTACCCCGGCAAAGGAGAAAGAGCAGGAAGCCGAATAACCTTTACAGCTCCCCTGACAAACAAATGTAAGTAAAGTGGCGACAGTGTTAAAAGAGTGGTACATATGTGCGCTGTTAAATTAATCAGCACTCACTTGTAGCTGACCACTCCATTATGTCTACAAAAGGAACACGCCGTCTCTCACGGGTAACGCACAAAATAATTTTTTCATGAAAACACAATTATTTTTCCACTGTTACAAAAAACATCATCGCTCTCTGCTTTTTGCTGTCGGCCTTTCTCTTTTTGCATCCACAACCGCCGCTGCCGAAATGCTGTACGTACAGCCATCCTCAGAAATACCTATGCGACGGGGCCAGGGAACAGACTACAAAATCGTTTCCATCGTCACCGACGGCACTGCGGTTGAATATATTTCGGAAAAAGACGGCTGGGCCCAGGTAAAGCTGAAAAATGGTAAACAGGGCTGGATCCTCAAACGTTACCTGAGCCCTACACCGCCGCTCACCGAACAGGTTTCCCAGCTCTCAACAGAAAAAAACACATTAACAGCCCAGGTTAGTTCTCTTCAGAGCCGGCTGAATGAACTGACCGATGCGCAAGGGCAGACAGCAGTCGAACTCAGCACCTGTATTGCAGAACGTACGGATATTAGAGACAGGTACCAAAGCTTAGAAAGGGAGACTCTGGATGTGGTTCAGACCAAAGAGGCTCTGCTGCAGGCAAGAAAAGATATCGAACAGCTGAAACAGGAAAATGCAGATGTGAAGATCGCCAATTCCGTGCTCAAAAAAAATGAATCAATAAAGTGGTTTATGGCTGGTTCCGGGGTACTCCTGGTGGGATGGCTGCTGGGTCGTATTTCAAGAAAATCACGCAGGAAAAAGCCTAGCCTTCTTTCGTAGTACCAAAGCCCACCCCCTCCCGGTTAACCTGCCAAACAAGGCGGCGGGCTTTTTTTTTTACTCTGTTGCTTCCAAGGTGACAGCCACTTCAATCCTACCTTCATCCCGCAGCAGACTTAAGGCGACGGAATCTCCCACTTTATACCGTTCCAGCTCGTCACGAAGCGAATCATAATCAGCAACCGAGCGGCCGTTTACCGCCTGGATAACATCGCCGAGAATCAGCCCACCCCGAACTTGCTTTGTCCCTTGTAATCCTGCCTTTTCAGCGTTCGAACCAGGCATGACTCGCAGCACAAGCACGCCCTCCAAGCCCAATTCACTGGTCAAGCGCTTGTTGGCAAGGGTAACGCCAAGACCAGGTTTAATAACCTTCCCATGGCGAATAACCTGGGGCACGACTCGGTTTACCTCTCCTACGGGCACGGCAAAGCCAATGCCTGAGCTAGCCCCAGAAGGGCTGTAAATAGCTGTGTTCACACCAATAAGTCGTCCGGCACTATCTAAAAGCGGCCCCCCGGAGTTTCCCGGATTAATGGCAGCATCGGTCTGAATAACATCATGAATGGTTCTTCCTGTAACAGCCTTTATTTCCCGACCGAGCGCACTGACCACCCCTGTGGTCAAGGTCTGGTCCAATCCAAACGGATTGCCTATGGCAAAAACCTTTTGCCCAACCTGCAGATCTGAAGAGTCACCAATGGAAAGAGGATGTAACTTAGATGCCGGAGCAGAAATCTGAAGAACCGCCAGGTCACGGTCAGGAGCGGCACCCACCAGCACAGCCTTCCAACTGGTATGATCGGCAAGGGTTACTTCAATCCGACCGGCATCGGAAATAACATGATAATTGGTAACGATACGCCCCTGTTTATCCCACACAAACCCGGACCCTGTGCCCTGGGGAATTTCGTACACATTGAGGCTGAAAAGATTCCTCCGAACGGCAATACTGGTGATGTACACCACCGAAGGTGCTGCGCTCCTGAAAATTTCTATGGTGTTTTTTTCATCCATTGCCAGATCACCGCGCGCTTCAACAGCTCGAGGTACGGCCTTTGGATCCAGTAAGGAGGGTTGAAGAGTCTGAAAAGCCAGCCACAAAATAACGCCGATAATAACCAAAACCCAAAGCGTGCTTTTATTGCCCCCCGGCTTCTGCGAGAAAAATGTTCGTTTCATAGTATGTAGTTAGCGAAAAATAAATAAGCTCGCCTTAACCTCGGTCTGTAACTGTTCAGCAGCTATAAATTAAGTAACATTTTAGCAACCATGAAGTAGAGGCCAATGCCTAAAACATCCACTGCTGTTGTAATAAAAGGACCTGTGGCAACGGCAGCATCAATATTTAGCCGTTTCAACATCAGAGGGACTATAGCGCCGACAGTGGCAGACATTGCCATAACTGCAAAAACAGAGACACCAACGACAATCCCAAGTTCCATCGGATTTGCATAACTAAAATAAGCAATCACACCTAAAAGAAGCCCGAAAACGAAGCCCAATGCGATACCCACCAGGGATTCTTTAATCACTATCTGAAAAAAATGGTGCATATTTACCCTGCCGGTTGCCAACCCCCTGACAATAATAGTGCTGGACTGGGTCGCGATATTCCCCCCCATGCCGGCAATAATTGGAATAAAGGCAGCCAAAGCCAATACCTTCATAAGAGCATCTTCAAAAGAATTAATAATGTACATGGCCCCAACACCGCCCATCCAGGAGGCTAACAGCCAAGGCGCACGAATAAGGATCTTTTGATGCAGAGGTTTGAGGAGAATTTCCTGATCCCTACCGGCACCCGCCATCTGCATAAAATCCTCGTTGGCCTCTTCGCGCAGAACGTCGATAACATCATCTACAGTTACAATACCAACCATGTTGAATGCTCCGTCAACAACTGGAACAGCGAGCATATTATATTGAGAAACAATATGCGCTACTTTTTCCTGATCGGTATCCGTGGTTACGGTGACCACATTTGGATTCATGATGTTTTTCAGTTTCCTGTGCATAGGATGGAGAAGGAGCTCACGAAGGGATAATACGCCTCCCAGCTGACCATCGCCGTGGGTAATATAGAGATAAAAAACCATCTCTTTCTCCTCACTGCGCTTCTGCACCTTGGTAATGGCCTCCTCTACGGTCAGATCCTCGTCCAGATACATAAAATCAGGCGACATGATGCCACCAGCTGTATCCGGATCATACTTGAGCAGCTCTTCGACCTCGTCCCTGTCTTTCACCTCCATGTGGGTGCGGATCTCTATAGCCACTTCATTAGGCAGGGCTTCAAGGAGGTCAGCGGCATCATCCGATGCCATTTCCGTGACCACATTGGCCATAAACTTTGCAGATAACCCCTCAACCAAATCGAGCATGATAGACTCGTCGAGCTCACTAAGGAAGTGTGCTACCTGTTCGGTCTGGGCCAGGATTTCAAATATGTCTTTTTGTTCTGTAAAATTAAGGGAGCGAAAAACCCAGGCAAGATCTGCCGGGTGTGTCTTGACAATAAGCCTTCGAATATTTTCAATTGCTCCCCGACGATATAAACGTCGTAAGGTATCTCGTAGCACCTTCCCTTCGAGCCCGACCATTTCTCTTTTTGGGTTTTTTTCCATTAACAGCACCTCATGACCAAAGAGGAAATAATTTCACGGTCCTTTATGCAACGGACCAATTCGGTTTGGCGAAGTAATCAGCAATTGATGAAAACAGCGCAAATTTCACAAATAATATGCCGCATTCGAAAGTGGCGGCGGCGAGTTGCCAAGCTAGTAATGCAAGGCACCAAAGAAATGTATTCTAATGACCGATAAAGATAAAAGTCAATCTATAAAAGGCAGGATTATGAAGAGAAAAGGTAATCAGCCAATCCGGTTTTCACCCAGACTCATTCTATCAGGGAAATAGTCCACTACGCTGGCCGATAAAGCACAGAAAAAAACCAGCGGCCATAGCTATCCCTCCAATAACACGCAACTGGGCGGGCTTCATTTCTACAAGTTGTCTTAACCAACGCTGCATTCCTTCCGGGGAAACAACATATGGCAACCCTTCCAAAACAAAAACAAGGCCTATCAATGTAATCAATAATTTCATACCGACTCCTTACCAGAAAGAAACAAGGGTTGCAATCACCACAAACATATTGACAATACTCGGCAAAAAAAAGTATCGTAAAGTGTTACTCAACAAGGAAGCAAACCTGTTTCCCGGTAATGGATCAATGCATCAACAATCCATTACCTCATGCATGATGACGTAATAAAAACAGACAGATATAAAAATCGTTTTTAGAATGTCATTGAAAAATTATTTTGCCTGGATACTCCAGAAAACCGCCCTCAATTATACTCCTATGACACAACCTACCTCCAAATATGCCGAAGCTGGTGTAGACATCGACAAAGGCAATCTTTTTGTTTCCCGCATAAAAGACATCGTCAAAGACACCCATCGTCGCGGTGTCCTCAGTGACATTGGTGGCTTTTCCGGATTGTTTGCCATCGGCAACGAAGATATTAAAGACCCGGTGCTTATAGCGTCTACCGACGGTGTGGGAACCAAACTTAATATTGCCAAGTTATGCAACAAGCACGACACAATCGGCATCGACCTGGTAGCGATGTGTGTCAATGATGTAATCGTCAGCGGAGCCAGACCGCTCTTCTTTCTTGATTATTTTTCGGCAAGCACATTGGATCTCGACGTGGCGACCGAGGTAGTCAAAGGTATAGCTGAAGGCTGCAAAATAGCAAACTGCTCGCTTATCGGTGGTGAGACAGCGGAAATGCCGGGACTTTACCAACCAGGAGATTATGACTTGGCCGGCTTTGTGGTGGGCATCGGTGATCGCAACAGCATCATCGACGGCAGCGATGTGAGCGTCGGCGACAAAATTATCGGCCTGGCCTCATCCGGGATCCATTCAAACGGCTACTCTTTGGTAAGAAAGGTTATGTTTGAGGAACTGGGACTGGATGTAAAGGACACGATCGAAGAACTTGGATGCACGGTCGGTGAAGAACTGCTCCGCCCTACCCGTATATATGTGGACAGCCTCACCAACCTCCTGCGTCGTTATCCGATAAACGGGCTGATCCATAACACCGGCGGTGGCTTCATAGACAATATCCCAAGAATACTTCCAACCGGATGCAATGCGCACATCACAGAAGGCACCTGGCCGGTGTTGCCCATCTTTGACTTTCTGCAAAGCAAAGGCAACATTCATCTTGACGAAATGTACCGAACCTTCAACATGGGCATAGGCATGCTGGCCATTGTTGCGAGTGAACATGTAGACGATGTTCTTCACCAGTTAACAGCGCTGGGAGAGCAACCGTACCTTATAGGCGATGTCGTTGCAGCCAAAGAGGGAGAGGGAAAACAGGTTGTTATTGAGCCTGCAGGCAAATAACCTCGACAAAAAAAAGCCGATCAAAACAAAGGGGCAGAGAGATGCGAACATCTCTCTACCCCCTTTTTTATTTCACAGCTCGCTGCCAAATTTTCTCTTCAGGCAGCATTTCTACGCTTCATGTAACTCTTCAGCAACACGACCGGGGACCCGGCCTCTATTTGAAAAGTAACTTACCTAAACGGATTTTAAAAACCTTAAAAAACAGGGCAATCGTTCATCTGCAACCCACGGAGTCTGTGCTTACCTTTTAGCCAGCGATCTGTCTTGGACGTAGGGTGGATAAGCGTAGCGCATCCACGCGGAATCCGATGCCTGCAATTGGTGGATGCGCTACGCTTATCCACCCTACACAGCTGCCCCTTTTTTCATTTTACAGCCCACAGCACAATTTCTATTTATGCAGTATATTTAGTAGTGGCCTAAAGACGTCTCAATCAGGTTTGAGCGCAATCTGCGGTCCCACCTTTCAACTTGTAAATTCCATGCGCCAAGGCCGGCAATACGGCTTCCAGATTCTCACCTGCAGCTTTCCTGCTTCCGGGTAAATTAATGATCAGGCTTTTCTTTCTGATACCGGCAATCCCCCGAGACCAAACCCCTTGAATCGTTTTTTCAAGACTGGCAGCACGCATTGCCTCACTGATTCCAGGTACTTCCATATCCAGGATAGCACGGGTGGCTTCAGGGGTTTGATCAGAGGGTGACACTCCGGTGCCACCCGTTGTCACGATCAAATCAAGCTGCTTGGCATCAACCCACTCAATCAGTATTTTTTCTATCTGTAAACGCTGATCAGGTAAAACCAGGTACTCTGCTACTACAAAACCGGCACCACTCAGCATCTCTTTGAGCAGTTCGCCGCTGGTATCAACGCGTTCACCACGTGAACCTTTGTCACTGAGTGTCAGGATACCGCAGTTATACACCTCATGGGTTGATTGATGACTCACTGTTACTCTTCAGCCTTTTTATGCTCTTCGATAATCTTTTCCGCAATACTTGCCGGAACCTCTTCATAATGGGAGAACTTGACCGTAAACGTTCCCTGTCCACCAGTCATGGAAGTCAAATCCAGGGCATACAATAAAATCTCTGCCTGTGGTACATGGGCATTAATGATTTCATACTTATCAGTCGAGTCCATTCCCAAAACCTTACCGCGGCGACTATTCAAATCACCCATCACATCGCCGACAAAGTCCTTTTGTACATGGACCTCCATCTCCATAATCGGCTCAAGCAGAACTGGCTTCGCATCCATAACACCCTTTTTAAAGGCAAGCGAACCGGCAATCTTAAATGCCATTTCCGAAGAATCGACGTTGTGAAAGGAACCATCGATCAAATTGACTTTCAAGTCAACAAAAGGATAGCCGGCAATAACACCTTTTTCCATGGCTTCCAGAATACCTTTTTCCACAGCCGGACGATATGTTTGCGGGATAACACCACCAACAATGGAGTCAACAAATTCAAATTGCTCACCACGCGCAAGCGGTGATAACTCGACAGTACAATCACCAAACTGTCCGCGACCACCGGACTGCTTCTTGTGCTTACCCTGAACCGTGGTGCTACCTTTAATGGTTTCGCGATACGGGACCTTGGGTGCCCGCAGCTCCATTTCCACGCCATATTTACGCTTGAGCTTTTCACCAACCATTTCAAGATGACTCTGGCCGACCCCGGAAATAAGCACCTCGTGCGTCTCCGGCTGCCTGGTCAGTTTAAGGGTCAGGTCTTCATCAAGCAATTTAGTAATGGAGGCAAACAGCTTTTCCTCATCTCCCTTCTTGGCACTTACGGCATAAGAGATAACAGTCGGTAAAGGCTCAATACTCTCAAAGATAACCTTATCAGATTCGGCACACAGTGTGTCGCCGGTGGTGGTCTCTTTTAATTTAGCGACCGCGATAATCATCCCGGGAATCGCCTTATCTACAGGCTTTTGCTCCTTCCCTTGCAACACAAACAACTGCCCAAAACGTTCAGATGTTTCTTTGTTGGCATTATAAAAGCTGTCATTGTCCAGCGTACCGGAAAAGACACGAAAAATAGTCAAACGACCGGCAAAGGGATCTGCCATGGTCTTAAAAACCAGAGCGGAAAACGGTGCGTCGGCAGTTCTTTCCCTCTCTACCACATCATCGTTATCAGGATTAATACCTTCAACAGCCGGTCGCTGATCCGGAGATGGCAGCAGGTCGACGATGGCATCAAGAATTACGCTGGTTCCTTTATTAAGTAAAGAAGCGCAGGCACAAACAGGAGCAACTTTGGCAGTCCTGACAGCTTCGGCAAGCCCTGACTTCATCGCTTCATCGGTCAACTCGCCTTCTTCAAGAAACATTTCCAGCAGGTCGTCGTCAGTTTCAGCCACATATTCCTGAAGGTTTTCGCGAAGCTCTGCAACCTCATCAGCCATGTCTGCGGGTACGTCTTCAGCTTTTACGCCGCCCTTGTCATCAAACATCAAGGCCTTGTTGGCTACAATGTCCACAACTCCCTTAAAATCATCTTCCGCACCAATGGGCAGATAAAGAACAACCGGGTTCAGCTTAAAGGCAGCACGGATATCGTCAACGGTTTTAGAAAAATCGGCACGCTCCCTATCCATCTTGGTAACGCAGATAAGACACGGTAGATTTTTGTCCTGCACCAAATCAACAAATTTTTCTGTCTGAGGACGGACACTCAGCACGGCACCAACGCTGAGAATTGCGCTGTCTGCCACCTGAACCGCAGACCGAGTTTCATTGAAGAAGTTATCATCACCCGGCGTATCAGCAAGAAACACATCGTTTTTTTGCCACTGCAGATGATTAAAAGCAGTGCTCATACTTACCTGGCGCTTGATTTCTTCCGGCTCAAAGTCCATTGAGGCTGTACCGTCATCCACCTTTCCCAACCGATTCACCGAACCCGCAGTAAACAATAAAGCTTCAGCAAGTGTAGATTTACCGCTGTTGCCATGTCCGAGAATAACTGTGTTCCTGATCTGTTGAACGTCTTGCATGGATACCTCCGGTGAAACGGGTACAATAATTAATTGTTGTGAGATTACCTTTCCCACCCGCATTTTGGGAAAAACCTTTCTCTTTCCAGGTAGGAATGGTAACCATCTACTCCTGAAAAAACAGATTCTTATATATTCAGATTACTCCGGCAAAGTCAAGCGATAACCTCCTGATACCCTGATACCTTAATAGATGTATGACCTCTCAAAAACCTGACCAGCCAAGCCATACCACAAGTAAAATTGCTCGCTCCGCTGGGGCGGTAAGTGGCGCAGTCATGTGTAGCCGTGTCCTTGGGCTGATCCGCGAACAACTTTTTGCAGGTCTTTTCGGGGCTGGTTATGCCTATGACGCCTTTGTGGTTGCCTTTCGAATTCCCAACCTGCTCAGAGATCTTTTTGGCGAAGGTGCCCTTTCCGCGGCCTTTGTTACCGTGTTTTCCGATTACGACACCAACAAGGGGGAAAAAGCAACGTGGGAACTGGCTTCAACCGTTCTGATCTTCTTTGCCATACTGCTCAGCACGTTAACCCTGTTTGGTATATACTACGCAGATACCATCGTCCACCTGCTGGCACCGGACTTTGATACAGTCACCGGCAAAACAGCCCTGACAACCAAGCTGACCAAAATCATGTTTCCCTTTCTGCTCTTTGTTTCCCTTGCAGCAGTGGTGATGGGCATGCTCAACACCAAGGGAAAATTTTTCGTGCCGGCCATGGCATCCAGCTTTTTCAACCTCGGCTCCATTGTCGGCGGGGTATCGCTCGCTCTAATCTTTCCACATTTCAACCAACCTGCGATTGCCGGCATGGCCTGGGGCACGCTCATCGGCGGGGCGATGCAGCTCTGTATGCAACTCCCCACCCTGATGCGAACAGGTTTCAAATTTACCCCACGGCTCAACCTCAAAGATCCCGGGCTCAAACGTATTCTGTTACTCATGCTCCCTGCAACCATTGGTCTTTCCGCTACCCAGCTCAATATCTTTATTAACACCAACTTTGCCGCCAGCTGTGCCGAAGGTTCGGTTTCCTGGCTGAATTACGCCTTTCGCCTGGTCCAACTGCCCATTGGTATTTTTGGTGTGGCCCTGTCCATTGCCGCTATGCCGGTGATGGCAAAACAGGCTGCGGAAAAAAACATGGCAGGACTTAAGCAGTCTTTTATCTCTTCCCTGATTCTGGTGTTCAGCCTGACCATACCAGCCACAGCCGGGTTAATCCTGCTGGCAGAACCCATTATCAGCCTTATTTTTGAACATGGCATATTTACCTCCTTTGACACAATCAGGACCGCAGAAGCGCTTCAATTCTATGCCTTGGGTCTTTTTGCCTACTCCGCCATAAAAATTATGGTCCCGGTCTTTTACGCTATTAACAACACCAGGTATCCTGTTATAGGCAGCTTTATCGGTGTGGGTGCCAACCTGATTATCATCAGCCTGCTGATCGACCACCTCCAGCACCGTGGCATTGCGCTTTCCACCTCATGCGCCATGGCCTGCAATTTCTTTTTTTTAGGGGTAATACTGCTGAAAAAACTGGAGGGACTGCCGCTGGCTTACCTGGGCAAAGGGCTGCTCAAAATTCTCACCGCAACCCTGGTGATGGGAGGTGCGGTGTGGTTCCTGCAACTGCAAATACAAACCTGGCTGCAGGGTCCGATTCCCCTGCAGGCGCTGGGCGTTTTTCTGCTGGTTGGGTGCGGAGGAGGTGTCTATGCGATTAGTCTGCAACTGCTCAATTTACCTGAGTTCACCCTGCTGACCAGCAAGGTGCGTCAAAGATTTTGTAAATCGTAAAGCAGCTGTAACTGAGCAAGCAATGCTACTGTTGCGGTATCAACATGTAAAATCCGATTGCCCATGGTGAAGGGGATAAACCCCTGGTCGGCAAACATATCCAGCTCAAAATCGTTCCACCCACCTTCCGGCCCCACTGCCAGTAAAAGGGGTTTACGCTCTTTACCCGGCACATCCAGACCTGCAAGCGGGGTCTCCACACGAGGATGGGCAATGATGCCGGTTCCTTCGACCTGCGGCAGTACCTCCTGGGCAAACGGCTTGAACTGTTTATGAATACTCACCTCGGGAAGCCAGGTATCCATCCCCTGCTCCATTCCCTCCACAAACAGCTCCCGTATCTTTTCCGCTGCCAGCACCGGACTTTGAAAGAAGGACTTTTCAACCCGTCTCGACCTTATCAGATAAAACCTCCGTACGCCGAGTACGGTCGCCTGTTTAAGGATACGCTGCAGCATTATCGGCCTGGGCAGAGCAAGGATAAGTTCTACATGAAGGTCACAGACCGGCTTTTGCTCAAGCGTTACCTCCAGAGTCACCGTGTTTGCCCCCAGCGTAATAACCAACCCGCTGCCGACCGGCCCGTTGACCATTCCCACCCGCACTGTGTGGCCCGGTTCTACCCGCAGCACTTTCAGCAAATGCCTGGCTCGGCGGCCGGACAAAATAAGGCGACGGCCCAGGAGCTCGTCGCCTTCAAAAATGAGTAAGTTCATGGATGATGAATATGAGTAAAACTTAGGACAGCTTAAGGCTGTCAGCCTCAAAATTCAGGGTTGCAAAGTAATCGGCAGCGGTTTCTTCCCGGCGAATAAGGGCAACAGAATTATCTGCTTTCAACAAAACCTCTTTGGGGCGGAGCTTTCCATTGTAGTTAAACCCCATGGCCTGACCGTGGGCTCCGGTATCATGAATGATCAACACGTCATTATTATCAATCGCCGGCAGAGTACGCTGGATGGCGAACTTATCGTTATTTTCACATAAGGAACCGACCACATCCACCACTTCCGCAGCCTTACCATCTTCTTTACCCAGCACCTCAATATGGTGATACGCACCATACATAGCAGGTCGCATCAAGGCGGTCATACAGGCATCGACCCCGATATACGTCCGATAAATTTCCTTCCGGTTAATAGCCTTTACCACCAGCGCACCATGGGGACCGGTCATAAACCTGCCGCTTTCCATATACAGAGCGGGCGCATACCCATTCTGTTGTTTAAACCGTTGAAAAAGAGAAGTTATCCCCCGCCCCATGGCTTCAAGGTCCAACGGTGCAGCATCCGGTGTATAAGGGATCCCCAGGCCACCGCCTATGTTAATAAAGTCAATGGTTATGCCCAGTGCCTGGTGCAGTTCGTCAATCAACTCAAGCAGCATCTCCGCCGTTTGCACCATATACCCATGATACAATTCATTGGAGGCCAACATGGTATGAATACCGAATTTTTTCGCACCCCGATCTCGAGCCTTGCGGTACGCATCCACAATCTGGTCGTGGCTTACACCATACTTGGATTCCACAGGATTACCGATGATGTCGTTGCCTGAGCGGCGTGCACCGGGATTATAACGAAAACAAATTAATTCCGGCATTTCCTCCAGCTTATCGATCAAGGTTATATCATCAAGATTAAGGATACACCCACCGTCAGCAGCGGCCAGCTTAAACTCTTCCTTGCTGGTATTGTTGGAGGTAAACATGATGTCACTGCCTTTGGCGCCCAGCTCTCGGCTCATCATCAGTTCGGTAGCGGAGCTGCAGTCAAAGCCAAAGCCCATATCTTGCATAATGCCTAAAATTGCAGGATTAGGCAGCGCTTTCACCGCATAATATTCGCGAAATTCATCAATACCGGCAAAGGCATCCTTGAGCCGGGCACCGGTTTCACGAATCCCCTTCTCATCGTACACATGAAAAGGAGTGCCGAAGTGGTCGATTATAGCAGGTAAATTGGGGTAAAGTCGCGTTTTATAGTCAGACGAAAGGGGCATAATCTCATTCCTTTATATGTACAGTATCTAAAAGAGGTAACTTAGCGGTTTCTTTATACGTATGGAGAACGGTTGCGGTTCGGGTTGCAGCGACACCATTCACCTGGGTAATCTTTTCCCGAAGGATACGACCAAGCTCTTCGGTGTCAGCAACACGCAGCTTCAACTGGTAACTGTCATCGCCTGCAACGTAGTGCACTTCCTGGACTTCCGGTATTGCTGCAAATGCTTCCCCGGCACAGGTATTATCAGCAGAAACCTGCACCTGAACAAAGGCAACCTGGCGTCGATTAAACCGATCAGGATTAAGACGCACTTCGTAGCCATCAATAATCCCTTGCCGCTCCATTTTCCGAATTCGCTCAAGAACAGCAGAAGGTGCCATTTCCATCTGCCTGGCAACTTCCACATTGGGTATTCTTGCTTTTTCCTGTAATATCTTTAATATTTTCAGGCTGGTTTCATCAATCATCGTGTTTACACCGGCTTGCTCAACCACAGAGCACGCAACATTTGTAATAATCATTCCTCATTGAAAGCAAAATACTCTCCTTTTCGTCGATGTCAACTCAATTATTCACCAAAAATAAAAAAACAAAGAAAATAATTCTGCGTAAAACAAAAATAAAAGAACAGACACATTCTATTTCATTATATGCCCCAGCATATCAAGTGGACTGACGTACGCTCACATCAGGAGGTATTATTATGAATATATTAAATGCAACAGAAGCTAGATCAAAGCTCTATCGGTTAATTGACGAAACGGCAGAAACACATGAACCTATTGTTATTACAGGTAAAAAAAAATGCAGTCTTGATTTCAGAAGAAGATTGGAATGCTATTACTGAAACCATGCATCTGCTTTCCGTTCCTGGAATGAGAGAGTCTATCAAAAATGGCTTAAAAGAAAAACTCTCAGACTGCTCAAAGGAGCTTGATTGGTGAGTTGGGAACTGTTTTTCACAAAAAAAGCTCAAAAAGACGCAAAAAAAATCTCTTCAGCTGGTTTAAAAAATAAGGCCCAGAAGTTACTAGATATCATAAGAGGGAATCCCTATCAAAACTCCCCACCCTATGAAACATTAGTTGGTGATTTGTCAGGCGCATATTCACGAAGAATAAACATACAACATAGATTAGCTTATCAGCCTTATGACGCTGAAAAAATAGTTAAAATTTTCGGCTGTGGACACATTATGAATAAATGAGGTGATTTCGGTTCTCAATGGTTGGCCTGCGTGTTCCCCTGTCAACGCATCGCCGCTTCCTCGTGGATAGCCGATGCATGAGTCGGGGACATGATGGAGCAGCTTCTCCTTTTATGTAAGAGACTTTCTCCCTCTACCTTATGCCGGTTTATCCAGCGCTTTAGACTGCCCCCAGCTAACACTCAAGCCCTCCTCCAGCTACTCGTTGCCCCCCGGGAACGCCGAGCTCCAGCTCGGCATTATGCTGGACGAAGGCAGGATCAAGGCCCGCATTCCAGCATTTAGCCTGGAGTGCAAAAATTGGAGAAGTACCCCAAACAGCTACATGCGGCATGCCTCCGGGGGTGGTGGGATGGGACTGGGGTACTTGATTGCCTGCATTTTCATTCCATTTCTGCTGTTCTGTGCCGAGCTGGAGCTCGGCGTTCCCGGGGACAGAACCGGTCTGCTGGATTAACGGGGTCTTAGGTCGATGGAATCAGCTTTTGTAGGTCGGCAGGTTTCCTGGTTTTTTTCATTGGCCTGACAGCAGAACGGAAGGCCTGGCAGTTACGGCATCTGCCACACTATCTGGCCTCGAGTAAATTTTTCAAAAGAGTAAAACACTAGAAGGCAAGCAACTCTCCCGATAAATAAGGAGAAGGCAAAGATTTCCCCCGGGAACGCCGAGCTCCAGCTCGGCATTATGCTGGACGAAGGCAGGATCAAGGCCCGCATTCCAGCATTTAGCCTGGAGTGAAAAATTGGAGAAGTACCCCAAACAGCTACATGCGACATGCCTCCGGGGGTGGAGCGATGGGACTGGGGTACTTGATTGCCTGCATTTTCATTCCATTTCTGCTGTCTTGTGCCGAGCTGGAGCTCGGCGTTCCCGGGGGCAGAACCTGGCTGCTAAGTCGGTGGGGTCAGGTTTTGTAGGTCGGCATTTTGCTTAAGATATTTTTTTTCATTGGTCAAACAGGGGACCTCAAAGAGCGGGCAAATAGCGGGCAAAGAGCGGGGTCGGACCAAAGCAATTACCTGTTTTAGCCTTATAATATATATCAAACCACTCCTTTTTTATTCTTAAAGTTTCTTTTTTCACCCCAAAAACAACATTCTAAGGAATTATTCTTTTTCCGCAAAGCAGCTAAAACAAATTCTTTTTATGCCAAGAGCGCCCAGACACTACAGCCCCGGACTGGTCCGGCACATCACCCACAGGTGCCATAAGCAAGAATTTCTTCTCCGTTTTGAAAAAAACAGGAAGGCTCTGCTGGATTTTTTTCCATAGGCAATCATGCGCCTTTCCAGCAAGAATATAGCGACTGGGTGGATTCAGAGTTACAAACTGATGTGAAAAAAAAAGAAAGAGCCTTTGGAATGAATCAATTGTGGTCGGAAGCGAGGACTTTGTAGAAAAGATACACCAGCAACTTGGCGTACGAGCCAGAGGGCGCTCGATTGCCTCAAAGAAAGAAGGATTTTTTTTTAAAGGGGCTTCAGCCCCTTACAATTTCCTAGCCCGAATTTCTCATGAACATTGTGTCAACCTGTCAAATTGCATACAATTCTTATATGTTATAGAAGCTAAGATGAAGTTGAAAGTTTTTCACAATGTTCACCAAAGGTCAGTCCATCCAGTACCATTTTCTTCAGTATTTTGGCAATGAATATAGGCGACTATGATTCATTACCAAAAACTTTGAACTTGGCGCTGCCTGAACTGATGAGAAATCCGGGCTAGTTGGGGATCAAAAGAGTACTGCAGGGTGCAGGCAACAACTATTGTATTCATTTAAACACCAGTAATTCAGAATAATAGCTTGGTCTGCCCCTGTTATTTGGTTTTATCTCTTACAACCTGTACAAATGGGAGAGGTGTTTACGTAGACAATACAACTGGTGCCTCGTAGCACCCCGCCCATATATACTTGGCAAACAGATTTCATTAATCCATTTGCTTACTTATGCTACCAAAGAGGGGTCAATTCCACTCTTCTGTTTTTTGCACGACCTTCAGCGGTGGTGTTACTGGCGATAGGTTTTGTTTCGCCGAAGCCTTTACTCTTTAATCGCATCGGTTCAATTTTATAGGTGCTGACAAGGGCTTTCTTTATAGCATCAGCTCTTCTTTCTGAGAGTTTTTGGTTGTACTCTTCAGTACCTATAGAATCTGTATGGCCTTCAATTTGAAGGTTCATTTTCGGGTTATCATTTACTATCCTGGCGACATGATCCAACAGTGGCATAAATTCCGGTTTGAGTTCTGCTTTATCAAAATCAAACAGGTAGGTCTGCTCAAGTACCCAACAACCTCTTTCATCTACCTCAACACCCTTGGGCGTCCCTGGACATACATCAATTTCATCACAAACTGTATCCCCATCAGAGTCGATGCAGTCTACTTCAACAACAACTACAGGAGTTACAGGAAGGGTATAGGCTGACAGGATCTGATTCCATTTCGAGCCGCTATAAGCCATAGCGGATTTACCAAACACAATCTTACCATTGAGTACTTGGCAATAATTTTTTGTTCCTTCAATTGTCGCCGCCCCTTCAGGAGTAAGTTCCAGGCCATAGGCTGTCAGAATTTTATGGTATTTCATCGGCGAGTAGGCCATGGCCGTGGTGTTAAAACTCACTGTTCCATCCTTTACCTTAGCATAGGTTGAAGGTACCGCAGCTGCATTCTCCGCGGTCAATTCAAGACCATAAGATTCCAAGACGGCATTAAAGACCGAAGACGGATAAGCCCTGCAGTCTGACGCAAATTTCACTTTACCATTGCTGACCGTAGCATAACTTGATGGAATATCGGTTACGTCAGCAGGAAGCTGAATAGCAAATGCGGCAACACTCGTTGCCACTGCAAACACGACACTGATAACTATACTTCGTTTTTTCATTGCGGGTTCCTCCAGTTAATTTGACCAGGTTAGACAAAATATCTCATGATTCATGATATCTTTATGGATTACAAAATATCAAAGTAGATAATGTTAAGCATGTTTCATGCCACGGCCTACCATATCCTTAATCTAATTACACTTCAATAGTTTACAGATGTTGAACATTGTTTACTCCAGGGGAAAAAGGGGGACGGTGGTGCATTTGGCGCAAGTATGGTGGTGCTTTTCAACCAGGAACCAATACCTATCACTGTATAGTGATCAAATCAGGAAGGGGATAGGACCAAGGTGATTGATCAGGCAATAGTTATTCTATTGATTTAAACACCAGTAACTCAGGACGATAGTTTAGCCCAACCCGGTTACGAGCCGCTTATGCGTTATTTAACTGCGCGAACGGCGCAAATACTAGTAAAAAGTAATGAGCATCACCGTTAAAACCAACAAGAATATGACCGTCATTCCCGTTCCGGTTTTAACATAATCCATGGTTTGGTAACCACCAGGCCTCATAACTAAAGCATTTACCTGATGCGTGGGTAACACAAATGTATTAGATGCCGCTATTGCTACTACCATAGCGGCTAATCGTGGATCACACCCTACTTCAACGGCCATAGACATTGAAAGTGGAACAAGAAGAACGGTCGCACCAACATTGGAAACCACCAAAGTAAAAAAAGATGTAAGAATGCCAATAATCAACAAAAATATAGACTCAGGAACAGAGCCAACCAACACCATTATTGATGTTGCCATCCATTCAGCAGCTCCCGTTTTTTGAAATGCCAAGCCCAGGGGAATAAGCCCGCCGAGTAAAAATACCGTCATCCAGTCTATAGATTTGTATGCCTCGTCAATGGTAATTACTTTGGTTAAAATCATGCCTAAAGCACCTGCAAGGAGACAAACAGATAAAGATACATCTATCTGAAAACCTAATGATGCCGAAAGAGGTTTCAACCATAATATCATTGCAATAGTAAAAACGAGCCACCCAAAAGCAACTTTTGCTTTTTCCTCTCTAACCACTTCCCCTTTAATTTCATTTGTAAAAGCAAAACAATCTTTCTGAGCCAGCTCAAGAAATTTTTCCCATCGTCCAAACATAAGTAACGCATCGCCAGGTTTTATTATTTCCTTCGTGATTTGACTGAATTGACAGATCCCATCTCGACAAAGAACAACCGGAACAATACCATTCCTCTTTCTAAACCGGCGCTCCCTCATATTTGTACCTACTAATTGTGACCGCGGGGTGACGATGCCCTCTACCATTCCTGCGTTATTCGGCGAAAAATCTTCTGCAAAAATATCGAGCTCACCTTTAAATACCCACCCCAGATCCTTTGCACATTGACGAGCATGCATTTCATTTCCGACGATCGCCAGTGTTTCATCAGAGTGAATCAATTCATATCGAGTGGGAGCATAATTTTTCAATTTCTTTTCTGGAGAATAAACACCGGCAATGGTGACATGATATTTATCCCGCACATGCAATTCTTCCAATGTAAAGGAGCCGAAATCATCAGGTATTACGACTTCAAAGACTCCAGCTATTTCCTGATAAGTATCTGCTAATGAAGAAGGCATAATTTTGTTCTCATCCCCAGCCTCGTCTTTTGAGGGGATGATAAAACGTCCAAAAACAACGAAATAGAGGATTGCGGCAATAACAAGAGCAATCCCAATAGGTGTTTGAGTAAAAAGTCCGAGCGGCTCAATATTCTTATCAAATGTGTGCAACTCATTGGCCTGATGAATTAAGTCGTTTAAAAGTATGGTTGGACTTGCGCCGACCAATGTTATCGTCCCACCGATTATGGCACAATATGCCATGGGCATTAAAATTTTAGAGGCTGAAATTCCGGTTTGACGAGCGATCCTGCGGACAGCAGGTAGAAAAAGTGCGGCAGCACCTATATTTTGCATAAAGCTGGAGATAAAGGCGACTGTAGTAGAAATAAGTATCACTATTTTTTTTTCGGATTTTCCTGCTCGGCGTAAAATTTGACGAGCAAGTATATTCATGCAACCGGTTTTATCTAACCCTGAACCTATGATAACGACAGCTATGATTGCAACAACAGCATTACTGGATAAACCACTGATGGCTTCCTGAGGAGTAACAAGATTTAAAAAAGGTAAAAGTACCATCATAATAATGCCAACAACATCAACCCTGACCCACTCAAATACAAAAAGTAAAATAACCAGGATCAACACTGCAAAAACAAGCCCCATCTCCAATGTGAATTCACCAGTATTAACCTGATGGGGACTTGATCCAAAAGCGCAACTGAATACTCCTGAAAGAAGGACAATAATCCATGCGAATGTGAAACAATTCATTGCATTATGCATGCGGAATCCTCTGTTGATCAATTTGATAACACTCTAGTTAGGAATTATTTTTAATATTTTTTTGTACCACTATTTTCATCACAGATCGATGCAGTTCTACCGAACATTACAATCAAAATTAATTATCATTTTTTAACAGCCTGTTTATAGGTCCTTTATTACAATCAAAGATTGAAAACAAAATGCTTGGGTTGACTCGGTTTGTGTGTTCCTTTAAAATAATTATAACTGGGGTAATTTAAAATTTATCAAGGAGCGAGACATGTCCATAATCACAATATCGAGAGGATCGTTTAGCAGAGGTAAGGAAGTCGCAGAGAAATTAGCAGCAAAATTAGGTTACGAATGCGTTTCTCGTGAAATTCTCCTCGAAGCTTCTGAAGAATTTGACATACCTGAAATGAGACTAACCAAAGCATTGCATGATTCTCCTTCGATATTTAATAAATTCAACCAAGGAAAACTTCGATACATGACGTATTATAAATATGCTTTATTGAAGCATATTCAAAATGACAACGTCGTGTATCATGGGTTAGCAGGTCATTATTTCTTAAAAGATATACCTCATGTCTTTAAGGTTCGAATACTGGCCAACATTGAAGATCGCGTAAAAGAAGTTATAAACAGAGACGGCATTCCTGAAAACCAAGCTATTGATACTATCAAAAAAGATGACGTTGAAAGAAGAAAATGGGGAATGCAACTATACGGCATAGACACCTGGGACAGCAGACTCTACGATATGGTCATCAACATTCATAAACTTCAGGTTGATGATGCTGTCAATATACTTTACCAGGCTGCAAACAAACCAGTATTTCAAACCACTGAAGAATCGAAAAGAAAAGTTAATGAAATCACTTTAGAAGCAAAAATTTACTCCATCATGATAGATTACTCATTGGTGGTTGAAGTGAGAGTAAGGAACAAGGAAGCTTTTCTATCAAACGTGGGAGACGTTTTAAAAAATGATGAAGTCATACGATCAAGAATTGAAAATATAGTTAATCAGATAGAAGGAATAGACAAGGTTACTTTTCTTGATAAGACTTCAACAGATCAAGGCCATGTCAACCCCTTTTACAATATTGAAAGCTAGCAATGGACGCATGTGATTCTGTAAAAAATTTTGTCAGACGGGTAGCTTTATGAGAGAGTCAATCAAAATTGGCTTAAAATAAAAACTCTTATACTGCTCAAAGGAGCTTGATGGGTGAGATTCAACCGCCCGCAAATGTAGTATGAGGTGCTCATCCCGGCGCTTTCGAGTTGCCCCCCGGGAACGCCGAGCTCCAGCTCGGCTTTATGCTGGAAGAAGGCAAGATCAAGGCCTGCATTCAAGCATTTAGCCTGGAGTGAAAAAATTAAAAAGTACCCCAAACTGCTACATGCGGCATGCCTCCGTGGGGTGAATGGGCTGGACATGGTTGCTTGAATTCCTGCCTTCTCATTGCATTTCTTCTGTTTTCTGTTCTATGCCGAGCTAGTGCTCGGCCGTTCCCGGGGACAGAACCGGGTTGCTGGGTCGGCGGGGTCATAGGTCGATAGGGTCAGGTCTTGTAGGTCGGCATTTTTCCTGGGGTAAATTTTTACATGGACCTGACAGCAAAACGTAAGGCGTGCCTCTGGGAGATGGTGCAATGGGGGGGCTGGGAGTTACGGCAAGCATTGCACCATAATTGTAAAAAGCATTTAGCTGCCCAGGGAAGAAGTCTATTAAGGGAAAATTTCACGTAACGTTCTGTGATTGATGACAAAATAAAAAATAAGGATCGATTGCAACAGGGTAACGATCCCCGCTACAATTGTTCTCCCGGGTTGCGCCCCTTTTCCGAAACCCTACAAACACCAATGTCAAGACTAGAGCGGCAAGGTCACCTCAAACACCGTATTTCCCGGCTTGGACTCAACCGCAATCTCGCCGTTATGCGCCTGGACGATGCCATAGGAGACAGGTAAGCCCAGCCCCACCCCTTCAACTGCCGATTTAGTGGTAAAAAACGGTTCAAAGATATGATCCATTGCCTCTGGTTTTATTCCCACCCCATTGTCCTTAATTGAGATCACCGCTTTTTCCGGGTACAAGGCAGTGAGTATGGTGAGTACGCCACCGTTTTCCTTCATCGCATCGATTGCATTGAGGATGAGGTTGATAAAGACCTGTCGGAGCTGATCTTCCACCGCATTGATCATGATCTCCTGCTTATCGTAGAGTTGAACCAGTCGTACTTTATTTAAAGAGAGTAAACGTCGGTGGAAAACGAACAGGCTATCCAGAAGGTGATGGAGATTAAATGTTGTTCTGCTTCCAGAGGTGGGACGATTAAACCGTTGGAGATCGCGTATAAGCCCTCTCATGCGATCACACTCCTTTTCTGCCATAGACAGCAGCTCGGCATCTTCTTCTTTAAGATACGAACGCTTAAGAATATCTCGCATGACAAAGCGCATGCCTAGGAGTGGGTTGCCAAACTCGTGGGCAACGGAAGATGCCAGCTTTCCTATGGCGTCCATTTTCTGAGCATGATGCAGTTGCTGCTCAAGCTCTACCTGTTGGGTAATGTCGCGGGCAAAATGCAGCGTAGCCGCTATTTTGTCCCAGGTTATCCGTACTGAGTTAAGGTGAATCCACAGCTCTTCCTGATTGTTGTTGAGGATCTTGAAGGTGTGGGTTTCCGGTGATGCATTTTCCAATGTCCTTTGATAGTGTGCGAGAACGTCCTCGCGATATTCGGGATGGAGCAAGTCGGCAATGGGCAGAAACGCAAGTTCATGCATAGTGTACCCCGTCATCTCGAGTGTTCTCGGATTTGCAAAGGTAATCCGGCCTTCTTGGATAATGAAAATACCATCATGGGCGTTAGAAAAAAGGAGCCGATATTTATTTTCACTCTCGCGCAGAGCTTTTTCAGCCTGTCGCCGAATATCTTCCTGCTGCTGGAGAGCCGCGGCCATTTTATTGTACCCTTCCACCAGGAGATTTTGATGTCCGGCATCCTGCCGGTTGACTATTCGATAACTGAAATCTCCCTTCATGATTTTATCGAAAGCCGTTTTGATCCTTCGGTTAACCGCATCCAGCAGAGAAGCTCGCGGCACTGTTACCAGAAAAGTCCAGTTTATGTCGGGGACAGTGCCGTAATAGGCAAGGAGTTCCTCTCCGTCTCTCCCCTTTAAGCGCAACTCTCCCTGCTTGCCACGGATCAAGCCGGCTGATTGTAAAATGGCTAAATCTCCTCCCAGACTATTTAGTTTATGCTGAAACAGGCTCCCTTTTTCCTTGTCGATTCCAGCCTCAATAGAGGGGTGAACAATAATATTTTCATACTGGTCAAAAATACAATTTTCCTGGCCTGCTACATACGATTCATCAATATAGTCCTGATAAAGGGTGTTCATGGGCAGGTCAATGGACCAGGCACCGATAAACCGCTCTTCATGATAAACCGGTATGGATACCGAAAGAATAACCCCTTCTCCTGCATAGTCTATGCTGGGCAGTGTCCATCGAATTGCCCGCTCGGGATTGGCCTGGGGGGTGACCGAGGCAAAGGTATGATAGGTCAACCAGTTAAAATCGGGAGTGATGGCTGTTACCTGGTCGATATAAGGGAATTGAATTGAAGTGTTGGTGATATCCTGATAGTAGATCCAGGCGCTGCCGGGTAAACGGGAATGGATCTCTTGGACGAAGGTTCCTATATCGCGCAGGCAATACATTCGGGAACGAGCATCTTCCAGGTCTTTGATTGCCGGATCCCATGAATGGCTGATAGCGTCTTTAGGTGCCACTCCCTTTCGGAATTGTTGAAGCAAAGGCAAACTCAGCCAAAAGCCGTCAGTATCGACACCAAAGCCGTCCTGCTCCAGCCAAGTGTCAATGTCCTGCTGTGTATGGTGCTGTTGGGCCAGCAGAATAAGGGTCAGCCGTCTGAGCTCATAGAGCGCATCGTAGTGACGAGTGATATTATTTTGCAGCAGCGTAACTGTCCGACTAACCTGCAGCCGGATTAATTCGGTTTCGCCTATTGTTTTTTTCAAACCATGCCTGCCGGTGCTCTTGTTTCTGGTTATCATCAACATTTCCCCCATGCGTCTCCCTCACTCGGAAAAACCGGGGAAAAATCAACCGGTCCCATGTACCGGCTGTGGATAAAGACACCGTGAGGATTCGGCCTCAACAGGTCGTGTGTCCGGGTTTCCTGCTTATCGTTTGGCATTCATGGATTCTGTAAATACCCTATTCTCAGCAAGGAAGCCAGCTTCGTTGCAGGCCTTTGTGCATGTTTTTTTCCCAATCACACTGGGTGTGGTTTGCTCTCAGCAAACAAAGAGACTTTTTCAGCAACCAGACCAATGTTTACAATGATAGCAAGCTCACAGGGAACGTTCTTTTTTCCTACCATGGGCAAGGAAAACAGGCACATACATCCATGCTCCGGGAATTGACGGTAGGTTTCGGAGCGCATCAATCACCTGCTGGTCTTCAGCTTTCCACAAATGCATACGCTTCAGGGTCTGCTCTTTAAAGCTGAAAGCAGCGTCTACAAGTGCATTCATGGGAATTTCTCTTGATGTTATAGGCACCACTTCTGTGTTGATGGCGGTGAGGCCTTCACCAAGCATCAAGTCGCCGAGTTTTCTACCGATGAATCTGTCGCCGCCCATTCCAGCCTGTGCCTCGGCGGTTCTCTGCTGAAACCCATAGAGGCCCGGAGGTTCAGGGTGAATAATGACCCCCCTATCATCAACATCGAGAATAAAAATCAATCCTCCTGGTCGGGTAACCCTGTCCAGCTCTGCCAGTACCTCCGATGGGTTGGGCAGATGTTGAAAAACAAAACGGGCATTACAATAATCGACTCGATCATCTTCCAGCGGTATCTCTTCTCCTCTTCCTTTTACAAAAGTACACCTTTCCGACACCCCAGCCTCCAGCGCCGCCTGCGTTGCCGTATTTCGCAGCATATCATCCGGCTCGACCCCTATAAGCCGACTGTTGGGGAACATTTTTGCCAACATAACAGAAGTCAGTCCAGGCCCAGATCCCAGATCAAGAAAAGTACTGTTATCGACACATCCTATTTTGTTAAGCCAATACCTTTCAATTTCTTCCCCCATCCAGGCCTGCTTTTGCAGCCGTTCCAATTCTCTTTCCGGATCATCCAGTGTGGTGATTGCATATGAATCGTTGAATTCTTCTTCCCCGTGTGTGCCATTGCCGATGAGTTGTTCATTTCTTTTATAGTAACGACTTGAAGCACGTTGATACGATTTTATATAGTGCAGATGCATCATCTGCAACCGGGAAACTAGTAGAAGATTAAGATTCATACTTAACCGGCTTGCGAAAGAGGCGTCTTGTTTACCCATCACCTCAAACAGGTTGGAGGGCAATATCAAAACCTCTGAGTCTTCCAGGGCAACGAGAGAGGCGCTGCGAGTCCCTCCGATGAGCGCTTCTGCCTCACCGCACAATTCTCCGGGTCCCAGCACTGCAACAAAATGGGGATCAGCGTCTTTATCAAAGGTAATCCCAAGTTGGCCGGAAAGAAGCAGCCCCATGCTCTGTTCGTTTTCGCCTCTATTGAAAAGTCGCTCGCCTCGCTTGATACGAATATTAGGGTATCGTCGCATGTGCTGCATAAGGCGCTGCATTTCTTCCGGGGAAAACCCTTTGAAAAAACTGGTTGTCGGTGACGACCTGAAACTATGAGCTATCCCTGCCCAAAGGGCCTTTTTCTGCAAAGGCGTGACAAGAGGGTCTTCCCATTCCGGGAAAACTTTTTTCAATAATAGAGCGGTTTTTCCACCATCATCCTCCCTGGCAGAGGCAAAACGGCGCAAAGGGCTTCTTACTTTTTTTAGATAGGCTTTATCCTGGGAGATTAAAAGCATCGGGAGACGTAGCCCAGCATCTGCATAAAGTCGCTTGGGAGCCACATAAGGACGATACCCTAATTGATAATAAAGATGCACCAATGACAGTTCCGATAAACAGATATCAATGCTGTACCCAAGCGCGATGCTGCGTTTATAGAGAAAATTAACCAACAGTGACACGACTGTTGTCCCGCGATAGCCTGGATCAATCATCAGGCCACTGGTATAACTCACTGACGCTTGGTCAAGCGTTTGCAGAAGCGGTTCAAGCTTAAGGCAATCACGCAGTTGCCGGGGGAATACGGATTCTGCTGCGGAGTTATTGCGGATAGCTCCCGCAATACCTCCCGTCTCTGTATCTTTTGCAACAATCAGGTAGGCATTTGTATCAAGTTCATCACTGTATATTTTTTGCTGGTGATCTATCCCAGGCAGTTGTTTGTTCAGTTCTTCTGCATAAATCGTATATCGAAAACCGAAAAGCTGCTGACGCTCGGCTTCGGTTGTAACTTCCTGAATGGCGATGGTCATATGCTCACTGTGGTTTGAGTGGAAAAGCTGTTCGGGTGTCCAAAAGCTCTCTTGTAACTTGAGATAATTCTAGCAGGATCAAAGGGTTCACAACAAGTGCTTTTATCGGTGCTGCTTCAGCGGCCTTCTTGAATATAGACACCAATTCCTCTTTTGCCTATATCTCTGCGGGTAGCGGGAGACGTGATGAGTCCTGTTGTTTCTTCTGTTACAAACCGTTGGAAAAACTTATGCAAACGCCATTGACTCTATTTTTGGCCTTTTCTTTCTGGTCTCATGGCTGTAGTTTACAGCTGGACTGTTTGCTGTAACATTGTCATTCATTTAACCATCTATTCATTTGAAATCATAAAAAAAAGCCGCGCAGCTGCTACAACACGTAGTTACCTGATAACATCAACATTAACCATATAAAAAGGACTGGAGATGCATGCTCACTACTTGCAACATGTATCTTTTGAAGGTCTCGGCAGTATCGAAACTTGGCTCCGAGATGCTGGATATGAAATAACAAACACTCGTTTCTACGAAGCTGGGGTGCTTCCCAGTATTGCTGATATTGACCTGCTCGTTATTATGGGCGGCCCCATGAGCGTGAACGATGAGATACAGTATCCCTGGATGGACAAAGAAAAAAAATTCATAAAAGAAGTCATCCAGTCAGGGAAACCCACTCTAGGTATTTGCCTGGGCGCGCAACTCATTGCCGCTTCAATGGGTGGGGATGTTTTTCCAAATTCGGTGAAAGAAATTGGATGGTTTCCAGCGCAAGCCACTAAAACGGACAGCACTACTTTTTTTCAGTTTCCGAAAGAAATACCAGTATTCCATTGGCACGGGGAAACATTTAACCTGCCGGAGGGGGCAGTTTCAATCGCAGAAAGCAAAGGTTGTAAAAACCAAGCCTTTCAGATTGGAGACAGTGTTATTGGGCTTCAATTCCACTTGGAGACAACACCTGGTTCAGCGCAGGCCATTGTCAAACACTGCAGAGATGAACTCGTGGAGGGTGCCTACATCCAACGCGAGGAAGAAATTTTAGCGACACCTCAAGAGCAATATGAGGCCATCAACAAATTAATGGGAAAAATCCTGGAATATTTACATACAAGGAAAGGCTAAAGCGCATATTGCGGGTGTACTGAACAATCACATTATTCAGGTAGAAATAAAGCCCAGCCAAAGGAAAGACACCACAAAGCTTTCTACTCAAAGGCGTTACCCTACCAGATGGACAAAAGGTGATCATGTTATGAAAAGGGGGACTTGATGCGCAAAATAGATCGTGATGCAAAAATTTTGATTCTCGGAGCAGGCGCAGGGGGACTTTCGACTGCGCACTACTTACGACAGTACGGGTACAAGAACGTTACGATCTTTGAAAAACTAGGCCGTGTAGGCGGATTGTGTCGGTCCATTACCGAAGACAACCAGTCTTTTGACCTGGGTGCCGCAGTAGTTTCGCCTGACTACGGCGAAGTACTCAAAATGGCTCGTCAGTACAGGATTCGCCTGGAAAAAGCTATTGGTGCGGCAGCATTTTCTATGGATAACGGAAAAAACGAAACTCCTTACCATCGGTTGTACGACTATCTGGCAGGCGGCTCCTCATTGATCCGACACTTACGCTACCTGCTGCTCTGCCTGAATTATCTGAAAAAACGTTTTTTTCTTCGCGATGTGTTTCGACATCCCGGGTGGGCAGGCATCACAGCGCACCCGGATTTATGCGTTACGTTTTCTGCTTGGTTAAAAAATAACCATTTAGAAGAATTGAGCCGTCTCTTCGAAATACCCATTACCACATTCGGCTACGGTAACCTCGACGAAATCCCCGCACCCTATGCGCTACGCTACATGAGCACCAGGACGCTTGTGGCTATTTTGCTCAGTAGTGTAAAATTCTCTCGATTCCTCCCGGGCGTGCTGTTGGTGCGGCGATTTACATATGGCTTTCAAAGATTTTGGGAGCAAGTGGCCTGGGACTTAAATGTGCGGCTGAATGTCGAGGTCAAGACAATCAAACGAAATGAGGACGGAATCACTGTCACTTACACCCATCCTATACAAATGCTTGGCGACCAGGTGAGCCATGCCATAGACAAGGCCCAGTTTGACCATCTGATTATCTCTTGTCCGCTCTTAAAAAAAGAGATGGAAAAAATGATGGATCTTACCGAAGAGGAAGCCTGGCTGCAGTCGAGGACACAATTTATCCCGTACGCCGTCGCATCCTTTGAAATTGCCGACATGGTTTTACAGGAGCGAGTTGCCTTTCACCTTCCTCTTCCTCCCTTGGGGGAGCCCATGATCATTTCCCAACCGCACCCGGACAACGAACTAATGGCCTTTTACGCACGGCTGTCCTCTTCCAACCCGACAGAGGCTGATGAACATAGGCTGCGTGAACATGTTGAGCGCTACGTAAAGGCATTTGGCGGAAAAATTAAAACCGATGATGATTGGCACTCTTACGATGCATGGCTCTACTTCAAACACGTCTCTGTGTATGAGTTCCGTGCGGGCTATTACGACAGGTGGGAAAAAATCCAGGGAGAAAACCGGACCTTTTACGTGGGAGGGCTGTTTGATTTTGATTATGTGGAAGGCATAGTTTGTTACAGTCGTGCCCTTGTCGAACAACATTTTATAAAAGAAATATGACGCCACATTTATCACTCTTCTCTATCCAGCTTACCGTACAGGTTGGGATGGCCTGTGCTCCATGGCATAAACGAGGACCGGAGCGTGTTGAAATGAAAGGACAAACAACCCGTAATCCCCTGGAGTAGCCAGAAGACAGCGAATCTAAAAAAATGGCAAAATGCTCATGAGCAATTCGCCATAAAGACCCAATAACAGTATTCAAAATTAATTAGCAAGTAACCTCTTTCTTGAGTTCCTTCCCTGAAAGAGATTTCCAGGTTTTGGCACACATCTTTTAACGAGGATGTTGCCGTTCTTTTTCCACGACTATTGAGAGCCTCAACATGAAGATATGGGTAGATGCAGACGCTTGCCCTGCAGTGATCAAAGACATTTTATATAAAGCTGCAGAACGAACAGGCACAATGCTGACACTGGTTGCCAACCAATTTCTACGAACACCGCCATCACCCTACATATGCTTTGTCCGCGTCTCTGCTGGTTTAGATGTTGCAGACAATGAGATAGTGAAAAAAATGAGCGCCGGTGACCTGGTCATCACCGCCGACATACCCTTGGCGGCAAATGTGGTGGACAAAGGGGGCTATGCACTGAACCCCCGTGGGGAGATGTATACCGCGGAAAATATAAGAGATCGTCTGAGCATGCGTGATTTTATGGATACTCTTCGCACAAACGGTATAGAAACAGGCGGCCCGGCAACACTCAACAAGCGGGACCGGCAAAATTTTGCCAACCGCCTTGATGCTTTTTTAAACCAACATGCCGGAAATAAAAATCGAATGTGACGGGAAAAAACACGTTCTCATGACCAATGAACTTTAACCCACAAAGAAGAGAAGATTCGGGGTGGGCAGCAATTACAGCCCACCTCCGTCCTCTCCCTTTACAAAGCTACACTATTGAACCAGAATGGGAAACTATCAAGTACCCCCAACTTCTGTTCATTCTTTCCCTTCGTTTTCAGCTAGTTGTTGTTCTTGTTCTATATCCATCTCCAGCGAAATAGCAGCACCAGCCTGTGCAATCTTTTTGGCCTCTTCCGATGCCAGATCAATATTTTTTGCTTCCTCTGGAAAGTCCACGATAACTTTACGGTGAGCGTAATAAATACCCTTTACATTTAATGCCTCAGTAATACGCCGATACGCTTCTCGTCTAATAAGAAACTGTTTGCCCGGCTTGGCCGTAAATTTGACTTTAATAACCATAACAGAATTGGCTATTTCATTGACCCCCTGAGACTTTATAGGCAGGATAAAATCATCGCAAAATTCCGGTTCACTAAGCATAGCCTGCCCGACTTTCTTGATGATTTTACGAACTTTGTCAACATCGGTATCATAAGGGAACTCCAAGGGAAACTTGACAACTATACCGCCACGCATAAAGTTGGTTATAGTTCCCAGGTCACTATGCGGTACGACCTGGAGCATTCCAAGATGGTGCCGCAACAGAACATTTCTGAGTGATATTGCCTCTACCGATCCTTTAATGGAACCGGCCTGGATATATTCTCCAACTCGAAAGGCATCATCTAAAAGAAAAAAGAAACCGGAAAGAACATCGGAAACAAGTTTTTGGGCACCAAAACCGACTGCAAGCCCCACCACTCCGGCTCCGGCAAGTAATGGTCCAATATTCACCCCAAAAGATGAAACGACCACCAGGACAACCATTACAATCAATACGCTGGCAATCACTTTCCGTAGCATGGGCAAAAGAGTATGACTTCGGCCAGTTGGAACTGCACCACCGAATTCGTCGTCAGAATCTTCAGCACTTGCGCCATTTTTGGGAGTAGCATCTTCTATCTTTTTCTCGATATACGATGAGGCATGCTGCCAGAAAAGCAAAGCAAGGGTAAGCACGACCAGCGATTCGAATATGGCCCTTATCGCATGTTGAGCAAAGGGTAATGGGTAGCCCCAAAGATTGAGCAGCCACGCTACGAGTACACAAAAAACAAATGCCTTAAAAAATAAGAATGCCTTGTCGACAACTTCTCGTTTTTTCTCTTCCGAAGTTTTGGCTTGCTGCTCCTGTTCAGCACCCACAGGTGATTGCTGTTCCCAAATTGCAGGTTCACTGGCTGCAAAAAGATCCAGTGAGTCTACAACCGAACATATCACTACCTTGCCGATACTGATGACTCCCAGATAGATTGGCAGAATTAATACGCTGCCGATAAGAGCGCCATCATGCAAAGCTGTGCCTGTAAGCTCCTGCGCTACCCAGATACCCCAGCATACCAACAGGTAAAACAGGAAAGGAAAGAGCCAGTAATCTGCCAGCTGCATTTTTAAGGTTTCCTGTTCCGCCCCCTCTTTAAGCACAAGTGCAACCTGTTTTTGCATGCTGAACAATTGATAACCGATCGAACACATCATCAACGTTCCAAAACCAATAAATAGCCATGATACGGTTTGCTCCTGAACGCCCAATTCCCTAAAATAACGGATAAACAATACGCCGATAAAGACAATCGAAAACGTTGATCCCACTATTTTTACAATGGGCGTGACCAGCTCTGTAGGAATTGATATCAGACGGTTACCTGCATCATCGGCCAAAAATGCAGCCCTGGTGCAAAAGACGACAAATCTTGTTATCAAAAACGTGCCCAGCAGCAGCTGGAACAACATTTTATTGTGAACTGATATCCACCCCACTGTCAGCACAAAAAAGACTGTTGATACAATCCCAACGATAAACAGTTCCACACACTTTGGTATCAGATGTAATAAGGATACAGTGATTTTTGCCCACAATTGATCGTTGGGAATGTTTACCGCCTGCAGCCGCGTAATATATTTTTGAAATGCTCTGTTTGCCCATAACATTGCAAGATATCCAATGGCAATAGAGACCATGGACAAGAGACACATACGTGCCACTCCCCACAAACCTTTTTCGCCGCCGGACTCTTTGAGGACTGTCGTAATATCTCCAGGCACCCTAGATACAAATGACACAACGGTAACCCTTTTTCCAGCCTCATCTTCACTTTGGGGCAGGGAGTCAAGCATACGGAGCCAACCACTTAAAAAATCACTTTTTTGATATACTTGCCCATTAGCTTCACGGTGCCTGCTATCGCCAACAGTGGTGGTCACTACGAGTTGCTGACCATCAGCAAAGTTCGGACCTTACCCAGCTAACATGCTGGAAATATTAAATAAAAATAAAAACAGCACGACAACAAAGAACTTGCGATATAACAGTTTACGCATAACTATTTCCATTGGCATTTGTGGTTAATGAGTTGAGGCAATGTACCCAGAGGACATCTGCTCTAAAACGATATATATATCTTTCGATTTTCTTTAGAGAAGTAAATGCACGGTATGCACAGAGTCTCCATCCGAACTGGATAATTCATACCGGGTGGAACTTAAATTATGCTGTTTCAAAATTTATTTGTCAAATTCATTTGTTGCATACATTCTTTGCGGTTTTGTTATGATTTCGACGGGGGAACTGATTAAGCAGCTAAAGCCGTTGGCTCAACATAATAAAACTATGCAAAAGCAAATCACTATCTGCATATTTCTTCATTTCTCAGGAGTATTGCCGCGCAACAAAACAACGTACTGTCACCCACCTGAAATTATGAGCAAAAAAGAAAAGGCCTTTCGTTATCTCATGCAAAAAGCAAAGGTTACCTTGAAAAATTAGCATTTTCGATGAAGAACAAGGGATGGGGAAAATGTTAACACAGGCATACACTTAATATCGGAATCTTCGCTTATCTCAGAAGATACGATGTTGGATGGAACAAAGAAGGTGGACGAATCAGCAACTGTTCAAGAGACCCTTAATCAGTAGCAGGCAAAGCACTGTTTTGTTCAAATGCACTGTCAGCCGGCGTCATTGCTCCATAGGTCGCAAGCCATTTTGCGGTAAGTTGCGACAAATGCTTCTGCTCATCATTTTTCAGGCCTTCGGGGTCAAACCGTAACCGCTGGTGCAGATGAAACATCTGGGTGAGGGCAACAATATCAATATGATGTTGCTGCTCAATTTTTGCGACCCAGGATAAAAAAGACTCATTTTGCTTGCGCGGTATCCCGTACTCTGACACCTTTTCCATTACCCTGTAAAATGGCGAGTCCACTACCGTCACCTTTTGCCTCTCCACCTGTGCTTCAACCCGTCTGGTCTGCGCATTCATTCGTCGATAGATCCGAAAAATGAGGATAAGTGTCAGTATGACAACAACTACAGTCAGAACTATTGTATAATTCTGCTCTGTTCCTATGCGGAAATGATCGTATTTTAATTTGAAATACGAAAAAAGATCCTGCGCCTTCTCGAACCTGGCTCCATTTTCTTTTTCCAGAGCTAACCAATTGGCCGGGGTAGTATCCACCACCACCCATCGGCCATGGACAAAGGCTTCCGCCCAGGCATGACTGTGCCGATCCCGCACCACATATTTATTTTCCAAGGTGCTTTTCTCTGACACCACATATCCTGTCACATACCTGCTGGGAACCCCTGCCTGCCGCAACATGAGTGCTGTAGCAGTAGCAAAAAGCTCGCAATACCCCGAACGATCAGAGAGCAGGAAACGCTCAAGCGCAGAAGCATACTGTCCAGGGGCAACGGAACGTAAGGAGTAGGTGAAACCGTCTCCAAAAAATTGTCGTACCTGCTGTATCTTCTCCTCAACTGTAAGATGATCAAGTTGCAAGCCGTCTACGATTGGAGCAAGGTAACGTTTTTCATCCTGCTGAACAGCAAGATTTCTGTACGAGGGTATGTCAACAGGTGGAAATACATCAGGACTAAAAAAAATAGTATAGCGTATTAACGGAGCCCCATCGACAATCCTCACAATCCCATCCTTTTTTTGAGAGAGTTCATAAAGAGTGGTCCCTGTTACCCGGTAACTGCCATAGGGTTGAGGTAACAATCCCTGCTCTTTGGGAAGATAATATTCTATGGTTGCCTGCTTGTCGGGCTTGTGCGGTTGCGGTTGCAAATCCCAGCCTAAGTCGCGGACCAAGAGGTATTCGAACTGTTTCTTACTGTGCCAGGTATCTTTATGATACGTCGCATAACTTGCCTGCCGTAACAGTCCCGGCGAAATCCCATTGTTCGTGACCCGCAATATAATTTTACCCGAGAATTTTAATTGCCCAATATTGCCATAGGAGAGGTGGGATTGAAAAGGATCGGTATACTTCCCCGCATAATATGCGCGCATCAGATGCCTGGTTTTCTCCCGTACGTACTGATGCGCGGTCTCGGCAACCTTGAACCCCAAAAAGCCACCAAGCAAAACAACAATAAAAGCCAAAGAAAAAACAAATCTGGAAAATCGGCGCCCCCGATTAACAAAAAGCAACCAAAAGAGTAATCCCGAGGCAAAGGGGAAAAAAAGAAGAGAGCGGCTATTGGCCATGGCTGCGGCAACAAGGCAAACTCCCAAATAATATATTTTAAAATCCAAGGGCTCATGGGCATAAGCTTGCTTACGCCGAAATCCAAAACGAGTGCCGATAACAATCTCGCTCTGCCCTGTATAAATTTGTGCAAGAAGCAGCGGCAGCAGAACAGCTGGCTGCCAGACGATCACTGTCTTTAAAAAATATACTTTATCCACATTAAGCAGAATAATTGCCGCAGCAGCCAGAAAAATGATGGATGTCAGATCGGAAACCCGTATAAAATCATCCTGTTCCAACTTCCATCTTCTTCCCATAAAATGCTCTGCGCCAATAATCGCTGCCAGCAGCACACCAATAAGAACATGTTTACTTTCCAGCCCCCAAAAAAGGACTGCAGCAGCGAGCAGTAACGTAGGAGTACTCATTGTAAGTCAACAATTTTTATTGCCGCATCAACAGGAAAAATCTTTGCTTCATGCAGCATGTGGCGGTGCAGTTTTTTCCGGGTAAGTTGTTCATCGGCTGTAACAACAATGACCTTGCAGCTTTTTTTTTCTTGAGCCAACAGGCGTACCAAATCTAACCGTTGCTCATCAACATCGAGGAGAATGAGAATCACCCCGCTCAACAGAGGGAGATTCGCCATGAGCGTTTTTGTCATGGTCTGAAAAGAAAATGCGCCACAGGCATCAGCGCATGCCAGCGCTTCGAGGAGACTATATTGATCAGTATTACCTCTTCCGCAAGACAACGAGACCACACCTGACTGACTAGCTAAAAACATATCAACAAGGTTAGTCGTGATATCCTGATCAATGATTATCGATGCTGCAACGGAAAGAACATCCTCAAAAACGGCACCCCCAGGCTGAGTCGTATAGGTATCGACTACCACCCCGTATCTGGAAAAATATTCATCTTCAAACTGCCTGATAATGGTTTCCCCCGTTCTAGCGGTCGCTTTCCAATCAATATGCTTGACCGGGTCACCCGAAAAATATTCACGTAAAGAGACAAATTCCCCTATATCGCCACTCCCTGCTGCGGCTGTCAGCCCCCCCTGATGGTATTTTCTTGATTTTGGTGGTTGTCCGGATACCACAGGATAGCGTTGGGGCAGGGCAAGCATTTTACTAGGAGCACTCACAAAAAAACTTTTTTTAAAAAGACCGAAAGGATCCAGAGAAAAGAGCACGTAACCGGTTAAAGAAAGGTAGCCTCTTCTCAATGGCACCAATGAAATCTCTACAGCTTTCTTTTCACCTGGAAGTAAGTCAGGCAGTTGGTGGGACTCCAGTTTGACACCAACTATCTTTCTCAACAGATCCCGCCACTGGTAATAACCCAATTTGCTGTCTACGACATTTCGCTTGCTCCCTTCTTCTTTGAGACAAACAAGATATTGCTGATAGGTCGGCAGACCGCTTCCACCCTGTTCTCGAAAAAAAACACCAGCTACTGCCTGGGGGCAGTTATTTTCCGCCTCCAGCACGTAGGCAATTTTTTCTCCAGTGGTACAGGTTTTGGGCAGTATTCTCCGTACTCTCACCTTGGGGGTGGAAAAAAAAGACATGAAAAAGGCAACAATCATCACCCCAAAACAAATCGTGGCCAGTTGATACATCATGGTCTGTCTGGTATTCAACCCAAACACCATCATCAACACGGTGAACAGGACTAACAATCTGCCCAAGGGTGTGGTCCTGGCATGCAGTCGTTGCTTCAGTCCGGCAACGACCCTGTAAAGGGTATAGAACCTGTACCTCATCGGGGTTGAGGGATCTGCTCAAGAATGGAATGAATAATTCCCCGGGCAGTCAATCCGGAAAACCTCGCCTGGGAAGTTAGTTGCAGACGGTGTGCAAGCACATATGGCGCTGCTTCCACGATGTCATCTGGAATGACGTATTCTCTGCCGCCAAACAGGGCCAGAGCCTGAGATATTCTCATTAAAGCAAGCGATGCTCTGACACTGGCACCAAGCAAAATACTTTCAGCTTTTCTCGTCCCGCTGACCACATCTACAATATAGTACTGCAGCTCTTCTGAAATTCGGATGTGGGCAAGTGATCTGGTGACCTCTCGGACCTGCTTTTCCGAACTTACCGGAAGTACCGAGTTCAGAGGATGGTCGACAAGTTGGTCACCGAGCACTGTTACTTCTGCATCTCTATCGAGGTAACCAGGAGAGAGTTCGATCATGAACCTATCCATCTGGGACTCGGGAAGAGGATAGGTTCCGTGAAACTCCACCGGATTCTGGGTAGCAATGACAAAAAACGGTACAGGCAAAGCGTAAACCTTTCCCTCAACCGTCACTTGCCGCTCTGCCATAGCCTCAAGCAGGGCAGACTGAGTCCGCGGGCTTGCCCGATTAATCTCGTCAGCAAGCAATATATTTGTGAAAACTGGGCCTTGAATATATTCAAAACGCCCACTATTTTGTCTGTAAATAGAGACGCCTAGAATGTCTGACGGCAGCATATCAGGAGTGAACTGGAGCCTGCCAAAGGCCATATCAATAGATTGAGCCAGACTTTTAGCAATAGTTGTCTTTCCCGTGCCAGGCACATCCTCCAGCAAAACATGTCCACCGGCAAAAAAAGCTGCCAACAGCAATCGTACAGTTTCGCTTTTGCCCCTAATGATAGTTTGGATCTTCTCTGAAACTTGGGTATACACGTCAAAAGCCTGGGAAAAATCCGCAGGCAATGTTTTTGTTTTCATTTCCATCGTATTTTCAACCATGGTTAATTTTCGTTATTAATTGAGGGTACTTTGAAAAATAAGATTTTTCAAAATATTCTTCAAAGAGATTGCCGTACTCCTAAAAAAAAGAAGCTGCCACTAAAGCTGTCTTTTTATCCTTTCAAAAAGCCTGTGCCCATATTATGGGTAAGAGAAAAGATTGTCTCCCTGGGTTGTTTTTATACTTTAACAGTACCCTAATAACAGGTAACAACTACAAGAAATTTCCGGAGGTAACATGAAAAAAATATTCCTTGTTCTTCTGCTCTTCTTTTCCATGACCGTTTCAGCCCAAGCAGTTGATGGCACAGTGAATGTAGCAAGTAGTTTCTCAGTACAGGCAACAGCAGATCGACTGGAAATTATAATGCAAAAAAAAGGGCTGACGGTATTCAATCGGATAAAGCACTCCGAAGGCGCTAAACTCGCCGGCATTGATTTACGGAAGACGGAGCTCCTTATTTTCGGTAATCCGGTTGTCGGAGCACCCTTGATGAAATGTCAGCAGACTGTAGCTATAGACTTGCCACAAAAAATGCTGGTCTGGGAAGATAAAGATGGCAAGGTATGGATTACTTACAACAGTCCCCAATACCTGCGTGACCGCCACACTATTTCAGGATGCGACAAGATTATAGCAAAACTGGAAAAAATCTTGGCATCGATTAGCCTGTCAGCCTCAACCGAATAAGCCCAGCGAGATAAGATCCTCAACCGCACAAACGATTCTGCAGACTCGCTACTTCTCTAATCACCCCCACCCAAGGATTTGCAATTGCTTCAATATTGCACCATACTGCTCTATAACCTGATTGTGATACTTGGCGGTCTATTGCTTCTACCACTGCTCTTGGTAGGTGTTCTCTCAAAACAAAAATATAGAACACGAATCGCTAAACGTCTGGGTTGGGGACTCCCCATTATCCATCAGCACCCCCCCTACAAACAAACCATCTGGATACATGCCCTGTCCGTAGGTGAGACCACCTCAGCCCTGCCCCTGGTGAAAGGACTGCGCGCTGAATACCCCGATGCATTGATCGTCTTTTCAACGACCACTCGTTCAGGGCAGACTCTTGCCGATACTATTATCAAACCACATGTAGATGCCGTCATTGCAGCACCGCTGGATTTCCTGCTAACGATTAACCTCTTTATCCGGTCTATACAGCCCGATATCTTTATATTGACAGAAACAGATTTCTGGCCGAATTGGCTTTTCCTGCTCAACCGACAATCCATCCCAACAGTGCTTGTCAACGGGCGAATTTCACAGGAGTCGTTTATAAGGTACCGTCGATTTGCCTGGTTCTTCAAGCCCCTTTTTTCCGGCTTCACCGTACTCAGCATGCAGACTGCGAACGATTGTCAGAATTTGAAACGACTGGGAATAACTTCGACAAAAATTCATACGTTGGGAAACCTGAAACTCGACACCCTTCTCCTTAAAGAGTCTCTACCAGATACTGATATTTCCCAGCTTAAGCAGCATTATGGGTTACTCCCCGATGCACCGGTGCTGATATGTGGTTCGACCCATGATGGTGAAGAAACAATTCTCTTTAATGTATTTGCCAGGCTCAAAAACACCTTCCCCGAACTGCAGCTTATAGTTGCTCCCAGGGACATAGGCCGAAGTAGCAAAGTCCTCGACCTGGCGCACACCTACAATTTCCGCTGCGCCCAAAAAACCTCTTTAGCCCTCGACGCGCCCTACGACCTCCTCATACTTGACACTCTTGGCGAATTGGCCGCTGCCTATCAGCTGGCAGATGCAGCCTTTATCGGCGGCAGCCTTGTTGCCCAGGGAGGGCATAACCCCTTAGAGGCAGCCGTGTTCGCAATCCCTGTCTTTTTTGGTAACCATATGGAGGACTTTTCAGAAATCGCAGCGGAACTGGTTCATTGTGGAGGCGGGATACAAGTTCCCGGAGAGAAAGAGTTACTGGAATCCTTAACTCATGTTTTTGCCGACGCTTTGTACCGGGAAGAAAAAGGAAAACGGGCCAGACAGTGGGTCCGCGCCAATCAAGGAGTGGTGAGGCGTCATTTGGACTTACTTCTAGACTTACTTCCCCCCAAACTGGGGAAATAAAGTAAAAAAAGGAGATCATTATTTGGTAGTTGCTTTCAACCGAAAACTTTCCGATACTCTGCTCCCATGGGTTGCTATCGGGTATGTAACCGGTTCTGCTCTCACTCTTGCCCTTCCCTCCTCTAAACTGTCACTGTTTATCTTTCCGTTTTTTCTTGCCTTCCCGCTATGGGGACTCATTTTTTCCAGGCGATTGCATACTTCTTATGGACCGATTGCCTGTATAGCGCTTTTCTTCCTGCTTGGTGTTACACTGACCAACAATGCGCTTCAAGGACCTCAAATAGACAATCATATCGCCAATCTCATTACTAAGAGCCGGGAGGCAACAGTAGTCGGCACCATTAGCACCATGGTTGAGTATAATGGGGAAAAGAGTAGATTCACCGTGATAGCGGAAGAGATACTGCTCCACTCTTTGCACAAACAGTCCAAAAAGTTTCAACCCACATGTGGTAAACTGCAACTGGCAATCAGGCATGATCTGACAGGTACCTTTCAACCAGGTATGAAAATAATGGCTATTGCCACCCTTTCCCCCCCTCGAAATTTCCAGACACCGGGAGCATTTAACTACGAATTTTATCTGGCAGAAAAAGCAATTTACACAACGGGATGGATCAAATCATCGGCAAGTATACTCGGAATTGTCGGCAGCAACTCCTCTTTATGGGAAAAAGTTCGTTTTGCACCGCAACGCGTGCGGCAGCAAATTGCTATTTTTCTCTACACCCATTTAAACAAGACAATCTGCGGTTTGTATCAAGCCCTGCTCATTGGTTACCGCGGCAATATCCCCTCGCAGATTATTGAACAATTTAAAAACGCAGGCACGATGCACCTGCTTGCAATTTCAGGCCTCCATTTAGGCCTATTAGGCGGCATAACAGCACTGCTGCTGACCTTTCTAGGCAAACGCTCGCAATGGCTGCTCCTGCACACCCATGTCCCGACCATGGCTGTGTGCCTGACACTACCACTTCTTTTCACTTACTGCTTAATCGCCGGAGCAAATGCTCCGGTTCTACGAGCCTTCCTTATGGCAGCACTAGCTCTGTATGCCCTGCTCATAAGAAGAAAAAAAAATCTGATGCACTTGATTGCCGCGGCAGCCTTATTGATGCTTATCTACAAACCACTTGCCCTGGCAACAGCCTCGTTTCAACTTTCCTTTGCTGCTATTATTGCCATTGCCGCCATCCTCCCTAAATTGCCGCTCTCTTCTTCTGATGAAAAGCAGACCGAAAAAGGGAGCAAATTTTCATTTGGCAAACTCATTCTCTCTTTACTGATTGTCTCCTGCGCAGCAACCATTGGCACTCTCCCAATAATGCTTTTCCACTTTAATCAAACATCTCTTGTCGGCCCGGTGATGAACCTGCTTCTGGAACCGCTCCTTTGCCTCTGGGCGCTTCCTGCAGGATTAGTTGCGCTTCTCTTTATGCAGCCGGCTCCTGAGTTAGCACTCTTGATATTGAAAATCGGCCAGGCAGGTCTATGGCTGGCAGTAAAAAGTACCGCTGCAATCGCCGCTTTCCCATTTTCATCGGTATGGACCATCACCCCTACATATTATGAAATTGCTCTCTATTATGTAGTCATTGCCTTGTGCCTACAGGGCAACTTTCAACAGAAATACGCTCTGAAAGCCGTTGGTATCGCAAGCATGTCGTCTCTACTCATGCTCTCTTTCACCTCCTCTTTCTGGCATCCACGCCACAGCAAGGAGACCAGAATCCATTATTTGGACATTGGCCAGGGGAATGCCACCCTGTTACAGCTACCTGATGGGAAAAACATCCTCATTGACGGCGGAGGGGCCCACTCTACACGTTTTAATATCGGTAGAAACGTAATTGCTCCTTTTCTTCGCAAACAAAGAATCCGGCACCTTGAAAGCATCCTCATTTCCCACCCGGATTCCGACCATTTTAACGGCATCCCCTTTTTACTGCGCCAGTTTTCACCCGATACGCTGTACATCAACGGGCAGGAAGAAAAAGATGACAAGCCCTACCAAAGGCTTCTCTCCATAGCACAACAGCAAGACGTTGCCCTTATAAAGGGAACAGCCGGCACTATCATTTCCACCAGCAGACAATACACATTATCATGCCTTGGAATGAGAGGACTGCTGGATGAGCATAAACAGTGGTCTTCCAATGAACAGAGTCTGGTATTCCTTTTACGGCACGGTTCTCGAACTTTTCTCTTTCCCGGCGACATCCCTGCAACAGCAGAAGATATTTTACTTACCCGTCATCAGACTCTCGCAACCGATGTGCTTCTGGCATCTCACCACGGCAGTATTACTTCAAGCAGTGCTACTTTCATCGAGAAAACTCGTCCACAGTTAATTCTCGTTTCCTCAGGAAGCAGCAAAAAAGGTCTACACCCTCACAGCAAGCATATCAGACAATGGAAAAAACAAAAAATACCCGTTCTCATAACCGCTGCAGACGGCACGATTACCTGCAACACCAATGGAAAATCATTACAGGTCAGCACCTTTTCAGGGAAAAAAATAGTTTTCCAATAAATTTTTCCGCAGAATCTACCCTACAAACCACGTGCGGTAATTTACCACCGGAGTCTTCGCTACCCGGAGTCTTCGCTACCTACTGCGCGGCTTGTGCCTTGCCCTGCGAAACACTTTATTGAAGAGAAATCCGGGTTGATTAATTGCTTGAAATTTATCGCTGCATGCAATATTTTCTCCCTCCACATCATTCGACCATCAACATTGGAGTATGAAAAAATGGTATGTTTGGGTAAACGATGTCCTTGCTGTGGTGGAAAAAAAATGATGAGCAGGGGGCAGAACTCATGGATGGAGCGCACCTCTTTTGCTTCGCCACTGGTGTGCACTGAATGTGGGCAACGGCTCACTTCCTATGGACTGTGCACCATATCCGCCGAACAACGCAGACACAACAGGTTCCTGCTTCCAGCTTCTTTTTTATTGCGCATACCCGGCGACAAACCCCAGTTTGCTCGCATAAAAAACATCAGTCAAGGAGGCATCAGCTTTGATAATCTCAGTTGCTGCCTGCCGGCTCACAAAACTTTGCGAGTTGACATTTTTAACTGTAATACCGGCACGGGGATAGAGCAGCTACCTGTAGAAATTGTATCGACCCCTGAAAAAATCCAGAACGAAACACCCGTTGCTGCAATTCAAGCAACCAAAGGTGCCCGATTTCTTAATCTTACCCAGGCACAGAAAAAATTACTTGCCGACTGTATCCAAACAAATGGGAAGTTGGAAGAGATCCAACCCCCCGAAGAGCTTATATCTCAGTAAAATCAACCGGTGCCTTTCTTAAAAATTTTACAAATTTCTGCTTTTCGGAACAGTTGATGTAAGCATCTTCTGCACTGACTTTTTTCTTTTGTAAAAGCTCAAGAATGGCATCATCAAGGGTCTGCATACCGTATTTTTTCCCTGTCTGCATTACGCTGGGAATTTGATAGGTCTTCGCTTCCCGTATAAGGTTACGTACCGCCGGTGTACAGATTAAAACTTCCAAGGCGGCAACCCGTCCTTTTATATCCACTCGTTTAAACAACGTTTGAGACACCACCGCTTTTAAGGCATCAGCCAGGGTTGATCGAACCTGTCCCTGTTGGTTGGCCGGAAAGACTTCAACCACACGATCAACTGTTTTCATAGCATTCATGGTGTGCAGGGTTCCAAAAACCAGGTGCCCGGTCATTGATGCTTCCATGGCCAAGGTAATGGTTTCCAGGTCGCGTAGCTCGCCCACAAGAATAATATCAGGGTCCTCACGAAGCGCTCCCCTTAGTGCAGCTGTAAATGATTTAGTATGGGTACCCACTTCGCGGTGATTAATGACACACTGCTGGGATTTATGGACGAACTCGATGGGGTCTTCAATGGTAAGAATATGGTCTTTTCTTGTTTTGTTACACTCATCGAGTATGGCGGCAAGGGTGGTCGACTTACCTGATCCTGTAGGGCCGGTGACAAGCACCAGGCCTTTGGGTAAAGTTGCAAGTTTTGAAATAACCTTTGGCAATCCCAGTTGGTCACAGGTCATAATTTCGCTTGGAATCTCACGAAAAACAGCGCCAATACCATACTTCTGCTGGAAAAAATTACACCTGTACCTGGCGAGACCCGGTATTTCGTAGCCGAAATCCATGTCCCCGGTCTCTTCAAATATCTTAATTTTATCTTCCGGACAAATCTCATACAACATCTGTTTAAGGGTTTCATTATCCAAAACCTTAAACTTAACCCGCTCCATATCACCACGGATCCGCAATACCGGCTGCTGACCAGCCATTACATGTAAATCCGAAGCACCCTCATCGTTCATAAGTTTAAAAAATGCGTCAATCTGAGCCATATATTACTCCTTTCACCGGCATGCAGGTAGTATATCAACTAAAAAACCAATGTTTTACGGACATATCGTACCACATCATCTACGTTATCCATAATTTCAAACAGTAATAAATCATCATTTTCGATCTTTCCACTCCCCTGCACCTGATCATGCAGCCACTCGACGAGACCGCCCCAAAAACTGGAACCAAAGAGGATGATCGGAAAAGGTTTTATTTTTCGTGTCTGTATCAGTGTCAAAGACTCAAACAACTCATCCAATGAACCAAAGCCACCGGGCATACAGATAAAAGCCATCGAATATTTCATAAACATGACTTTACGGACAAAAAAATAGCGGAAATCCAGCGGCAGATTAACGTAAGGATTACACTCCTGCTCATGGGGTAAATCAATATTCAAGCCAACGGAGAGTCCCCCCACATCTATGGCCCCCCGATTGGCAGCCTCCATAATACCAGGCCCCCCTCCTGTTATAACGCCATAACCAAGAGTAGCTAATTTGGCAGCCAGCTGTCTGGCCTGTTGATAATAAGGGTCGTCCTCTGTAGAGCGCGCTGATCCATAGATAGTAACTGCAGGTTGTTGCAATCCTGACAGGGTATCGAACCCCTCCACAAACTCCGACAGGATGCGAAACATTCTCCACGAATCGCCCCGTTCCATATTATCGAGACAATATTGATTTTCCCTTTTAACCTGATGCTTTTTCACTGATTGTCCCCTACAAGGTGTTTGCCGAGATTTCTTTGAGCCGCCGTTCAATTTCCGCCTGCTGCCGTACAGTAACGCTTCCATTTTTCAACAGTTGTATCAGGCGTCGTTCAGCACGGACGCATAGCCCTTGCTTCATATCCAATCTTGCCACCAGGATACCGCACTCAGCATGATTGCGTCGCCGCCGCAGACAAAGGTTTGCCGCCTCTCTGGCTTCTTTCCATTTTGCTGTGTGAAAATAAACAAAGGCTAAGCGATATAAATTATCAGGATTTGCCGGGTCAAGATTCACCGCCTGTTTGCAAAGTCGCAGCCCTATATCATCACCCTGTTTTTCAACTACATACAACGCACCGAGTAAACTCAGGCTAACACTGTCTTGTGGATATATCCGAAGTGCTCGCTGGCAGGCGGCGATAGCTTTTGTATAATCGCCTTTTGTAAAATAATTTTTACCAAGCAAACGATAAAGGAGGAATTCCTTTTCACAACCAGACCTGGAAGACCATTGGAGCAGCACATCAATTGCCTGCTCTGTACAGCCAAACTCGGTATATAACCTCCCCAATGGCAAAAAGAGTTCTCCCCCAACAACTTCGCCCTCAGGTATAACTTGCCGTGCCTTTTCCAGAGTAGCCATGGCATCTCTTTTTGCTCCTACAGCCTGTTGGGCAAGACCTAAATTGACAAGGGCCATATGATTATCTTCATGTTTCAGAAGGACAGCCTTAAAACAATCAACAGCACGACTATATTGATTAAATTCAACCAGAGTAACGCCTAAACTGTTAAGCAGATTGATATCCCCCGGGAGCAATTGAAGCCCATAACGATATTCCTTGCCTGCAGTTTGAAAATCACCATCATCAAAATAATAATCCCCGCTTATATTCAATGTTAAGTGATCAAAAGCCACCGCTGATCCCGGCTCTAAAAAGGAGCTGTGCATAAGCGCCTTGGCACAATTCACAAGGGTTTGCGTTTTTGAATAACCCAGTGTCGGCCACTCGGCGATCCCTACTCCTTTTACCGGTAAAACATGTGCCCCCTTCTTGCAGCTGTTAAGCTGTTCTGTAATTACCGGCAAAGAAAAATCGTCATTATACGGAAGGAATACATATGTTCGCCCCTGCTCGCTACCAATACATTCACCCTTCCCTTGCAGGATTTCCAGCACCTCCTGCTCCCTTATCATGTTAGTAGCGGCTGCATCCCAGGCAAAAACTGCTACTGCAAATCGCGAATATCCGCGCCATCGCCGCTGTATTTTTTTTAACAGTGGGTTTGATGGCAATGAAAAAGGATGATCAACAAGCGACCCGGCATCGCACACTCCGAACGGACCACGTTTTTCAGCAACAAGCAGTCCTTCCCATGCCTTTTCCACGATATTCTGCTGAATGTTCCCTGAAGCAATTCCCACTTGCACCTTGCGCATACCGTCCCGCTTGAGATGCTTTTGCAACACTTTGCACGCCTGGGCAGCTTTTTCCGCAGCAGTATCAAAAAAAAGTACGCCAAACACTTGGAGTCCGCAGGAAAAAAGATACCCAGGTACTACAGCCTGTAATAAATCCGCCACCTGCTGATAGCGAATCATGTTGACGGAAGCAGCCCTACTCGACATTCCTGTATGAATAAACAAAAAAGAAGACAGGGCATCATGCTGCAACTCTTTCAACAACCACAAAGCACGTTTGTTATACATCCCGGTTTCGGGATCAATATAGATTTTACGCACGTTTTTAAGTTGCTTCAAAAGTATCACTTGTAATTCACAAAGCCACTGCTCAGACATTTTTGCCAGTAATGCAGGATCAGCATCACTGATGACCACACTTATACGTTCAGTTGACTCAAGTGTGAGCGGTACTATAAGCACACCGTGCATTCTTGTTGGAACCGCGACATCTTCCAATTCCGCGACCTGCTTAGGTGCCAGAGAAAGAATATCTCCAACACAAGGTAGTTGCTCATTTTTCTGAAAGGTAGCAAAGGTAACAGATGCGGGAATAGGCAGTGTCGCTTCCACGGAATGAGCAAAGGGTACCTGCAGTATAAAAAAATCGGTTATTGCCAGAGCATCATCATCATAGAGTAAGGGAAATAACATTATATGTTCCCCGAAACAGATTTCATTTTTTCAATTGCAGCAACCATTGCATCAACTATGAGCACTACTTCATCCTCAGCCACCGTACGCATATCCAACAACAATCTCTCATGTTCAACTCTGCCGATGATCGGTATAGGTTGCCCACGCAGTAATTTCTCCAGTTTACCGGCAGAAAACGACTCTGATTGAATAGCCACCGCAATACTCTCAACCCCCTGCTCAGGCATAGCTCCACCACCAACTCGCGATGTGGTCGCTACAATATCCAGCTGAAAAAGGCCCTTACATTTTGCTTTTAGGTTATTCACGCAGGCTTCCGCTCTAACTTGCACCTGATCCGTAGATTCGGCAATCATCGACAACGTTGGAATCTGCTGAATGGCTTTCTCTTCATCTAAATAATATCTCAAAATGGATTCAAGTCCACTGAGAGTAAATTTATCTATCCGTAATGCACGGTTAAGCGGATTCTTTTTGATCTGTTCTATATATTTTTTACAGCCAACAATAATTCCTGCTTGAGGTCCTCCTAAAAGCTTATCACCACTAAACGTTACGACATCAACCCCTGAGGAAACAGCCTCTTGGACCGTAGGCTCTTTTTCCAAACCAAAACGACTTAAATCAATCAATGAACCTGACCCAAGATCCTCTACAACCGGGATATCAAACTCATGACCGAGAGCAACTAGCGCGTCATTTGACACTTCACTCGTAAAACCGATTATGCGATAATTACTGCAATGTACCTTAAGCAGGACACCTGTATCTTGGCTAAGAGCATTTTGATAATCTGCTAAATGAGTTCTATTGGTTGCCCCCACTTCAACCAGAGTCGCACCACTTCTTGCCATAACATCAGGAATTCTGAAAGACCCCCCTATTTCTACAAGTTGGCCTCTGGAAACAATTGCCTCCTTCCCTTTTGCTAGAGTTTCTAAAACAATGAGGACTGCCGCGGCATTATTATTGACAACCAGTGCTGCTTCAGCACCGGTGAGTTCACAAAGAATATCTTCAATGTGAGAATAACGACTGCCTCGTTTTCCAGTGGCAAGGTCGAACTCAAGGTTACTATACCGCGAACCGGCAAAGAAAAGAGATTCCATGGTTGCTTCAGGGAGCAGGGATCGGCCTAAATTAGTATGGATGATCACCCCTGTTGCATTAACAACTTTCCTGAAATGATACTGATGCCCGTCACAGACATACTGTATAAGCCGAGGAAGAATACCGTCTTCATCAAGAGTAAGCGGACCTGGATCATTATCTGCCTGAATACTTTTTCTGATTTGGGCTAAAAATTGACGTACTAATTTTTTCATGCGATCCCGAGGGATACCTTGGACCTCAGGGATAGTGGCGAGTATGTTGAGACAATCATTAACATTTGGGATAAGAGGTAACAAATGACTTTTAGTAGACATAAAAGAGTATTATGAGCAAAAATTATTAATTAGCACCGAAGAAAACGACACGTCACAACCGGCATGTTACGTCAAAACCTCTGTTCAAGGCAAATGGATTATAAGAAGCCTCTTCATTCCTCTACATTTAACAAGGTATATTTTGAATAAACAAGAAAAGGAAAATTAGTTATTGACGCCCCGGCGAAGATCGAGTAGTTTCCCGCCCCGTGCCTGACAAAACATGTAGGCAAAGCTTGAAGTGGATTGTTAGTTATTTAATGATTCCAAACCTTTGGCGATTAAAAACAGATTTTAACCAGCTAAAAAAAAGAGGTTGACTTCAAGGGCGCGGTAAGGTAGTTTGCCGCTCCGTTGCGTGACGAACGTGTTCGCCACGCAACATACTGAGGATCGTTGCCAATATCAACGATCACACCTTTTGTGTTGCCGAAAGTTAGCTTCACCAACGGCGAAAAAAATCTTGACGGTAGAGCGCAGTTGCAGTAAGGTGTTCCACCACGCTGTTTGACCAACGTCAGTGAGCAACATGCTCTTGATAGTATCAATAGGTCAGGCAGTACATACGGTTATAACTTCTGTTATACCGAGGCCACGTACAATGGCTTTGATCTTTGACAACTGAACAGTAAACAAGCGGGCCAATTGATTTTGGTTTTTTTGAAGTAAGTAAGTCCAATCGTAAGTGATTGTGGCTAGGATATAAACTGGAGAGTTTGATTCTGGCTCAGAAC
>NZ_JAFFQD010000090.1 GCF_016918565.1 Desulfogranum marinum
CCGAAAACGATGGCCGGAATCGAATGGAATCCCTGGCCGGAATCAATTGGAATGGGTGGCCGGAATGAAATGGAATCACCGGCCGGAATCCCCTGGAATCAGTGGCCGGATTGCTCTGGAATACTCAGCAGATAAAACAATTCGCCTGGCAGAAGAAAGAATGTAAGCAACCCATACCACTACAACCCCGCTTTCTATCGAGGGCGGGTTATCTTTTTTAGCCAGCTCCATCCCTTTCCACCCGATATTTCCAGCCGACACAACGCAGCAAAGCAACTTCTCCTGTCATTGCAACGCTTACAAGAGTATTTGACATATGAACAGTACGGAGTTATAACCTATCGTTATTAAAACGTTTTCTGCTTGCCAAGAATTAAGAGGTGCTGAGATGAAGAAGATAGCGCTAGCTATAGTTATATTATTCGTTGCCTCATCCTGTTTAGCCGCTGACTACACGATTCGTGAAAACAATTCGTTCGGCCAGCCCAATCGCTGGAAATCAGGCACTGTAATAGAAGATAACGGAGATGGTTCATACACAGCCCGGCAGGAAATAATGCCAGGAACAGGAAGAGGTAACCCTTTTACCAAAGGTGAAGTCATCACCCCAAACGAAGATGGTTCGTGGAAGGTCCAAGAAGAGATAATGCCTGGATCTGGTCGCGCTAACACATGGGATAGTGGGTACACTATCGAAAGGGATGATTATTGACCAATCAGCCAAGGTCAGGTAATAACCTTTTATCAACCACTTCTGCTTCAGTAACGTTGTCATTGTTGTATTGACGGATCGTGTCGAGCAGTTGAGCGTCTAGCGTGTGGGTGTGTTGAATGTCAATCTGAGATTTTGGACTATACTCGGAAGATCGTCTCTCAAGATACCACTTAGCCGTGCTGGTATCTGAGCTTAAAGAATCAACAATACGCTTCTTAGCCTTCATTTTAGGTGATTCTTTCAATGTCTCAAATCGCTCCGCATATTCAGCGTTGCGTTTGATGAAGTCGTAATACGCTGTGGTCCCTATCCCAGCATAGAGGCAGGCTTCATTGTTGGAATAGTCCATCATGAAGGCTTCTTCAAGAAGGTTTATTACGGAGTCGGTTATTACTGAAGGTCTGCCTCGGTGTGATTTTTGTGGTTTGGTCATGTGGGTCTCCATGTAATTACCAATTAGTCATCGAACAAAGGAAACGATAAAGGTGAAAAAATTTCTTTCTGTCCTAGGGGTGATATCAGGCCTACTTGTAATGCTCATTTTTGCTGGTATTGGCGGGCAAGTCGGTAAAGAAGTGGGTAACGAGGTTAGTAAAGTTCTGTTAGAACCCAAGCAACCGACACCACAAGAAATTGAGGCGCAATTAATCAAAGGCATGCAGAGTGTATTGGGTGACGCGAAAAGTAAATTACCTATGATGCTTGACGGTGACACTCGCATTGACGACGTTACTATTGGTCCAGGGGCAAGGGCAACTTACCACCACACCTTTGTTAATTATCCATCCAGTAAAATTGATACCGAATGGTTATCTTCAGAATTTCGCCCGACAGTCACACAAAAAATTTGCTCAAATACAAAGATGAAACCTTCTCTCCAGTATGGCGCGACTTACACCTATTCTTATTCAGGCAATGATGGGGTGCTGGTCTTCAGTTTTGATGTAAATAAAGGTGAGTGTGGATACTGATGTGTATCAAATAACAGAACGTTTCTGTGGTGTGGACGTAGGTATTCTACTCCTGAATATAGTTATTGGATAGGGAGCAACAATGTTTGGAGACATGAAGAAAAACGTGGTTAGGGATGTCATAAGAGCAGAACGTATTAGAACCTGCTTGTACATGTCGCATTATCGACGAGTCAATATCTGGCTTAGCACTTTTAACAGTGGAGAAGTATTGTCTGATTCAGGTATAGTTAGCGGGATTGTTAGTAAGATATACGACGTAATCCCTGGTAAAGATTACCATAAATCATATTCGGAAGGGAAATTCACTCTTGAAGATAATAGCTCTGGTGATGATTCTAGCGTTTACGAAATAAGCAGGGTATACGCTCTTAGTTTTGCTCCGATTAACAGCATATCAGAGGACAGCTGTGACCATGTAATGAACTCCACTCAGCATTTAAGGCCATTCACAGGAATACGATCTATATTTAGCAGTGAAGCCCACTATTACAACCTTCTCTCCAAATTTGATTACTACAAGGAAGAAGGAGAGCGGCCATGGGAGTTTGCCGATTCCTGACAGAGTCATACGCAAGGGTTCTGCTCTGTATTGCAACTGTATCTTGCATGCTGGCGGGTAGCCTTTCTTTCTTGTAATTTTGCCAAACGAGTGTTGTGCAATTGCTATATAACTAAAAAATGAAAGACAACAATATCTTCTTAGGATTATCACACGAAGCCGAACTGAGAAAGCTAGGTATCGATAGCTTGCAAAGAAGCTGCTATAGCTTCACGCTCTGCACGATATGCCATGTATGCGGCTATTATAGCCGCTATAGGTGCTATTACTGCAAACAAGGAAGAGATATCTGACCTCATTAAAATATTGTTTAAATAAAAATTTGCACGACCAGGCGTTAGAGGCGGACGCGATAAAGTCGCACCGCACAACTCCTCGTTATCATTGCCCATTCACGCTTAAATCGATTTTCAACACTTCTAGTCCCCAAAAAAGCCATGTTCCAATTCAAGGCCAAAAGCAAAAGCCCGCTGCCTCGCCTCCTGTTCGCGTATAGCACTTTCTGTGACGAAGGTCTCTTCAGTTTCGGCCTCGGGAAAATTTTCAAAGGGTTCAATATCGAATTGCTCGTTCAACTGTTTTGCAGACTTGGGGTTCATTATCAAGGGACTCCTTTGATGGAAGGAAATTTTATCTTTAATGGTAAAGCAGGCACAGGCAACGCTAGCAGCGCACCAGGGTAGAGTTGATGCTTAATGAATGACTAAGGTTCCATTGAGGTCAGACAAGTACTCAATGCCTGATAAACTAACCTTGTTTTACTGTTCTAATGACGTAAAACACGGCCCAAATTCGTGCGTTTATATAGGGGCGCATATGTTGGGGTGGATAAAGTGGTAAATGGAATTTTGAACCATTCTTTCAGGTCTAAGAGAGTGCTGTAGGCGTGGGGAGGTAAAGGCTGAGAAATATATATGGTGAAGTATATAAGTACTTACAGAGAGCTACCACCACTTCCAGGCATGGGTGGGGGTTTACATCTCGAAACGGTAGTAACATATTCACTTTTTTGAGCCAAAACACCCAGCCACCACACCACACCAGCCCTACCAAACCAGCACAATTCCTTGAGAGGTTAGGGTAGAGAGTCATCATGCAGGGTAGCAACCATTAGACGTGCGGTCTGTCGCTTCTCCCTTATCATGCAGACACAGCCCAACTGCTACGCAACAGATGAGTAGTATTGTTCCATCTCGACGCATTGGATTAACTCTTGTCGTTCATTTAAACGGTCAATGAAGCAGGTCAGGAGATCAACAGCTTGACTGTCTCCACGTTCAATCGCTGATTCGACCAGTTCTGTGTTAATTAATTGTTTGAGAAGAAAGAGGTATGACTCGATTGTCGAGATATTCATATATGATCCTGATGAGGTGTTATCCAGCAGTGACAGTATGAAGAAGGCTGTCTGATATCTGCTAAATGATGAGGTGGAGGTTGTAACGGGGATTATTAAAAACAGCCCTGACAAAAAAGAAAGGTTATTGATTGTGGTTATATTGGCAACGTGGTTTCATTGTTCACGGTGCTTTCTGGAGGGTAGGTGTTCTCTTCACCGGACGTCTGTGCTACTGCCGTGTCGAGCATTAACTCAACAGCTTCAAATAGCCAGTCGTTAACATCCAATCCATTAACGTATGCCTCACCAAAGTCTTTGCCGTAAGATGTGGAAACAGGTGTTCTAAATGCAGTGACGTACTTGCTTGTCCAATCCCTCTTCGCAGCTATCTCTCCAGCTTCATCACTATCGAGGGCTACCAGGATGAACGGACGTTGTTTTAGATCTTCACTCAGCTCGTTGCTTATCTTGGTGTTGGTACTTCCTAAGGCGATCACGGTATAGGGTGAGACAAGATCCTGTGCAAGCAACATTGCATCGAGTTCCGACTCAACGACGATTGCGGGTGTCTCAGTGAGGGGAAGAGATGAGGTCGGATTGATTATCATTGGTTCGAGGTTGGAACCTTTGACAACCCAATACTTACCATAATCGGGGTTATCTCTTCTAATTCTAATACGGTGATTGTCGTAAGGTATGACTAATCCAGCTGGGAGAAGGAGGTCTTTACCATCAGTAGGTATTCCCCAGTCAGCCTTCTTCGTCCATGTATCTTTGCTAATCCACCCAAGGTTAAAGCGCTTGATCGTCTTGATCTTTAATCCACGTTCACGGAGGAGCCGCTTTAGAATAGAAGACTTATTGTCTAGAAGATTGTGTCGTGCTTTATTAATTACCGTTGAAGCCTGCTCTCGCCACAGGGCTTTATTCGTGCTACAAATCGTCCCGGTTAATCTTTCCTTTTTGTCAGGCCAGTCTTTAGTCCCTTTACGATCAACAGTACGACCCGTATACTTTGCTGCTTGCTGGAATCCCATACCTCTGAACTCTCGTAGGTATTGGATGTCGTCTCCTTTCCAATTGCATTTGCGACAATAACCTCGCCCAGTCTTAGCGTTAATGACAAATCCATCATCATCACTATCACAAACAGGGGAAGGACAAGGGGATGAATACTCGGTTGTACATTTTTTGCGAACTGGAAAACCATCTTCAGTTAATAGTGTTGCTAACATTCATTGGCTCCTTGCTATGCTTGAGAGTTGACTGCTCACGCATATGGTTAGACTGTATCGTAGTAACTATCGGCTTAAATTGAAGCTCGTAATTGAACTACTCTATATTTAAGGGTCGCTTACTCAAACCCGCCATTACTGGGCGTTTACAAGGGCTTGTACAGACTTCTTTCTGTACAAAGGTTATTTGACTAGGTAAGCCATGAGTAATTTTCTCATTCGAATCCCAGGAACATATACTCTGATCTTCTCCCCTTTTCGAATGGCTGATCTCCAGATCCACTGAATGAGTACTGAGAGCGCGTAAGCTTCTTGGTTAAACGTTAATCCCTCAAATGAATTGACGGTATGCACAACCGATGGGTGAGGGAAAGGATTATATAGATAAGCTAGATTGTGCTTATGACTGTATCCATTCACCCCTCTCTCGCCAAACTGTACCCAAGTATCTTCACCGATGAACTTGCTAGGAAGGTTCTTCGTCTTGCTGTCAAACCAAATATCCTTGCAATCAGATAGACAGGTAAACATAAAGTCATCAGGATTAACTACTATAGCCCTCCTGTTCCTGAACAACCTTGCTAGATCATTCCTAACTTCATCAACGTTGCCTTTATTTCCCTTTGATGTGGTAGGAATTTATGGACACTTTCTTAAGAGTGAAATAACAATTCTTGAGGAGGTAATTCATGACCAAACGAAAAAGACGTAACTACACAAATGAATTCAAAGAAGAAGCTGTGAAGCTTGT
>NZ_JAFFQD010000091.1 GCF_016918565.1 Desulfogranum marinum
CCGAAAACGATGGCCGGAATCGAATGGAATCCCTGGCCGGAATCAATTGGAATGGGTGGCCGGAATGAAATGGAATCACCGGCCGGAATCCCCTGGAATCAGTGGCCGGATTGCTCTGGAATACTCATAGAAAGATATCTTCGCCCCGTCTTCCACGATTGCATGCGTGATACCTTGCGTTGGGATATTCGATTCGAAGAGGGCTAGCCATGAAACAGAGAGTATTGAAAATTGCATAATGAGTTAAACAAAGATTTGCCCCCTTTTCATTTTTCTCCATATGAGTTTTGCCTATGTTACGTACGGTTACAAGGGGCACATCCCATTTCTAAGCAAAAACCAACGTAATAACTCATGTATCATGCATACATTGACGAAGATAATGAGATCCCATATCTTGATATTGATTTCCAAATGGACTACACCACCATGAAGCTGATGAAGCATGATGTAGGCATTTGGAACAAAACAGCAAGTGAGCGAAAGTCATTGTGAGATTTGCGGCGGTGAACTTATAGAATAAGCTGGCAGCCTGACATGTTTCAATGATCAATGAGGCAATTGGCTTATGGACCCGACCAGTTCATACCCATGAACAATACAGGAGAATGATATGCTTGGAGAGAAAAAAACCGATTACGATCACATGTTCAAAGAAGACGGGGCGCGATACGCTTTCCATGACTGGCTCAGGCGTCAGAAAATCAACTGGCTTGCTATAGGCTTTTTGATTGGATATGTCTGCGGAATGATTTCGGGACTCTCTGGAAGTTGATATGATTATCGGCTACCTGAGGGAGAGAATAATAGGGGACGTACCGGGATGCTGCTAGGTTAAGATGTTTTGCTATGACAGATTAAACAAATAACAGGCAGATAGGTGTTACCGAACATCGTTATCGATGCTTAAACTAACGCAATTCGGTACATGGCATGATAAATTTTTGAAATAAAGGGGACTAATTGATTTTTCAATCAATTAACCGTAGAAATCGGTGATATTTACGTTCAAAATTACAATGTGTATCACACCTAGAATAATAGCCATGTGATTCAACTCATACAGCGTGAGGCGTGGAGCACAAAGCCTCTTAGCTCAAGCCTAATGCTGGAACTGCGCACGCTAAGTTTGTCGAGGCGGAAGTTGGAAACGGGCTCTTGGGTGCAGCGCTAGGCTTCGGCCCTACCTGTGGGGGTAGCGCCGGTTAATCGGCGCATTTGCCCGGATTCAAGTGTTGCGAAGAGGATTTTGATAAACCGTCTCATTCGCAATTAGCGGGGATTAGGGTGAACAGGAATTAGGGTTAACTTCGTGATTTGTGTAAATGGTTAATGCTGCCAATTCGAATTTATATCTTTGCATTGTAGTATGCGCCCTTAACACCACAATAGATATTTCAAACCGCTAGATTGAAAATATGACGAATTATAATGATTGGCAACGTCAATGCGTTGCATAATGACATTATTTGTATAGTGGCTTTTATCCAGAAATCGTAACTTTTTCACACTCCTCTAAACTTTTATTGCTGCTATAACATGCTGTATATATACAAAAATTGATAGAAATTTTTCATTTATTTAACTTGAATTACTATGGATTTTGCTTAAGAAGTGTTACGAAATTAAATAATGTGTTATTTGGCTTGACTCGTGAGGCTAGTTTTGATAAAGCTTTACCTCCGTAACACGAATTTAAAATTCTTCACACTTGATCTGTTGAGAGGGGTACATGTTTACACGAATATTCCTTGTTGCTTGTATCTTTTTTCTGCTCTGCAGCGGGATATCCGCAAAAGCTATAGAGGATTCCAGCGGCAAAACGGTTCAACTGCCAGATTCTGTGGATCATGTTATCTGTTCAGGATCTGGTTGTCTTCGTTTGCTAACCTATCTTCAGGCCCAGGACAAGATTGTAGGGGTTGACAGTATTGAAACCAGGAAAAGGAAACTTGATGCAAGGCCGTATGCTCTTGCCAACCCTCAGTTTAAAAAAATGCCAGTTTTCGGAGAATTTCGAGGATACGATAATCCGGAACGGATTTTAACCTTAGCACCTCAGCCGCAGGTAATTTTTAAAACTTATTCTTCACAGATGGGCTATGATCCTGTGGAACTTCAGCAAAAAACCGGTATTCCGGTTGTTGTGCTCAACTACGGTAATTTTACTCATCTCCGTCCCGAATTGTATAAATCATTACGTATTATGGGCACGGTCCTGGGTAAGGAGAATCGTTCAGAACAGGTGATTTCTTTTTTTGAAGAGACAACTACTGATCTTGACAAACGTACCGTAAATGTTCCGGTTGACCAACGGCCTACCGTGTATCTTGGAGGTGTGGCCTTTAAAGGACCGCACGGGTTTCAATCGACTGAACCCGCATACCCTCCTTTCAAATTCGTCCATGCCCGTAACCTTGCCTATGATAAGGCAATGTCGAAAAAGGAATTGAGTAACTCCAATATTGCCAAAGAAAAAATTGTCGCCTGGGACCCAGAATACCTTTTTCTCGACCTCTCAACCTTGCTGTTAGGAGATAAGGCTGGTGGACTGTATGAATTGAAAACTGACCCGGCATATCTATCTCTCAGCTCAGTAAAAGAAAACCGGGTATTTGGTTTGCTTCCCTATAATTTATATACGAAAAACTACGGGTCAATTTTGGCAAATGCCTATTACATTGGTAAATTGCTTTATCCTGAACGGTTCTCCGATGTTGATCCTGACAAGAAAGCTGACGAGATCTATCAGTTTCTGGTAGGCAAACCGGTTTTTTCCACCATGAACGGATTGTTTAATAATCTGGTGTTTAAAAAGGTACCTCTAAAATAGTCATGCATTTTGATCACGGCCAGGTACCGGCAGAATACAAGCAATACATAGGCAGAAAAGCTCTGTTTGTTCTGGTTATGGCATGCGGTCTGGCTGCAGTGTTGGTTGTTGCCATCTCTCTTGGAGCCGCCAATATATCTGTATCTTCGGTAACCAAGAGTCTCTTGGGGATGGTTACTTCCAAACAGGTTGAGATAATTGTCTGGAATATCAGACTACCCCAGGCACTAGCTGCTATGATAGCCGGTGGCGGTCTCGCTGTTGCCGGCGCTGTTATGCAATCGATTTTACGCAATCCGCTTGGCTCGCCATTTACCCTGGGAATATCACATGCTGCCGCCTTTGGTGCGGCTTTATCGGTCATGGTGCTGGGAGGTGGTATTATGACATCCAGTAATGTGGGTGCTGTATCCATCATTAACCCATATGTCACCACTGCATCGGCTTTTGTATTCAGCATCAGCGCTTCTTTGTTAATCATTGGGGTGACACGTACGCGTGGTGCCACTCCGGAAGTAATGGTACTTACCGGTGTAGCTCTCGGTGCATTTTTTACTGCGGGGACCATGTTTTTGCAGTTCTTTGCCGATGATATGCAGCTCGCGGCCATGGTATTCTGGACCTTTGGAGATACTGCCAGGGCAACCTGGACCGAACTGGCATTTATTGCAACAGTCACTCTTTTCTGTGTGGTCTACTTTTTCAGTAACAGTTGGAATTACAACGCCATAGACGCTGGTGACGAAACTGCCAAGGGGCTCGGTGTTCGTGTAGGCCATGTCCGGCTTACAGGGATGCTGCTCGCATCGATGCTGACAGCGGTAGTAATCGCATTTCTCGGCATCATCGGATTTGTTGGACTGGTTGTGCCGCATATGGTTCGTCGGGTTATCGGTTCAGATCACAGGTTTCTGCTGCCTGCGTGTATGCTGGTAGGAGCGGTGTTGCTCCTCTTTTCAGATACAGTTGCCAGATTGGTACTAGCACCCCATGTTTTGCCAGTGTCTGTATTGACAGCCTTCCTCGGCGCACCGGCATTTTTCTGGTTGATTATACGAGGAGGACGTCGATGATTCTGGATATCAATCAACTTGCATTTGGTTATAATGGCCACCGTATCATAAGTAATATAGACCTCAAGGTTGAGCCTGGAGAACTTTTGGCAATACTTGGGCCAAACGGAGTGGGCAAAACAACTCTCTTAAAGTGTATTAACAAAATACATCGGCCATCAGAAGGAAGCATTCTGGTTGAGGACCGCGATGTTCTTAAAATGAGTCCTGATGAGATTGCGCTCGGTATAGGTTATGTAGCTCAACGCAGCGAAACGAGTCGGTTGACAGTTTTTGATGCAGTCTTGATGGGGAGAAAACCGCATATCAAGTGGAGCGTGGCAGAGCGGGATTTGAAAGTTGTTGATGCAGCGCTTCAGCAGCTTGACCTTGCCCAGCTCTCTTTACGCTATATCGATGAATTGAGCGGCGGTGAGCTGCAAAAGGTTGCTATTGCACGTGCACTTGTCCAAGAGCCACAGTTGCTACTGCTAGATGAACCAACCAGCTCACTCGACTTGCGAAACCAGATCAACATATTAACGGTAATTAGAAAGATAGTAGATAGTCATCGAATCGGAGCTGTTATGACAATGCACGATCTGAACAGCGCTCTTCGATATGCAGACCGCTACTGCTTCCTCAAGGGTGGTATTATTCATGCGGTATGCAATTGCACTACAATATCAGCGGATATCATCGAAGAGGTCTATGGGCTTCCTGTATCAATTCATCATATAGATGATAATCCGGTGATAGTCCCGGAAGAGTTTCCCAATTAAAAGGAGCTGTAAATGACCTGTAGTTATTCAAAACAAACAATCAAAGAGACAATAGCATTTCATGGTCATAACTGCCCAGGACTTGCCATCGGTATTCGGGTGGCGGAATATGTCAAAAATAGTTTTCCAGACACTTCCCCGGCAGCTCTTGTCTGTGTTACCGAAACGGACATGTGCGGCGTGGATGCAATCCAGTACCTTACCGGTTGCACCTTCGGTAAGGGCAATCTGATTCACTGCGATTACGGTAAAACTGCTTTTTCTTTTTATGACCGGGAAAAAAATAAAGGTATTCGCTTGCTTTTGAAACCTGATAGTCGTGGAGATTCTCAGAGTGAAATGACTGAAATGATGGCAAAAAAAGGTTCAGGAACCTTATCTGAAGAAGAGCTCCTTAAACTGACCGAACTTCGCTCCATGATGGAAAACAGGCTTATGACTCTGCCGCTGGAAGATCTATTTTCAGTTAAAGAACTGAAAAGCAAGCCCCCTCGACCACCTCGCATATTACACTCCCTGGGTTGCGAGGACTGCGGTGAACATACCATGGAGTCCCGAACCCGTCGATTTAGCGGTAAGACTCTATGCATACCGTGCTACCGGAAAGTTGAACAAAAAATGTAGGTAACTATTCGTGGGTGGGAATTAGTAGCAGCTTACTAAATGATTTTCTTCTTAATATCAACCATGGGGGTATTATAAGGATGTTCAAATTATCATTGCCAGGTAGAAGGTCTGTATACTTGCCTTATCTATCATTTAACATAATTCCTGTTTATACGTAACAAAGTAAAAACCGCATAAAATGTTATAATGCGGTCATTAACATCCTGTTTTTTCAACAAAGAAAAAGGAGGACACGATGACCGAAACAACAGGTATACGCCAAGACGTACTA
>NZ_JAFFQD010000092.1 GCF_016918565.1 Desulfogranum marinum
TGAAGGAATTTTCAAATGACAAGCTGAAAAGGATAGCAAAAGTTTGCTTGCCCTATGAACCGATTGTGTTCGCTGATGCGACTGGCTGCGGCCGCCTTTGAAAAAATTGCTATTTATGGACAGACACAAGCTAATAGGAGGCTACTAAAGAGTGTATAGTGTGGGCTGGAGAAAGGGTGACAGCTAGGCATAAAAAAAGGAGTCAAATCGAAACGATAAGACTCCTTAATATAACTGGCACGCCCGGAGGGATTCGAACCCCCGACTCTCGGATTCGAAGTCCTTACTGGACGCTAAAGCGTCTAGCTCTATCCAGCTGTTTACACTCAGCTAACATAATGTAATCAAAGAGTTTATCCTTGTACGCTCTAGTTTCCTTCCAGCTACCCTCAAGACCGCCCCAACTCCATAGCTCTCCAAAGAGTAACCACCATGTAACCACCGGAGAGACCATGGCAATCTCATTAAGATGTACCAAGTGCAAGACTAACTACCGTTTGAATCAGAAGAAGTGCAATCGATGCAATGAACCTCTTGGCTCAAAGTATCAAGTAAGAGTTAAAGATCCTGCAAGCGCTAAGTTCAAGAGTAAGATGGTTGACTCACTGTCCCTGGCTAAGAAAGTAGAGTCCAAACTGAAGGTGCAGATGTTGGAGGGGGAACTTTTCAGCCAGAAGAAGCCCAATGAGTTTAGCTTCAACAGATACCTCAGCTACGCCAAGCAACACAAGAAGACTTGGAAGGATGATGAGAGCAGATGGAACAAACACATAAAAGGGAAGAAGCACAACAGCAGCCAAGGCATTCAGCAGATCCTCAGCGACATGCAGCACCTCAAACCAGCTACGAGAAGACATGCGTTTACACTGATAAGAAGAGTGTACAACTGGCATATCCAGCAAGGACTATGGCATCAGGAGAACCCCGTCAAAGGCATAAAGCTTCCAAGGTTTGATAATAGAGTGAGTAACATCTTGAATCAGGAACAACTCAAAACCTTTGTTGAGCACCTTAACCAATGGGAAAACAGGAGAGCTGCATTGGCCATCCTATTTGCTATCTATACAGGGAGAAGAAAAGGAGAGATCATGGGGCTTGAATGGCAGGACATCTCTCATGATCTCCAGTTCATTACATGCAGAAATACCAAGAACGGTGAGACCATGAGCTTTCCTTTAAATTCCAGTGCAATTGCTGTTCTCAGGGAAGTGAAGAGCCTTAAAGAAAGCTCTGAGTTTGTCTTCTGTTCGTCTACTGGTGACTATTATTACAATGGCCTCTCATTGGCCTGGAATCGCCTCAGGAAGCGATTAAAACGGGAAGGCACCCTTGATATCACATCAATAAGATTTCATGACCTGAGGCACACATACGCCTCTCATTTGGCCTCCTCTGGGCAGGTAGATATCTATACCCTCAAGACTTTGCTAGGGCACAAGGACATAGCGTTAACGGAGAGGTACAGTCATCTGAGTAACGAAAGGTTAAAGAAATCAACCGAGGTGCTGGACACTCTATTCTGAGGTGATACACTCTTAACATTAGCTCCTATAAAACTAATCCACTCAAACCCTCAAGGTCTCACTTTATGGAAAAGGTTACGATTGCTAACTTGAGCACTAAAGCCAGCTTTGCTGCTCTAATGATATTCTCGATTCTCAGCTTTAGCGGAAACCTTCATGCTGAAGAGGAGCAGAGATATGCTAAACGTACCATCAAAAAGGAATACTCAGGTGTAGAGATAGACATAAACTATCCGTTCATGACAGATAAGACACCATCAGCTGCAGTATTCAATAAGCTGGTAAAGGACATTACAGTTAAAATCTGGCCACAGTATTACCAATCATCTCTCCCAGAAAGCCAGAGGAAACCACTATGGGAAATGGAACTGTGTGGAGATGATGAAGAGAAGTGTAACAAGACGTATTCCTTAGATTATGAAGTCTATTATGCTGAAGACAATTACGTCAGCATTAGGTTTAAGCAGTACTGGTACCAAGGAGGGCTTCATGGATCATACGCTTCCTTTGGACTTAATTATAATATACAAGACTCGGAAGAGATGAAGCTGGACGATCTGTTTCAAAGTGATTCTTCATACCAGGATAAGCTTGTAGAGTTAAGCGATCAAGGCTTGAAAGATGTTGATTGTGCGTACGAAGAAGCTGATCGAGAATATGACTTTGAGAACTGGATGGTTAATCAAGAGGGGCTAGAGATTATCTTCCCCATATACTCTGTGGCACCCTATTCATGCGGGCAGCAAAGTGTTTCCATTTCCTTCTCAAGCCTTCAAGATATTCTCAGTGATACATTTGTAAGCCTGTTAAAGCATAAGAAAGTCAACTGAGGTGCTGGACAGTATCCTTTAAAGTGCTATAATCCAATGAAAAATCAAAAGCCCTCTACGACCTGTGGAGGGGCTTTCTTCTTTTGAAATCATATACATTCATTGAAGGGTCTCGTGATAACAGAAAATGTAAAGGGTATTATAGATGTGGTTAACAAAGCTGGTGCTGATGATGACGCACAGGAGTTGTTCAAATGCATCATCAGTCAGTTGTCAGCATACGGAATAACAGTCACAGGCTACCCAGATTATATGATGGCCATCAACGAGCTATCTAACTTTCTTATAGCCAAGGCATACGGGTTAATCGATGGAAGGCATTGTATCACTCTCCCTGCTGGCTTTGGTAAGTCAACGGCTCTGAAATGTTTAATTCGAATACTGTTTCTCAAAGGTATGAAATCAAGGTCGTTTGAGCATCCAATAGCTATAAACATCGAACGAGTTGAAGACGTTGAAGCCTTCTATAAAGACCTGGTGGATAACTATGATGTGGATGAAGATTATGTAGCCAGGATTCACTCTGACCTGACCGACCATGACGTTCAGCTCCAAGCCAATTCTTTAATTCAGTACTATGGGTTCTTAAAGAGAAAACCTTTTATTATTATCACCCATGCTCGATTAGCTGTTCCTCAGTTTGAAAAGGACTATTACGAGTATGAAGATTTCACGACAGGCAAAGGGAGGACAAGAGCGTTATTTTGGGATGAGGAGATCCAACCAGCCATCACCAGCACCATTGAAGTTAAAGCTCTTTTGGGAGAGATCGATAAATACATTCCCAAAATTCAAGATGAAATTAATGATGCTGGCGGGAATGTACAGAAAGAAAAGATGTTGGTTAGGCTGGGAAAGCTATTTGCTAACATCAGGCCAGATCTTAGGAAACACAGGGACACCTCTGGTGTCATCCATATCACAGGCAATGAACTGTCAGGCATTAAACCATCACAGATCAACTGGCTAACTATTGATAGAGATCCTGTACCAGATAACCTCAAAACCTTCCTGCTAACCCTGCTTGATAACAATGCCACCCAGAACGGTGAGGTGATACTTAAGAATCTTGGAGTGGCTCACGTGCTTACACACCGACAGGTTCTGTCAGATACAGTTACAAACCTTACAGTCCTTGATGCTTCTGTCCCTCTGCGAAAGCTATCCCAAATAGATAACTCTTTTAAGATTGCAGACATCAGCGCATCAATCGATTACTCCGATGTGAATATACATATTCACCAATACGCCTCTGGTAAAAGCAGTATTAATCCAGCATTCAAGGGGAAGCAGCAGAACCCATATGTAGGTTTTATCAGAGAGCATATCGACCCAAAGGGAAAAACACTGATCATCTGCCACAAGGACGTAGAAGATGAGATCTTAAAGCTATTCAAGGGGCCAAACGTGGAAGTCGCTCATTATGGGGCTATCAATGGTAGGAATGATTGGTCTGATTACGACAGGTGCATTCTCCTGGGACAGTTTAGAGAACCTGAATCATCATACAGGTGTAAGGTTGCATCCAGACTCAAGGATAATGACTTCAACCACTCTGATCTGGACAGCTTGACTCGTGAGGTAAATAGAACAGATTTTGTGCACCATGCTTATCAAGGGTTGAATCGTGTACGGTGCAGGAGAATTGTAGGGTCAGATGTTAATAGCGACAGCTGTACAGCTAAGGCGATGAAAGCAGATATCTATATGTTTGACAAAGACCCTGATATGGTTGCAGAGTTACTAAAAATACAGATGCCCAATGCTAACGTTCAAGTACACCGGAAAGGTTCTACTGGGCTTTCTGAGGCATTTAAAGATGCAAATGAAGCTAAAGGGGATGGCAAGAGAAAGGGTCCTTACGATGATGATATCAACGATCTGCTAATACCCAAGATGAAGCCAGAAACCTTGTATAGCAGGAAGGAACTTATCGACCTCATAAAAACAGAAGAGAAGGCTGAAAGTATAATCAGAGCATTAGTTGGCAGTATACATAAGTTCCCTGCAATTAAGAAGAGCGGTAGAGGTAGTGGAACCAAGTACTTCATAGAACCGGGCATTAAGTTCTAACTGTGGGGGTGTGAGTTGTCCATGCTTAAACAGTTAACTCTATTAATAAATAGGCTTAAGTGCTTAAATGTCTTTGGCTCTTATTCTTGATATTAGCTTCTGACCTTAAGGAATTCTCAGCACTGAAGCAGCTTATAATTTTATTGCATCTAGCTTCAGCGCTTACAGTTCTCACTGTCCGGTTCTGGGTCTAGCGTTTAGCAACTAAATCAAGATATTGAAGGATACTCGAGCGACCATGATGAAGGGTATTTGTTTTCTAACATTGCTACTTATAACATGCTTTACGTTATCTAGTTGCTCACAGCGAGCTTGCCAACAGATAATGCTAGGAGTCATTCAGGGTGCTACTGAAGGTCTCAGTAGTTACAATCAGAGTCAGCGAACTTCCGTTACAAACAGCTATCAATCCAGTGGCTGCACATCTGACTACTCATGTGGCATCGGGAAAAAGTGTGTTAAGGCACCTCTCAAGAGTCATGGTGTCTGTATGAAAGCTGTAGATGAATATGGGGTGAACACCTACGACATGCCTGATACGGAGAGTATAGGCGTGAACATGGATTTAGATGGTCAATGCAGTTTCGATACTGATTGTCCTATTGGATTCCGTTGTGACAGCAAATACAAAGCTTGTATCAAAAGATAGGAGAGATAACTACTTCTAATCCGTCAGAGGTCTTTGTGTTAGCTGGTGTCTGTCCGCGAGAAGCTATTTATTTGATTTAGTAAGAGAAAATCGCCTTTTAAGGGATGCTCTTTTTACGATTCCTGGTAAAGTTTTTTTAGTAAGTCGCTAAAATTACTTGATTAACTATTTC
>NZ_JAFFQD010000093.1 GCF_016918565.1 Desulfogranum marinum
AAGCGGTCCCTGACTCCGCTCAATTCGGAGATAAATCTTGACTTAAAAGAATATAATGGGAAAAGTTAGCTGCAGGTAAACATCTAAATCAACAAGAAAAAACAGGGTTGTTACGTATACAAACTGTACATTAACGGGCGAGAGCCTATTCCCGCCCGTTGTTGAGTACCTATCCATAAAGCGTTTCGATCCACCGAATTGCTTCAGAGTCATTGACCTTTCCAAGATACCGCTGAGTCGTTGAAAGGTCGGCATGACGCAGGATGACCTTGCTCACAATTTCTATTGGAGTTCCAGACCTTGAGGCATATGTGGCTGCATGGCGGCGGAGGTCGTGTGGCCGAAGCTCTATTTTGACCAAATCCCCTGCCTTTTTCACCATTGACCAGGCAGCAACGTATGATATCGGAAGTATACGTTGATCCGTACCGAAATTATTGGCTTTTACATATTCGCTTAACCTTATCAGGATTTTTCGTGGAACATAAACTGTCTCTTCCGCTCTTCCACTTTTTGGGTTCTGGATGCTCAACGAGCTGTCCTGGATGTCACCAGGTGTGAGGCTCAAAACTTCACCGATGCGCATACCACCCCTGGCCATAAGCTCCAGCATCAACCTGTTCCGGATGTTCGTGGTCCTGAATATAATCTCATCCACAGTTTCCTTGTCAACTATATGCCACTGGATGGCCTGGGGTCGTTTGAAGATTTTTTTAATTACAGCCGTATTGCAGGGATTGGTCAGGGTAGGCAAAGCGGTGCTGATACTGAAATTGTAAAAAGCAGAGAGGACCGAGTATCGATTTCTCTTGGTTGCTTGCTTGTTGTCCTTGGTCAAGGACATCAGGAAATCCAAAACTTCTTCCTGGCTAATACTGGCTAAATCCCGTTTACCAAATTGGCCAGAAAACCTGGAGAGAACGAACTCACAGGTTTTGATGGTATTTTTTTTTGGAGTTGGCCTGGTGGTACTGAAGGTGGAAATCAACGGCTTGAGAAACTTTCATGGTGTACCTCCTCTGATTTGAGTTGTTGGAGAAGAATCTCCTGCTCGGATTATACACCATGTTCTGCACTGACTACAGGGTCTGGATTCTGGATGGATAGGAAGAAGCTAACCTTTTGAAATCAACCATCAGGTCAGCACTGCCAATGGTCATCTTTAAAATCCAGAAAATTCACGCCGTTCGAGATAATATGGAAAGATCTTCACCCTGAAAGCATCGGACCAAAAAAATAATGAAATACTAATAAAAAAATAAAGATCGACAGAGCCATTGGTATCATTATAAAAATCTTTACTTTTTTCAAAAATACATATTGATTATAGGTATTTATACCTATTGCAAATCACTTCAGTGCATGTTCTTTTTGTAAATAAAAACTACCATAAAGAAGGGTCTATGTCTGATCAACATTCATATGAAGAGCGGATAGTTGAATTGCAGGAACAAAATAAAGATCTACAAGCTGAAGCCATCAAGTATCGGACACTTTTTGATTCTTTCCCGCACGGCATAACTGTATCAGACTCCGATGGAAAGGTTTTAAAATCTAACTCGACATCTGAGCAACTTTTAGGAATAAGCAAAAACGAGCAGGTAAAAAGAAAAATTGATGGACCAGATTGGCGAATAATTCGTCCTGATGGAACAGATATAACCTCGGAAGAGTGGGCAGGTGTCATTGCACTTAAGGAAAAACGACTGGTTTCCAATTATGAAATGGAAATCGCAAAGAACAATGATGAGAAAATCTGGTTGAACGTCACCGCCGCTCCCATCCCCCTCAAAGGTCATGGCGTAGTTATAACATATAATGATATCACCGAGCGCAAACGGGCCGAGGAGGCGCGGGAGAAATGCCAAGCCAAGCTCATCCAGTTCTAGAAGACTGAAAGCCTGGGTCGCATGGCCGGGGCCATTGCTCATACCTTCAACAACCAAATGGCAGTGGTGATCGGCAATCTCGAGTTAGCTCTTGAGGGTACGCCACAGGATGCAGCATTGATTGAACCCCTGATCTCTGCAATGCAAGGAGCCCATAAAGCGGCAGAGGTAAGCGGTCTTATGCTCACGTATCTCGGCCAGAAAACAGGCAAATACATACCGATGGATTTGTCTGAAACCTGCCGTCAAAGCGTGTCATTTTTACAAGCTTCGGCTCTAAAAGAAACAACCCTCAACGTTGACTTACTTACCCCTGGCGTCGTTGTAAGAGGAAATGCAAATCAGATACAACAGGTTCTGGTTAACTTGATCACCAATGCTTTGGAAGCTATAAACAAGCGACAGGGGAAAATTGACGTGATTGTTAAGACGCTTCCTCGGGCTGACATTCCCTCAATGTTATGCTTCCCTCCTGACTGGAAGCCAGAAAATGAAACATATGCCTGCCTGGAAATCCGGGATACCGGTTGTGGAATTGACGAGAAGGATATCGATAAGGTCTTCGACCCGTTTTTCTCGAGCAAATTTACCGGTCGTGGCCTTGGCCTAGCCGTAGTCTTCGGAATTATCAAGGTACATGGAGGCGCTGTGGCAGTGGACAGCGAAAAGGGAGAAGGAAGCAGTTTTAAAGTTTATTTACCAGTCGCAGCCGAATCAGTTGCACAAAAACCTGATGAAATGATCCGTGCCTCAGGCATGGAAACAGGTGGCACGATACTGCTAGTCGAGGATGAGGAGATGGTTCGGAACATGACGACATCCATGCTCACTTGTCTTGGATTTAAGGTACTAGAAGCAATAGACGGTGTCGATGCGGTGGAAATATTTCAGAAACACCAGGATGAAATCGATGTCGTCGTAAGTGATCTAACTATGCCGCGCATGGATGGCTGGGAGACCCTGACTACATTGCGTCGAATTCGTCCAGACCTCCCTGTAATAGTGGCGAGCGGTCATGATGAGTCTATGGTATTTGCCGGAGGCTACCTCGAATCTCCCCAGGTCTTTTTACACAAGCCATATAAGATATCGGCGTTAAAAGAATCGCTGGCAAAAGCTATGTCGAATTCAAACGTTGAATGAAATCAACTGAAGATTTTTACGTATAATGGACCTTTTTTTTACTGATGATCAATATAGGGGGGAATTGCAGCAGGCTAGAGTATCGAGATTAATATTGCAAATATAAACCAATGGCTATTGACCTGGCGCCAAAGTTTGATATTTTTCCTGATAGTGTGTTCGCAGCGACTTAGCCTTAACATTGCCAAATCGAAGGTCTACAGTCCTGCATTTCCCTTCAGCTTTAGGTTGTTCCTGTTGCTCTTAAGAGAGAAGGAGCCTTGGGTGTGGTCGCCGATCCGATATGTCAAAATCGGGGATGGACTTTGGTTATCTCAAGTTTGTGGCAGGTGTGTTGCAATTTGTCAGGGGGCAGTACAAATCTATCTTAACCTGCCGTTTGTCTACAACCGCTCTAACATTCTACTGATAAGAAATTTCGTACAGAAAAAGAAAAGCGCCTTTTCAGACTGGAAGGGCGACCAACTGCCCTCGTATTCCTTCTAACGTAACCAACAGACCTTAGCTGGCAAACCTTTGGGTCTTTTCAGAAGTCAGATTGAAAAGGCGGTTACTGTCAGATCGGTTAAGTAAAAAACATTTGTTGCCTCTCCCATATTCCCGGTACCTATCCTATTAAAGATGTCGCCAAGAGGGTAGTTAGTCTAAATCGATCTTTTCAAAGGTGTTGGCCACCTGTAAATTGTTCTTGTTCTTACAGAACTCTTGACCACGCAGCAATAGATCCTGCTCGAAATTATTGTATCCTGTGTTGCCCGTCACATGGCTGGGGCAATCGACGACAAAGCCCACATGGTTGCCCACAGCCACATTGTTGCTGACAGTGCTGCCAGGTTGCGCCAGGATTCCCCACCCGTACGGCTCTGAGTTGTTTTGATTAACAGTATTGCCGGTGATAAGGCCTGACGAGACGATCCCTACGCTAAAACCAATGACCGTATTGCCGGTCACTATGCCGCCCATTGTTGTAATACCAGCTCCCTCGTTGCCATAATCTACGACGATCATATTCTCGACCCGTGAAACCCCGTATAGGGCCAATCTGCCATGCGCTATCCCGTTGCGCACGGCGACATAATACATATTGTCACCGGTAGTGATAGCAACGGGAGCGTCGATCGTGAAGCCGTTGAGGTCGATGGTCACATTGAGAATCGTTCCACCTAGATTCAAGCAGGTATCGGAGGCGGTGAGGTTGTCGGTAAGAATGTAAGAACCAGAACTTGTGATATTCTGGCAGGTGTTAATCTCCGTCGGTTGGGCAGAGGCCGCCGTTGCGAAACCTAAGACGAACATAGAAACCATAACCACTCGTGATACAACAGAAAATGTCAAAACAAAAAACTTGCGATGTTTCATTTTTTTACCTCCTTCCTGCTATCATTTATTAAAACAAAAAAGCCGAACCACCTTGTTAAAGGCAGCTCGGCTAGCTTATAGAAGACCCGTGGCTTTCCGTCCCTGTCTTACAACAGGTTTGGCTTTGTCAAACAAGTTGACCTAATTATTTAATATATTTTATGTAAGCTTTGATAGTGAATCAAGGTAACAGCGTGGTACCTCATGCGATTAATTAGCCAAATCACTGAAAAGAGATTGCAGCGCAACGCTATTTGCAGTGAAAATGATCAGTTAGCTGGAGATGTTCTTTGGCAAGATTAAGCACCGGAAGGAGAGCGGAAACTTGAGGTTCTTCCTGTGCAGTTACCGTTTGGGGTTGAACTTGCATTTGACCCACCGAGCATACCAGCAAAATCCCACCTTCACAGTTTGTATACGTAACAACCCTGTTTTTTCCTGTTGATTTAGATGGTTACCTACAGCTAATTTTTCTCATTATATCCTTGTAAGTCAAGATTTATCTCCGAACTGAGCGGAGTCAGAGGCCGCTT
>NZ_JAFFQD010000094.1 GCF_016918565.1 Desulfogranum marinum
GAAGAGAACCGAGGTGCCTAAAACGACGCCAGAAAAACTACCAACTATTAACCAAACCGAGGCACGAAATGCAGGAAATGGAACACCGCAGCAGATATAGTGCAAATAGCTTAAACTAGCGCCATTCGGGTCTGTCCCCTATTACTCACACAAGAATTTTTTCTTATCGGAAAAGTAGTATGGGTAGGACATGAGGTAACGTGAACCTATTGATGTGACGTTATTTTATTAATGATGGAGTAAAATTCGTTAGCCACACTGTAGTAGTTGTTACATGTAAGGGCAAACTACCTAAGTAATATTAGGCAGTTTGCCCTTTTTTTTTATTAATAATCAGACATATAATGGGGCTTGTTTGTTTATAAAAAAATAGGTTTTGAGTCATTAGATGAGAAGAAGAAGAAAAAAGAGTCAGGTGTTTTCGTATGGAGACATTAAATACCAAAAATTTAGGAATGTAGAGACAAGGCCCTACAATATTGGTGATGGTAATTTAGAGGATAGTAGACGCAGTTACAAAAATAATAGAAATTCTATATTACCCTTTTTTATATGTTTTGCAGTTTGCTTCCTTGTAATCGATGGGTCGATTTACGCATATTTTAAATTCATAAAAAAACAACCCGTCATCGAAGGGTTGAAAGAAATACGTCATTCTGCAAGAGAAGTTGTGCATTCTGCAATTGATAGAGTTGCACTAGTAAAAGAGCAAAATGAGAAAAAAACAAAATGGACATCCGTCGCCCCTTATCAATTTGAAAAAGAGATCGAAAAGCCTAAAAGGATCATAGCAAAGGGGAATGGTAATGTTTTCACCTGGAAGGACGAAAAGGGAAAAATTCATGCTTCAAATGTTGAAGTCCCGCAAGATCAACAAATAAACAATTTGACCGTTCAAAAAGAAGTAAACACCTGGGAAAAAGAAACGCCAATTCAATTTATAAAAAATCAAGTCGTGATACCTATAGTACTTAGCCATAAAGGCAAAACTGTGAGAACAGAAATTGTCCTTGATACAGGGGCTTCCCATACCATTTTAAGCAACAGACAGCTTTCTAGGGTAAGAGGCCAATATTTAGGAAATGTAACGTCAACTGTAGCTGATGGCGGAGAAGTTAGAGGACAAAAAAAAGACTTGATTACATCCAAGTTGGCCCATTTATAGAACGAAACTTTGATGTAACAGGTCAAAAATGGGCTGGTGCCGAAAACCGTGGATTATTAGGTATGGATTTCTTGAAAAAGCACCTATTCACGATTGACTCAGAGAGAAATGTCGTTATTTGGCAATAATTTCATTCCAGAATACTAGCCGTAATAAAGGATAAAGATTTTAACCGATTAGGTGTCAGACGACTATTTAACGTTAGCATGAGAAAATATGGCAATACATCAAGGTAATAGCATATTCCATTGGAACTACTTTATTGCATTAGAATCTGATCTGGCAAACCTCTCACGTTTTGTTGAGTTTAATACAGGGAATTTCAGAACATTTTCCATAGAAATAGCACGCTTACTTCAGTCAGCTTGTTCAGAAATTGATATTTTAGCGTATCAGTTATGCGCACACATGGAACCTGGTGAAAGAGTAAATCGAATAGACCAATACCGGCCTATACTTCGACCTGGAATGCCTGATTTGGAATCAACGGTTGTGGAAATTCCTCGATTTGGTTTAACCCTGACACCTTGGGCAAACTGGCAGAGCGATAATACTCCAAATTGGTGGACAGACCATAACAAAGTAAAACATCGAAGAAGTGAGCATTTTGAGAAGGCAAATCTTAAAAACCTACTGAATGCGTCTGCAGGCTTATTATTACTAATAGTATGCTTTTACCGGCTTACAACCGACATTAGATTACTCGATCCACCACCACAATTATTTAAGCTCAATAGAGAATTTGTGCCAGTTGAATTGATTCTTGGTTGTGGTGCGGCGCTTGTTTTGAGAGAGAAATGAAATGATAACTAAACGTTACAAGAGACGCGCAAAAGGCGCGCGCCCCCAGAACTCCACGTTAGATCAACAAATCTAAGGATTTCTGAATATGTCTACGACTGAAGCTAAGCGAAATGTGATAGATTTTCTGTGGGATTGGGCCGAGAGTGCCGGGAATTGGGCTAAGCTACTTGTCCATAAGGTTGTCTCAAAAGAAGATGCTTTGGTCGAAGATGACAGGAAGGTAATTTATAAGGCCTTCTTGCATGATACCGGGCTTGCTACAGAAGAAAAAGAAATACCAGAGATTACCAGACCCAAATTCAGTACATCAGAAGTTGATATTGAACTTGTCAAGATCAGTAATGTTTGCGGTGTAAATCGTCTAGCACCAGGCCAATCATTGAAATTTTCCCCCAACATGACTGTAGTCTATGGCGAGAACGGTTCTGGTAAAACAGGCTATGGTCGGGTGCTAAAGAATTTTGGTTACTGTTATGATACCAAGACCAAGATTCATCCTGACGTGAATGGAGATTGTGATTGCAAGCAATCGGTTTTGATCGACTACAAAGCCGAAGGTTCAGATAAGGTTTTCACTTGGGATGGAGCCAACGAGTGCATAGATCTGGCAGGAGTATCCTTCTTTAACAACAATTGCGTTCATCTCAGTCTGGATGCAGAGAGACACCTATTGGTCAGTCCTATTGGGTTTCATTTGTTTGCAGTCTTGATTGATGAATTGGCTGCTTTAGCAACGTTTCATAAAAGCAGGATTGATTTTCTAGATACATCTTTATACTGGCAAGAGTCATTACATGAAGACACAGAGGTACAAAAACTGGTCACATCATTGACTAAAGATACTAAAGACGAAGACATCACGCCTTTTGAGTCTTTCACAGAGGAACAGGAGAGAGATCTCAAGACAAAAAAAGAAGCGATAAGGAAAGCAAGCAAGGAACTGATCGAGAAGAATATTCTTGAATTAAATCAGTTCGTTTCTGATCTGAACAGGATCAAGACCGTTGTAGAAGGTCACAAAAACCAGATCACAGAGAAACTGATTGCCGACTTTGCTTCAAATCTTTCTAAGTTTGAAAAACTTAAAAACAAAGAACAGGTTGGAATCAAAGATATTGTGGAGAAGAAGGGAGTTGAACTCTATGGCTCTCCTGAATTCATGACTTTCATAAAAGCCGCAGATCAATACATCGCAAAGCTCGATAAAAAGGACTATCCATCTAGTGATGATGAGGTATGTGTTTACTGCCAACAGAAATTGTCAGACAAGTCTTCGCTTGAATTATTGAAAAGTTATAGGAAGGTCTTGAATGACACAACTCAACAGGACATTCAGCAAGTTCAGGGAAAAATTAGCTCTTTTTCTGACGATATTATTGCCGTTTCTGAAGACAATAAATTTTATCAAGCTGTATTCGGAGCAGATGAGAAGGCTGTTGCGATTCAGCCCGTTTTCCTAAAGACTTACAACACAACAATTAGCGATTTCAAAAAGCTAATCGCAGGGAAAGATACAAAAGCAATTAAAGCGTACAAGCTGTTAATTCCTTTTGATAATACAGTCAGTCTACTAGATGAAAAGATAACAAGTCTCGCAGAAGACCTTGAAGGCAAAAAGCAAACCCTTTCAACGCTTAAAGAGGTGGAATCTACCCTTCAAAAAGCGATCAACGAATTAGAAGACAGGAAAAAGTTCAGCGAAAAAAAAGCCGATGTCAAAACTGTCATTTCTAAGCTTAAAATCAAACACGCTCTTGAGTTTAATACCAAAAAATTTTCATCCAGGCCCATAAGTACAAAAACCACTGCTGCAAGAGGTGAGTTGCTTGAGAAGGAATTCCGAACCACTTTTGATGCTGAACTGAAAAGCTTTAGGCGATCAACTACACCAGTTGGGATGACTTTCAGGACTGACAAAGGGCAGTCTAAGATTGTTCAGTTTATCAGTGACGGTTACAAGCTGAATGAGATTTTGAGTGAAGGTGAGCAAAAAGCTATTGCTCTTGCGGAATTTCTAACTGAGCTGAAATTTGATAAAAGAAAATCCCCGGCTGTTTTTGATGATCCTGTAACAAGCCTTGATCACAAGATCATCGAAGAGGTTGCCAGACGGCTCTTGAAGTTGTCAAAAGAAAGACAAGTTGTTATTTTTACTCACAGCATTCTTCTTCTCAACAGTATCCGGCAGTTGTCATCTTCGCCCTTGTACTCTGGCATCGATTTGATCATGTATGAGGTTCAAAAGGACGAAAAGAACACCGGATACTTGCAACAGATTCGTTCTCCAAAGGAAGAATCTTTTTCAAAAATTAAAAAAGAAATCAATAATATCTTTAATTTGCCAGCAAAGGAGCGTAACGAACAAAGAGACAGGCTTGCGGCAAAAGGATATGGTTCTCTAAGATCATTAATCGAAGTTCTTGTTGAGATGCACATGTTATGCGGGACCGTGAAAAGATATCAAAGAAATGTTTCTGTTACCAACTTCGAGAAGATCAAAACAGACAAAATAGATCAGCATCGAGAAAGGCTATCTTCAATATTTAGTCGCTGTTGTGGTTTTATAGACGGCCATACAAACCCTGAAGAGATTGCAGATAAACCAGACCTGGATTCTCTGAAGATTGATTTTAAAGAAGTGATCACAGTCTCAAAAGATTTCATATAATGGGTTTCTCGAATAATTACTACAGCAAAACAAGCGCAAATAGTGTTTTAACTGTCTGAAATATTGATATTATGTTATACTTTTCCATCATCTTCTAAGCCGTTTTTTACTTGATGGAGCCGATATGTTTCAGCCAGGATTCTTCGACCTTGATAATCGGATGCGTAAAATCGACAGCAACGGTGACCCTCTTACCAAAATTAATC
>NZ_JAFFQD010000095.1 GCF_016918565.1 Desulfogranum marinum
TGAAAAAATAACAGCGTCGCTTCGCTCCGACCACCTGGCCAGTTTCACTGGAATAGGTGGCCGGAATCACGTGGACTGACTGGCCGGTTTCGACTGGAATGGGTGGCCGGATTCAGTGGAATACGCACTCCACAACAAAGCACTTCCTTTCATGCGTCATATCATGCTTTATGATCCGGCGGAACCCGAAAAAACCAGCTCTCCTCTTCCCGGGCTGATACCATGGCGGGATGTTCTTACTGCAGGCCAAGAGGTTACTGATGAGCAGCTAACAACCATTACCAGCGAGCTTTACTACCACGATCCAATCAATATTCAGTATACCTCCGGTACGACCGGTTTTCCCAAGGCAGTGGTGCTGACCCACCATAACATCCTCAACAATGCCTACTTTTCCGCTTTAGCTATGCAATTTACTGCTGCTGATCGCTTATGCGTGCCTGTTCCCTTTTACCATTGTTTCGGAATGGTGCTTGCCAACCTGCTCTGCCTCTCGGTTGGCGCCTGTATAGTAATTGCCTGTGAACACTTTGATCCATTGCAGGTACTTACAGCAATTGCTCAAGAAAAATGTACCGCTGTTCATGGGGTACCGACCATGTTTATCGCTCAACTTGAACATCCTCGGTTCCATGACTTTGACCTGACCAGCCTGCGAACGGGCATAATGGCAGGTGCTCCCTGCCCGCCGGAGCTAATGAAGCAGGTTATTAACGAAATGCACTGTGCTCAGATTCTAATAGGCTACGGCGAAACCGAAGCCTCACCCATCACTCACTTAACCCTGCCGGATGACACCTTTCATCGCCGAATCCATACCGTCGGCCGCAACCTCCCCCATCAGGAGGTGCAGGTGGTTGATACGAAGACAGGTCAGCAGGTACCGCTCCTTGAAATTGGTGAAATTTGTTTTCGTGGCTATCATATCATGCAAGGTTATTATGGCGACCAAGAGGCTACGGACAAAGCTATCGATGAGGACGGCTGGCTCCACTCTGGTGATCTCGGAAAAATGGACAAAGATGGGTATGTTGAAATAACCGGTCGCCTGAAAGAGATGATCATTCGGGGCGGAGAAAATATTTATCCGCGGGAAATAGAAGACTACATTTTTACCCACCCAAAGGTTGCGGCAATTGCTGTTTTCGGCATTCCTGACGACAGGTACGGTGAGGAAATAATGGCTTGGGTTCAACCCCACGCGGACATGACAATCACAGAAGAAGAAATTCGCCGGTTTTGCCACGATAAAATCGCCCACTATAAAATCCCTCGCTACATCTGGTTTGTAGAGGAGTTTCCCATGACCGTTACCGGCAAAATACAGAAATTTAAAATGCGGGAGATCGCGGTTACCAAAATGAACATATCCAGCAGATGAATTTGCTTACGTTCGCCTCCTTACAATCACGAGTGGTTCTCTTTATCTTATGTACGTTGTTTCCGTGCTTCCAGCCTCCTGCACATGGTGATAACCTGGGGCAAAAGACCATCACCATGTATGCACCGTATGCGGAGTTCTCCCTAAGCAATACCTCCTACCCAGGCAATGCCTTTGACCTGGTGGCAAAGGCTACCTTTACCCACCATGCCAGTGGTGAGCAGAGAACAACAGGCATGTTTTACGATGGTGAAGCAACCTGGAAATTCCGGTTCACTGGAGTCAAAACCGGTTTGTGGAATTTTATCACCATCAGTAAAAACTCTGATCTTGATGGACACACCGGCTCGGTTTCCGTTCTCCCCAACCCGAATGCTGCCATAGAGGGTTTCCTTAGCCACCAAGGCAACCAATTTGCTATCCAAAAAGGTGATGATGCCCATCTTGAAGGGTACAGCTTTACCGTTTTCATGAACCATAAACTGGGCAGAGAAAAAGGATGGCTTTTTCACCAGCTGGGCGCTGATCTCAAAACTGCCGAAAAGGCTTGGGACAGCTATCTGGACAATGTATTTGCCAACGGATTTGAAATTGTCCACCTAAATGTCGGCAACAGCTGGTTCAACTATCCAGCCTATAGCTCAGAAGAGCACAGTAGTACCAATCCCGATATTACCACCTTCAGGATACTGGAGACCTGTATCCAAAAAGCCCATGCCAGAGGAGGGCGAGTGCATATCTGGGCATGGGGAGATCATGCCCGAAAAGCCACCCCAATTAATGTGGGAGGGATTAACGGTAGGGCAGACCAGAGGGTACAGCGCTACATTGCCGCCCGGCTTGGTCCACTCCCCGGCTGGACAATGGGCTACGGTTTTGATCTGTGGGAATGGACGACCCTCGGCCAGATTGAGGCATGGGCAACGTATCTCTATGATCATTTCGGCTGGCAGCACTTGCTGTCAGCAAGAGGCTGGGAAATAACCAGCACCCCAGCAACCATTATCGCCTACGGCTCTTTTGGAGCTGATGTCATCAGTACCACTGCCCACGGCCCGCGAAGTTACAATGAAATAACAAATGATATTCGTTCCAATACAAAGCACCCTCATCTCTACGAAGAGCGCCACACCTATAAGCGACCTGAATTTAAGCTTGATATGGAAGGCACCCGCAGGATGCTCTGGCAGCAAACCATGGCAGGCGGCATGGGTGGTTTTTTTGGTTTTTACAATTCCAGCCCTCACCCTTATCCCAAACCGGAACAATTAAGAACCCATTATACTTTCTGGCATAAAAAGAGACGGTTTGTGCTTGGCATGACCACTGCTAACAGCCTTTCAAACGGCTATTGCCTCACAGATAGGGAATATAAAAGATATGTATTCTACGGTGAAGACATCTATTTCCTCCACATGGATCTTTCCCACATGGGAACAGACAATCAGCCTGCCATAGCAGTGGATCTGGCTGCAGAGTATAAAGAAATAGACCTTGGACTACTGTCAGCGACAAGGCATACCTGGAAAGCACCCTATCGTTCCGACTGGGCCATTGCTGTCGGCAGTTTCTACAAAAAACCAGGTTAAAGGAATACGCTTTATCCAACCCCACAAAGCGTAGAACCGACTAGCGCAGAATACAATGTGTTTTAAGGTATACATTAATGGTCATTTGGCTGCATCGTTCAGGACGAGTGCTCCATTGCCTGCTCTTGGCCATCCAGAACAAATCGCCGGTGCAATGATGAAAACAGCAAGCTCGACTTCTAAACTGTCTGCCCTTTCATGGGTAAAGAAACAATTCAAGACCATCGGTTTCCAGCATACACACCGCGCGGAGGTAAACTGTGCGCTTGAAGCTGCAATTGATATCGCAGACTCGAAAATCCGGTTGGCGCCAAAGTATAAACGAACAGCATTACCGGCAATAGAACAAGCCATGGAATACAGTAGTAAACTCGTTGCCGCTCTTCCCGGGCCCATCTCGCTGAGCAGTCGCAACTACCATAACAGTCCTCAGCTTAGAGCCGTTTTCAGGTCTCCTGATCACATTCAAGAGCTCTTAGAACGCCTACCTGCAGACATAAAGGGGCAGCTTCAAAAAAACGTAGATATCATTGCCTTACTTACCATGTCCAAGGAGATAAAAACCACCTTTGGTCATGAGCGGCAGGGGGAAATGATTCTACGAGATGCAGCCATGCAGACCATTAATTTTTACGATCACCTGCTTGTTGCCCCCTCCAGTTCCCTGGAAAGCACCCAGGCAATGCTTGAAGAAAAAGTGTTGGAAATACTAGCCGCAACAGCTATGGAAACAATCAATTCTCTGCGTGAAGAGCTGACGGAATTAAGAGAACGCAAGGCTCACCTGGATTCCATGAAACGTATGCTGAAAGGAAAAAAACAAGCTTTCGGCAACCTGGCTCCTCCCAGCTACGAGACTCGTAAAAAATTAGAAGAGACCGAAAAGCTGCTTGTAGAAACCACTCTCGCCGTTGAAGAGAAAAAAAAACACATCGGCATCCCGGAAAAATCACTGCAGTACCTGATTGCTACTTTTACACATCCTGAAAAAGCTATCTCAATCGAAGAACTCTCACTGGATCTGAATTGGATGAACGTTCTCAAGCAAAAGAAGGAACAGAGTGATGTCAACACCATTACACTTGCCGAGTTCTCCGCAGGTGAAGAGCTCAAACGACAGGGCATATTGGTCACGATCAGGCAGTCCTCATTGTAGCCGACAAAAAATGGTGCCTCCTTGAGAGGGCACCGCCATACCTGCTCCATATGCATCACTCTTTTTCTGTTTATGAATGACCAGTAAACAGCCTGCCATAAAATAGTTTCACCATATCTTCCTATCCAATCTCAGTGTGCAGAGTTTGGAGTTCCTTATAAACAGTTAATTGCACTGGAACAGCTAGACCTATCCTTATTTAAAAATCAGGGCAAGTGACTGACAGTTGAAAGCGTTCACCTTAGTGAAAAGAATGAAAAGAAGGCAAAGATGATTCATATAAACAAAAAAAAAGTCCTTAATACAGTTAAGTATTAAGGACTTTATATATATAAAAAAGAGACGGCGACGACCTACTCTCCCACATAGTCACCCATGCAGTACCATCGGCGCTGAAGAGCTTAACTACCGTGTTCGGAATGGGAACGGGTGGAGCCTCTTCGCTATGGTCACCGAAAAAT
>NZ_JAFFQD010000096.1 GCF_016918565.1 Desulfogranum marinum
CATCGACAGCCACGCGGTATCCCTCGCGGATGTAGTGACGGACCTGGTACACGGCATCATGAGGCGACAACCCCTTACGGAAGCCAAAGCTCGCCTCCGAAAAACCAGGATCGAATATCGGCACTAGAACCTGAGCAATGGCCTGTTGAATCAAGCGGTCAAGGACAGCAGGTATCCCCAAGGGACGAGTGCCCCCTGTTGCCTTCGGGATCTCTACCCGTTTGACCGGTAAAGGTTCATAACTGTCTGCAAAAATGGACGAACGGATTCCCGGCCAGTATTCCCAAGCATAGGCCATGAAGTCGTCTAAAGGCATGTCATCCACGCCCGGCGCTCCGCGGTTAGCCTTAACCCGTTTCCAGGCTTCACTCAGGTTGGCCCGGGAAAGAATCCGCTCCAACAGGTATTCATCAGGATTGGGTTTACCGTCAACGCGCCGACCAATTGCTCCCCCGGTCGGGTTCATCACACTGGTCGAGCATGACGGGCCTTTTTCCTTCTCTGGGTTCGGTCCTTCGTCCGCTGGCGGCGAACTACTATGACCTCTGCTGACTCCTGCCCGGGAGCCAGACATGTTGCCATGCATGGCGCTTTCCAATGGGAGTTGGACCGCGTACCGGACAGGCCTCCCCGGATAAGGACGTGATCTTTCCTTATGCAACCGCGGCATTTACCGTATCTCCTAAACCCGAGGCTTTGTCATGTTGTGCTGACTTACCTGGAGACTCGGCCTTGTATGCCGTTTCTGTTCGTCGGCTCATAATTTTGCGCTCCAGCTTCCTCCGGACGAACCCTCACGGGATCGCCCTTGCTTTCGGCTAGTATTTATGTTCCTGTCATCACGACAGTAACAGGGTTTACATACAGGGGACTTGCACCCCATTAAATCACGCCCATGCCGGGCGTACACAAAACGTTTCACCATCGCTCTACTGCGTTCCGCTGGAACTCGCTGAGGCTCGCCGGTGAACTCAACGTTCGGCAAAGGATAAAATGGAATTTACGAAATTTAAATCATCAGGCCCCACACCAAGCAGCACTTTTGATCTAAGGCGTGAATTGTGGCTTCTCACATATGCAAGCAATTCTTGCAGACTTGTGCGCCATCTTTGTGACGTAACACAATCCGATTTATGTTGCGAAGGTGACTCAACTTATACAGGTATCATAAATGCAATATATGCCGTTTATGGCCGTCCGTTTCATTGGTGTAGAGGTATAGGCCGCTTGACAATTGATGATCTTCCATCTGAATCAATAACAATGCACAACGAGATGCTTCACCTTAGAGACAAATTATATGCTCATAAAGACATTGAAGGATATCAAGTTGAATCAGAACAATTTAACACTGTCCGCGCTGTTGTGGTTAACGGCGCAATAACAATGGTTTCAAACGAATTAATTCCTCGTGGGGCTAAAATCAGAACTATAATTCCACATGTGGAAAAACTTGTTGAGCATTTTGAAGAAAAATCAAAGGAATTAATAAAGAGAATTCGTCGTCCGGGGTGGCCAACTGACGGTGAATACATTCTCAATATGGATGCCTTTTCGGAAGAGATTCTACAACCTGTATATGAATCAATAGCAACTAATTCTGTAAAACGGATGGCCGAACAAATAGCTTCAGCAGATAGCCAGGGCGGGGCGGATGTGCCAAGCTAAACTTTTGCATCGCCCTGTCTATTGCTGAGTAAATCGTTAACATTGCCACATCGGAGATTTGGATATCCTGCTAGCACCTCTGTTTTACCTTATCCCTGTTTATACGTAACAGAACCGATTATAAAAGCTATCTTTTGCCCCGTTATCTTTGTCTGATAAAGTCAACATTGCTCCTATAGATCATGACTAACAAAATTATTCCTGGAAAAAGATAATTCCAGACAATCTCAGCGATGTTCATGAATAATCTTGGACTGTGGATGCACAGGAAGCATCTTCGGCACAGGGGAAAGTCAGAAATGCTTACCTTCGACTTGGCAATGTTAAGTTCCCTGATGATTTCTATAAATATGCAGAATTGGAAAAGCTCCATTTACTTAGATAGTTATAGAGATTTGATATACAATATTCCGACCTATTAGATGTGAGCTTCACTATGAGCTTCAGTGAAGCTGCCTGATGGTCGCAACCCAATCGTGGTAAACACCTGTCAACCTTCCTGGCCAACATGAATGCATGTCTCCTGGTAGCTGGACTGAGGTGTTGCATGTTGTGAGAATCTTTTGAATGCCTTTACTGCTACTACGATTTCCACTTGTTATTTTTCTCTATTTTTTATCAGCTGGATATACCAATCCTCGTTACCATAAAACTTACATTCACATTCAGGACACATCCCATGACTGAATGTTGCCTCTGAGTGAGTGTGAATATACTCCTCCAGTTGATTCCAGTAGCCACGATCGTCTCGAATTTTTTTACATAAAGAGCAAATAGGCAGAAGTCCACTGAGCAATTTTACGTTGGAAAGAGCTTTATGGAGTTCTTTTTTGACAATCTTCTCTTTTTCAATTGTCGCAAGTTTTTGTTCTGTGATATCTCTGACAGCCTCAATAGCACCAACTATGTTACCGGATGAGTCATAGAGCGGTGAGGCCGTTGCAGAAAGATACAATCCGTTTTCACCCAATAACGGGTAAAACCCCTCAGGGTTTGTTAAAATCTGTCCTTCTTTATCCAGGTACGTATATGGACCTTCTATCTTTGTGTCGGGCTTGAGCGCTAAATTAATCAGCAATGGCTTTCTCTTGCCAAAAAAAGGTACCGCATATTCATAATTACCTTTGCCCAGCATCTCTGACGAATTTCTCTTGGTCAATCGTTCCAGGGCATGGTTCCAGTATATTATTTTCCCCTGCTTGTCTATGACCCACGTGGGGTCTGGAAGGAAATTTATAATTTCTTTAAGCTGTTGTTCTGAATTTCTTAAATCTTCCTCTGCAGTTTTACGAGCAGTTATATTCCGGACATACTCAACCGCACCTATTGTGTTGCCTTCCTTAGTAATAATTGGAAAGGCTGATAACTCGATCCACCCTGGGGTACCAACAGGCCCGCCACGAGGTACTATTTTTGTCTGCGGAGTACCGCTTTCAATTGCTGTTTTAGCAGGGCAATCCTCACATGTAGTCTTTCTGCGATGATAGACTTCATGACATTTTTTTCCCAAGAACGGCTTTTGCGGTGAATACCATCGCTCCATTGCTTGGTTGAGCTTGACGATATTCAGCTCTGTGTCCAAAACAGTAATCCCGTCTTGGATCGTATCAAAAACAGTTTGGTAAAAATATTCAGGTTCCCTCTCGCTTCTATCGTCCTCCTTCCGGTTGGTGTGATCAATATACACAACAATTATCTCATTAGAAGAAAGCTTGTTTACATGATTATCCCGCCAGCCAGAGATTCGGCCATCTTCGTAGAATGCAGTAGGATGATGTTCTGGCTCACCACTTTTCCACACCCTTGAAAAAACATCAAATAATCCAAACTTTTTAACACCAGGAAAAATTTCTGTTACTTTTCTCCCGATTACATCATTTTTATTAATAGCTTCTATCTCTTCAACGGCTTTGTTAAGATAAGAAAATATGAAATCAGATGCATCTCGATCAACTTCATAGATTACAATTCCAGCATTCACTTTTTCCAATACTCGATGCGAGCGTTGTAGTTTTCCCTCTATGTTTATACTGGCTAATAAATTTTGTATCATAAAAGCAAGCTATTTTCTTTGGTCACCAGAAGAATAAATACGTTATCCCTTTATCATTCCATACTTCAAATATTAGCACCCTGCGCTGTTTTTTTTTATGCGTACTAACAATCAGAATCAAGTGAAGAGTGAAGAAAACCCCCTCGATTCCAAAAGGTTGGCGGGGATGTATTGAGCCATAAACATTCAATGACCAATATGATTTTTTTGTACCCTACAGAAAACTAAAGAATTTATCCCTACTACTGTACATTGAAATTATCAAGGAGTTCAGAGTTCGTTCTGACTACTTAGGGTCCCGCCCAGATTCGTGCGAAAAATGCACGCTAAAGGGAAAAGCTAACTTCTCAATGGTATGGTTAATTGATTACACTCAATATGTATCAGAAAGATACGAAAAGAACATGCACTGAAGTTATTTGCAATAGGTATAATTACCTATAATCAATATCTATTTTTGAAAAATGCAAAGATTTTTATAATGATACCAATGACTCTATCGATCTTTATTTTTTTATTAGTATTTCATTATTTTTTTGGTCCGATGCTTTCAGGGTGAAAATCTTTCCATATTATCTCGAACGGCGAGAATTTTCTGGATTTTAAAGATGACCATTGGCAGTGCTGACCTGATGATTGATTTCAAAAGGTTAGCTTCTTACTGTTTATACGTAACAAAGTGAAAACCGCATAAAGTGTTATAATGCGGTCATTAACATCCTGTTTTTTCAACAAAGAAAAAGGAGGACTCGATGACCGAAACAACAGGTATACGCCAAGACGTACTA
>NZ_JAFFQD010000097.1 GCF_016918565.1 Desulfogranum marinum
CAGAGTCTCCTGACTGACAGTTAAATACTCAATAGTAGTAATAATATAAGTATCCTACCTTCTAGGAGCATCCATGCAATTCTATTCCCTTTTCCTCTTCTTTCCATGGTACGAGTACCTCTGATTGTAAGCAGGTTGGATAGCAACTACTCTCAACATACTGATATTGTTATATTACTACTATACTACTTGGTTTAATCTCTCCAGCACCCTCCACCCGCAAACTCCATTCACACCCCCTCTACTGAATTCCCTTTTTCATCGCCCACATCGTCCATGGCACCTGTATCATCATATGTGGCAGGGACGGTCGGACGGTCAGGACGATATTTTTCCTACCGCCAAAGGTTAATGGTCGAACACGTTTCATGATGTGGTGAGAGTGTAATTGCTCCCCTGTCGCTTTGTAGCAGGTATAATTTATTCAAATAAATTATAGCCCCCCCTATGAAGGGGTGAGTACTCATTCTATTGCCTGCTCCTGGGTCTTGGCAACTTTCCATTAAAAGCATAGTGGTCCTGTTTTTGTGAAGAGGATTGGTCTTCCGGTTACCGCCTCCCCCCCCATTCACTTTTTACAGGAGATTATTATGACCAACACAAATGGAAATCAGTTTTTACCCGAAGAACTTGTCACCATGCGTCATTACGACAAACGCACAGGCCAGTGGCGTGAATCCGAATACCCCAAGGTAGGAGGACGTTTAAGGCTGGCCCACGGCCTCAATGGAAGCCTGGACATCAGTACTGAAATTATTAAGTACGACGGCAATGTGGCAGTGGTTAAAGCGCTTTGCTCAACGGACAAGGGGTCATATACAGGAATCAGTATGGCCAGTGTTGAGCGGGATGCCAAGATTGCACCGGCTATATTGGAACTGGCAGAGACGCGGGCAATAGCCAGAGCCTTACGGTTTGCCGGTTATGGCGTTGAATATTGTTCTGCAGAAGAGGTGTCACATCTTGACAGTGAAAAAGAAGATCCTTCTTACCCGCCGCCGGTCGATAATATTCCTCTGGAGCAACAGGAGCCTATCTATCATCAGACAGCGCCCGTTAGCATTCAACCTGGCAATGGAAGCTATGGCAATCGCGGTAACGGTAATAATGGCAATGGAAACGGCCAGTCACGTCTTTCTCAAAAGCAGCATTCCTTCCTCCTAAGCTTAGCCGACGACAGAAGCATCACCCGCAAGGAACTCGACACTATGAGTCGGGAAAGATATGGATGCGTTGTCAGCTTTTTATCGAAGAATGATGCGAGCAGTTTTATCGGAGAATTAACTGGCAATTAATCAGTTTTAACTAATCCAACAATGAAGGGGAGTTCGGGAAACCGGCTCCTCTTTTTTTGTGCCCAAAATTTGGAGGATATTATGTCACAAGCAATACAATCCATGAGAAGCCAGCTTCACCTCAGTCACAGTCAATTATTCACCTATCTCCAGTGTTCTCTACGCTTTTCGTTTAAGTATCTCCTTGGCCTGCCAGTAGAACACAGCAGTATCGCGCTTCATTTCGGCAAGGCTATTCACGCAGCATTAGAGGTGTTCTACCAGGGCATCAAAGAAACCGGTAAAAAGCCGTCGCTAATCAAACTGGAATACACCTTTATCAACGGCCTGTTTCAGAGCATGGAACGTACTGACGCGCCTGTACTTTATAAGAAGGATATGCCTGACACATCCACCGCAATAGCCATGGGTAAAAAGATGCTTCAGGTGCTCCACGAAGAGTCATACCTGGAAGGATATCACATAGAAGGCGTAGAACTGCCGCTCTCTGCGCCTTTGTACAATCATGAAGGCAAGGAGATGGACATTCAGTTGATGGGCATTATAGACCTACTTTTGCGCGATAATAAAGGCAATTTGGTTGCTGTGGATCACAAGACAGCAAAGCAGCCAAAGTCCCAGGGATCTGTTGATAGCGACCTACAACTCACAGCCTACAGTTATCTGCTGGCAGCAAATAAATATGTGTTCCCACGATCCGAGGTTATGTGCCGATTCGATGTATTACGAAAGTTGAAAACACCAAAGCTGGAGATATACAACACCACCCGTGGTCCAGATGCTCGTAAGCGGTTCGCCAAGTTAAGTGCCGCCGTCCTCGCTGGCATAGAAAACAAGGTGTTCCTGCCGTGCTCATCATGGATGTGTGCTGACTGTGAATACTCCAAGGCCTGTAAGAAATGGTAGTAGTAATAATATAGTATAACCAAACAATTAGAACAAACCTTGAAGCCGTTATGCCCCATTGGGTGTAGCGGCTTTTTCTATTGAAGGAGACTGATATGGAATGGAAGCAAGTACCAACCGAAGCAGTAGAACCGGAACTATTCGATTTATCCGAAATATGCGTGTGTATGGCAGCACCCTATAGTGGTCCTGATTCTTTGGATATGAGCAGGGATGATGAATGGCGTTTGTTTGTGGATGTCCTTACCACCTGTCCTGTAGATGGTACGCCATTGCCTGAAGCTACTCTGTACATCTTCAGGATACAGGGCCGTTAATTCCCCAACTATAGCAAGTCAATTCAAAGCCTTTTCTGCCTGCAGCAGGAAGGGCTTTTCTTATTTCACCCCAACAAAGAAGGAGAAAGTTATGAGTTCAGCATTGTTAGGAAAGAATCGCGTAGAAGAGTCCGCAGTAATCGCAGTACCTGATGTTCCTTTTACCAGGACGCATCACCCGATTCATCACCGTGAAGTTATAGGGGTTGTTAAAGAAGCGCTGGGGTTTCTTCAGCTGGATATTATTAAGCAGGAGTATGTTCTTGCTGCCCAGGGAAATCAGATGTTCTCGGTGTGGGATCTCGATAGCGGAACCCCTGAAATGAAATGGAGTATAGGCATCAGGAACAGCCTAAACCGCTCCATGGCTTTTGGGGTAACTGCTGGTACCAAGGTTCTGGTCTGTGACAATATGGCATTCTCGGGAGAGTATCTGGCTCTGCGTCGTCATACATCTGGATTAACCAGTGACGAACTTGGCTTTCTCGCATTCAAAACGATGAAACAGATGGTGCCACGGTTACGAGCATTCCAAAGTTGGCACGAGTCTCTGCGGAAATATCCACTTACTGAAGATGCTGCAAAGATATTATTGGTGGAGATAATGACAAATAACGTTATTCCTGCCAGCAAGTTCCACCAGTTCAACGAGCTGTATGCCAACATCTATGACAATGGTCTGTGGGGCTTTCACGAGGCCGCCACCGACGTTCTTAAAGGCAGCAACCTGCTGACCCTCCCGCAGAAAAATAAGCTGCTGAACGGCGTTATCAATTCGTATATCGACTCGCTGGATACCGCCAATCGTTCAACTCTCGGAGATTTTTACCAGAAACGCGCAATCAATCTGTAAATTTCCAAGCGCGTGGAAATCTTTTCCGAACGTCTGGAAACAATCATCAATAAGCCCTCTGGTTTGACTACCAGGGGGCTTTTCTATTTGGAGGATACAGCTATGACCAAGCAACAGAAGAAACAATACCAACCTACAGAGGCCCTACGGCAGGTACTCAACATACTCAACCAGCAAAAATTCGTTTTGGATTGTGGTCACCATGTCACCTTTAACCAGGTGCTTGGCAATGACATCACAATTCGTAACGGCAAAGAACTTCAGATTACTTGTTCAGAATGTAGATATTAGGGGGAATAATTATGTGGAATCAACCTACAGCTCAACGATTAGCTAAAATCCCAGGTTTATACGAAACTGAAAGCATCCCGTTAAAAGAAAAACTTATTCACCTACATTTTCTTATGGGTGGTCATGATTGGTATGTGGCCGAATATGATGGCCGAGATACCTTCTGGGGCTTCGCTATCCTTAACGGGGATTACGAGAATGCTGAATGGGGATACTTCTCCTTCTCCGAACTTCAGCAACTATCAATGCACGGTTGGATAGAAGTCGATTGTGAGCTTGAGGATTATTGGCAGATACGGCCAGCATCAAAGGTAGCGAAAATATGTATAGCGCAGGGTTGGACGAGGTCTGTTGAGCTTCTCTGATGGACACTGCTTTGGTTGAATATCTGGGACAATATCAGAACAATACTACAGGAGTGCAACATGAACGATATATTCGATGATGGCGTTAGCTGGGAAGAACTTGCCATTGCTTTAGGACTGAGTGAAGAAATAGCTGAAGAGGAGCGCAAGCGCTTTCAATTACATCAGGATAACGAGCCTATCGTGCCGGAGGGCGACGATCCTGAATGGTGGGAGAAGGATTAATAGGTGTAAAGTGTGTAACCTTTGATTTTTATTAGAAAGAATTGGTAGAAATTTGAAGGTTGCACACAATAACCCGTATTCTTGGATGTACAGGAATTATGTTGCGAGATTAATTATGTTGTGTCTTTTCTTCTCTGTTTGCTTTTCTTCCCTCTTTTTGTAGTTGGCATTTTTTATCTCTTCTTCCTCCCTTTTCTTTGGATTTCCTTCTTTTTC
>NZ_JAFFQD010000098.1 GCF_016918565.1 Desulfogranum marinum
ACAGGAATTATGTTGCGAGATTAATTATGTTGTGTCTTTTCTTCTCTGTTTGCTTTTCTTCCCTCTTTTTGTAGTTGGCATTTTTTATCTCTTCTTCCTCCCTTTTCTTTGGATTTCCTTCTTTTTCTTCCTTTTTTTGACCGATAATAACGGGAAAGTATTCAAAACGGACGAAAGGCCCGAAGCAGCCACTTCGAGCCTTTCTAGAGCTATCCCGTAAATACGGAAGCCCCACAAACATCTTCATATAATCACGGCTTCCGTTTTTGTTCAAGACGGAAGGATGAAGATTATTTTACTGAAGGCTGTTTCATGCAGGCGGTGTGGCATAACCTTTTATGTCTGCCGGAGCTGTTGGCGGGGACAGGCCTACTGTTGTAAATCTTGTCGTCTGCATTCCCAGCGAGAAGCACACCGCTTAGCCCAGCAAAGATATCGCCAGACAGCAAAAGGGCGGGAGGCCCATCGACAAGCCGAAAGAAAGCGAAGAATGCAAGATTCTGAAAAAACCGTGGCTGATGCATCTTCAACACCTCCTATTGTGCGTGATAAGGTACCTCAAGATCACCCGTTTACCGTTCCTTGTTGCCATTTTTGCGGTGCAAAAGGTGTGATTGTCGAACATTTCCCCCGTCGGGGATATGGGAGGCGGAATTCCGGAGCGAAGATTCAACCATTCTGACATCCTGGAGGAGCCCATGGTCGATAGAAAAGCCCTTGTTTGCAACCGTATCAGGAAGATAGAGGGAAGTTTTGCCTGGATCAGCCATCGTTTTCTGCGAAGCGGTTTTTTTACCAGCCTCACCCATCATGAGTTGCTCCTGTATTTGTTCCTGGTGCTTGTGGCTGATCGTCAGGGACTTTCCTATTACCACTATGACAAGATCTGCTCTTTGCTCTGTCTTCCACTCGATGAGTATATCGTTGCCCGCAACCAGTTGATAGACAAAGACCTGGTTGCCTTTGACGGTACCTTTTTTCAAGTCCTCTCCTTGCCGCGAACACCTGTTATTCAATCCACCAAGTTGCTTCAAAATCGGGAGGACATGGAAACGTCAGACCCTGCCACCATCGAACAAATACTCAGCAGACAATTCAACCGTGATCATGAATCATAAAGATTCAAAAAGACTCTCGCAGGCAGTTGAACACTATCTTCTGCAACGAATCGAACAGGGATATCCGGATACACACATCGACACTCAGCATAAAATCCTGCATGATTTTCGCCTTTTTATAGAACAACAACCAAGGGAATGGGACGAGATATTTACCCTTGAAATATTAAAAGAATTTATGCAGCAGGGTAACGGCAATGAGCGGCGACGTGCGGTTCGGGGCTTGGCTAAATTCCTGTATAGGGAGCAGCAGATTCCTCAGCCCATTCCAAGAAAATCAAGGCCCAGGCTGCCGGAACTTTTTGAAGACTATCTGCATTACTGCGCCACGTCCCGTTACGACACGGAAAAAACGGTGCAGCATATACGGCGAATCCTTGAGGCATTCGATCACTATCTTAAGCACCATAATCTCACCCTTTCGGCAATAACCATAGAGCACGTAGACACCTTTGAGCAGGAATATAATGCAGCTTATGCTCTGCAAAGCCAGAAATTTAACCGCAGTTGCTTCAAGTTTTTCCTGAAATATCTCTACCATGTACGTCGTGTGCTCAAGCGAGACTTTGCAGCATTGCTCAAAGTGCCGCGAATATTCCAGCGGACAAAACCACCCTGCTTCCTGCGCATCGATGAAACCCAACAACTCTTTGACAACAGGACACCGGGTACACCTTCAGAGTTACGGGCATATGCCATGGTTCATATAGCCTATACCATGGGACTGCGCCCTCAGGAAATTAGTAGGTTGACCTTGGATGATATCCAATTCAGCAAAGCTGAGATGAGCGTACGATATCGTAAGGCCGGCTTGCCGGTTACGATGCCGATCCCGCAAAAAACACTGAAGGCTATTGCGGCCTACCTGGTTGGAGGCCGTCCGGAAAACGATTGCCGTGAGCTTTTTCTGCAATGTTGTCGGCCGTACAGACCTGTCAGTTCTCAAACTGTTTGCTATGCCATAAAGACGTGTATACAAAAGGCCGGGTTACCTGAAAAGGCTACCGCCTATTGGCTGCGTCATACCCACGCACAGCAATTGCTGGAAGCTGGGGTCTCTCTGTTTGAGATCAAGGAAATGCTTGGTCATGACGATATTGATGCAACCAACAGATATCTCCATATTGATATCAAACTCATGAGGAGGGTTATTCTTGGCGAACTCGTTTGAAAGTTTCCTCGCACCACAGATGGAGCAATACCTCGAATATCGAGAAAGTCTCGGCTATTCTGCAACAAGTGTGAAAAGCCTGAGACTCCTGGACAGGTACATGGTGACGGAACATGTGACCACCTTCAACGCCTTGACATCTCTATTTTTCCTGAAAATGCGGACAGATCTTGCGATAGGCAGGAATACAATAAACAGGGTGATCTACGCCTTGCGCGGCTTTTTTCAATACCTCGTACGCATTGAATCCTGTCAGTATAATCCGCTTGCCGGAATTCCCCGTTTCAAGGAAAACAACATTATCCCTTTTATTTTTTCTGACCAGGAGACTGAACAGTTGCTCGAAGCAGCCTGGAGACAGGTCCGTAGAGAAAAGCAGGCCTTTTTCCTCAAGGACATGAGTTGCTGTATGGCCTTGCAACTACTGGCCCGTTGTGGCTTGCGGATCTCTGAACCCCTACGATTGAAAGTCAAAGATTTCAGGGCCGACGAAAGAACAATCTATATCAGGAAGACAAAGTTCCGCAAGGATCGGCTGATTCCCATCCCCATGGACGTGGCAAACCATCTGTCGGAGTATCTCTTGCTTCGCAACACGTTACTACTGACGGATACTCAAAGCCCATATCTCCTTATCGGCAGCCCAGCGAAGGGATTGCATAATCAACAGGTTCGAAATTTCTTTCACCGGGCAACCAGGGAAATCGGACTCGCTCAACCCAAACAGGTTATCGGCAACACCAACATCAGTGGTACAACCCCGCATAGCCTGAGGCATTCTTTTGCAGTTAACACCCTCAGACGGGTAAAAGAACGAGGTGATTCACCACAGAGTGCGTTAGCTGTTCTTGCCGTCTATATGGGACATAAAAAATACACCTATACCATCTATTACCTCAAGCTGATCGATGCAGACCAACGCCGTAATCTCGTTGATTTTATGACCATGTATCCATCAAAATTATGAAACTCACGAACTGTGTTTACTATTTTTTTGAGCAGTATTTACCACGGATCAAAGGGTGCGGTCCCAATACAATCAAGGCCTATCGTGATGCTTTTTCCCTCTTTTTACCTTTTGCCGGCGATCTCCTTGATACTCCCATCAACTCTTTACAGGTTGAACAACTCACCCCGGAGTTGATTGTAGACTTTCTTGGTTGGCTCGAAAAAGAACGGAAAAATGGCGCCAGAACCAGAAATCATCGACTGGCAGCCATACAATCCATGGCGAAGATGATCCTCTACATGCATCCTGACAAAAGAGAGGTTGCAGCAAGAATACTCGATATTCCTCAAAAGCGTTACCACAGGAATATCATCGGCTTCCTTTCTCAGGATGAAATTCTGGCTGTCCTTAATGCCGTTAATCTCAGTTCAGCACAAGGCTTCAGAAATTATACAATACTCAATCTGCTTTTAGACTCCGGCGCAAGGGCTGGCGAAGTGGCTTCACTCGATATCGATTTCTTTGATCCACAGCAAAAAACGCTGGCCATTCTTGGCAAGGGAGGTCGCTTCAGAATGATAACCCTTTGGCCGAAGACCACAGACCTCCTTTGCCGGTATGTTGAAAAGTACCGAACGACACCACATACTCTCTACAAGAATCGTTTGTTTCTCAATCAGCGAGGCAAGGAATTTACCCGTCATGGAATATATCGACTCTGCCGAAAATACCTGGAAAGAGCTCTACCTGCAAAACGGTTGAAAGACCTCAACCCTGCTCACAGCTTCAGGCATTCTTGTGCGGTGAATATGCTTCTGGCAGGGCACCCTATATCAGACATAAAAAATCGTCTCGGCCATGAAAGCATTAAATCTACAATGATCTATCTGCACCTTGATTTAAATCACCGAGAGAGGATCCAGAAAAAATTTATCACCCATACACAATCTTTACTTAATCAGGATGATAAGATAAATGAACTGGTCGACTGGGAAAACAAGGAGGAAATTTTAAAGTGGCTTGATAGCCTTTAGGGGACTTCTGAACTCCGTAAGGTTGGCGGATAAGTAGGAAATGCCAATATAAGTTATGTTGCATGGGAAAGAAGAATTGTTCCCAAAAATAGCGGAATATCTTGAAATGATAGAACAAAT
>NZ_JAFFQD010000099.1 GCF_016918565.1 Desulfogranum marinum
GCAGATCGTTTATGCTGTTTTTTCTTCATGGAAATGGTGACTCCTTATTGTGGTAATTTGGTCGTTAACACTTTAAGGATATTGCCATTTTCATGATTTCTTTTCAACTATCTGCAGGATTTAGGTATAAATATCAAAACTTAAGTCGAAAACCAAAAAACTCATGAGAAATTCGGGTTAGGGATTTGTGCTAACCATGAGAAAAACCGGAAGATTCCTCGGAACCACTACCATGCTGCATTGGATTTTTAGCAAAATAAGCAATGCACCGTTGTAGATCATCCAAAAGCAAATCCGCCAGGTCTCGGCTGACCCCATGACGAACCAAAATTCGCATAATCACCAGGTCTTCACGTTCAGCCGGCATAGCATAGGCGGCAATCTGCCATCCTCTACTGCGAATACGATCCGAGAGATCAAAGAGATTGAATCCAGGCGATACTTCGGGCTTCAAACAGAAACTCATCGCAGGGATACCGCCACGGCCATTATAGATGATATCAAAGATGCCTATTTTTTCGATTTGATCGGCAAGATAGCGTGCCGTATCGTAGCACGATTGGTGAATTTTCCTGTACCCCTCGATCCCAAGACGTAAGAAATTGTAGTATTGAGCAACAATCTGGCCGCCAGGTCGAGAAAAATTCAGGGCAAAAGTGGGCATGTTGCCGCCTAGATAGTTCACTTCAAAAATTAGATCTTGAGGAAGGTATTCCTCACTTCTCCACACCACCCAGCCAACGCCAAGGGGGGCAAGGCCAAACTTATGGCCGGAGGCATTGATTGATTGTACTCGCGGCAACCGAAAATCCCAGAGCAATTCAGGTTCTATAAAGGGGGCAATAAAGCCGCCACTGGCTCCATCCACATGGATGGGGATATCCAGGCCTGTCTCTTTTTGTAATTGATCCAAAGCGTCACTCACAGCCTGTACCGGTTCATACTGGCAGGTAAAGGTTACCCCCAGGGTCGGGACTACGCCAATGGTGTTTTCATCACAACGCTTGACCACCTCTTCGGGAGTCATGATTAAACGATCACCCTCCATGGGGATTTCCCGCAATTCCACATCCCAATAGCGGGCAAATTTATGCCAGCATACCTGCACCGGACCACAGATCAAATTCGGTTTATCTGCGGGTTTGCCTAGTTCTTCCATTTTTTCGCGCCAGCGCCACTTCATGGCCATACCGCCAAGCATGGCAGCTTCACTGGAACCTGTGGTGGAACAACCAAGGGTCTTTGTTGCCTGGGGTGCATTCCAGAGATCAGCCAGCATGTGCACACAGCGAGACTCAATTTCAGCGGATTGAGGGTATTCATCCTTGTCAATCATGTTTTTGTCGATGCATTCATCCATCAATTGACGGATCTCCGGTTCCATCCAGGTCTGGCAGAAGGTAGCGAGGTTCTGGCGGGAATTGCCATCAAGCATCAATTCATCATGCACTACTTGGTAGACGTGACGAGGAGATTGTTCATTTTTGGGTATTTTGTATTTGGGGAGGCTCACCGAAAGATCGGTAGAGGCATAGATATCATCGAGTAGATTTCCTTCGACTGTAGATTTGTAATGTAATGGCATGATTGGCTCTCCTTTAACCCAATTGTAGCGGCCTTGTGGAATTGCACCTTCTGGGCTTATTGAAGGGGCTATTCATATTTTGTAGAATTTCGGCTTTATGCAAATAAAAGGCGTTGAATTAGGCTGTCAGGAGTTGTTTATACTTTTTCATGACCTCGACTATTGCTCGACCAACATTCCGGCAGTCGGCCTCGTTGATATTGGCTAGGGCTACCCTCAAGGACCAATCCGGTCCGGCAAAGCCTTTGCCCGGCAGGCAAACCGTACGGTGATTCTCGGCTAACTTAAAGAGAAATTCCAATGGATTCCTCTCGGCTAATTGTTTGGTGAAAGCAGGTCCATACATTTTGTCAGCCAATTGTTGTAAATCAATGAGGGCGTAGTAGCGGGTTAGGTTATTGCCTTGCGGCTCGGGGAGACCTATGGCATGGAAGAGGGCAGTCCACCTCTTTTTGAGAATATCCATGATGGACTTTTTATACACATAGTCTTCATCAAGAAGTTCATAGAGAGAAAACAAACACATTGCCACCTGCTGCGGCCCTGATATGCCACCTGTATGTGCCAGTGCGACCTGGCGGCTATCCATTTCCAGGCGTTCATGGAAAAGAATATCATCAGGTCTGGTCGATGTCAGGCGATATCGCATATCCAACATTGCCTGCTTATCCTTGGGCAACTTTTTAATTAAACGGTTGACGATACAATTCTCATGTACCATCACCACTCCTAACCGCCAGCCGGTCACACCGAAGTATTTCGAATAGGAATAGACGCCTAAAATATTTTCCGGCAATTCCTTACCAAAGGTATTGAATTCATCAACAAAACTGGCGTACACCGTATCGGAGATGATGACCATCTCAGGGTTATGGCTTCGGATAGTGTCAGCCATGCGTTTGACCGTATCCGCATTCAAGGAGACAGAGGTGGGGTTGGTCGGATTGACCATGTAGAGTGCCTTAACCGCAGGGTCCTTTAGCTTGGCCACTTCCGAATCCGGTATTTGCCAGCCGAGGTCTTCTTGGCCTTGTATGTATACGGTTTTAAGGTCATAATCATTGAGCAATGGTAGCTCTAGATAAGGTGAAAAAACAGGGGTGACAATGGCAACCTTATCACCGGGGCTCAAAATCATATTTTCCCGAAGAGAATTAAAAATGTAAATCATGGCCGCAGTCGCGCCTTCGGTGGTGAAAAGGTGAAAATCACCCTGCGGTGGGTTACCGCTGAAAACGACACGATTCAAATACTGACGGACAATATGTTCAGTTACTGGAAAAACACGGGGAGGATCTGGGTAAAAGTCAGCCTGGATACCGTCGATCAATTGAAAGGCAAGATCATCCGCATCCAGGGCAACGTTTTTAAAAGCATAATTAAGCCCCTGGGTAAGGAATGCAGCGCCAGGCTCATCTTGTTTTTTGGCAATGGCAGATTGCACCTTGGCTGCCATGCCGTTCTTATCCAGCCGATAACCAACATCTTTAACTGCTGATCCCTTTTTGGCCATTTCAGCAGCAATTTGAATTAATAGGGCAAAGGATTGGCGCACTTCCGTATTTAAAAAGTTGGGGTTACCCCGACCAGCGTTTAAGATTGCATCTCCTGGCTTGCTGCACGCATCCTGGGCTTTTTTGATCAAGAGATTCTTAATTTCAAACGGACTTTCCTGTTCTAATGCTTTCCAGTCAATAACGGCAGCCGCTTGAGCTATTTCTGCTGCTGTCAAGCCAAGGAGATTGCCTGCTGCACTCAGAGACACGCCACAAATGGCAGCATATTTGAAAAAGTCGCGTCGACTTACTCGGCCTTGCTTGGCTTCTTCGGCAACCTCTTTCAGGTATGGATGCATTGTTTCCGACATATATTCTCCTGTTACTCATTTTAGGTTAAAAATACTTTACGGTTGGCGCATTAAAAAAAGTGTATGACAAACAGGATCTTACTGTCAAATAATTACTACTGAAGGAAAAGAACAACTCGATCTCTGCCTTCGTGCCATCAACTTGCAAGCGATCAAGGGTATCCAGAGCAACGGGATGGGCAGCTTATTCCAAGGTAAAGTTTTTGCATCATAGCTTCTGGATATTAATTCGGCACTGAAAGTCAGAGAATGGCCGGATTCAAAAAAAAGTTAAAAGAGAAAAAACAAGATATTTCAGCTGGTGGTCTAAGGTAGTCTGATAAAAGCCTGCGATGGGAAACGTGTAACAACTCGTTATTGTGATGCAAAATACGAATGGAACCTAGACATTTTTCCATCCTTCAAGGAGTCATCAACAGCCTCAATGATAAGAATCGAACACCGTCTCGCTCATAAAACGATTTTTTTTGATTGGAGACAAAGAAAAAGGGTTGACTTAAAAGAAGAGTTAAGGTAGTTTCACCGCTCCCGACGCGGCCACATCAATTCCGGCCACACAGGGTAACGAGCTATGCTTTCGGTAACATACTGAAAGTATGGCGTAATTTAAATAGCTCTTGCTATCGGCCATTTTATGAGTGGCTTTGATCTTTGACAACTGAACAGTAAACAAGCGGGCCAATTGATTTTGGTTTTTTTGAAGTAAGTAAGTCCAATCGTAAGTGATTGTGGCTAGGATATAAACTGGAGAGTTTGATTCTGGCTCAGAAC
>NZ_JAFFQD010000009.1 GCF_016918565.1 Desulfogranum marinum
TGAAAAAATAACAGCGTCGCTTCGCTCCGACCACCTGGCCAGTTTCACTGGAATAGGTGGCCGGAATCACGTGGACTGACTGGCCGGTTTCGACTGGAATGGGTGGCCGGATTCAGTGGAATACGCACTTTCTAGACATTGATGATCACAAGGCTTTGATTGCTCCTACTGACAGTAGGAAACATCGGAGTTGTTTAACCTCCTAATTTTTACATTTTGCCTTATTCAAAATTATTATCATATTCTGGTGAGATACTTGCCGGCCGTTTTTCACAAGCGATACGACGTCTAAACGGCGTTTATACTTAGCGTTACAACCGAATTTGTAACACATAGCAGGACAGCTTTTTCGTGATCGCCACAAGATTTCTCTTGTTCAAGGAAACGATCATTTGTTGGAATTTCTGCGTTATCTTGCGAGAAAAAGAAGGGCTTGCGATTGGCGGATTTTGACCAGGAATTTCAGCTTTTGAAATACAGATCGTATGAGCATCATTGTCACAAAAACAGAAAAACAGTTTTTAAAAACCAACAACTCACAAAGCGGAATAAAAAAATCAGCCTGAAGATTAACCAGAGTCAAGCAAAGACCAGCCTCCCCACTTTCTCCGGTGGTCGGGCTGTCGCTGCAAGGCAAGAGGAAGTAATATCCGGATTGTGGATTCCGACACATCATACCTGTCTTTGGAAAAGGATAAAACGGGATAATACGCCAGCGTATATGCAGTCTATTTGTGACACAATTTCTGAGGCAGATATCAAGTTGATCAGAGATACACTCCAAAGAGAACCGTTGACCGGTAGGGAACTATTTCGCCAAGAAGTATCTCAGAGACGGGGTATCCGTATCTCAAATAAGGGGCCTGGGCAACCTAGAAAATCCAATAAACAATTCTGCCTCCCTTTTCGAACGTGAAAATTATGAAAAATAGATATCACAGAATTTATATTTGTATATGGTATGCCCACGCCCTTCGCAAAAATATTTCATGAAAATATGAGGATTCAAGGCACGTAAAGTTTTTAATAGAACCTAAATCCTGCAATTGGAAATTTCGGAGTCTACGCTACCTGCCGAAAATGTGAGGCACCGGAGGCGCAGACGTATAAAAATACTTCAAGCCTTCGGTAACATAGCAGATTTGGTAAAATTGCCGATCCCGAAGGGCGTTGAAGGTAAGAAAAAATAGGTTCACTCAAACAGTGAATAGAATTTCAAATCAATTGTCTGCTCAATATGTTGTTTTTTAAAGTAGAATTTATTTTTTCTAACATTCGACGTGCAGGATTTAGGTAGTAAGTATACTACTCCAAAGAAACAATGCGAAAATAATGAAGTGTTGTGACCACAACTTTGTCACATAATTGTATTATCTTGGGATCGCTACCAGCTTCCCGGCGTTTTTTCCCTGGATATACAAGACATTAAGGGGCTGTTGACATGCAATTTCTCTTCGTTCTTTTACAATTAGGTGGTGGGTTGGCCATCTTCATGTTCAGCATCGGTATGCTGAGTAACACCCTGAAAAAAACCGCCAGTGCCCGTCTCAAATCCATTCTGCAGAAAGCAACAGGCAACCCTATAAAAGGAGCACTTACCGGTGCTCTGGTAACTTTTGTGGTGCAGAGTTCCAGTGTGACGGTCCTCTTGCTGCTTGGTCTTGTCAATGCAGGGATCATGAACCTCCGACAATCCATATATGTTATTCTTGGCTCGGAAATTGGTACAACTATCACTGCCCAGATAGTTGCGTTTAATGTGAAAATGTTTTTTTACCCGTTGATTATAACGGGATTTGCCATGAAGTCCGGCTGCTCAAAGGAAAAACTTATCAACGTCGGTGAAATATTCTTGTATCTTGGCATGATCTTCCTCTCCATGAAGATTATGACTGACGGTTCCTCGACGCTGAAAGATTACCCCTTGGTTATTCAGCTGCTGGTTGATTTTGGCGTTTATCCATTACTTGGTATAGTGGCTGGCGCTTTACTCACAGCCATCACCAACAGCAGTTCAACAACCACAAGTCTGGTTATTGCCATGGGGATTGAGGGTGTCATTCCACTTAATTCAGGCATTGCGTTGGTCATAGGCGCAAATATTGGCACCTGTGTGCTGGAGTTGATCGCAATCATAGGAACGAACATAGCTGCCAAGCGGACGGGAGTGGCCCAGTTTATTATAAACGTTTTTGGTGCCCTCATTTTTTTCCCATTTATTGAGCAGTTTGCAACATTGATATCCTATACCGCGACGGATACCGCTCGCCTCATTGCCAACGCCCATTCAATATTCAATATTTCGGTCAGCCTCATCCTGCTGCCTTTTGTCGGGGTTTTGGTATCTGTTTTGAAGGTGCTAATACCTGGTAGAGAGGAGATTTCAGTATCGGGCCAGGGCCGTATTGAAGACAAGTTTCTTGCTGTTCCGGCACTAGCTTTGTACGAGGCTGAGCAGGAGGTTGTTCGAATGGCGTTCTTGGTTTCAGAATCGCTCAAAAACGCGAAAATGGCATTTTTTGAAAATGATGAGCATGCCATCAAACGTGTCGATCAAAGCGAACAGAATGTGGACATCCTTTATAGTAACATTTCCACTTACCTTAATAAAATCAGTACGATTACGCTAAGTGAAAAAGACCGGACAACCAAGAGAGCGCTGTTGCACATAATACACGATCTGGAAAGAATATCGGATCTGGCTGAAAATATTGCTGGGTACAGTGTTCATGATAAATTTTATTTTTCGGATATCGCTAAAAAAGACCTGGCACATTTCTTTGATAATACTGTGCAAGTGTACAAAGCTGCTGCCAGTTCATTGAAAAAAAAGGGAGAAATTTTTGCGGGTGACATCCGTGCCATGGAGCATGAGGCAAGAGAGCTTAAATCAGCTTACAGAAACAAGTATATACTTACTTTGAGAGATCAGGAAGCCGGCCTCACTGTTGATGCAATGTACCCTGCTGTGCTGAAGGATGTAGGGAGAATAAGCGTACATTCTAATACCTTTGCAGAACATGTTCTGAAGATAAGATGAGTGACATTGGAAGAAAAGGTAATAGAGGGGTATAGAGCCTGATAACAATTGACTGAAAACATGTTGATCAAAATTTTTCTTTTTTTCAGCTCTGATTTTAAACATTTGTGATAAGATGCGCGGTATATCGCTATCAACAGCAGCTTTATTTTTTTTACCAAAACCAAAATGGTAAGTATACATTATTGAGTCAATTTTTTCCATACAATCAGATTGTTATGCAAAGTAAAACACTGACTTTTATACTGGCAGGAGGCGTGGGGTCCCGATTATTTCCTCTAACTTCGAAAAGATCAAAACCATCTGTCCCTTTTGGTGGTAAATATCGGATTATTGATTTCGCGCTGGCAAACTGCCTTCACTCGGGACTACGTAGAATCCTGGTCCTCACCCAGTACAAATCTCATTCCCTAAATAAACATCTGCGTGACGGCTGGTCTATTTACAACCCCGAACTAGGAGAATATGTAACTGCAGTCCCTGCCCAGATGAATCGTGGCGACCACTGGTATCAGGGCACAGCTGATGCAATTTGCCAGAACCTTAATCTGCTTGAGCGCAGTGATGCACAATATACGCTAATTCTTTCCGGCGATCATATTTACCGAATGGACTATGAAGCGTTGCTGAAATCCCATAAAGAGCGAGGTGCGGATGTAACACTCGCCTGCATGGAGGTTAGTGTTGAAAAAGCTACCGCCTTCGGGGTTATTGTGGCCAATAAAAATCTACAGGTTGTAGAATTTGAAGAAAAACCGAAAATCCCTACCCCGCTTCATGATGACCCGCAAAAATGTTTGGCCTCCATGGGTGTATATGTATTTTCCACCGAGTTGCTGAAAAATGTACTGACAGCAGATCAACAAGACAAAAATTCGAAGCATGATTTTGGCCGAGATATTATACCAAAACTGCTCAAGGAATATTCTGTTCAAGCCTACAAATTCGGCAAGAAAAAGGGCCGAGTAACTCCCGACCGTTACTGGAGGGACGTTGGTACAATTGATGCCTATTACCAGGCAAACATGGATTTGCTCAAACCAATTCCTCCAATGAACCTGTATCAGCAGGATTGGCCCATTCGTACATATCAACCTCAGTCTCCACCAGCCAGAACAATTCCTGGAAGTTCAGGGACGAAAGATGTCTTTGTTAATTCAATGTTGGCTAATGGTGTGGTCATCTCCGGAGGTACTGTCCTGCACTCCATCCTGTTTCACGACATCTATATCGATGATAAAGCAAGCATCGCCAAATCAATACTTTTTGATGGTGTCCATGTGGGAGCTGGTGCAAAATTACGAAACTGCATCGTTGATAAAAATGTTCAAATCCCTGCCATGGAGCAAATTGGTTACAATCTGGAACAGGACCAGCAACGATTTACCGTCTCAGAAAATGGAATCGTTGTCGTACCTGAAGGGTACACCTTTTAATAGGTGTCATTGAATCGGTCAAGGCTACCTATCAGCAGCTTCAACATCAAAACGAAATACCTCAATCAAAGCCTTTGGCTCCGACAATATCCGCAAATAAATTTGCAGTATGCCAATGCTATGCTGTTGAGCCAGGGGAAAGAAAACAATCAAAGCGAGGTCAAGAGAATGAGCCTCGCAACGTGGCTGTATATCTTGCCAGAAAAAAAGCGGTTTGCGATTGACGGATATCTGCCAAGAATTTCAACTTTTGAAATACAGCTCGGTGAGTAGTATTGTGACGAGAACAGAAAATCAGCTTTTGAAAAACAAACAACTCAAAAAGCGGATTAAAGAAATCAACCTGAAGATTGACAAGAGTCAAGCAAAGATCTGCCCCCCCATCCTCGTCCAAGCAGCGTGTTTTATGATGGCGCTTAGACGATACTCATACATGGAGGACTGAGTGAACAGGTCAGCAGCCCCACTGCTGCACATTGACGGCTCACAGGGTGAGGGAGGAGGTCAAGTGTTGCGCACTGCGCTTGCTTTGTCGTTGTGTCTTGGCCGACCTTTTCGGATGGTTAATATTCGCGCAGGTCGAAAGAAGCCAGGGCTCCGGCCACAGCATCTTACCGCTGTAAGGGCTGCGGCAGAAATAGGCCGGGCAAAGGTTGAGGGCGATCAACCGGCATCCCAGGAACTGTGCTTTCAACCAGGAAAACTAACACCGGGAAAGTATCAGTTTACCATGTTGACCGCAGGCAGCACTATTCTGGTTCTCCAGACTATCCTCCCAGCTCTGCTGACCGCTCAGGGTCCCTCGCGCCTGGTTCTGGAGGGGGGAACTCATAATCCCATGGCACCGCCCTTTGATTTTTTGGTGCATGCTTTTTTACCACTGCTTACACGAATGGGAGCCAAGGTAAAGACTCAACTTCTCCAGTATGGTTTCTATCCCGCCGGCGGGGGACGCATCCGGGTGGACATCGATCCGGTCGGCACACTCAAACCGTTGGATCTTACGGGCCGTGGGCGTCTGCGGGGTATAGAGGCTCGGGCGATCGTTTCCCGCTTACCCGAACATATCGCTCTGCGCGAATTGGATGTTATCGCCCGTGAACTCGATCTGGGCAAAGATTGTCTTTCGATGCAGGTTGAAACAGGTGCAAACAGTCCGGGTAATGTTGTTTGGGTTGCGGTGCACAGTGAACATGTTACCGAGGTGTTTACCGGTTTTGGTCGACGCGGCGTACCGGCGGAAGCGGTTGCCGATGAAGTGGTGCAGGAGACACGTCGTTACCTCCAAGCCGGCAATGTAGCTGCAGCCGAATACCTAGCCGACCAGCTGCTGCTTCCACTTGCCCTGGCTGGTAAAGGTTCTTTCACTACCGTGGAGCCCAGCCGGCATACACTAACTAATATAGAGGTCATACGACAATTTACAGGCTGCAGGTTTAGGTGCCTGCCCATTGGCGAAGATGCCTGCCGCATTGGCCTTGGATAAATCGGACTCTAGGAAACGGACAGTCCGGTGCAATTCATAATAGCTCAAGAGGAGGGAAAACCATGTCTTTGGCAATATGTTCCAACAGTTTCAGGCATAACCATACGATTCCTGCGTCTCATACCTGTGACGGCAACGATCTTTCCCCTCATCTGGCCTGGTCGGGTCTGCCGCGGGAGACCAAAAGCCTTGTCCTTATCGTTGACGATCCGGATGCACCTGATCCTGCCGCACCGAAAATGACCTGGGTCCACTGGCTTCTCTATAACATACCGGCCACGACCAGCAGCCTGCAGGAAGGGATCCAGGAACAAGATTTACCGCAAGGCATCCTACATGGGCTGAATGACTGGAAACAGACTGGCTATGGTGGCCCTTGTCCACCGATCGGCTGCCATCGCTATTTTTTCAAGCTGTATGCCCTCGATACTTTGCTGCCTGACCTAGGCACCCCCGATAAACCTGCGCTCGAACAGGCCATGCAGGATCATATTCTCGCCAAAGCCCAACTGGTGGGGACATACGAACGTTCTCGTTAGGGAGCAGGTACAAAGCTGTGCCGTTTGCAGCAACGAATCTTGGCAATATAACTAATCAGGCAACAGGGGCTCCCTACCAAAAAAATATCTGATTACGTACAAAACTCAGCCAATTATCTACCATACAGACAGGGGACTGATTTTATTTCTCTTTTAAATCCGGGAGACTGATCGAAGACTCCGTTCTGTCTCCCGAGTCCCAAAAAAAAATGGCTGAGTTTCATGGGTAATCAGAAAAAAATATTGCTAAATCTTTGTATTAAAAAACACCTGCATCCACTCAAAAATGTGATAGAATAGTATCATATAGCACCAATGGGAGTTGCGAGCTCAACAGGGACCATTTTGCCTGCGATCTGGTTCACCCTCTGAACTCTATGCTCCTGCAAATTAACCGTTGCCGGGGAGATGCGACCATGACTCTTAAACTGGCATATTTCGAAATCAATGATATCGTTTTCGGCCAGGAAACCATCATAGACGGTTCAACACTGGTTATTAACCGGGAGTCTCTGGAAAACACCCTGAAAACATCGGATAAACGGATAAGCGCCATTGGACTCCACACGGCCATGCCCGGAGATTCGACTCGGATACTCTGCGTGAAAGACGTCATTGAACCACGATGCAAGATTAAGGGTACCGAACTAGGGGTAGGCAATACCCATATCCTGAAAAATGTTGCGGTGGTGACCTGCGGGAAAATCGTTGGCTTCCAGGAGGGTATTATCGACATGAGCGGGCCTGGAGCTGCACATACTCCCTTCTCAGCAACACTCAATGTCGTTCTGGATATTCAGGTTGTACCTGGTTTATCCCCGCACGAGCATGAGGAGGTTGTTCGCCTAACCGGGCTGACGGCTGCGACTCTTCTCGCACAAACATCCACAAACAAGAATCCGACCCGGGTAGAGACCTATCCGCCAATTGACCCAGCTGCCGTTCCTTCCAGTCTGCCGCGCATTGCTTATGTGTACATGCTGCTCAGCCAGGGACTGCTGCACGACACCTATGTGTTAGAAGAAAATGCCAAGCAGGGGCTCCCCCGCATCCTTGAACATACCCTCTTGCTAGATGGAGCAATTATCTCTGGAAACTGTGTCAGTGCCTGTGACAAAAACACCACCTACCACCACCAAAACAACCCGGTGCTGCGGGAACTGTTGCGGGAGCATCACAAGCGTCTTTCTTTGGTCGGCGTGGTGTTAACCAATGAGCCGATAAGCCTGGATGCCAAAAAGAAATCAGCGCAACAATCCGTTGAACTGGTACAGACACTCAAGGCGGATGGCGCTATTATGAGCAAAGAGGGGTTTGGCAACCCGGATACCGACCAGATGTTACTCATCCGAGGATTGGAGGAAGCCGGCATTCCTACCGTTGCCCTGACCGATGAATTTGCCGGTGCCAACGGATGTTCGCAGTCGCTTGCAGATTCGACCCCCCAGGCAATTGCCATGGTTTCGGTTGGCAATGCCAATGAACGGATCCTCCTTTCTCCGCTGGAACAGTTGTTGGGTCCCATCAGCGACCTGACTAAGCTCGCTGGTGCCTACCCGCATAGCCTGCATGATGACGGCAGCATGGAAGTTGAGCTCCAGGCAATTATCGGCGCAACCAACGAACTCGGCTGGCAAACCTTACGATGTAGGGAGGTCTGAGTATGTCCATCCAATATCGAATCATTCACTGTCTCAATCAATTTTTCGGCGGCATAGGCGGAGAAGAACAGGCCAGTACCCCCCCTTCCCTCTTTTCAGGAGCAAGAGGTCCGGGGATGTTACTCCAGAAGGAATTCCCGCAAATTGAAATTGCAGCCACCCTTGTCTTTGGCGACAACTATGTCGCAGAAAACCCTGAAGCGGCGATCAGGGAAATCCTCGGTTTGCTTACCCCGTACTGCACGGAAAATCGACCAGATCTGCTGGTCGCCGGACCGGCATTTAATGCAGGAAGATACGGTATCGCCTGTGGCGCAATATGTCAGGCGGTGCAGGAAGAGTTGGACCTGCCTGCGGTAACCGGTATGTACCCCAACAATCCCGCTGTTGAGCTCTATCGACTACACACCTTCATAGCCCGCACCAGCGATAATGTTATGGGGATGGCCGATGCGATAGGCAACATGATTCCGCTGGGGCTTAAGCTGGTACGTGAGGAAGAGGTCTGGCCGGAGAAGGACGGTTATCTCCTGCAGGGAAAAAGGAAAAATATATTTGTCCGCGAAACAGGAGCCAAGCGAGCGGTTACCATGCTGCTGGCCCGCATGAACGGAGAACCCTTTACCACCGAATACCCGATGCCGGTCTTTGATCGGGCCGAACCGGCCCCGCCGATTAAGGATATGGGGCAAGCCAGACTGGCCCTGGTCACCTCTGGAGGAATTGTGCCCAAAGGCAACCCGGATCGGATTGAAGCGGCCAATGCTCAGCGTTTCGGTACCTATTCCCTCAAAGGGCTGCAGGCGTTGAGCGCCCAAACCCATCAGACAGCCCATGGAGGCTACGACCCCACCTATGCCAACCAAGACCCAAACCGGGTGCTGCCGTTGGATGCGGTTCGCGAGTTAGAGGCCGAAGGGGCGATTGGTTCTCTGCATGAGTATTACTATGCCACCGTCGGCAATGCCACTTCAGTGGAAAATGCCAGGAAGTACGGGCAGCAAATTGCCAAAATCCTGGTGGCCGACGGAGTGCAGGCAGTAATCCTCACCTCCACATGAGGAACCTGTACTCGTTGCGGTGCAACGATGGTCAAAGAAATTGAACGATCAGGCATCCCTGTGGTGCATGCCTGCTCCATAGTCCCCATCTCTCTCACGGTAGGCGGCAACCGGATTGTGCCGACCATTGCCATCCCTCATCCCTTTGGTAGACCCGATAAAAGCATTGCAGAAGAAAAGGCACTGAGGCGGCAACTAGTGGAAAAAGCGTTACACGCCCTGCAAACGCCGATTGAGAAGCAAACAGTTTTCGAATGAGACGACAATTGGATGGGTGAAAGTGCCCGACTCCGACGACGCTGCCGACGCCGACCTATTCCCCGCGCGATTGTTTCAGTATGCCGTGGATCTCCGCCCAGAGTGCGTCCTCGATTTCCAGCTCATTCATCGCCATCTGCTCCTCCCACACCTCGGGGGGAATATACTGTTTAAGCTCCAGGATATGATAACTTTTCAAGCCAAGCGCTACACCACCAAGGGCACCGGCGTAGCTTGGATCTCCATCGCGAAAGGTCCGAGCCATGATTTCCAGGGTGGTTGGCTGATTTAAGCCGAACACCACCAGCAAATCAGCTGTTCCATGCTCTTCGGCGACTTTTTTCACCTCTTCCTGTTCTGCAAGACCTGCAGCACCTGCTGAGGTTCAGACAAAACAGGCAGTGTTTTCATAGACCACTTCAGCTCCTGCCGTTTTAAGGCAGTTCGTAATCGTTGTGGCTGTAATATCGTCCCGTTCACCAAACACTATTATTTTTTTCCCTTGTAACATGACAGCCTCCCATCAATTGATTGAAGTAACCGGCAACGTAAAGAGTTGTCCGTCGCTGGTTTCCTGTTGTGGGTTAACTACTTTCTCTCTCTGTTTTTGTTTCTTCCTGCGAGCTGCGGGTTACGCTCCAGGATAAAGGACACACCGTCAAAAAGGTTGGTGCAGCGGTTAAGAAAAATGCTTGCCTTGGCAAGGAACATTACCCGCTTCACCGAACCGGTACGCATTGCCTCCATGGCATGGCCTATATAAGGAACTGCCGACGGAATATGCCCTTGAGTAGGCGCAAAACCCGGCATGCCGATGGCGGCAATCCAAGTCTCCATATCTTTCTTTTCCAACGCATGGGAAAGGACCGCCATGGCTGCGATCTTGCGGTAGTTTTTTTTCACTACATCACCTGATCCGGAAAATTCTGTTATTTCCGGATTCTGTAGTTCAGTTGCGTACTTATCGATATCAGTAAAGCGTAAGCCAAGGTTACGCAGCGGTTCCACCAGATACGACCTATAAACTGATTCCTCAGAGGTACTGGCGCCTATGGGTACCTTGCCCACGGCACCAGGCTCTAGCCGAAGCACAGGACTGACACCATCATCCATGGTGACCAGGAAGGCCATGGACGCAAGACAATCTTCCAGAATAAACCTTTTCTGAGCAATGAATGGTTCAAATTTCATTCCCAATTTGGCTAGCGAGCCTCCGCCAACCACTACGATGCGTTCATGTACTCCAGCCTGCACCAGGCTACCGGCAAGGATTAGAGCAGAAGCAGGAGCAGCGCAAAAATTTTTCACATCCACCCCGGAGGCGTTTACACAGCCGCACATTTCGCCAATGGCCTTGGCCATGCCGCCGCCGCCTCGCTGATAACGATCCCCGCACGCCTCTTCTCCACAACTGATCAGGAAATCGACATCCTCCGGGCCGATACCTTCCCGCGATAACAACCATTTCAGGGCCAAGGCACCGCTTGCCTTGGTGCACAAATTCTCCAAAAGATCATGTGCAACCAGGTTTTCATCATCCATTCCCTCGGCACGCTCATCCCTGTGGAAAAAACCATACAACTCTGCCTGATGATAGATCGGCAGAGCTTTGAGTGATGTATCGTCCTGCCGGTATTTTTCTGTCTGACTAATGACTCCAGATGCCTGAAAACCAAATAAAGGGTGACTGTGCAGTCTGGATTTTAAGGTGTCGGTGTGATGACCGTCGGTCTGGAAAAGCGGTGGAGTGAGAATGTCAGCGGCCTTGATCAGGGCGAGAAAGAACTCCTGGTCTACTATCTCGCCGAATTTACCGACTTGTTTTTCTTTTTCCGGCTCGGCGCTGCCGGTAGACCGGTACCAGGGGCGCGGTATTTTGGCCAACTCCTCTGGAGTGGAGTTCCCTAGAAAAGTCTGGTTTGGAGGGTAGCTGACCGCTTCGGAATAGGAGCGAAGAAAGTCGGTGATATGTTGCTCAACAGCCGAATTCCTGGCGATTTCCCTCCGTGGTTTTGAGCCATAGCGCACCAGGTCAGGAACATGGGCCAGACAATAGGAGCAGTTGCGGATAACAGGATATGATGCCATAGGCTTTTCCTCCCTTTCTCCTTCATTATCTCTGTATATTCTGGACATTGTCAATGAAAATATGGTTGTCAGACTAAACCGTGTAGAGGTGGAATTTGCTTTGCAAAAAGTTGTACAATATACTTTGTATAGGAATGGAGGAAAGAAAACCTTAGAAAACAGGGCTTCCCTATTTTTCTCGGTTCTGAGTGTAACGTTGGCATTGTTCCATGTTCAATAAACAGGAAGAGGCGACGACGTACAGATGAAAAAGATACTGATCACCGGTGCAACCGGGCAGATAGGCACTGAACTGACGCCCGCTCTGCGCAACAAATTTGGCAACGAGAACGTTTTTGCTATCGGCCATAAACGCCGACCTGATCCGAACCTCCATGCATCAGGGCCTTACTACTCTCTGGATATCAGAGACTGTCATGGACTGGAGACGATAGTGGCAGCACACGATGTAGATACGATTATTCACCTCGCATCTCTATTGTCGGCTACGGCTGAAACACAACCGCAACAAGCCTGGGACATCAACATGAATGGGCTGACCAATGTCCTGGAGATTTCCCGCCGTCAGCAGTGCGCAGTTTTTTTCCCCAGTTCCATAGCTGCCTTCGGCCCGACGACTCCTTCTGACAATACTCCCCAGGATACGATTCAACGCCCCAACACAATGTACGGCATCACCAAGGTCTCCGGTGAGCTGTTATGTGATTATTATTACCAGCGTTTCGGGGTCGACACGCGTGGCGTACGTTTTCCGGGCCTGATCTCCTACAAGGCAATACCCGGCGGAGGTACTACCGACTATGCGGTTCACATTTTTTATGCCGCCCTGCGCGAGCAGCACTATGTCTGTTATCTCAGGCCTGATACCCGGCTCGACATGATGTATATGCCCGATGCGATTGCGGCAATCATGCAGATAATGGAGAGTGATACAACCGCTCTTGCCCACCGCAATGGATTTAATATTACGGCCATGAGCTTCACACCTGAGCAACTTGCCTATGAAATAAAAAAACTCATTCCCGAATTTACCATCACCTACACCGTTGATCCGGTACGGCAGGCTATCGCAGATTCCTGGCCGAGGCATATGGATGACAGTGTTGCCCGCGCGGAATGGCGATGGGCTCCGCAATATGACCTGGCAGCGATGGTACGGGAAATGCTCGATAGCCTTTCCTGACGGATAACCACCCACAAGGAGTAGAGGTCATGTCATTACAGTATATCGAACTCAATTTCACAGAGCAATTATCGGTATTACAACAGAGAGGGGTCCTCAAAGGGAAAGAACAGATCATCACCGGCATTGAACCGGCCCATAATGGTTTTGGTCCCCGATACACGCTGGCCGACGCCGGCGGACGTCTCTTTTTACGCCTGAATGCAAACGGTTACCTTGGGCTGGCACTTCACCCACAGGTAATTGATGCTGAGAAAGCTGCGGCAGAACTGTTTGGATGTGGGCCGGGAGCGGTACGGTTTATCAGCGGTACCTATGCAATGCATACGGAGCTGGAAGCTGCGCTGGCGGAGTTTCACGGGCGTGAAGCAGGGATGCTTTTCAGTAGTGCCTATGCTGCGGTCACAGGCATTTTACCCCAGCTAATCAGCCGAGACACTTTGGTGATCAGCGATAGCCTGAACCACAATTGCATCATCAATGGTATTCGTCTGGCTCAACCGACGGCAAAAGCAATCTATCCCCACTTGGACATGGATGAACTTGCAAATCTACTACACACTAATCAGAGGGTATACCAAAGGGTTGTGGTAGTGACCGACGGCATTTTCAGTATGCGCGGCGACCATGCGCCCTTGGATGCAATTGCGGCCCTTTGCCGCAAGTATGAAAGCAGCTACAAGGAAGGAATCATAACCGTGGTCGATGATTCGCACGGCGTAGGAGCATTTGGCAAAACAGGTCGCGGGACAGAGGAGTATACAGGCGCCCGTGCGGATCTGTATATCGCGACCCTGGGCAAAGCCCTGGGCGTGAATGGCGGGTATGCAGTCTCCAGCAAGAAGGTGATAGATTTTTTCAGGGAGACGTCGCCCTTTTACATCTACTCCAACCCCATTACGCCGGCCGAGGCAGCGGCGGCGATGGCAGCCCTAAGCATACTCAACAGTGATGAGGGTATAACGTTGCTTGAAAAAACGCGTACTCTGTCTGCACGCCTCAGACAGGGGTTGGCAGATATTGGGATCGAAACCATCAGTGGCGAGCACCCGATTGTACCGCTCCTCGTACGCGATACGCAAAAAACCGCAGCTATGGTGGATTACCTCTTCGAGCGCAATGTGCTGGCGACCGGCCTTAACTACCCTGTAGTGCCAAAAGGGGAAGAGGAAATACGGCTGCAAGTGACGGCAAGCCATACCGCAAAGGATATAGAGTATCTCCTCAGGATTCTGGCCGATTTCAGCTGATAGGGAGGCTGGTAGCTTTTACATGACTTCTTCCGACCACTTGCTTGGCGTTATACTAGGAGGTGAATATTCTTGGCTGCGCAGATATCTTTCAACTCCTTTGGCCACACCGAGACCGTTACCTCTCCGAGGTGAGCGGTACGCAGCAGGTACATGAAGGTCCTTGCCTGCCCGATACCGCCACCGATACTCAGCGGAATAGCGTCATGAAGAATAGCCTGGTGGTAAGGTAAACCAAGCATCTCTTCCTGGCCGGACATCTTGAGCTGGATCTTCAGGGTCTCTTTGGTTACCCGAATTCCCATTGACGACAACTCATGGCGCCTTTTCGTCACAGGGTTCCACACCAGGATATCCCCATTTAAACCGTGAAACTGCTCACCGTTCCTGCTGACGGTCGCAGTCGTCCAGTCATCATAATCTGCAGCTCGCAATTCGTGGGGGTACCCGTCTTTCAAGGGCCAGCCGATGCCGATGATAAATACGGCTGGTGCATGCTCTTGAAGCAGCCTGTTTTCACGTTCTTTTCGTGGTATATCTGGATAGCGCTCAAGGATTTCCTCGGCATGAATAAAAACAATCTCTTCTGGGAAATCAGGATAATTTGCGACTTTCAACTGAGGATACATGTTTTGCACCATGCTACCGGCAGCGCGAATCACGCCCCAGATACGTACTACAACCTCCTTAAGGAACTCAAGTGTGCGCTCTTCAGGGCCAATTGCCAATTCCCAGTCCCATTGATCCACATAGGCGCTATGATCGTGATCGAGAAAATAGTCTTTGCGAATCGCCCGCATGTCCGTGCATATCCCTTCGCCCTTTTGGCAGTTGAATTGCTCAAGTGCTATACGCTTCCACTTGGTGGCGGCCTGAACAACCTCGGCGCGTAGAGGGACATCAAGCCCCAGCCCGCAAGGAAATTCTACCGGTGACCGAGCTCCATCCCGGTCTAGCATATCGTTTACGCCACTGTCCTTGTCCACAAGTAAAGGTACCTGTACCATCTGCAGGTTCAGCTCCTTGCAGAGATTGGTCTCTATGTGGTGCTTAATGGCAAATACCGCCTTCATCCTATCCATGGGGTCGAGAAGCGGTTGATAGTTCTGCGGCAATTCACGAGCAAGCAGCCCGTAATCACCAATTCCCGGTCCGGCAAGACCTGCTTTTCGTTCTGGCATAATGTCCCCCTTTTTTGTCGAGGTGTCCAGATTTCGGTACTCCCGCCTTCATATGATATTTCAAGTCTCTTGGACTACCGAGCAAATGGAGTCTCCCTCCTACCTCTGCTGGCTGACTGTAAGAGATTAACACTCGAATAGAGTCAGGGCCGAACTGCTCTCACGTACCCTTTTTCCTTGGAATAATAAACCCGCTCCGGTCCACATCCGTCTCCAATTTCCCACGCCCCTGCTATGATTTTCCCTTCAGGTTTGCGCATCCAGTAATTTCCTTCGATACTGATTCGTACTTTACCGTTATTTTTCAAATCAAAGACGGTAAAGAGGTCATACAGCTCCTGCTTGGTTGGTAAACGCCAATCATTGTATTCTCCTTCATTGAGTCGAGTAAGGTATTGCCGCACCTCCGCAACTGTATCCAGTTTTTTACTCTTTACTGCGGTCCACATGGTCTGTGTACGCTTGTCCTGAAAATATGCTGTACCAACAGACGATAAATAGCTTTTGTCATTTCCTGCCAAGGATATTGCGGCTGCGCAAAACAATACCACGGTAATCACAGTACATAACAGCCACAGCCTTTTATGACTATGGCCTGCCTCTCTTCGTTTCATAAAGAGTCCTCCACATCAATTTACAGGAACCAACGCGTATCCCTGGGCCTGATAACCAATAAGCGAGACAAAGGTGTTCTCAACCGGTATTACTCCTGGTAAATACGATGAGTGGTCAACTTTAAACAGACCAGCTGCTATAGAGCAAGCCTCGATCTTTATTCCTCTTTTTCGCAACCCTTCCAGCAAGCTTGCTGCTTTGGCCAGATGACGTTGGTCTTCTTCAGTATAGGACCATGTTTCCGTTGAAAGGTAGCGGATAGAAGGTCCACGTACTGCCACCACCACATCGGCACCAACTCCCCGAGCGAAAAGCCCGTCATATGCTTTGCCAATCACATCGAGAAAAAAAGCAAAACGCTTTGCATCTTTTACCCGAACATCATATATCGCCTTTACCTCATCAACACCGTCAAGTGCTCCCCCTGCATGTACCAAGCTGCTCATGCATGTCAGCAAACCAAAGAGAGCGCATACTACCAATGCACATTTATTCAAACGATCCATAAGATTAGCCTTTATTAAAACTAAGATAGAGCACCTAAAACCGATAGGCCCACTACTTAAAATAATGTCTGCAAAAAAGAATAATCATCCTTAAGAACAATGTAAAAAAGGGATCTTCCTCAGTTGCGGCTTGGCTGGTATCCTAAATGAGAGGAGTAAACTATGATAAAGAAAAACTGTCTTGAAAAATTGCCGGTTCATCCAGCTTCTTAACTATTTATCGCCAAACAATCGGAATACTGAACTTTTTGCTTTTCAGACGCTAGCTATTATGTATAGTTTCACAAAACGACTACGTTTATCAACCACTAACAGGATCCCGCGTGGATACACTTCGAGTTTGGACGAATTTGTAATTTTTCAAGACACTTTAACAATAAAGAAAGGACAGGTTTATTGCAGGAAGCGATAACCTTTTTGTGGAGGTCAAAGCCGATATAATGCATACTCTTCCTAATAGATGTCCTTGTGGCCCTATTTACTGCGCACGGTTAAATTGAAGATGTCCATCAGAAGATTCACAGCTTTAGGTACAGCCAGCCAAGTACCCAACACTCGCCGGAATCAGCACGGCTCCTTTCTTAAATGGGATAACGAAGGTTTTCTTTTTGACCCTGGAGAAGGCACGCAAAGACAAATGATTTTTGCTGGTGTTACGGCTACCGACATAACCAAAATCTTTATCACACACTTCCATGGAGATCACTGTCTCGGGCTATCAAGCATCCTACAACGCCTTTCCTTGGATAGAGTTCCTCATACCGTACAAATTTATTTTCCTGCTTCCGGTGCCCACTTCTTTGAGAATATAAAAGGGGTAGCCAGTTATTATGATGTAGCGTTTTTGGAACCTCATCCCATAGAGGGTGAGAACTGCGTTGTTTATGAAGACAATCAACTGATAATAACAGCAAAACGATTAAGTCATACCATCGAAACCTTTGGTTACCGTATAGAGGAAAAAGAGAGTGTAAACATGGACCAGAAGGCGTTAACTTTGATAGGGATAAAAGGACCTCTAGTCGGCGAGTTGAAAGCAAAAGGTCAGGTGTTTTACAAAGGAAAAGTAATACGGCTTAAGGACGTCAGCATCCACAAAAAAGGTCAATCTTTTGCTTTTGTACTGGATACCAGAATGTGTGATGCAGCCATTGCTCTGGCTCAAAATGTGGATGTATTGGTTACCGAATCAACTTTTTTAGAAAAAGATGCTGACAAAGCGGAAGCCCACGGTCACCTGACTGCCTTACAGGCAGGTAAATTGGCCAGTGAAGCTCATGCGACCACCCTGCTCCTCACCCATTTCTCCCAACGGTACGGCCCCAATCAAGATTTTGCTTCTGAAGCAAAGGCAGTACATCCAAATGTGATTCAAATGGAGGATGGAAACCAGTTTGAGCTGCCTCTTTTAAGAAGAAAAGAGGTGTGAGGACCGTGTGAACAGCATTCTGCAAACTATTAATAGGTATGAGGCAAAAAGAACAGAGAGTCACATACTCCGAAACCACAGGCCGTGGATTTGAATGGGGACCAGTACCTGCATTTTCTTCAACCTCGTGAGCTAAATCCTGAGACAGCAAGCACCTTGTTTTTTGATTACTTATCGAACTATTGGGTAACCTTTTTGAGCCCAATCAAACAATCCTTTTCTCAAATTGTAAATGCGGGTAAATCCTTTATCTATCAATATTTTTGCGGCGACTGTACTCCTGTTGCCGGTGGCACAGTAAATAAAGATATCTTTGTTTTTATATTGTAACAGCTCTGTGTATCTTTGTTGAAGTTCTTGAATCGGTATGAGCATCGAATTTTCAAGGTGGCCTGACGAATATTCCCGATTGGTGCGAACATCTAAAATGAAAGGAGAATTATCATTGATAAACGTATTTGCTTCATCTGCTGTTAGGGCCTGGTAGTGAGGCTTTGAATACTCAATTACCTTTATCCTGCCTTGAACCCTTCCAACAGTAAATGGATATAACCCGACTTTTTTCATCTTAAAGTAAGGCGTATTACTAAAATCAAAAGGGAGTTTCCGGTTGATCTCCAGCCTAGGGATTTCAAGCACGGGGTTTTCTTCTAATGCGTGAAGTCTGAATTTGATGTAATCCCCCCGATAGACTGTAAAAAACAAGTCAGTTTCTGTGCCCGAAATCGTCAACACCCGAAAGCCATTCTGCAGTTCCCCCGAAATATCGGTATGCTTAGCCATGGAGGAAAAGCAGTGTGCAGCAAAATTGAAAAATATAAAGATGAAAACACAAGTTATTCTTAGGGGGTGCTTATTTATTATCTTCATCACATTTCCCTGGCATTGAAGCTTCATCACCGAAAATCTAGGGCCCCTTTAGGGCAGTTTTCAACACAGTTATAGCAGCGCAGGCAATCAATTGAAGGAACCTTGGCACTAACTGCATCATGAAAATTTCCTGGGTAGGTCGAAATTGGGCACAGACGCTGGCATGTACGGCACCCAACACATTCATCTGAAACATGTAAACGGAAGGTATTTAGACTCATGGCTCCTTGAAGTGATCCCATGGGACAAATGACACACCAGGTTCTTGCTTTATAATAGAGGCCCATCCCAATGGCTAATGCTATTGAAACAATCCACATCATCCGAAATACACCACCAATGGCTTGGGCATCTCCCAGCGCAAGGCTCAGTCGATATGTCATAAACCCCATCATCGCGGCAAACACAAACACACGAAAATAGGTTGATCTAAAAAACGATGGAACTACATTATGCCGACTGATTTTTGATAAGAATCGTTCATGGAATGACCCCATTGGGCAAAGCCATCCACAATATAAGCGGCCTCGTTTACTTGCCAGTGTCATAAAAAACACAATCATTCCGACAATAGTAAACCCTATAGCAGGATAAAAATATCCTCCTATAATCACAACGGGCAGAAAAAGGGTCATTACCCACTGAATGCTTTTTCTGTATTTTTTCTCTTTATAAGAACTATTACTCATAATGATGATATGGTATTTATAACATAAGGTAACTTAAAATAGCTGCTGAACTTGCAAAAAGTAAACTGTCAAGTTCAGCAGCTAAATAGTATGGTACTTCAAATAGAAAAATATTGTATCAGCTCTTCTTCTGAAAATTTGATTCAAAATTTTTCACTTCAAATTCACCGAAAAAGTTGCTTACCGGATAGCCGTCGGTGATCCATTTGAGAATTCCGCCGTCAAGATTGTAAACATTTTTATATCCCAGCTCTTTCAGGGTCGCAGCAGCAAGCGCTCCTCTTCCACCTTTCTTACAATACACAACAACCGGCATGTCATGATCTGTTATCTTTTGAGTAAATACAAACTCTACCAAACCTCTTGGAATATCCATTGACTCATCAGCTACAATTTTTGCAGCTGACACTTCACCAGGTTCCCTGATATCTAAGAGCACAAACTCTTTTTCACCGTCTTCAATCCAACTATGTAATGTTTTGTTATCAATGGACTGTGGGTATTTACAGGTCCTCATTAGGTCGCTTTTATGGCGCAACTGTACAACTAAAGTTCTCTAGCTGTTTGCCATTAGACAGCCAATCTTCCTGTAGCCTGTTCATTGCCTATTGAGGTATCGGCGGAACCGGCGATTTCATTTCCCCCGGAATTTGCATGCGCCCCTCGGGTGGTCTCGGGTGTACCCTAGGTGCTCGTGATACGAATTTGCAGGCATCCCATTTCACACCAGGTCCTCCCCACGTCCGCAATACCTTGTAACCACTGCCGCACAGCCCTGACGCTCTGCACATGGCACACTCCGTATTGGCATCACACCATTCCACGCAAGCCCGTCGGTTTCTCTCCGAAGCCTGCTTATTCAGATCCATCACCGCAGTTCCGGTACCAGCACTCGCTGTGGCTGCCGGGGTCTGACTTGATACGCTGGTCATCTTGTCGCTCTGGTTCTCGCGAACTTGATCTGTTTTTGTCGCGCCGGCGCCGTACGAGGGAGCTGTTATTGCCATTGTCACAGAAAATAACAAAAATGTGCGTAAAACTAGTTGGTAATTTCCCTTCTTCATCAGATCACCTCCATATTATTTTGCTTCTCCTTGTACTATGGTCACTGGTTAAAGCCACTCTGGTGATTCACAAATTGAAATCTGATTCCTCATGAAAATCAGCTATTTTTTGGGCATCTGGAGACAAGGTCTACGCTTTTTTTCATGTTTTTTTGATCAGTCTCCTGGTTTTAAAAGAGTAATAAAAAAAATAGCCGAACTACCTTATTTTAAGGCAGCTCGGCTATCATAAATGACCCGCAGCTTTCCGTCCCCACCTTGCGGCAGGTTTGGCTTTTCTTATTTATTGTCCGTTATTACGTTAATTATACGGGTAAAGAGAAAAGCTAGTCAAGGTCCAAAAGTGACTTCTTTTCCACTGGCACCCCTCCTTCACGGAGATGTCATCCAATAAAATCAGCTGTAATTTTTATCTGGAGTTTGCACAAGAAAACCGTGCGGTTAATAGTACGGTTTGATGGAAGTACTGTGACTCCCATGTATGTATTGCTTGGTCCTTCCAATTTGTTCTTTTGCCGATTATGGGCAAGAATGGAAAAATTGTTGAGGTTTGACAAGGATCTCTCCGTTATTTGGAGGAAAAAAGTAATATGGTTTGACCTAGCATCAAGATTAATTTAAGCTAGGTATTTGATATTCAATGGTATTTTATTTTCTTGTCCTGTCTTAGCTGTATTGCATGTGGTTTTCCCTGTTAAACGAAAACTGGAAAAGGATCAAAAATGAAGCGCCGTCTCCTTGATTTTCTTGTTTGCCCCTCCTGCCTCCCCAAAAATGCTCCGTTTGATGTTACAATTATTCAGGCCGACGACGATGATATAGAAGTCGGCACTCTTGCCTGCACTGCTTGCGGTGCTGTATTTCCCATTCATGATGGTATTGCCCATCTCGACCCTTTCAAGGATCAGTATGGAGCAACGGAGAATAAATATGAACAGCAGGAGGTGGTGTCTTCCTACCTCTGGAGCCATTATAGCGATCTGTTTGACCAGGAATATGCCTCTGAAGCATATGCTTCATGGTCCAGGCAAATAAACCCTGCCGAAGGGATAGGTGTTGATGCAGGCGGAGCTGTTGGCCGTTTTACCTTTGAGTTAAGTACCAAATGCGATTTTGCCATTGGTGTTGATAATTCTGTGGCCTTTGTTCAAACTGCCAGGCAATTGATGAAGGAGAGGTCAATTTCTTTTGCACTCAAAGATGAAGGACTGCTCACCCGCGCTGCGTCTTTTACCCTGCCTGAATCATGGCAAAGCGAAAAGGTAGAATTCATTGTTGGCAATGCCCTTGCCTTGCCACTGCGAAGTGCAAGCATTGCTGCGTACGCTTCGCTCAATCTTATTGATAAGGTGCCTTCACCTCTGCGTCACTTGAGGGAAATGAACAGGGTAACACGTGATACCGATGCCCAGTTTCTCTTATCTGATCCTTTTTCCTGGTCAACTGAGGCAGCACCTGTGGAGGAATGGCTCGGTGGAAAAAAAGAAGGGATGTATGCCGGAAAAGGGTTGGACAATGTTGTTGGAATACTCTCCGCCAGTGATCCTGAAAATCAATTACCCTGGCAGATTATGCACAAAGGCAAGGCTTGGTGGAAGATCAGGACCCACACTAATCATTATGAGCTGATTCAAAGCTGTTATCTCAAAGCTTCAAGATAAACGGAGGTATCATGGAAAAGGATACTGTCTGCCGCTTATGTTCATCGTGTTGTCCGATTACAGTAGATGTGGTTGATGGAAAACTAATTTCGGCCCAACGAAAATCTTTTCTGGATAAGGACAAGCGGCTCGTCTGTCCAAAACTCAAGGCTGCTCCGGATATCGTCTCCTCCCCTACTCGCCTGACCGTTCCTCTTGTCAGAGACTCGGCTACAGGCGATTTTTGCGAGACCTCATGGGAGGAGGCCCTGCGGCTTGTTGCCCAAAAATTCAATTACCACAAGAAACATTCAGGAGCTGAATCCGTGGCCTGGCTGCGCGGAATGGCGGCGGACTGGGGGGCTCCTTGGGACTATCCCAACAGGTTGATGAATCTTTTTGGTTCACCCAACACCATCGGCAATGGGTCTATTTGTTTTGTGGCGCGCGATATGGCGCACTGCTACGTATATGGTTCAATGGCCTTTCCCGAAGCCAAAAACAGTCGCTGTATTATTGTGTGGGGGAAAAATGATGTGAACACCGCCTTGGGTGCAGCCGAGGCCATCTTTTTTGCCAAAGAACAGGGTGCCAAACTCATCGTTATTGACCCTGTGGAAACCACCCTTGCCAAAAAAGCGGATATCTGGCTCCGGATACGACCTGGGCATGACGGTCTGCTGGCCATGGCTATGATTAACGAAATAATAGAAAAGGAGTTATACGATAAAGATTTTGTCAACGCCTATACCACTGGTTTTGAACGTTTAAAAGAGGTAAGCGCCAACTATTCTGCCGATAAAGTAGCGAACCAAATCTGGCTGACGCCTCGACAGATTAGAGAAGTGGCCCATCTCTACGCGACCATAAAACCAGCCTCTATAATTGATGGAAACGGGCTTGATATGCACCGGCACGTGTTTGACACGACCCGGGCTGTAGCTTTTTTACGGCCTCTTACCGGTAATCTTGACACATCCGGCGGTGATGTCCTACCGCAGCCAATACCAGTAAAGGATATGCAACTACGGGACAGACTTCCAGAGGGAGCCTTACCCATTACCTCTGCCTTTCCGCTGTTCAATACATTTAGTCCAACGTGGGGGAACCAGGTCCAAGGATGTATTGTCGATGCCATCCTGGAGGAGAAGCCCTACCCGTTGAAAATGGTGGTGGTCCAATCAGGGAATCCTGTGGTGACCATGGCCGATTCAAAACGAACCAGAGCTGCCTTTGATAAGGTGGATTCGCTTGTGGTTATAGACATGTTCATGACCGAGACCGCAAGAATGGCCGATGTAGTGCTGCCAGCTGCGAGCTGCTTCGAAAAGACACAGCTTAACCGCGCTTCTATCCGCAATAATCCTATCATATTGCAAAATGAAGTCATTCCACCTGTGGGGCAATCATGGCCGGACTGGAAAATTACCTTTGCCCTCGCTCGGGAATTGGGATTTAGCAACGAATTTCCCTGGCAGACTGCCGAAGAAGCCATCGATTATCAACTCGAACCAACAGGGGTTGACGTGCAGTCCATCCGAAACCAGCACAATGCAGTTAGATTGGAAGAACTCCAGTATGAAAAATATCTGCAGCAGCCGTTTAACACCCCAACCGGCAAGGTAGAGTTCTATTCCGAAAGACTTGCCCAAGCAGGTTTAGCTGCTGTACCGTTTGAAGAGGGGAAGATAGAAAATCCGATCAGTTTTTTCGATCAGGCTGACGAGTATCCGCTGCTTGGTATCAGTGGCAGCCGCGATATTCATTTTACCAATTCCCAGTATCGGACTGTCCCGACCCTCCTTGAAAAAAGCAGCAAAGGGAAGGTGGATATTCACCCGCGAGATGCGGCGCTTTTGGGTATTCTATCAGGTGATGTGGTTGAAATTACAACCCCTAAGGGATCGATAGAGATGGAGGCTAAGCTCTCCACCGTTGTGCGGCAGGGATCGGTGCGGATTGCATGGGGTTGGGGGGAATATAGCAAAAGCTGCAATCTTAATACACTTACCGAGGATGATGCACGTGGCCCTGTAACCGGCACATCGACCAGCCGCAGCTTTATGTGCAGGATAAAAAAGGTGTGAGCGCCGGATGTGGGGCAGGAATCTTACGGTGCTATACACCAACGACAATAAAAAAATCCCCTCACACATATGCAGTACCTTTCAGGCTGCTTTTATCTGAGGGGACACGTGGCAAGTAGACCATACCGGCATTCCATATCCCGGCATGTTGCTGCATGGCAGCTATCCTTGTTTAATGGGGAGTTTCGTAACTGTCAAGCAGGCCTTCTCGTTCAAATGTTACAGTAGGTTTCATCGCTTGATACTCATTCATTAGTCGGGCGCAGGCATTCCATCGCAATACAGCCTCCTGGTTGTCTTCCTCGGAGCGGGTCAATGCCTCGTCAAAAGCCTGCATGGCTTTTTCCAGCCAGGAATAGGCCATTTCTTGGGCATTTGGGCCACCGATTCTCAAATGTGCCTTGGCTCTTCGCTCATAGATAACCCCGGAGTAATACGACCGCAAACTATGACCTGCAAGTCTTTCGACCACTTCTTTGGCTTGGGAGAAGGACCGGGTGATTTCGTTTGAAAAATTATCCGTTAAAGCGAGTAACAAGGTTATTAACGCCTGCTCATTGGTAGGCTCTATCTCCAGAATGTCCCTGCAAATGCTCTCTGCTGCCTGTGGTTCATTGAGCAATCTATATCTATGTGCCATCTCTAGAGCTGATGGTACAGCATCAGCAGATATTTTTTTTAGTTCAAGCATTGTTAGTCTCCTTTGATTGTTTTGGACTAATAACTGGGCCTGTAACAAAGAAGGATAAGCAGCTTAAACACGATTGCAATCAATAAATAACGGAAAAACAAATGTAAAAGTCGCGGACGCCGCAGTTCCCACAGATTAATTGCTACTTTTCCTTCGCAACTTGCGGGGTCGTAGACATCCGGCCAAGCGTTTCCAGTTCACGAAAGGGAAAGACTCCTCGTTGCAAATCCTTACAATACACTCGCAGGACATCATTGATTACCGGGAACGCCAACTCATCCCAGGGGATATCATTAGGTTCAAAGAGTTTTACCTCGAGGCTTTCTGTACCTGCGCGGAAATCGGTATTGATCAATTGGGCTCTAAAAATCATATAGATCTGGTTGATAGCGGTGATATTGAGCAAGGCGTAGGGCTGTACATTGTCCAATTCTGCATAGGCCTCTTCCATTGCTTCACGTTGTGCGCCCTGTGAAGCTGTCTCACCGTTTTCCAGATATCCTGCCGGAAGTGTCCAGCTGTTTTTCCGTGGTTCAATCGCTCGACGACAAAAGAGAATTTTTCCATTTACTTCAGGAATGGCTCCCACCACCATTTTGGGGTTTTGATAATGGATAGTACCGCAGTTATCGCACACAAAACGAGGGCGATCGTCCCCAGCAACCATCTGCAGGGTCACTTTCCGGCCGCATCCGGTGCAATAATTCATATATATTCTCCTCTTGGGTAAGTTCGACTAAAAAAGTCCTCAAAAATTGGGTTAACGCCTGTTGCTCCACAGCCCCCAAAGAAAACTTAACAGGGCAAGGCCTAATAATACGGGAGCTACAATCTCTTTTTCATCATTGCCTTCAATTCTCATACCGACTGCAAACAGGACAACAGCTAGCAGCATCCAGGACAGCCGGTTGACCGCTTTTTCCAGCCGCACTAAAACTTTTTTACTTTCCGGAGCAAAAGATGTTTGTATTTTGAGTTTGCCGCGTTGGGCCTGGGTGAGAACGTTCTCCATATTTTTGGGTAGTTTGTAGACAATCCGGCCTAGTGCTACTATTTCTTTTAACCATTGCTGCCAGTTCAGGCCAAGTTCGTTTGCTGCGAGTCTATCGGCAAATGGAATAATTTCCTCCCATGGGTCGAACTCATGATTGAGCTGGGTGGCTACACCGGAAAGAATGGCCATGGCCCGTACGGTAAATAACATGTCCGCCTGGAGCTGAAAGGGGGCAGCATAGATAATATCACGATACTCACGCATTAAAGTGCCGGCCTCGGCCATCACCACTCCTTTCATCTGGCTGACGTTTGCCCCCCAAAACTGGTTCAACAGAGCTTCGTGGGCCTCTTCTAACCTTTTGGTATCAGCACCTGGCAAGAGTGTACCTGCCTTGACGTATGATTGGACAATACGGAAGGCGTCACGTGTTCCCACACCGATAACATATTCGCGAAGGGCCAGGCGGAGTCGTTCTGGAATTTCCGTGACCATTCCAAAATCAACAAAAACAATTTGGAACGAACGGTCTGCATGGTAAGGGACTTCGTCCTGTGGGGTAAACATAGCTTTGCCATTTTCGCGTTCATCTTCTGTGGGCAGAGGTTTGATGAATATATTGCCGGGATGGGGGTCGGCATGCACAAAATGGGTTTCGAAAACCTGGCGTAAGTAAAGGGTGTACAGCTTTTTTGCTATAGCTGCAGGGTTAATACCTGCCGCTGCAATCTTGTCCATTTCGGAAATTTTGATATAACTGACGTTCTCCTGAGTGAGGGTACGCGGTGCACTGTAGTCCCAGTAAACTGAGGGGACATACACTGAGGAGTCATCGGCAAAGTCATCGGCAAATCGTTCCGCATTGTTACCCTCAGTCGTAAAATCAAGTTCTGCCTGTGTTACTGAGGTAAACTCTGTCATGAGCCAATCAAGACAGACACGTTTGCTCACTTGTTTGTATGGTTTGAGCCAACCCAACGCTTTTCGGATGGCTGCCAGGTCGGTTTCAACCAGGATATCTATCCCAGGACGCAGCACTTTAATCACGACTTCAGTCTGATCCTTTCTTAGTCGTGCCCGATGTGCCTGGCCCAGTGATGCCGCCCCCAGTGGTTCAGGTGATATCCAGGCAAACATATCATTTGCCGGTGCACCGAAATCCTCTTCGATTTGAGCAATAATAGCGTCAATATGTTCAGCCGGAATCTCATCGCGAAGCCCTGAGAGTTCGCTGGTTACCTCGCGTGGTAAAATATCTACCCTCACACTGAGAAATTGGCCAAGTTTGATGAGAACACCGCCCATTGCAACAGCCAATTCACGGTAGTTTCGGCTGATCTTTTTCCAACGCTGAGCGGGATCGGTGCGGAGCCATCGCAGCGACGGTCGATTCAACAGGATGTCCCAAAAGAGCAGATGGACAAAGGTCCTGATGAAAAAATTACGTACAATTCGGTACCGTTTCTTATCAATTGCTTGAGGCAGCTCTGTCTCGGCCGAATTGGTTTGGCACAGTTTTTTGTCCAAAAGATATAAGTTCCGCTCGTGTGGTAGTTATGAGGGTGGCATGTGGTGTATGTAGCACCAAAAAAGTACGCTTTTATTGCATTACAGCACATGCAGCCTGTATAGGTTGTTTTCTTTCTCTTGAGCTCGTGTGCACCAATTAATGACACATGATTGTACTATAGGCATCCTCAGTCACTTGAGTAAGGGCTAGTAATACAGAGTATGGTGATGCTGAAAAGGTATGGTCTTTTTGCTTCAGGCTTCCCTTAACAATTACTGTTTTCCCAATCTCTTTTTTTATGGTTAAAATTTAATCAAGGGAAAGAGGTTGTGTACCTGTAAGGATAGGAACATAGATAGCTAGAGCTTGTGTACAAGGCTTGTTTATAAATGGCTCGAAAGGATTTTAAAAAACACCTTCTGTAGAGCTAGAGGACGTGAGACGGCTGCTATAGGGAGAACACGAGGCGTATCTTTACCATATGTGATTTTTTTGATTAAGAGCCCAAAAGTGAGATCATAACACATCTCCGATGAAAAAAGGTTCCGCCTGAATCATTCAGGATGGAACCTTTTTCTCTAGGATATTTCGCAGGTTTTACGGCAATCAACTGCCAGGGGTACAAATGGGGTTCTCGTTACAGCGTATCGACTCGTTTCTGTCGGTAAACCTGGCTTGAGAGGAAATGCATCAGGTTATGGCTTGGCCTTTTTGTTTATTTAACCATTCCTATGCACTATTTTTGCATGCAAGCAGAGATTGTTTCATTTGAAAGGAGACAATTCAAAAACTCTCTTTTGGCCCCCTCAATTAGTAGCAAATCTGTATCTTAACCCTATGCTAACAAGATGTTGTTTGTTTTCAATGTCCAGTTTTCCTGGAAATAAGGAATTATCAACCTCAACATCATCGGTCATGCGAAATGCATATTCGCCATAAATGTCAATAGTGTCTGTACAGCGGTAGGTTGCACCGGCTTTCAGTTGAAATCCAACTTTTGTTTCATCATCATCTATAATTTTAACCCCTGAAGGTTCATATTCCACATCAACCGCCATCACCCCTATACCTGCACCAACGTATGGGTAAAATGACCCTAGTTCAATAAAATCATAGTAAAGGTTCATAAAGATCCCGGTTGATGATATCTTGCCCTGCCCGTCAGAAACGACCTGCCCAACTGTTGCTCCAAGTTGACTGGAGGAACCTGTGAGAACAGCGGCATCTACGCCGTCAATTACGGTTCCGGCCACATTTACGTTTTTATGTGTGTCGACATCTGCACTTGAGTAGGTTAGTTCTATGCCCGATCTTAAGCCACTGTCATACATCAGCCCGCCTTCGCCGGAAAGAGCCCATCCACTATCAAACTCGGTTTCCCAACCATAAGGTGTGCCCGCAGCAATTGGAGTTCCAAAAGGTATAACCGGAGCACCATTACCAGTAGTAAAATCCCCCGTCGTGCCACTGTTATCGCTATCGCTTTGCATAAGATAACTGACTGAGCCGGCAACGTACCATTCGTGTTCGGCATAAACGGTAGAAGCCATGACAAGTGTTAGAGCCATTACAATTACTAAACAAGTTCGCATCACCATCCCTCCTTATACTCGGTAAAAGGTAAAAAAGGCCAATTAACAATGATAGGACAGCCACTTACAAACATAACCATTGACCGGTAACATGAAAAATTCCTAAACTCAATATTTTTTACACTCACATTCAGCAATTGGTTCAATTAACCATATTTTTGTTGAAAAAAATATTTGCACTGAGTGAACTCAAAACTAGTTGCAACGATGAATGCATTTATCAGTGATAGGACTGTTTTGTCGGACACCCTATTGCAGAAGGTATTGTGTTCAAAGTTAATGTAAATGTCACTCCAATGCTTTCAGCAGGAAAACATCTGCGTATAAGGAATAGATGTCCAACATGTAGCAAAAAAATATTCAGGTTGTAAACTGAGGATCACTTAGAAAGGCGAGCAGCAAAGAGAATAATACGTTACATTCTCCCTTTATTAGCTTTCATTGAAAATGTTATTATTTTTCAGGAAAAAAATTTGAACTACCCTGGATAGTTTGTTGATTATATGGAACCAATCGGCATTTCATTACACATTATAAGAGTTGATAAAGATAACATCGATTGCCGTATTTCTAACGATACAGAAGACAACACGTTAAATTTCTTTGTCGCAGATGGCGCTATCACTTTCGCTAAAGAAAATCACCTGGCATTAATTACAAGAAATAACCAACATCAATTGAGAAGAATTATTCGTTCGGCCATCAAGGGCAATATTCATGTTGGACAAACCATCAACTGTGTTTTTATCGAAGGTTTCAAGTTTTTAAAAGAAAGTCACTTTGGTAAATTTATTCGTCTTGATCGGCGTGATGGACGATTAGATATCACAACCAGTGAATCGGGCTTGAGTGAGGTTCACAAAATTTATGCTGATGGCTCATTTAATGGTGAAACTAACCAGTCCGGCTATGGAGGGTTTACAGAATCGCCTGATGGGAGACAGGAACTCTATTCTCAGTCTTTTATGGGAGGTAGCAGCAATTTAATGGAGCTATTAGCCATAACAGAAGGTCTACAGCGGTTATCTTCTCAAAAGAACATTCAAATTAATACCGATAGTCGATTCGTTATTCGGGGGCTGGTTCAATGGGTTCATTTCTGGAGGTACAATAACTGGCAAACAGCTTATGGCCGTGCTGTGAGAAATGCAAATTATTGGCAACAGGCCTGCGATTTATGCGAAGGTAAATGTGTTGAATTCAAGTGGATTAAGGGCCATTCCGGTAATGTAGAACAAGATTTTTGCCATCAATTGGCAAAAATATCTACAACCCGATATAGTCCCAATCGAAAAATTGAATCATGGAAGAGCTGATTTACCCCTGACCCTCTTTGTTCCATCTGGTATTCCCAATGGCAAGGTACATTGTTTAGACAGAGAATGTGCCAAAAGATTAAAGAATTATGTTACGAAGTTTAGTATTGGCGTTACAAATCTTCTACCTTATACTGCATGATATCCCCGTGCTGCACTGCCCTTTAATCTACTCCTCGAAATAGCATAGAGACACGCTCGAGGCCGCAGTCCAGGGCAGGCCTGGATGAGGTCCCTTATGAAATAGTATTTTTATTGATTGCGCAATTCTTTTAGATCCCGGATAATCTTATCCAACTCATGCTGAAGATGACGGCGCTGCTGAGGAATAAAAGTAGTGGAAAGGTCAGCGATTACCTGAGCCAAGTGGCGTCTGTTTTCAGATACAGCCAGACGGTATGTATGCTTATATATTTTTTGGGGGTTGAGCAGGAAATTGCTCATATCATCCTTGAAATTGGCGGAGTGACGTCTGTTCAACAGCGCAATAAATTCTTTCCGCCAGTCATTTCTATAGTTCAACCAGCCGTTGGTAGTGTTTTTTCTTGTTTCGCTCCATAAACGGATTATGGCCGCCTGTTGATCCGTGACGCTGCCAAGCCAGTCATCAACTACCTCATACATTTTCTCTCGCAAAAATTCACGCCGCTGAATGTCACTTTGCTTTCCGTATTTAGTCTCTAATTCCTTGATATCCTCTCTCAGAGCGCCATTAATTTCCTTAAGCTGTTTTTCGCTTAGCTGTGTTGACAACCCTAACAGATACGGCATTGATTCTCTTAGCAGTGATGTCCAGAACGCCTCGGCATTATCAAAGAATTGAAGAACCTGCTGCTGGCTCATGGGAACTGCTTGTGATTCTTTCAAACCAACAATAAAATTTTCATATCTGGACAATTCATTTGTACGATGCCAGTTGAGAAATTGGATTGTGGCATGATCAAAAAACTCTTCCTGTTCATCAGTCAAGCTCAAGTAATCATCCATATAGTATGGGATGATCCAGTCCAAATAATTGTACATAATTCGCATCGAGCAGGCCGACATGAAAAGAAGGACAAAGACAATTAAAAAGGTCAAAAATGGTTGCAAACTTTTGAAAAGCTTCATGAGCGACAAAGCCACTAATTAAGACAGAAACGTCTGTTAATATCCCATCCTATAAGGAAATAAAATTAAACAGCATTTGACCTCCAGTGAACCGAACATACGGGAACAGTGTAACTTTTTGATTTACCTAAACAATTATAGTTCCATTCATTTTCACAAATTTAAATTGTTCAGAATTTTGTTAAAAACGTTTATTAAAAGTTACGCCGAGAAACACACCCGTATCATATGATTCCTTTTCAATGGTTTGCCCATCTTTATCTTCCACTTTCAGCTCTCCCCCTAATTCAACCCCCCCAACAATGCTGAGATTTGCTTTGGGATCAATGGAATAAGTACCGTTTACAAATACAGGGAATGATGAATCCTCACCAACTCCACCGGCAGTCCTGCCGTTTTTATCCAGGCGAAAACGAAGTTTCTCGTAGCGGCCGCCGACGCCGAACCTCCATGTACTGTTTGGTTGGAAATTGAGTGTCAAACCTGGCCCTAGTGTGGCACCAAGCCCCCGGCCGGTATTAAGACTCCACTTATCATTAATTTTCCAATCAATAATGAGAATTGGGATAACGGTTGCAGAATCTTCCAGCTGTGAAATTACCCCTATCCCCGGCCCTAAGGTCAATTTATCATTAAATCGATAGGAAAATCCTCCAAGAACACCTCCGGTTAATGTATCGTCAAACTTGGCTCCACTTTCGCCTGTGGAGCGTATGGACGGTATCATAAAGGCTGTCCAGTTATTATCTATTGCTTTACGCATTGGAACACCAAGGGATATCGTGTGTATATCTTCCCATGGATTCAACGAACCTAAGCCGGCATCGCCGGAAAAATCATAACCGTCGTAGCTGTAACCTATCGAAAAAGAAACATTGCTTTGCGTATCCCAACTGTATCCAGCCCCCGTCTGGATAGTAAATCGAGTAGTATTATAGCTTCCATCTTCATCAAGATCGGTATCAAATTGGTAGACAGCACCACCGCGCGCGAATGATGACCAGCTGCTTGGACCACCTGCATATGGTGGTTGTAAGTTTGTTTCCTGTGCAAAAGGTATGGTGGGGATACCAATACTGATGAACACTAGAAGACTTTTCAGGAATAATGAATGGCTCATTTACGACCTCGATTTGTATGGTGTATGTATGACAAGCCCAGGTTAAATAAATAAAGAATAGGCAGCATATCATGTTAACAATTAATTACCGAAAAAAAATAACTCAGTGTTGTATGTAATGCAACTGGACTAACAATCGTTGTTTAGTATGAAGAAGTAGATAAAAGAGGACCGATAAGGACCCAAATTCAATTTGATTAGTCTGACTGAACTATTCAATATAAACGTATTATACTTTGGTGAGTGCTAGTGGAGAAGATAGATCAACCAATTATTATTTTTGACGGTGTATGTAATCTTTGTGAATATTCTGTAAACTTTATTATCAAGAATGACCGTCAAGGGAAGTTCAAATTTGTTTCTGCACAATCAGAGATAGGAGAGAATCTTCAGCGCCTGAATGGCGTCGATACTCTCCAAGATGGTACGGTCATTCTCCTCAAAGGTGACCAGGTGTATGTTAAGAGCGATGCTGTTATGGAAATAGCGAAGGATCTCGATGGGTTTTGGCGTTTTTTACGTGTATTTAAATTTTTACCAAAGTCAGTCAGAAATTATATGTATTCAGTAATCTCAAAAAACAGATATCAATGGTTCGGCCAAAAAAATGAGTGCCTGCTTCCTGACGAGAATATAAAAAAAAGATTTTTATAACCACAGGGTATTGAGCAACAACAGCAAACAGCCACACGCTTAGCGGCAAAGGCCGTTTGTCTGGAACTTCATTTAATTACCCAGGACGAAACCCGACTCAAATCGGTTCGTCCAGATTTGCAAGAGCCGATGAAAACTTTATTGGTTTAAAATCCGGGTTAGCCGAAGAATTATATGCCAAAGCGAATGGGTCGCAGCATTGGAGTACCCCGGCAGACTTACTCTGAGAGTCTCTTTTTATCTAAATGTCGCATTATCATTTTTTCAGTCTCTACCAGAACAAAAACCGTAAAGGTAAAACCGATCAGACGAATCCAATCTCCAAATGGAATCGCTGCCGTTCCAAAAACATTCTGAAAAAAAGGTGCATAAGTAAAAAAAAGCTGTAGTAATGTTATGCCGGTAACAGCCATTAATATTGCAGGATTACCAAACAATCCCTTGCGAGAGAGCACTGATTCTTTGAGATAACGTGCGTTGAAAAGATAAAAAATTTGAAAGAAGATAAGTGTATTCACCGCTGTTGTGCGTGCCATCTCCAGTGTTTCGCCATGATAACGATCCCAGAGAAACAAGCCAAGGGTGCCCATTACCATTATCGCTGAAATAAAAATTATGCGCCATGAGAGAAACTGATTGAGCAGCGGTTCCTTGGGTGAAAGTGGAGCCCGAGTCATGACATCTCCCTCAGGTGGCTCAAAAGCGAGAGAAAGACCAAGGGTTACCGCGGTAATCATATTTACCCAGAGAATTTGCAGCGGTGTAATTGGCAGGGCAATCCCCATCATCACCGATGCTATAATAATTCCAGCTTGGGCCCCGTTTGTTGGGAGAATAAACGCCAGTGTTTTTCTGATATTATCGTACACGGTGCGGCCTTCTTCCACGGCATGGACAATGGATGCGAAATTGTCATCGGCAAGCACCATTTCCGCGGCCTCTTTGGCAGCCTCGGTCCCATTCATTCCCATGGCCACCCCGACATCAGCACGCTTAAGCGCAGGCGCATCGTTTATACCGTCACCGGTCATGGCTGTAATCTGGCCGTTTGCCTGCAATGCGGTCACCAAGCGGAGCTTGTGTTCCGGACTGACTCTGGCAAAAATGTTGGCCTTTTTGGCTATAAACTCCATCTGATCATCGTCCATGGCTTCAAGTTCCTGTCCGGTAATCGCCTTAGTGGAGACATCAAGGCCTATCTGTTCCCCTATCGATGTAGCAGTCAGAGCGTGATCTCCCGTGATCATTTTCACTTTGATTCCAGCCCCAAGACAGTTTTGTACAGCCGCAACGGCTTCATCCCGCGGTGGATCAATTATACCAAAAAGACCAAGCAAAATCATCCCACTCTTAACGTCCTCTATCGATATGGTTTCTTTGTCATCTATACTAATGGTGGCAACTGCCAGGGTTCGCTGGCCCTGGCTGGCAATCGCCTCTATCTGCTCCTGCCAATAAGTAAGATTGATGGGTTTGTCGCTATCCTTGTGTCGTTCCTTGACGCACATATCAAGGACTCGCTCCGGCGCTCCCTTGAGGTAAACGACGTTTTTACCGCTGGAATCCTGATGCAAGGTAGCCATAAACTTATGTTCGGATTCAAATGGTATAACATCTATTCTGGGCAACGCCTCATTGCATTTCTGTGAATCCAAACCAGCCTTGAGAGCAAGGGTGATGAGTGCTCCGTCGGTCGGATCACCCTGGACACTCCAACTCCCATCTTTTTCAGATATGGAACCATCATTACACTGCAAGCCGGCCCGGGCTAGCTCAAGCAGTAAATGATCCTTCTTTGCTTCCAGCATGTTACCTTCAACATGGAAAGAGCCCACCGGTTGGTAACCCACACCATCAACAGTATATGTACGGTCTGCCCGCAAAATGGTGGTCACTGTCATTTCATTACGAGTGAGTGTCCCTGTTTTATCTGAACAGATAACCGTGACTGAACCAAGGGTTTCAACTGCGGGCAGCCTGCGGATAATGGCTTTTTTACGTGCCATCCGTTGCACCCCCAGAGCCAGGGTAATGGTGATGATTGCAGGCAATCCTTCAGGGATAGCGGCAACAGCAAGGGCTACCCCGGCAAAAAAAAGCTCGGTGAAGGAGTAGTCACGAAGTGCCAGGCCAAAAAATGTGGTGCCTATAGCGAGAATCAGAATTGCTCCTGTCAGCCATTTGCTGAACTCGTCCATGCGCTGTGTTAACCTGGTTTTTAAGGTTTCTACTCCGGCAAGCATGGCACTGACCTTGCCGAGTTCGGTTGACTCTCCCGTTGCCACGACGACTCCACGCCCCTGACCAAAGCTGACCATGGTCCCAGAAAAAGCCATGCAACTGCGATCACCTAGTGCAGCCTCAATGTTCGCCGGCTCAATCGATTTATCCGCAGGTACTGATTCACCAGTGAGCAGAGCCTCTTCAATACGCAAATCTTTTGATTGAAACAGTCGCAGATCCGCCGGAACTTTATCACCCGAGTTAAGGAACACAACATCGCCGGGCACCAGATCCTCAACCTGAATAGAAACTTTCTCACCATCACGGAAAACAATGGCCTCATAGCTGAGAATTTTTCGAATGGCATCAACTGCTTTTTCAGCTTTTCCTTCCTGTATGAAACCGATTACCGCATTAATCAGTACCACACCGATGATGACTATGGCATCAACCCAATCTGCAAGAAGAGCAGTAACCACAGCGGCACACAGCAGAACGTAAATCAGCACATTATTGAACTGATTGAGAAACTGAATGAGTCGACTAGGCCTTGGAGGAGCAGGCAAACGATTCGGACCGTATTGCTGTTTTCTTCCTGTCACCTCATCAGTAGTCAGGCCACGGGTTGAGCTGTCTAAATCTTCCAGGACTTTTTCAGCTGGTAATGCATGCCAGGTTGATAGATTTCCCTCTCTATTATTGCCCATCGATGTCATATGGTTGATACCTTTGCTGAGGTGACTGTGATAAAAAATATTTTTTTAAAATTTGGCACAAATAACGGCCATCACTTGAGTTCACAATGACCAGATGAATAATAGATTCCCGGTATATTATATTATAACTGAATTAGCGTGCTTTTTTTCAATAATAAAAGCTTGTCATTGCTAATTTACAACGAGTTCAAGGCCAGTCCCGTTTAGAGACTTCCTGAGAAATTGCTCTCAACCAATGATCACTGAAAATTAACATTACCACCACGAAGCTAATCAACGTTCCAGCATACTCTAACTTATTTTGCTTTCTGTTATATGAGCCAGCCGTTTTGTGTGAGCACTTAACCTTGCCATTGGTTAGTTAACTTTTTCGCTTAGTGTGCATTTCCGTACAAATCTGGGTGGCACCCTATACAATACTTTTAGCATTTCATGCAACTATCTGCAGAATCGTAAAATGTGCATGCGGATACAAAGATATTGAATACCTCTACCTGAAAATAGTAAGAGCTTTCCCTTTTGACCTTAAACTATCACAAAGAACCACTCTTTCTCTTATCAATGCTGCAAATGTTATTGCAGAATATTGAAAATAACCGCCACCGTATGACCCACTGTTTGAAAAAGCTACGAATCTAATCGACCTGAAAAAAATACCCTATGATTTTAACTTGCTCCGAGCGCAAGCCCTCCTAGGTATGATGAAATATCAAGAAAATAGTATATTGCGCCCTAACCATAGTTTTAATGTATTATTATACTATTTTTAAAAAAGAATAATTATCATAAAGCAACGCCTTTCCTGTGAGTATTTATAATGAGTGAAAGTAACAAGGAACAAACTGAGCTCCAAGATATTGTCGCGCGAGAAGCCAGCAATATAACGTTGGAAGAAATTGAGCAAATAGCGAGAGATGACAGCGAGCGACATGCCGCAGAAAAAAAATATGGCGAAATCCTGTATTCTTCAATCATCTTGACCCTGACCCACAAGAATTATTCGGAACGTGAGGCTGAAAAGCTGTGGCTGGAAATACGACATCATCTTTACGTAATGAGTACAAGATTGGGCAGATACGTGGGTGTTGCAGTGGCTGCTATGGATTATCTTTCTAACATAGTCAACGAATTGAACTCACCGGTGGCTATCTCCGAAAATAAGAGCACGTTTATTGTGGCTACAGCTGTAAAAGATCATTTGACAGGCTTGTTTGTCAGAGACGTTTTTCAGGCGATTCTTGTTAAAGAAATTGAAAAGGTAAAGCGAACCGGGATTGACCTCTGCCTTCTAATGATTGATTTGGATGATTTTAAAAAGGTAAATGATAATCACGGGCATATTGCCGGCGATGAGGTTCTTCGCCAAATTGGCAAAACGCTGTTGTCCCATATACGTGAAATGGATGTTGCTGCACGTTACGGAGGAGAAGAACTAGCGATTATTATGCCGGAGACCTCCATCGAGACCGCGGCCAATGTCGCTGAACGTTTACGAAGCAAGATTGAACTCCTGCAATTTGATTGGGGATCGGTGACGGTGAGTATTGGTGTCAGTCACGCTGACCGTGATGTCAACAGTGCCGAGAAACTTATTAAAGCCGCAGATGAAGCACTCTATGCTGCCAAAGAAGCAGGGAAGAATCGAGTTGTATACACACAATCTTAGCCGCCTAAAAAGGAAACCCCATACAGAGAAAAGCATTGTCACAAAGTAACTACTCACAGGCACCCCACAGAATCTTCCGTTGGTCGCTTATCACGTTGAACGGTTACGATCTCCCGCATAAATGGGCTAACGGAGTCTTCGTTTACATGCGAAAAATAGCGCCTGTCCAAACATGAGCATCTGTGAGCAGTTACATTTTTTATATACAATAAATCAAATAGTTACCAACACAAGGAGGACTCGTAAAGCAGAAAACAACTCTGGCTTTCCATGCAAGTACCTGTGTGCATCTTCTCGACTAATCAATAGTAGCTTTGTATCAAGTTATCCAACTAGATCGCGTAAATTTTCGATTAGCTCCTCTCTCATCTCTGGTCGCTCGAGAGCAAATGCCATATTTGCCACTTGAAATCCGACCTTGTCTCCGCAGTCATACCGTTTCCCTTTAAATTTGTAGCCAAATATAGGCTGCTCGGCAAGAAGCGCAGACATGGCATCTGTAAGCTGGATTTCGTCTCCCGCCCCTTTTTGATGCCGTTCCAGGTGTTTAAAGATACGTGGTGTAAGAATATATCTTCCAATAACCGCAAGGTTTGATGGAGCCTCTTTCGGGCTTGGTTTTTCTATCATATTAACAACCTGAACTGTTCCGCCTATCTCAAGACCCGGATCTATTATTCCATATTTGTGTGTTTCTTCGCTGGGAACTTCCATGGCCGCAACCATTGAAGAGCGTAGTCTGTCAAATTCGTTGATCATTTGGTAAAGGGGAGGAACTTCGCTTTGTAGCAAGTCATCGGCTAACAGCACAGCAAATGGTTCATCACCGACAATATCCCTGGCGCACCATATTGCATGACCTAATCCAAGCGGCTTGCTTTGCCGTGTATAAACAATGTTCAGTGACTCGGGGACGATGGATTGGACTGAGCGCAAGAGAGTATCCTTTTGCTTTTCTTTTAAAATCCTTTCCAACTCCCTATTGGTGTCAAAATGATCTTCAAGGGCACTTTTACCAGATCCGGTAACAAAAATGATTTGTTCAATACCCGAGGCGAGAGCCTCTTCCACTGCATATTGAATCAAAGGCTTATCCACAACAGGCAGCATCTCTTTAGGCATAGCTTTAGTAGCTGGAAGAAATCGAGTACCTAGACCCGCCACAGGAAATACAGCTTTCTTTATTTTCATTATTTTATCCAGGAAGTTGATGGTTTGTAATTATGAGACTGGTTATAATTTTCAGTACTAATTTTTTCTTAGTCCACTCCATCGATTTAGTAAAGCTGAGTATACGGAGGTATCCTGGATGACAGTTCCAGGGACTGATACGATTAACAATGCAAACTCTTGCGCATGTGTAATTATTTTTCCTAAACTCCAATTGTAAGACCGGCCTAAAATAAACACCTACTAAACACATCCCCTGCTCCCACGATATCAACTATGCTTGTTCCTTCAACCGGCAGCGTGGTTTCACTCTCACCGTTGCGGAGATAGATTCTCGAGTCTTGAGTATCATGATGAGGAAAGAGCAATGTTTGCACACACTTTCCAAATTGACATGAAACTTTTTTTGGTCTCTTGCATCCGCTCCACCCATTGCAACAAGTTTTGGAACCAACCCAAAACCTCACAAATATCATGCCACGTTAAACGGTGCGCCACATACTACTTTTGTGCCGGCAGCGAAAATAGAGGACAATATTTTTCTATAAATGATCGTCTGCTTTTCGGCCATACTTTCCTCTAAAAGAGAAAAGAGTCATGCTTGATGGACTCGTAAAAAGTCCATCGCACACTAAAGATGGTTAAGTACAAAAGTTTGATATACAAGGCGCAGTATTTTGCTCGAGGCTTTGACTATATATACGATATGTCAAAGCCTCGGGCGAAACCTGCAACACCGTAGATCGGACTTTTTTCGACGCCATCATGCTTGACAATTCATTGATTACCGATATAGTATTGCTCAATACAGTATTATGCAATACTGTATTGAGCGATACTAATCTGAGGGTTCTTATTCAGGGGCGACCAATGATTCTAACAACGACGCTTCACTACCTCACTGTGGTCTTACTTATAGGCGTTCTTAGTTTTCCTGGCTGGGTGGCAAAAAGCATCTCTATGGCATTTGAAAATCAAGTCGAAGGTTGGATGATACAGATCTTAGCGGCCTGTATACTTTTACTCCTGATACTTGTTCGTAGGCACCGCAAACATATAAAGAATCGAAGAGTTTTCTTCGATAATGAAACAGTCAAAAATCGTCTTAAATTTGACGAGACAAGCAATAGAAAAACGTTTTTCCTGCTGAAATCTTTTTGTTGTACAGTACTTATTTTATGGCTGTTAATGATTCCTGACAATGCTTCAGGAGGATTTTGTATGAGCTCTGTCACCACAAACAGCGCAAATCTCAGGCAGGGGGAGCTACAGAGCAAAGAACTTAGACAAACTGATCTCACTTTACTCAATAAACGGCCTTAACCCGGATTTCTCATCAATAAAGTTTTTCGCAGGGCAAGGCACAAGCCGCGAAGCTGTAGTAAACTACCGCAAGTGGCTTGTAACGTAGATCCTGCGGAAAAATCTATTGACCCAAAGGGGGAACTTTTTGATTTAAAACAAAAAACACACTGCCAATAGCACAGGTTGTATTTTAGTTAATAATATCAATTGTTTGAGTTTGAAATCAAAAAGTTCATGAGAAATTCGGGTTAATTCTGGAATGTTCCAGCTAAGCCTTTCATTCCAGCTCTGTGTCGACCGGACCACTGGAACAATTTATCCGGCTAACCTGAAGCTTACTGGACATGCAACGAGCTGGGACCAAATAAATTTCGCATTTTGCCTGCCTACGCAGCAATTCGGCCGTCAAAGGTTTCTTGTAAGAAAATATCGTTACTTGGCAGAATGACGTAAAGCCACTGTGCGAGGGTTGGAAGACAGAAGATCTTGCAAAATCGATAGCAAAAAGCTACGTTGCTACGAATAGATACCAGGTTTCGATATGGACCCGTTTTTTGTAGAACTCTCTAAAAAAGGGAATACTTCGCGCCATCACCCACCTACCTATAGCCTTTTTCTCATTCTAGTAGAGTTCAAAGCGACAGTACAATACAAAGATAATCATCTGCCCCAAGAGGTATTCCATGGCAATTCCCATCACTGAAATAAAAGGAGTCGGCCCCCTGACTGCAGATAAACTGACCGAACATGGCTACCGTACTGCAGAGGATGTGGCAACAGCTCAGGCTGATGATCTGGCCACAATTTCCGGTTTTGGCTGTGTTCGTGCAAAACTTGTTATTGAGTCGGCCAAAAATTTAACCAGTGAAGTCGTGGAACCACCTGCATCTGAGCAAGCCCCTGAACCAACAGATGATTCCAACCGAGATGTAGAGGTCCAAAAGCAAGAACCCAATCCACCTAAAAAGAAATCAACCAAGAAAAAAGAGAAAAAGGCAAAAAAGAAAAAAAAGGACAAGGCCGATAAAAAGGACAAGAAGGCAAAGAAGGTAAAGAAGGCAAAGAAAAAAAAATAAGCTTTTTTTAGAGCCGTGCAGCATCTGCTTGGTGAAGACAGTTGCTGCCAACTGTAATGGCTCGGATTCAACCTGACATTTTTTTCAATGCTGGTGGTCCACTTTATTAGCTTCTGGTCCGATTTCACAGACCTACTTACCGTGGCTATGAACTGCACAGGGATTGGTACCGAAAATCAGGCCAAATCGATAAGCGTCTATCCATTTGATCGAGCTGCAATAGTTCTGTTTCTGTACATACTTTAGGGCGCTTTGAAAAATCAGATTTTTCAAAGCACCCTAATCGTTACTTCCCCTTTTTGGGTTTCTCCAAATAGTCGACGCCTTCCTCGTATAATTCCTTGAGTTTGCCCTCTATTTTTTCACATAGAGTCTTGAGCACTTTGATACGGGCAAAATATTTACTGTTTGCCTCTACCAGTGTCCAGGGAGCATAATTAGTACTGGTTCGATCGACCATATCACAAACGGCCACTTCATATTGCTCCCACTTGTCCCGATTACGCCAATCTTCATCGGTAATCTTAAAACGCTTGAAACCCGTCTGCTCCCTGTCATGAAATCTTTGTAACTGCTCATCTTCGGTGATGGCCAACCAGAACTTGACCACCACGATATGGTGGCGGGCAAGCTGTGCTTCAAACTCGTTGATTTCACCGTAGGCCCTCAACCAGTTGTCTTCTGTACAGAATTGTTCCACACGTTCCACCAGTACGCGGCCATACCAGGATCGATCAAATATAGTTACCCGACCTTTTCGGGGCAGGTGTCGCCAGAACCTCCACAGATACGGTTGAGCCCGTTCCTCCTCAGTTGGTGCGGCAATTGGAATAACTTGATACCAGCGAGCATCAAGTGCCCCTGTAATACGACGTATTGCCCCTCCCTTCCCTGCTGCGTCATTGCCTTCAAATACAGCAAGTACGGAGGTGTATTTAAACTTTGGGTCCCTTGTCAATCGGTTCAGTTTTCCCTGATATTTTTTTAATTGCGCCCTGTACTCCTCCTTGCTCAGGGATTGCGTCATATCCAATGTCTTCAATAAGTGCAAATTATCTATAGACGGCATAATAGGCGGAGCGAGGATTTTCCGGGAAGGGAGGGCCTGCTGGTCTAAACGTTCGCGAATTGCACTAAGGACTAACTTACCTACGGTCACGTTCCGGTAGCGGGCATCTTCTCCTTCAATGATCAGCCATGGAGCTTCAGCAGTTGAGGTGTGACGAATAACCTTTTCATGCACCGCACGAAACCTATCGTACATTTTGAAATGCTTCTTATCTCGTTTGGTGACTTTCCAACGAGTAAAAGGATTTTTTTCTAGCGATTTCAGCCTCTTTTTCTGTTTTTCCTTGGAAAGATGAAACCAGAATTTTATCAGCAGAGCCCCCTCATCCACCAACATTTTTTCCAAACTTCTTGCCCTATCCAGGCTCTGCTCCAGATCGGCATCCTTGGTTCTGCCATAAGCTCTGTTCAGCATCGGCCACGTGTACCACGATCCCAGGAAAACCCCGATGTTACCTTTTGGCGGCAAAGCTCTCCAAAACCTCCACATCATTGGTCGATCCAGTTCTTCATCGGTTGGTTCGCCCATACCATGGGTTTGAATATGCCGGGGGTCCATCCACTCATTTAATAGATTTACAGTGGCTCCGCGTCCCGCACCGTCCAACCCGCCGACCAGGATAATCACCTGAAAAGCGGCCGACTCTGTCAACTCCATCTGAACGTTGAGGAGTTCTTCTCGTAGGACAGGTACTTCTTTTTTGTATTCAGATTTTTTTATTTTATGCCCCAACTCTGCAGATTCAAACATACCCTTACTCCTATATAGATGTTGGCAGAACCTCATTCCGTTTCCTTGGCCACATGGCACCTTCGCTCGAATATACTATATACATTTTCCCATCCCGCGGTGTCCCTTCAGTCCATTTACAGGGTATAGTATTGCGGATATGAACGGATCAGCATTCCAAATGGCGACCACAACGATGGATAAAAACCTTCCGATTCGAAAATACCTTTCAATACCATTGAGTCGTTGCGAGCTACAAAGAAATAGCACTGCCGCCAAGATCTAACCCCATTCTATCAAAAAGCTGCATGGAGGATGCAGAATCATGAAACCAGGGAAAATTATCACATCGCACTGTGTAGAGATCTAAGCTATTTTCTCTTGATACTTGCAAGTTAAGGTATATATACTTCTTAGTAATCCGGCGTTGACTTTACAAGTAAGAATAGAATACAAGAGGAAAGAACCTACCATATTGGCCTTGTCTCTATGCGGATACAAATTCTACAGCTGCGAGGTGCCTATGTATGTCAAAGTGATCAGCAGGCGGTTGTTCAGGATATCAAAGAAGGAAAAACTTATTCCACTTCTTCAGAGTCTTAGAAAAAGCGCTGAAAAGGAAAAAGGTTTCATTTCACGATCAACTTACTCAAGTATGAACGACCCAGGAGAATATATTGTTATCAGTGAATGGGAAACGGCTGATGATTGGATAAGATGGATAAACAAAAAGAAGGTTCAACAACTTCAGTGGGATATTGATTCAATATTGGGTGAAAAAACGTTGTTCGATGTATACCTACCCGAGGATTTTTAACTTTATTCCCAAAATAATATGACCATATATTTTCATATCTCGGCCTCAAGTTACCGTGCTGTTGCCCGAAAAGCATAGGAACCGGAGAGCATGTTATATGGAGTGCAAAAGCCTCTGCCTTGCTGTAGGTAATGGCGATCATGGGGACCTAATGGAACATATGTCTCAGCAGAGGTGTTCATTGGTGCACCTACGCTATCACGTGACGTGGAGTGAATTTGTGTTGTTTAGTAGTCCCGGCTAAACATGAGAGGTTTTCCGGATAGGGTTTGTGGTATCCCACTCTTGTGCCTGCATTTCTTTCTTTTGTGGAGCCCCTTGGTTGTATGGATGTCTTTTTTCGGCGATTCCGGCTGTATCAGACTCCTTCTGTGGCTTTCCGCCGGTCGGCAGTGGCCTTCTTAGCAATAACGAGCCAAGAGGTTAAAACAATCCCGGAATACATAAGCATGCCACTCAACAAGATGCCGACAAAGCTTATTGCTAAAAGTCGCCTGCTGTCGATAATTTTATGGAGGCGGGTAAAAGCATACGACCCCGACATAATTGCAAGGGCATTAAAAGCAAAGAAGTAACCAAACTTCTGCTCCGATGTCCCAAATGTGTTGATGTAAATGTCTGCTGCCGAACCAATGAAGGAAAAATGCGGGAGAACAATAATAAAAAAAAGTACAACCATACCCAGATATTTTTTGTTGTGTAAAAGCTGTAGTATCGGTTCTGGAAATGACATCCCATATGGTGCTACCATGATAACCTATGGCATATTTCAGCTATTTTGGAGAAAAATATGAAAAAAGTAACAGTTAATATTGCAGTGGAACTTGAGTTGCCAGATGATTGTGACGTTATTCAGCACAAAGACGGAATTGACGCCTTAAAATATAAAGATAAATTTTGCACCTTCTCTACTTTTTGCATGACGACTGCCTCGAATCAAGCAGGGGTTAAATGGATAGGCGACCAGCAAGTTGATAGTGAAATTATTGAATATGTTACTAGCGAACAGGCAGCTATCAGACTTGTCGAGTAATTTTTTCGTATGAAAACCGGCAAGAATGCACAATAAATTGCCGCCCCCTGAAAAAAAAATCATGACTTTTTCAAAAAAGAAGCCGTAATTGAGACAAAAAAGAAACCAAGAAATTCCTAGAACATGGTCAGAAGGTTGTTTCTGCCCCTTCTGACCTGGGTTAACTCACCCCAGCCCTCTATCCGGTTCGTCTTGGTGCTTCCCCCTTAACGGTAACTGTTCCTCCCGTATCTCATCCGTATAAAAGAAGGTGATTACGATCATCATCGTTCATTGGCAGTGGTACCCATATTCTTTTTAAATACCTCGTTGGTATTGGTCGTTTGTTACAGGGTGGATACAGCGCGCGAGCATCTCTGCTGCGGCGGTTTTCCCGGTTAATAGATTTTCAAAAAGTTTGATAGTGCCAAGCTTGTCAGCGCTTATGCGCGTTTTAGTTGTTATATCTCTCAAGTCGATTGAAAAGCTTGAAAAAGTATTGGGCATGTCTGCAACGATATCCGTGTTCAGGTAATTTTCGTTATTATAAATGCTATGCAAATTTCCAGGTGTTTTTTCAATAAAAAGAGGAACATTGTCCACGTTTTTAATAGATGATGCTTTCCGGCACCCTGAGATGCACTCTTCATCTACGCTCTCTTTCTCGCAACCAATAACTTGATGCAACAAACATTGCCTGCTGGTCATAAGCATAATGGGATGATAGATGCTGTAGTATAATTTCAAATCATCCGCTCTTTTTATATACCTTATCTGGTCCTTGTTTATTTCATTTGAAACAAATGCTCCTGCGCAATTAAAAACTTCCTTTAACGCTAATAAACTATACGAATTGACGGTGTTGAAATGAGGACCTGCTATCCATTCGATTCCTCTTGTAAAAGCCTCGTAGGCGATCCCTGAATTATTGGTTACTATGCGCTCTGGTTGTGTTTGTTGGAGGAGCTCTACGGCATCATCGTAGTCTTTACCTATTAAAATAGATGGGAACCATGGAATTAACCTTTTGTTTTCTATAAACATATTCACCAGGCGAGTCTGTATACCCTTCAAACAGTTGGGAATATAAAAACAAACATCAGCAGTTGTCTCGCCGCAAAGGTGTACATCTTTTTCAGAAGAGATCACAACTGAAAGCGTAGGCCGGATGGGTAGGTTATCTTGTTTTATTAAAACTGGAACGGTGGGTGGTGTAATGGTTTCTTCGGAACCATGCAAAATACATATAATTTCTTTTTTGATAGCATGTAGCTCTTTGAAAGGGATGAAAAGATTACTTTGCAAGTGTTCCAGGTCTATGGCATCGATATAAAATCCTGTTTCATTAAGAGGCTTAAATATTTTTGTAAAACTTTCATATCCCAGGCAATAAGGAGGTGTTTTTTGGATTGCTCGACTACTGCTACGGCTGTCTGCATTATCAATGTTGGCAGGTACTAGTTCACTCTTTGAACAGAGAGTAAAAGAGGTATCCGGCGTCTGTACATCTACTTTCAGGAGATTTCCGAGTGTACCGGAAACAGTGATGACAAGAGGCTCTTTTTCAATGCTAAAGGTGGCAATTTTTTGTTGAACACAACGTATTATTTGTGTTTTCTCATCATAGAGTTCTCTTTTTGCGGCCTGTATATTGTCTTTGGTTGCTCCACCCTTTGTTTCAGCCAGATGAATAGCTGAGTTATCCCTGGGATTATCGATAAACATATTTTTGTTTATCTCACCCGTTAAAAAAGAGCTGGAAAACTCCCTATTAAATACTTTGTAAAGAACTGTATTGTCAGTGATAAGGGTTCCATGCCGGTAAAATCTGTTTATTTGCTCTTTCCATGAACGCACAACAGAATACACGTAATGAAATTTTTTTATTCTTCCTTCTATTTTTACTGAATCAACCCCTGCTGCAACGATTTCCCTTAAATTAAAAAATGCGGAATTATCTTTCAGATTAAGGGGAAAATTTTTTCCTTGCGGGGTGGTGAGATATCTATCTCTGCAAGGCTGACTGCACCTTCCACGATTTCCAGATTTGCCTTTAAGGACAGAGCTTATATAGCAAAGACCTGAAAAAGAGAGGCAATACGAGCCATGAACAAACATCTCGGTTGAAAGAGTATTAGCATGCGCAACATGGGTTAACTCCGAAACCTCCTCTATATTTAACTCTCTGCATACATTTACTCTGGTTGCCCCCAGTTGTTTTAAAAAATGTATCTGCCCTTTATTGTGGGTCGTCAGCTGGGTTGATGCGTGTATTTTTAGAGAGTGAAAGTATTTGTGTACAAGATAGAACATTCCTAAATCCTGAAGGATTATCCCATCAACACTTGTTTGCATTAATGTATGCAATAAACTTATGAATGCTTTTGTTTCGCTCTCTACTACTATTATGTTGAGTGTTAAAAATATCCGGCAATCGTGCTTATGAGCAAGTCGTAGAATTCCATTTAAATCTTTCAGCGTTATATTCGTAGCCCTGGTTCTTGCGTTAAATCTATCCAGACCGCAGTAAACAGCATCCGCACCAGCCGCAATGGCAGCCTTGATAGAATCAGTATCTCCACCTGGGGCAAGTAATTCAATTTTTTTGCTCATAAGGTTAACAGCAATATCTCAAGATAATGTTGATATTATTTAAAATGGTCATTTTTGTAGTAGTTTTAACGTGCATGTGTCATGTACTCTCTGTTGATCTTAATAATCCCCAAACATTTTACCCCAAAAAAAAATCATTACTGCGATGACTGACGAACAGCCAAATAATCCATTACATGGGATTACCCTGAAAGAGATACTCATAAAACTTGAAGAGCACTACGGCTGGGATGGTCTGGCGAGTAGAATTCGGATAAACTGTTTTATAAAAAACCCTACGCTGAATTCTAGCTTGAAACTGCTACGAAAAACTCCATGGGCTCGAGAAAAAGTTGAAAAACTCTATATCTCCACTTTTGTAAAGCCACGTTCTCGTAAAAAGAGATAGGACAGGAGGAATGGTCAACTTTAGGCACACTTTCAAAGCCACCATTCATGATGGCTTTTTTCTTTGCATTTGCTGCACTATGGGGCATACCTGATTTTCATCAAATAGTCTAGTTTTTCAGACCAGTCAACACTGGCAATTTAGTTCAAACCCGCAAAAAACAGCTCCCAAAATGGGTCGGTGTCCGGTTCGGTTAGAAGTTGTACCTGCTTTTCCCTACGAACCATGTTTTCCTTTAGGCCGGCATCAAAGCTGCCAAGTACAAAGCTCTCAATGCCAATATTTTTCCATACCTGCTGCACCTCTTCGACCTGGGCAGGTGCAACCGCTGCCAGAAGAGTTCCCTCACTGATGGCTTGCCAGGGATCAAAACCCAATTCCTTTGCCAAGGCAGCGATATCTGCAGGAAGAGCTATCTGGTCAAAATCGACCATGACCGGGATTCCCGCAGCAGTGGACATCTCCCACAATCCCCCCTGCACGCCACCTTCGGTGGCATCGTGCATGGCATGAACTCCGCCGACTTTAAAAGCCTGCAGAGCATCCTCAACAACGGTAATCTCATCCACCCTGGATCGGAGGATGTCAAGGTGCTCTGGGGAAAGTTTTTTTGCGAGCCGTTCTTGGTGAACAATGGAAAGCAGAGCTGCGGCCTCAATGCACGGCCCTTTGGTCATCAGAATTATATCGCCATCCTTAGCGCCACCAGGAGACACCCAACTATCCATATCCGCCGTACCCCAGACTGTTACGCCACCAACAGTTGGTACGGTTACAGCTCCATACCATCCGGTATGACCACCGACAATAGAAATGTCTAACTCTTTGGCGGCATCAGAGATAGAATTGATAATGGTACGGGCGTCCTCCTCCGGACATCCAGGAGGTAATAAAAGGGTATAGGTCATGAATTCAGGTTTAATGCCGGTCACAGCCACATCACTGGCTCCAATATGGACTGTGAACCAGCCCATAATTTCCAACGGAAGCCCTGGAGCAGGAAAGATCGGATCTTCGGCAATAGCCATTACCCTACCATCTGTAGTTTTCAGGATCGCTGCATCAAGTCCCGGACCGGGTCCAATCAGTACTTGGTCGGACGGTTTTCCCAGTGCCCCTTGCACCAACTTCTCTAACCTTGAAGGGCTGGGTTTGCCCACTAGATTACTCATGACTAACCCGCCTTTGTAAAACCGCCTCGACATCAGCAACTTTGCCTTCCATGCGACCAGTTGCCCCCTTGCGATCGTCGAGGGTAATAGAGGTGAGTACTCGAGGTGCCCGCTCCATCATCAGGTTATGGCATTTCATTATCAATTCCATCACATCTGATTGCTCACCTTCAATGGTAGTCTGCATAGCTCCCAACTTATACTCCAAGCCTGAGTCTGCAACCAACTTTACCACTGCAGCCACATGTTCCTTTAATTCTTGCCCCACCCCGCAGGGCAGGATTGCAAAACTTGCCAACATGAAACACCTCATTTTTTTATTATTTTTGATGCAGACTTGGCTCCGATTCAGTCTATAGTGCGGTTTGAAGTACTCGTTTGCATCAGATATAGCGTCCAACAGAAAATATTGGGCCAACTCAAACAAAACTACCTTGTGGAAGAAATCAAGGCCTGATTAAAGCATTCGCATTATAGGCACGTGTAACAAAATTTAAAGAACAAACCATGAACTATTTATGCGATAATATCGTCGTAGCAACCGAGAATAGTGACATTGTGGTAATCGGTCTGTGTTAAAAGGTGACGAAACATCTACACTAATTCGGGATACGTTAAGAGGACGTACTGTTACAATTGTTTCCACCTAACCCCAGACTGATATTGTTTTTATGAGATACTGCCAATCGCATAAAAACATGTCGGCGAGATTTGCTCCTTGCAACAGTATCTATTCCGAAACTTCTTCCTGGCATTGCTTTGTCACAACCCTCTTTTACCATTATAGAAAGAAAGTGCTGGTCAGTGCAGGGGACATTAATTTATCAAAAAATAACCTTTTATGGCTTGCCTGGCTCTTCTCACCTATACGATGTCTCCAAAAATTGAATTTTCTACAGGCGATATTTCCCCTCTCTATGATGATTTGAGACTCAACCTGTAATCCACGCCTCTCAAAACTTGATAAAACACCAAAAGTTTATCTTTCAAAAACCTGCTTTATCATCTTTTTCTACTGTTCGACATGACCTAAACAATCTACAGAAAGAACATTTCAGTCCGGTTTGCACTGGTCGCCTTACGACGAGTATTTGTGAGTGCTTTATATCTTTTTTGAAATACCCTTTGCCAATTTTTCTATTTGGCGTTACACCCCGAGTATATGCACAAAACAATTTTTATTGTACTGCATTACTACTCCAGTAGCGCATTTACCACAGCGAGCTTTTTTATTGAGGAGGTTAAAAGATATGCCACAGGACAATGATAAGAGTCTGGTAGGTAGCAAGTCCGGGAACGATCAAAAACAAAACGACCAGGGGCAACAAAAAGACAACACCCCGAGACCAAATGGAGGCAGAGGGTTAGGCCGAGGCGGCGGACAGGGTCGTCGTGATGGAACAGGCGGCGGTAAAGGACGCGGTGGTGGAGGTATGGGCGGGCGACGTAATTAATCTGTACAAGGAGGAAATATATTGGCAACCTATACCATCCATCCCATTGTCGTAGGCACCAAAGTATTCGATAAAAGTATGATGACCTACCAGCATGGCGCAGGCGAGACCTACACCATCCCCATCTACAGCTGGTATATAAAGGGTGGCGACAAAAATATATTGGTTGATACCGGCGAGATCAGTCCTATTCAGTCCGAGGCCAGGGAAAAGGCAATCGGTGGTAAGATTTATACCTTTGAACAAGGTTTGAAACAATTTGATCTAACGCCCGAAGCCATAGATATTGTAATCCATACCCATCTCCATAACGATCATTGTGAAAATGATTTTAAGTGTACCAATGCCAAAATCTATGTGCATCAACAAGAATTAGAACACATCCATAATCCACATCCATTGGATTTTCGTTACTTGGAAGATTATATTCAGGATGCCGAGGATAATGGGCAACTGCAGGTGATGACACAAGACACTGAAGTGCTCCCAGGTATTAACTGCATCCACACGCCCGTCCATACGGAAGGCGGGATGAGTGTAGCCATTGAAACCAGTAAAGGAAAAGCCATCATTACCGGTTTTTGTGTTATCCAGGAAAATTTTGAACCCCCCATTGAGATTCGAGCAATGGAGATGGATGTAATTCCGCCAGGCACCTTGGTCAACGCTTTTGATTCTTACGATATTATGCTTAAAATCAAGGATATGGCAGACATTCTTATTCCACTGCATGAACCAAAATTTGCAGCTGTTCATTCCATCCCATAATTTTCCACCTCGCCAGTGAGCACTTTGCCGTTCAGGCAAAGTGCTCTTTCCCACCTTGCGAAAAGCTTTGTTCAATTATTTTGCTTGCAACTTTTCTTATCTTTTTCTAGTTTCTACACATAGAAACATTCACAAAACGACTCTCACCCCTGCGCTGGTAAATTCCCCAGACCGTTATATACAATCACCTGACGGGCGTGACCGTGGAGGCATTCTCAACGGACATGTTTTTTTGTGTCACCTGTACGTAACCATTACAAGGAGTAAAAAATGAAAAAAATCGGCCTCACGTTATTGTTGCTTTTTACTATTGTGCAGCTTTCTACCGCTGCCACCTTAAAAATTGGAATGGTAACAACCCTATCAACAAAAGCAGGATACCTGGGCGAGGATATCCGCGATGGTTTCGCATTAGCAATCGAACAGGGGGCGGGTACACTCGGTGGCATTCCGGTTGAACTTATGGTTGAGGATGACGGCAGAAAACCTGAAAAAGGGAAACAGATAGCGGAAAGGTTCATCAAAAAAGAAAAGGCGCACATCCTTACGGGCATCGTTTTTTCAAACGTTGCCATGGCAGTGGTGCCAAAGGTAGTCCGCCAGAATGTGGTGTATCTCAGCACCAATGCGGCGCCCTCTAAGCTGGCAGGCAAAGGATGTAACCCCAACTATTTTAGTGTTTCCTATCAAAATGACAATCTTGATGAAGTTGTTGGCCAATATGTAACCGAGGCTGGTCATAAAACAGCGTACCTTATTGCCCCAAATTACCCTGCGGGCAAAGATCACCTCGCAGGTTTTAAACGTTTTTATACTGGGAAGATAGTCGGCGAGGTGTATACAAAGCTCGGTCAGTCTGACTATGCAGCGGAAATTGCAGCGTTAAGAGCTGCCAAACCGGAAGCGGTCTTTTTCTTTCTCCCTGGTGGAATGGGGATCAATTTTTTAAAGCAATACGCACAGGCAGGCCTCAGCAAAGAAATTCCCGTCTACGGTCCTGCATTTTCCTTTGACGAGCGCATTCTCAAAGCCGTTGGCCCTGCCGCTCTTGGCGTGAAAAACGGTTCCCAGTGGACCCATGATCTGGATAACGCTGCCAATGTCGAATTCGTCAAGGCATATCAGGAAAAATACGGCCGCATGCCTACTCTTTATGCTGCACAGGGATATGATACTGCCCGTCTGATCGGCAGTGCACTCAAAGCAGTAAAAGGCAACATCGAGGACCTGGATGCTTTCAAGGCCGAGCTCAAAAAGGCTGATTTTGCGTCTGTTCGTGGCAACTTCAGCTTTGGCGTGAACCAACATCCCGTACAGGACGTCTATATTCGAGAAGTTATAGAGACTGAAAACGGTGGCTATACGAACAAAACCGTTAAAAAAGTTTTTTCAAATCATATCGATGCCTACGCAGCCGAGTGCAAAATGTAAGTGTAGGCACCATACAATATATATAAATAGAGGGCCGTTAACCGGCCCTCTCACAGTCTATGCTACTTGTCGTTGAACAACTCCTTAATGGGCTCCAGTTTGGAATCACCCTGTTTTTAATGTCTGCCGGGTTAACCCTGGTTTTCGGCATTATGCAGGTGATCAACCTTGCCCATGGCTCATTTTACATGATTGGTGCCTATGTAGGGGCAACGGTGACTGTATATACCGGCTCTTTCCTACTCGGCATTGCAGCCGCCCTGCCCGCTTCTGCGGTCTGCGGCATGGTGGTTGAGATCATTGTGCTCAGAAAGTTGTACAATCGAGAACATCTGGATCAGGTACTTGCCACTTTTGGTCTTATCATGTTCTTTAATGAGCTCACCCGCATTATCTGGGGACGTCAACCGTTGTTTATGGATGTCCCCCCCTGGCTCAGCGGCAACATTGAGTTGTTGCCCGGTCTTTTTTATCCGACCTACAGGCTGGCTGTTATCGGTGTGGGCATTCTGGTCGCCCTGGTACTATGGCTCATTTTTTCGCGAACACGAATCGGAATGCAGATCAGAGCAGGCGCTTCCAATCGTGACATGATAGGTGCTCTCGGCGTTAATATCAAGCTGCTCTACACGCTTGTTTTCGGCATGGGAACCGCACTTGCCGGACTGGCAGGAGTGATGGCCGGACCCATCCTCGCCGTTGAATCGGGCATGGGAGAAAGCATTCTCATTCTTACCTTTGTTGTGATTGTTATAGGGGGAATCGGGTCTATTCGCGGTGCTGTTGCCGGGGCGTTACTGGTTGGTCTGGTAGACACCATGGGCAGAGCATTTTTACCAGCACTCTTCCGTTTTCTGTTTGATTCTGCAACCGCAGACAGTGCAGCGGCATCGCTTTCATCCATGGCCATTTATATACTCATGGCTGCAATCCTTGTCTGGAAACCTAAGGGCCTTTTCCCTGCCCACAGTTAATGAATCCTTTATTTCGAAAATACGTTTGTATAGCAGCGGTTGCTCTCCTTTTGGCAATACTCCCCATTGCGGCGTCCATGCTTGGCCAGGAGTATTATATCTCTTTGTTTTCCCGAATCCTAATTTATGCCATTGCAGCAGTAAGCCTTGATTTGCTACTCGGATTTTCCGGAATGATAAGCCTGGGCCATGCTGCCTTTGTCGGCATCGGCTCATATGTTGTCGGCATATTTTTTTACCATTCAGCAGAGATGGAACCACTGCTTACCCACCCTTTTACTGTACAAGGCAGTGAAAACGGGCTGATAGTGATCCCTCTGGCCGTTCTTGTATCCGCCATCTTTGCCCTTGTCATTGGCGCGCTCAGTTTACGGACCAAGGGGATGCATTTTATCATGATCACCCTGGCCTTTGCGCAGATGATCTATTATTTTTTTGTTTCTCTTGAAAAATATGGCGGCGATGATGGATTATCGTTGTATGCACGATCAACCCTTCCCGGCTTAGACCTGGGCAACGACCTCCAGTTTTACTATCTCTGCCTCCTGCTGCTTTCACTTTTTCTCCTCTTTACGACCCGTCTTGTGGCATCGCCTTTTGGAATAGTCATTCGCGGCTGCAGTAATAATGAGCGACGTATCAATGCGCTTGGCATAAATGCCTATGGGTATAAACTTGCCTGCTTTGTCATTGCCGGGGCTGGTGCCGGATTAGCAGGAGCCTTGCTTGCAAACCAAACCGAATACGTCAGTCCCGGTCTTATGCACTGGACCCTTTCCGGCGAGTTGATGGTAATGGTGCTGCTTGGAGGACTCGGCACCTTGTTTGGCCCAGTGTTGGGAGCAGCAGCATTTCTGCTTTTAGAAGAATTTCTTGCCATGTATACGGAACATTGGATGCTCTACCTCGGTCCGTTTCTGATACTGGTTGTCATCTTTGCCAAAAGAGGGCTTTACGGCGTGCTTGTTGGAGGGGGAAAAGATCATGGCTGAAATGCTTCTTGAAGTTGCTAGCCTCAACAAATCCTATGGTGCCATTCAGGCAACCCAAGATCTTCATTTAAATATTGAAAAAGGACATATACACGCGCTGATAGGTCCCAACGGAGCCGGGAAAACCACGCTCGTCAATCAACTTACCGGTGATATCTTTCCCGATAGTGGCAGGATAATATATAAATCCTGTGAAATTACCCGCATGAGCGATTACAAGCGTGCCCGTCTCGGAATAGCCCGCTCTTTTCAAATAACCCATATTTTCGAAAATCTGACCGTCGCTGAAAATATGGCCCTCGCAATTAATGCCCGCAACGGTCACAGTTTTCATTTTTGGCGAAACAGCTTGAAAAGCAGTATCGTTACAGCAAATCTTGATAATGCGCTGGCAAGAGTCGATCTTGGCCATCGAGCCAGGTTAAAGGCAAGCCATCTTTCGCACGGCGAAAAACGGCAGCTTGAAGTTGGTATGGCCCTTGTCGGCAATCCGGAGCTGCTTATCCTTGATGAACCCATGGCTGGTATGGGCTCTGGGGGCACGGTTGAACTCTCCAAATTAATTTCCAGCCTTAAAGGCTCGGTAACCATTCTTTTGGTAGAACACGACATGGATGTGGTTTTTTCATTGGCAGATATGGTGACGGTCCTGGTGTATGGCCACAATATATTAACAGATTCACCCACCAATGTACGGACTAACAAAGAAGTGCAGGCCGCCTATCTTGGAGAATCCGTAGATGCTTAAGGTCGATAGTATCGAAACCTATTATGGGCAAAGCCAGGCCCTGTTTGGAGTAACCCTCAACCTCATGGAAGGTGAGGTGGTAACATTGCTTGGCCGAAACGGAATGGGAAAAAGTACTACCATCTCCTCAATAATGGGGCTGACGCCTATATCTAAGGGAAAGATATCCTTTCTCGGCAAATCTATTGATCGTAGCCCTAGTTATTCTATTGCAAGATTGGGGATAGGACTTGTACCTGAAGGGAGACAAATTTTCCCCACTCTAACGGTACGGGAGAACTTACTGGCTACTGCTGCCGATTATACCCATTCATCATCACCCTATACCCTCGCTGATATACTGACCATCTTCCCCCGGCTCGGTGAGCGGTTAAATAATTACGGCAACCAACTCTCCGGCGGCGAACAACAAATGCTCGCTATCGGCAGAGCATTAATGATAAATCCTCGCCTCCTTATCCTGGACGAAGCCACTGAAGGGCTCGCCCCGCTTGTGCGACAAGAAATTTGGCACGGGCTAGGGATATTGAAAGCTAAGGGATTGGCTATTTTGGTGGTCGATAAAAACATCCAAGCCCTCTTCAAAATTGCAGAACGCCATTACATCATAGAAAAAGGGAAAGTGGTATGGACTGGCACTACTTCACAACTGCAATCACAGCCTGAATTGCAGACTCAATTTCTTGGCGTATAAAGGGTAGCATCCAGATTTGTCAGGAAATGTTAATACGCGAATCAATGGCCAGGTAGATTGCGCTAATATCGTCCACCGGTTCTCCACAAAATCTGCACTTACTTTTTCGTCGGTTATCCGTCTGTTACGTAGTGTGGATAAGCATAACGCATCCACGCTGCTTCGCAGTTCAGTTACAAACTGGATACTCCATTCCTCTGTCGTAAATCCATATTTATAAGGAATCTTAATCCAAACTCTCGACCGGATAGAAATTCCATATTTGTAATAATCGCCAGGGTGGTTATCATAGGACAATCGATAATTCACAAATAGTAAAAACCTATGCAATTTACAATTGAACCATCTTTCACACCATCCTCATATCCCTCGCTACAGCTGCCGGATGTGCAAGTCGTACATGAAAAAGGTAGCGGGGAAACCAATGAAGATCTGTTTCTCAATGATGATGGCCTGTACGGAGTTTTTGACGGAGCCACGTCTTTATCTAAAAGAAGATATAGCCAGGGGCTAACTGGTGGGTATATTGCCGCAGCACTTGCCGCTGAATCCTTTCGTAAAAATGGGCATGATCTGTATACAAGTGTAGTGGAGGCAAATAACCGCCTTCGTATAGTCCAGGAAGATGCCGGAGTCGCAAGCGACCAACGGTATGGTCTTTGGTCTACAAGCCTTGCAGTTGTTCGATTAACAGAGGATAGGCTAGAGTATTGTTCTTTGGGAGATGCTTCCATCCTTATCCTTACAGAGGATGGTGGTTATAGGTTGCTGACTCAAGAAATGGATATCGACCGAGAAACACTCTCCATGTGGAAGGCATACAGTGGTGACAAGTGTTCCATTTATGAGGTCCTATCAGAGCAAATCCTCAAAGTACGATCACGAATGAACATTGATTATGGTGTGCTTAATGGAGAGAATGAAGCGCTCAACTTTGTCCAAAGCGGGAGCATCTCACTTGCGGAGGTCACTGATGTGCTGCTTTTTACAGATGGCTTGCTCATCCCCCGTGAAAATCCGGAAGCACCTCATGACTGGGCCTGTTTTGTAGACTTGTATCAGGCCGGAGGTTTAAAAGAAGTACGGGATTACGTAAGAGATGTAGAGCGCCGGGACCCTGATAACAGACGCTATCCTCGCTTTAAAACCCATGACGACATCGCAGCAGTGTCGATCAGCTGTTAAAATTTTAGCCTGGTCACATTTGCAAAGGTTTTTCACCTACAATCCTTTCATAAATCTCTTCAATTTTCAAAAAGAAGCCTTCAAGACTGTACGGAGTAACAAGTTTTTGTACTGCTTCCCTATCTGGGGTACTTTTTCTTTGCACACGCCCTGCCATTTCCAATATCGCATCTTCCAAACGGCTGTCAAAGATTGGCAGTTCTGTTTTTTCTGGTGTATCAACGTTCTTCATCGACGGCAGCGGTAGAAATCGGACATGATCGCTATCAGCCTGACCCAACAACTCCATGCAGCCGGACAGTTCCGTGGTGATGACCCTGCACCCACAACTGATCGCTTCAAGGAGAACAAGCGGTAAGCCTTCGTACCAGGAAGGGAGAATAAAAATGTGACATCTCCCCATGAGTTCTGCTAATCTGGATTGGTCGATTGCACCGTGGACCGTTATTTTGTGAGGCAACTTCGCAGCAAGTTCAAGACACCTCTCTTTCTCCTTCCCACTCCCTGACCCAGCAAGATGCAGGTGCAGGTTGGTAGTATCCATGGTCGTGAACACTTCAAGTAGCCGATCCACTCCTTTGGCAAAACTGAGCTTACCAGCGTAGAGCAATTTCACTGGAGGCGCGCTTTCTTTGTCTTTCATCCTAAAGATTTCGGGATCAAAACCTGCTCCAATAACAGCGATTTTTTCATCCGTTAGCTTGATGAGCTGTCTGATATGTTCCTTCTGCGCAATACTGAGCGCTAAAATATGGTCAAGGGATCTACACGGTTCAAGAACCCGTTCGTGCAAATGTGTACATTGGAGAATTTGACGGAGATCTGTGGAATGACATGAGGTGACCAATGGAATTTTTGGAAATTTTCGAAACGCAACCGAAGTGGCAAGCCAGAGATGATGGCTGTGAATCAAGTCCGGAGCAAAAGACGCAACAGCCAGAGACAGGACTTTTGCAAAGGCATCTTCATAGGTATCGAGTTGTTCGTTGGTCAGGTCACAAAAGCGAGAACTGGGGTATGGCATAACATTGCTCATCCCAGGGATGGTGAAATCCGGACCACCGGCTTCAAAACGTACGAAATGGCAATGTTCCGGTACAACGTGTTCAAGCTCTACCTCCATTGTCCCGCTCAAACCCGCAACAAGGCCATTTGTATGGCCATGGGCTGCAGCGCGTGCGATAACATTACGAAGGTAATAGCCGGAGCCGGTGCTTTCAGGATGCTGGCTTATAAGATGCAGGATTCTCATGGGATGCTTTTTTAGCTGTTAAGCACATCAGGTTGTTTTCGGAGCGTTTTTCAGTTTGAAGTCGTTTGTAATATACTATCTCCCCGTATTCATTGCTATGGATCGAGCTTTTTATAAGGCTGGCAGTCTTGCAGTTCATTTTACCTTTTTTCCTTCGAAAAACAGTTCCTCCCTTCCTCTACCCGCCCCTCTCTTATCAAAGCCTGACAACTCAAAACTAAGCGAAGTAAAGACTCTCCCGCGTCTGGTTTGAACTGCAAGCTAATCCGAAAGCCACTCGATGGCTTTTTCGGCTGCCAAATACCCTGATGAGGCTGCCGCCTCAAAGGTCGGATAGATAAGATAATCACCAGCCAGGATCAAACCTTGTCCATCTACCTTATCAAGTTCTACCATCCGCTGGTAACTGCCGGGAGTCATCACAGGAAAGCCATGTCTGAAACGGGTGATCTCATGTCCGACCACGTGTGCGGAGGAACCAGGCAGGACTTTGTCGATCGCGACGAGGACTTCACTCAGCAATTCCTTGTCACTCAACTCCAATAGACTGTGGTCCCTATACGATTTCGGGGCAGCACAGATAACTGAACCCCAGGCGTCACGGTTCTCTCCTTTACGTGGTAGGTAATGGTCTGCAACCCATGAGGCATAATAAATGTCTGTAAGGATATTGCCATCTTCGATGGCCAGATCAAACCCTTTGTCAAAGATCGGGCTGTCGCTGAATAAAGCTATGGTCGCGTAAGGGGCATATTCAACACTGCTAAGTAATTGCCGTTGCCGACCGCTGAGAGCCCCATCACCGATATCAAGCGCAACAGCTGCGGAGGTTGCAATGATCACAGCTTCAGCCCGGTAGGAGAGTTCCTTGTTACCATTCTCTATACAGCTAACCTCAAACAACTCTCCTACCCTTGCGATGGCCGTCACTCGGGTATTTGTCCGGATCGAATCACCCAGATCCTGGCTCAGGGCAACAGGAATTGCACCAATACCTTTATCAAAGGTATACATGCCGGTGGAACCATCGGTCTCAGACAACTCCAGCGCCAACTCATCTTCATCGTCTACGCCTTCAAAACCATCAAAATCAAAGGCAAACTCAGGCAGTACTGCAAGAGCTGAAATTTCATCAAGAGCAGCCCCAAAGAGGCCTCTTGCAGTAACATTATAAACCTCATGGTAAATCTGAGGAAAGTGATTTTCGTCAAACCATTGTTTTGCCGTTATGTTGTCCATCCTGGCCAATTCGCCTTTCAGAGAAATATCCGGAATTTCATCATATGTGTCATACATTTCCTGTAAACGTCGGGCAAAACGGTTAAACTCGCCAATATTACTCTTTTCTACAAGCAGGCGAGCCTTACCAAGTTCACCGACATAAAACTTTCCACCACGAAAAACAATATCGGCCGGAGCCGGTATCTCGCGAAGGGTCAGGCCCAATTCGTCAATCATCTCAGCCAAGGCATCTTCTGGCTTACCCAGATATTCAGCTCCTCTAGCAAAGGAAACTGTCCGATACTGACCCGTTGATGCCCTGCCGCCGACCTCTTTTTTCATTTCCAGAAGGAGGACATCGTAATCGTCCAGGTTATAGGCAGCAGTTAGCCCTGCTATGCCACCGCCAACTATGACGACATCATACACCTTCGGCGTATCATTAACCTCTCCTGCTCCCAAGGCAGCACAGGGTAAGAAGCAAATAAGAAACAAAATTATAAAGTGTATCACAAGGCCACCTCACCCGCCGGAGTTTGAACTTCCCGCATTTCTTCATCTTCAAATAGTTGCATTCGCCGACCTCAAATCCTGACTACCCCACATACTGTTCTAGTACATCTTCAACAAAAACAGCCCTATTTCGCCCCTGTTCCTTCGCCTGATATAATGCTGAATCTGCAACCGCCATGAGTGATTCCGCAATATCTCCATGGGATGGAGCGGTGGCAATTCCAAGACTGACTCCAACTCGGGCAAAAACTCCATGCTCAACTTCTATAGGCTGACAGACATCAGCAATGATCCGTGCTGCCACCGTTTCAAGAGCAGAACGTTCTACAAGATCGAGAAGGATCACAAACTCATCACCTCCAACTCGGCAGACCAGGCCAACACCTTGAACCGCAGCTGTCAGACGTTTGGCTACAACCTTAATCACCGTATCACCAGCCCCATGCCCATGTGTATCATTGACCTGTTTGAATTTATCGAGGTCACACTGCACAAGCGAAAAAGGAACCTCAGGCAGACGCTCCAGTGCGGCTGTTAAGGCCCGCATAAACTGGAGACGATTGGCAAGGCCGGAGAGAGTATCGTGCATGGCCAGAAAACGATTTTGCTCCTCACTTTTTGCAAGGGAAACGGTCAACTTGCCAATCCGCCAGGCAATAATAAAAGCCACCGCACCCAGCATAACAGCCAGTACCGCGATTACCGGGATAACGGTCTCCCAAATATGCCCCCCTGGAAGATTACCCTGCCAGGAAAAAACTCCCAGTGCTTCACCAGCCGGTGATGTAACAGGGTGATGGTTCAAAGATGCGGATGCTGCAGATTGCAGTCCAAACTTCATATGTGAAAATGCAAGCTGGGCATTCAGCTCTTCGATCAGCTCACTATCAAGATAGAGGGCTGAAATCAGTATTACAGGATTTCCATCCGGCAAGACGGAGTTGCCATCATCAGGAACTACGGCCATGGCATGAACAAGGGAAACCTTATCGTCCAATTCAAGGAAACCATGAACAGTATGGCTATGGAGTGTTCCGGAGCTAATCGATTGCTGTCCGTAACCACCTGCCAAGATTATCCTATTTTTAAAATACTGTGCCCGCGCCTCTTCAACAAACCTGCATAGCGAATCAGTTTCAGCAAGAACGCCGGCACCAAACTGCACTTCTTCGCCTCGCGAATTGACAAGGATATTGTTGTTCGGCCCAACGAGCAAGTTTCGGTCCAGACCAAAATCAAACCAGAGGGAATCGATAAATTCATCAACCACAAAATCTTCATCAAAGCGAAGACTTATCTTTCGAACAGCTTTATCCCAGCGGGCAAGACTTAACTGATCCCTGCGAATAATGACAAACCAATTATCAAGAGCATTTGCAAGCAGAAGCTGCTGATCGGCGATGGCTATGCGATCTGCCTCTTTCGAGGCAATTCGGCCGATGAAAACCAGCGATATTGAGGCCAGAATGATAAGAACACTGGCAAGCAGAAAAGCGAGACGAGCGATATGAGCATTTGACGACCGGACAGTTATGTCACCATATCGACGAAGCGGTGTTTGTCTTTCAACCTGCTTTTCAGCTCCAATCATTTTTCACCCTTGTCGTTAAACAACTCAAAATTCGGAGTACCCCTTAAACACTGCACAACATCTCAACCAGAAAAAACAGCATAGGAATCCCATCCACCGACTGTTGCTTCTCATCTTCAGATGAGTATCTCATAAACCATCAAGCTCACGCAAGGCTGTAATTCAAGACGCGTAGCAATTTGATTTTTAATTAAAATTTTCTACCTTAGTGGCCTGTTCTTTACACTCAAATCAATGTTATCAAAGCTTGCACGACAATAAACTTGGCATGGGTTAGAGACATTGAAGGCAAAGGGATCGGCTGTTTTGGTCGTTGGTAAAAACATTCAGGCTCTCTTTAAAATTACTGAGCGCCATTAGATCATAGAAAAAGGGAAAGTGGCGTGGAACGGCACGACTGTGCAGCTGCAATCACAGCCTGGAAGACAGACTCGATGTGTAGGCGTATAAAGGTACCACCCAGATTCGTACGCAAATGCACGGTAAAGGAACACATTAGACTCTAGGGAGTAACAAGTTTTTGTACGGCTGTCCTATCAGGGGTACTTTTTCTTTGCTCACTCTCCGCCATTTCCAATATCGCACCTTCCAAACGGCTGTCAAAGATTCGCAACGCAGCCTGTGCAAAGGACAATTAGATTATTCTCCCCGGTAAGAAAGCCCCTCTTTCTTTATTCGTTTATGCTCGTACATTTTGGAATCGGCCTTATGCACCATCTCTTCAAGACTATCTTCCTCACTTTCCGTGACGAAGTAGCCAATAGACATACTTAATTCGACATCATGCAATGTTGTATCTACCGCTGACATATTCTGCTGCAGACGTCGTAGAAGGGTTTCTGCTTGTTGCTCGTCACAATCCTCTATGATAACCACAAATTCATCGCCCCCGAGTCGTATAACAACGTCCTTGGCCCGAAAAATCTTTCTTAAAGTACTTGCAGCAACTTGTATTAAAGTATCCCCCGCAGAGTGACCATGTGTATCGTTGACATTTTTTAATCCATCAACATCAATTACAAATACTCCTCCAGGATAAGAGAGGGAAAGTGTAGAACATAATTTGTTATAGTAAGCTCGATTGTACAATCCAGTCAGATCGTCGTGATAGCTTATGTACTCATACTGATTCCGAGAGGCAACCAGCTCTTCATAACGCTGGGCATTAGAGATAGCTAACGCCGCGATTTTTATAACTGAATTAAAAAGCTCATTGTATTTACTGATATTCTGTGGGAAAAGAAAGCCGCCCGCCTCAAAAACCCCGTAATTATTTCCACCCAATTTAAGCGGAGCGTATAAGGTTGTGGTTTCATCATCCAGTATAAACGACTGCCCATCTGGTAATTCTAAGTTTTTAATGCGGTCTGGGCAATCAGACTCTGGATCGGCATCCGGCCAATAGCGGCTCCGGGTGGCGCCAAAGATAAGCAGCCAAAATTCATCCAGCATGGAAATTACATCTCTCTTGTATCCAGCCATTGCAATTCGGGAGATAATGTGGAGTGCTGCCGCATTATTGGCATTTTGTTCCTGAATCTCTCGTACTTGACTATCCTTATTGATGCTGGGGAAGCTGTGTTTTAATTTCCAGGCATAAAGCTTCTCTTTGACCAACAACCGCAAAGAATTTATATTTACCGGGATAGTTTGATTAGGTATTTCCAAATATGCAGAGAGTTTATCAAGTCTATCTTTGGCCGCACCATCAATTCCAGAATCAAGAAACAACAACTTACGGCACCAACTCTTATAATATTCCCTGGCAGTTCCCTGGGTAAAACCTTGGCGTTTCAAATGGAAATCCCATTTATTAAGCCAACCTAAGCTAACAACATAATACCCCTCTTCAGCAAAAAAACGGCAAAATCGTTTTCCTATCAAGTTAGAATAACAGTAAGGAGATTCAACTATTTGAAACCACCCTTCTCCATTTGAAGCTTTTTTCGGAGCAGGACAAGTTTGGCCACAAAACAACACTGCATTGGAATAAGAACTTCTGTGAAACGCAGGGTTGTCGAAAATTTCATTCGGAGTAAATCCGCCGTCACAAAAAGTCGGAAAAGATACCAGTTCAATGTCGTCAAGCTGTTCTTTCTTTACCAGGTACTCGAACTCAGGAATATAATTTTCACACACAAAAATGCTAAATCTCTTCAATTTCTTCCCTCTGCAAAGTATCCCACTCTCTACACCGGATAATAGCCGTATTCTTCAACGGCATCAGAAATTGAAATGAGGACTTTTTCAGGCACTTGCCAGGGAATTTCGCCGTGCGAATCAGAAAGGATAAAACCTCCTCCAGGAGCTGCTTGTTGAATCACTTCCCGAACTTTGTCAGATGCTGTTTCTTCACTCCAGTTCGGCATCTCGACTCCATTTAAATTCCCCAACAAAGTGATCTTACCCTTGGTCTTTTTCTCAATCAAATCAACACTTTCATCAATTCCAACTCCTAAAATTTGACTTCCAGTTTCAATAATTTCGTTAACAATAGGCACCACTCTCCCCGAGGCAAGGTGGGTGGCAACAGGCCCTTTTATTGCGGCGATTGTTGCACGGTCCACAGGATACCCTGTAGAAAGATAAAGTGATTTTTCTATAATGTCTGTAGAGCAGAGAGGGTTAAAATAGCAAATAGCAGTCGCCCCGGCCTCTAATTGCGCATTGGCCCAAGTCTGACAGAACTGTTTGTTGATTTTCATCAGTTGAATAAATCGAGGCTGATCAAAATAAAGGAGCTGAAGATACGTCTCAAAGCCTAGTTGCATCACAGGTAGAGAAAAGGGCGACATAACAACTCCGATAATCGGAATTTCTCCTTTGGCTTTCGTCGCAAGCTGCTTTGTAACTTCCAATACCCGCATAAGACTTGGCACCTGCTGTATATCTGGTACATACAGACGATCAATGCCATCTATTGTAAACACGGGCTTTCCAGCATTTGGTGGACCTTCCGCAGGAAACAACACCTCTCCGCCCCAAGCTTCTGTTTCTGCGGCTGCATAAGAGAAGGTATAGAAGCAGTCATTCCTGTATTTTTCTTTCATGAACAACTGGTATTTGACCACATTGTCAGGTTTAGAGAAATATTCTTTTGGCGAAAGCCCTGATTCTCGGGCACCATAGAGAGATAAGAGCAGGAAAAGAGGGACTCTATCCGGCTCATTATGACTTAGGCTACAGAGAACTCTTTCCATGGATGTCATCGGTGTCGTCATATCAACTCCCTCTTAAGCCGGGAAAGGATTTCGAAAATTTCACCGGCATTTTTACCCATCTCATGAGCACCCACTTTTTCCGATAAATTTGTATCCAACCTAAAAGGAGCTCCACCAACAACTATTTTTACATCAGGATACGTCCTTGCTATTTCCTGGATTAACTCTTCCACAGCCAAAGCTGACGGAAGCATTAATACAGAAATGAGTAAGATTTTAATTTCTTCTTTTCCTATAAAATCAATTACATTGTCAACATTGACTCCTACTCCCAAGTCTACTACAGGGTAGCCGGCAGACCGAACGAGAGAGGAAACAATTTTCATCCCCAGATTATGATGATCAAGGAAAACTGCAGTCCCGATTTTTGGCTGTGTCAGCTTGCTCAAATAATTTGCAGGTAAAATACTGTTTAAAATCTCTTCAGATATTACTCCACTCATATAGACCTGAGCAAGAGACATGCTGCCGTTCTCCCACGCCGTTCCAATCTCTTCAAGAGCTTGCTGAAGAGTATCGGCAACATGGTCAATTCCTTTTGTAGTAAACTCAGTGCTTAATATTTCAGAAACTGCTGATTTATCGACAGATACAAGAGCTCTTACCAGCTGTTGTTTCTTTTCTAAATCTTCAGACATTTTATTACCCGATAAATTTTTACAATTATATTTGTACGTTATATGTCGTGATTACCACTGATATTCAGCCTGTCTTATTCGGCCTCGGATAATCTCTTACAGGCGAAGCTTTCCCGAAAAAAAACGACAAAATCTGGATAGGAAAAAAGTTAACCAACCACATAATGATTACCGGTTAACCTTACCTCTTAGAAGCTGCAATACTCAGGCATAATCAAGGAGAGAAAACAGGTATATAGATCTTAAAAACAGTACCTTGGCCGATTGTACTTTTAATAGTAACGCCCCCTTCGTACGAGCGAAGAATTCCAAGGATCACCGATAGGCCCATGCCTCGACCTGTAAATTTGCTTGTGAAAAAAGGATCGAAAATTTTTTCGATATCCTCATTTGATATACCGGATCCATTGTCTTGTACGGTTAGACAAGCGTAATTGTGTTTCTGCGGCTGCCATTCGAGAGGGTATCGAAATTTATCAGTAATCTCTTTAGAACGTGCAACGTAAATGGTCAGGTGAATATTACCAGGTTTACCATCTATAGACTCCCAGGCATTGATAACCAGATTGGAGACAATTTGCTGAACCTGTTTCCTGTCCACCATGACACATGGTCCGGGAGCAGGAAAATCAGTAGTTATTGTTATACCACGTGGCTTGGCGAGGTCGATCAGGTGAAAATCTTGATTACAGGCCAAGGAAAAATCTACAGGTTGTCTAGCTGAGGCCTTTTGCCCCAGATAGGTAAGCATAAGACTACTTAATTCCGAGGCTCTCCAGGCAGCCGACAAAGCATCTTTAACAAGCGGAGTTATAGTCTCTCCTTCTCGTTGAGCATCGTCCTGTGCAAGCTCAAGATTTCCTACGACTGCAGCTAGTATATTGTTAAAATTATGAGCTATTGCTCCGGCCATGACGCCGAGACTCTCCGCCTTTTCTATTTGTTTCAATTGATTATGCAGCTTAATTCTCTCGTGTTCGAGTTGCTTGCGTGCGGAAATATTTTGATGCCGCAAAACGATTTTCCCATAACCATTATCGGCGATCAGTTTTGTCGCCGTTCCTGTAAACCAACGCTGTTCATCCGGTGAATGACATGGGTATTCAAAGGTGAATGTATCTTTCTCATCCTTTAAGATAGCACGTATTTCAGCAGCAAAAAGACGAGCCGTTTCCGTTTCTGTCTCATCTCCCTGGGCATTGTCACAAACATCCAGATAATTTGCCCCTTCCACAAGATTGCTCGTGCTGGATGCATTTTCGGCCGCAAATCGTCTCCATGCTTCATTTACCAGCAGAATAGTTCCATCTTTATCGAGAACACAGACATTTGAATCCAGTGAATCAATAATAGCCACGATAAAATCCTGGAATTTTTGCAAAGACTGCTCGGCTTTTACACGGGTGGTTACGTCAGAGACAGTGACAAGCAGTTCATTGGCTGTTTGTTCCAAAACCTCATAGCTATTTTGCATCGTGGCCGCAAGATCGACATATCTAACTGATTTGTCATTTGATTTTAGACGCAGCTCAATATGTTTATCGATAGGCTGTTTGAAAAATGACCTCAGGCGGGCACGAAAGATTGGCTGATCAACAGGTACAAGGAATTCAGCAAAGGGTTTACCATGTATATGGGGACTCTCTGCACCCACCATATTGGCAAAAGTTGTGTTTGTTTCCCTGATAATTCCTGCTTGGTTTAAAATTACATAGCCCACTGGTGCATTGTGGTAGAGCTTCATATAGCGGGCACGATTTTGTTCAAGCTTGGATTCAGCCTCACGCAATTCTTGATTTTGCAGCTCAAGTTCGACCTGATGAACTTGAAGTTCTTGGATGAGCTGATGAAGATCTTCCTTCTTCTCCAAGTCAGTGTTTATATATTGCCCGCTAAGGAGCTTTTCTGCTCTACAGCGAAGTGTAGTGCTATTCTCATCTTTTTTTTGTGACATAGCTTATTGTTATGCTTGTGATCTACATTGCGGGAACCTACTTGTGCCTTTTAGTTTTGGTACAATCGGCTAAGAGGCAGTAGCGGTCAGTGATGTCCTCAAAGGTTGAGTACACCTGATATGGTTGTTGTTCATTATGATGAAATTGAGGACTTGAATTGACTAAAATCCACCTGGTAGCTGAAAAGGCAGGACTGTATACTCCCATTATGAAACCAAAGACTGGTTGGCAAGTGGAAAGAGCAACCATTGCCGGATGTTTTTCTCCAGGCAGTACCGATCCATCTTCAGCGATGGCCTGCCAACGGGGATCCATGGAGTCAATCCCATGCATTTGGTCTGAGGTCAACCCAAGGATCTTTTCCGCAGCAGGATTAGCCGATATGATTTTCCCATCGCAGTCCTGATAGACCACGCCCTGGGCCATGGTTTCAAAAAGCTTCCGGTATTTGCGCTCACCCTCCTCCAAATCACGGCTCATGCGTTGCTGTTCTGATATATCTTCAAAACTTACAGCCAATCTCTTTTCCGGCAGACGAAAGATGTGGATCCGATAGGCTCCCTCTAACTTGTCATCTTTATATTCATAGTTTTCCAGATAGCAGGTTTCACCGGTTGCCATCACGGTATGCAACTTATCGACAAGCCCATCTCGGTCAGTTGCCGGCCATACCTCTTCAAAACGTTTTCCCCTATACTTTTCAAGGCGTATCCCGGTCATACGCTCCGCCTCGGGATTGCTTTTCTCCAACAACAGTTCACCTTTATCATTTTGCTGATACACAAACAGGCCGGACGGCATGTACTGGCTGATATCCAAGGTGGTCTGTCGGCTATGTGCAAGATGATCCCTTATTGCTTTTGTCTCAGTTATATCTATGAAGGTTAGCACTATGCCTGAATATGCATTGGGGCCAATTGCATAGGGAATGATGCGGGCAAGATAATAACGACCGCTTGATGATTCGAGTTCCTGTTCGATCATCTGATTTGTCTGGAGAACATTTTTAATTTTTTCAGTTAGATCTATATTGCTCAACCGATGGGCGACATGGTGTAGTGGACGACCAATATCCTTTTCCATGACATGGAAGATATTGACGATTTCAGGAGAGAATCTTCGAATTTCCATGTTTTCATCGAGCAGAAGAGTACCGATGCGGGAGCTGGTTAACAGGTTATCAACATCGTTATTCAGTTCTGTAAGTTCTATAATCTTTGTTTGATGTTCTGCATTGACGGTATACAGCTCCTCGTTGGTCGATTGCAGCTCCTCGTTTGTACTTTGCAATTCCTCGTTGCTTGCCAACAGCTCTTCATTAGTGGCCTGCAGTTCTTCATTAGAGGTTTCCAGCTCTTCGATGGTTGCCTGTAAATTTTCTCTGGCAAATTGCAGTTCCTGTTCCAAATCGGCAATACGCTGTTGCGCTTCTTCGCCCACATCGTAGCAGGTGGCCTCTTCTATACCAATTGTAGGTCGGCTATCTATTTCTTCAAAAAAGATTGCTACCAAGGGGTCGAAACCTTTCTTCCCCGGCAAGGGGATTATGCGGATACGAACTGTTCGCGCACCTTGCGCCCGCTGCAATCTGATATTCGTGTAATGTAGAGGCTCACCAGTGCGAAAAACTTTTTGTACACCTGTAGAAAGAGGTATGGCCAGTTCTGGTACTGCCATTTTTGTGATGTTGTATTCGGCCGGCCCTGAGGGTATTTTAAAATACCCTTCAGTGTCACCGACAATATGGACCAGCTCCAGATTTTCGTTGGCGATAACGGAATGTGGAAGATAGTATTGAGTCGCTATCTCCAGGTATTGCTTAACGATGCGATTGCCCTCGTTATCTGCAACTCGCCGATCCCGTCCTCGGTTGGTGAATGGCTGAGTGGAATACGTTTTATCTTCCCGGGTTTGACTGATAAATCCGCTTTGCAAAGGCTGGGGCTTACCTTTTGATCTATAAATCTTGTGCTTATGGTGCACTGACGTAAAGCATTCTTTCATCTCGCCGATACTTTCACTGGTACCCAAAAAAAGCAGGCCACCCGGGTTTAAAGAAAAATTAAACATTTCAAAGGCTTTCTGCTGAAGAACAGGTTGTAAATAGATAAGGAGATTGCGACAGCTTATCAGGTCGATATTGGTGAAGGGTGGGTCCTTGATAACGTTGTGTTGAGCAAACACGACCATCTCACGTAAGTGCCTAGCAATCTGCAGCTTTTCTTCTTTATGGTAGAAATATTTGGCAACAATTTTCGGGTTCAGGTCACCTATAATACTTTCGGGGTATATTCCTGTACTTGCCGAAACAAGAGCATCTTTGTCAATATCGGTGGCAAAAATTTTTATATCCCGACTGATTGCAGATTTCTCCATGGCCTCTTTTACAAGTATGGCAAGCGTATAAGCCTCCTCTCCAGTGGAACAACCCGCTACCCAAAAACGTATCTCCCTGTTGTTGGAGCCTTGCAGCAATTCAGGCAGCCATTTTTCCCCCAACTCATGCATGGCCTTTGGGTCTCGAAAAAAATTGGTGACTCCAATGAGCAGATCGCGGTAGAGAGCGGTTACCTCGCCGGGAAAGTTTTGCAGATATTCAACATACTTTTCAAAATCATTGATCTGGTTGACCGACATTCGGCGCTCGATGCGGCGGGTGACGGTAGTTGGCTTATAATGGGTAAAGTCGACCTTGACTTTGTCTCGTAGCTCAGCAAAAAGCCGGGTCAGGGCATCAGCGTCTTGCAACAAGAGATCAGATTGCTTTTCCCCTGTGACATAAGGGTGAGCAACATAGGCGAGGAGTTGTTCCGGCATTTGTTCCGGCGCCAGTATAAAATCGGCAACCCCTGTTGAGATGGCCGATCTAGGCATACCGTCGAATTTGGCGCTTCCTTCTTCCTGCACCATAACCATTCCGCCGAGCTCTTTAATCGCCCTCACGCCTCTGGTCCCGTCACTGCCTGTACCTGAAAGAATGATAGCTATGGAATTGTTGGCTTGATCTTCGGCAAGCGATTTAAGGAAAATATCAATAGGCAGGTTGATCCCCTGCTTGATGACCTTATCATTCAGCAGCAGCTTACCATGAAAAATGGTAAGATTTTTCTTAGGAGGGATAAGGTAGACGTTGTTAGCGAGGACTTCCATACCTTCTTCAGCACGGTGAACCGGCATCGCGGTTTTTTTTGACAGCAATTCGACCATCAAGCTTTTATAGTCGGGGGAAAGATGCTGGACGACTATGAACGCCAATCCACTCGTTGTTTCCATATTTTTGAAAAACAGTTCGATCGCTTCCAGGCCGCCTGCAGACGCTCCGATACCTACATAGTGCTTAGGTTTTTGTGTGCTACCTGTTTTTCTATTGGTTTTCATATCCTATACTCAACAGCAAACTTATTTAAGGCCATGGGAATACTTTCCATTGTGTACTTCAGCTCAAAATACTTTGTAGTGTGTGGGCTAATTGATCGAGAGAAAATGGTTTTTGGATAAACTGAACACCTTCATCCAAAATTCCATTATGTGCAATCACGTTGGCAGTGTAGCCTGAAGTAAACAGCACACTGACGTTGGGATAAAGTGGTTGAATACGTTCAGCCATTTCTTTTCCGGTCATTTCAGGCATAACGACATCAGTAAAAACCAAATCAATATCTCCGGAATAATCTTCTGCAATTTGTATAGCTTCACTTGGCCTGCTAGCAGGCAAAATACTATATCCTATTTTTTCAAGCATCTTTTGGGTCATTGCCAATACAGTAAGGTCATCTTCTACCAGCAAAATAGTTTCTCCCCAGCTCTTCCTATTGCTAGAGGCAACAACTTTTCCTGTTTTTCGATTTTCCTCATCACAAGATGGAAAATACAATTTGAAAGTGGTTCCCTTGTTTGGCTCACTGTACAAATTTATGAAACCTCCATTTTGTTTGACTATGCCGTAAACCATTGACAACCCAAGCCCTGTGCCATCCCCCAGCCCTTTGGTAGTAAAGAATGGTTCAAAAATATGCTCCTGATTTTCCTTATCAATGCCACACCCGTTATCGCTCACAGACAGCTGGATAAACTCTCCAGGGTAGAACCCGAAGTGGTCTGCGCAATATTCCTGATCAAAGGTAACCCTCGCTGTTTCAATGATTATATTTCCAGAACCGGTAATAGAATCTTTAGCATTTACGCAAAGATTGGCAAGAATCTGATCAATTTGACTTGGATCTATTTTGATTATGAGAGTGTCCGAGTCCGGAACCCAAGTTAGGTCGATGTTCTCACCAATTAGGCGGTGGAGCATCTGCAACATATTTGCGACCGCGCTGTTTAAATCGATAACTTTCGGAGAAATCGTCTGCTTCCTTGAGAAAGCGAGTAATTGGCGAACAATAGTCGCAGAACGCTCAGCAGCATTAAGGATTTTCCCTAGTAATCCATAAAGGTTGTCTTTGGGATCAACGTCCTCAAGTGCCATCTCGGTGTAACCAATTATCACCCCGAGAATATTATTAAAATCGTGAGCGACCCCACCTGTGAGCCGACCGACAGCCTCCATTTTCTGAGCCTGCTGCAATTGAGACTCCAGCGATATCTGCTCAGTTATATCGCGTTTAACGGCGATAAAGTGAACCAATTGTCCCTCAGGATCAAAAACAGGAGATATTGTTGCTTCTTCTGTAAAAAAATCACCATCCTTGCGCTTGTTCACCATGCGGCCTTTAAAGGTTTGGCCGCTGTTAAGCGTTTGCCACAAATCCTGGTAAAAAGATGCATCCTGCTCATCACTTTTCAAGATCCGCGGGTTCTTATCAAACACTTCCTCAGAGGTATAGCCGGAGATGATTTCAAAGGCTGGATTGACATATTTTATTTTTGCATCTTTGTCAGTGATGACAATAGCATCACGGGTTTGTTCAATTGCAGCAATTAAGCGGTCACGTTCAGCCTTTCTTTCCATGCGTTTGGAGACATCACGCATTACCCCCAAGTTGCCTATCCATTTATCATTTTGGTCGTAGAGTTTTACGCCGAAGGTTTCGCCGGGAAATTCTTTTCCCGAACGATGTTTGTATGAAGTCACATACACTTTGTCTTCTTGCTGTGCATCTTTGCCGAAAATCCTTTTGCCTGCTGTTTGATATGCAGCAGAGGCAGCATAGAGAATTTTTGTGGTTTTCCCTCTTAATTCTTCGGGTAAATAACCGAAAGTTTTTTCCATCCCTTTGTTAGCATAGAGAATTTTTCGGTCTGTATCGGTGATTACCACACCATCATCGATGGCGTTAAACATCGTTTCAAAAAGTATATTTTGTTCAAGAATTTGCCGTTCGGCAGCTCTTAACTTACTTATATCTCTGGTTATCGATAGAATATGAGGGGTATTTTCCAGGGAAATGATCTTGGCAGACATTAACGTAGTGGTAACGCTGCCATCCTTTTTGCGGAATTTTACTTCGATATTTTCGCAAACACCTTCCCTTTGCAAACTTTGCACCAACCGTTGTCTGTCTAGAGGATCGTGCCAAATGTTGATATCCAGTGAGGTCTTTTCAAAAATATCGTCTTTGGTAAAACCTGTTAGCTCTGTGAATCCCTTGTTAACGTCTATATAGAGGCCATCTTCAAGGCGGTTTATGTTGATTGCATCAGGGCTGGCATCGAAGGCGAGAAAAAATTTATTTTCACTCTCCCGCAGCCTCTCCTCCGTTGTTTTTTGTTCTGTTATATTAAAGAGGAGACAATGAGTCTGGCGTGATCCATCTTCTGCATGCTCCTCACAGGTACCCTCAAATGAAAACCAAATTATTGTGCCGTTTTTATTAAATATTCGAAATTTAACACCTAAAACAGTACCCCTGTGCTGTAGAGCAGAAAACTTCGCATTAAAGCTTTCGATGTCCTCAGGATAAATAATATCAACAAAAGAAGTCCCGATAATCTCTTCACGGCTATAGCCAAGAGTCTTAAGCCAAAGCTGGTTTACTTCCAGGATATTCCCATCCATATCAAGAGATTGATACGGGACAGGTAAGAGCTCACAATGTATGATTTTTGATTCCTTATTTTTTTCATGTTCTGAAAAAACAATACTTTTGGGCATTTGTCGTGAACCTGCTGTCTTGATAGAAGTGTTTCCCGCCAGTTCGCAACAAGAATGGCAAGTACAAAAATAAATTACTTCTGATATTCATCAATACGGAAGGAAAAGACAACAGGTTTTAACGGGACCAAAACGGGACACTAATTGTCCCACTGCTCCATACTCATAAGATGGGCTCTTAAATTAATTTTTGAATTTTGCAAATTGAGTCGAGCACGAATGCGTTTTCGATACGTTTCGACAGATTTGACGGAAATTCCCTGCAACCTGGCAATTTCTTTATTGGTGAGCCCTTTTCTTATCATATCTGCAACCTGCACTAATGAAGGGGTGAGAGCACTCTTTATAGAAGATAAATTTTTTGCAAAAGGAGAGGTGATTGTTTTCAGGTTGCTTTCCAGCACGTTGAGCTGCGATTTTTGCTGGGTATCAAGGGCTCCTAGCTTTAATCGCTCGATACAGGGTAAAACCAGCTGATGGACATTGATTAATATCCCCCGGTCATGCTCCAGCAGGTCTTCTTCCCGATTCCTGAGCAGTACTTTGAGGGCAGCATTCATTTCCTCTAGCTCTGCCTGCTTTATTTTCAAGTTTTGCTCGGCAAGTTGTTGGGCAATAGCCACGGCAATATGCCCTGCAAGTCGCTCCATCAACGAGACAAATTCAGAGGAGAAACGATTTGCCTCTTTGTGGTTGAGTTGAATCAGGCCCAAGGTGTTTTCACCTACTTGTAGCGGAACCAGTAAAACTGATTCATACCCAGCCGCATTACAATGATTCGGCATGCCATGATACATGTGGGGAGTGTCATGTCGTGTCATAAACAGACTGGTGTTATTTGAACAAAAACTCCCTCTCGCAGTAAAAAAAGAGCGCGAGGCATCATGTCGACCATTAATAACCAAATCACACATGCACTCTAAATGTTGCTCATCTTCCCCGCAGGAAAATCGTGTGCCCTTATCATCCGTAGTGAACACGCTTTTTGCTGTACGAATAAATTCTTCTGGAAAACCAATGGATGCATAATAGGGGAACATCTTTCCTTGCTTAAGACGAATAGCAATGGCATCTACACCAGACCAGGTCTTGAAAAAAAACAAGACACTCTCTAACATTTTGTGCAGGTCATTTTGCTTGCCGATGATGGAAAAGAGTTCAAGCTGAATATCCTTTTCTTCTTCCATCCGTTTACGATCATCAATTTCAATCATCATCGGCAAGAAATACATGGGGTTTCCCTCATTATCCCGGATCAATCGAACTGACAGGCGCACCCATATCTTTTTTCCACTTTTATGGACAAGAGGTTTATCCATCTCATACGAATCGATGAGGCCCTCGACAAGGTCCTCGGCTTGCTTGAGGTAAAAGGATAAATCTTCGGCACAGGTAATAACAGAAAAATGCTGACTGAATAATTCGGATGATTGATATCCGGTCATTGTACACAGTTCGTCATTGACGTTGAGAAACGTATAGTCGAGACTTATAATAGCGGCCCCAATGGGGGACTGATCAAAAGTGCGCCTGAAAAACTCTTCGTTTTTATAAAGAGCAATCTCAGAAGCCTTACGTTCTGTCACGTCTTCCATACAGACAAACACCCTCTTTTCTCCCGAGACAACAACAAGACTGGTTGAAAATCGTACAATTCGATCTTCCTGCATGCATCTCAGGCATGCTTCAAGCTCCGTATGGAACTGGCCGGTGGAGAATGTATCGGTAATGGCACTTCGTACACCACAGGCTGCACAAAACGGACCAAAACCGCAGCCTTCTGTGTGATCTGCGTTGCGTGAACAGTCAAAGGCGACTCCGCAGGACTCACCAATTTTCGAATCAACATCACCACCAAATATTTTAGCCAAGGCTGGATTGGCTTTGAGTACTCTCGCATCACCATCTGTCAAAAACAGGGCAATCGGGGCTTGAAAAAAAATTGTCTGAAGTTCTTCTTCCAAATCAATTCGATGAAGTTTCTCTCTGTCTGATACCTCTCTGGCTTTTTCGCGGTCCAGCTTTAGGGAATCCCTGGTATTTTTTTCTTTGAGCCTGGCGTTTACCCGAGCTAAAAACTCTGCATTGGGCAAAGGGCGAGATATATATTCACTCACTCCCGCATGGTAACCCTTAACGTAGTACTCTGCCGCAGTTTGGGTACTTGAAATAAGAATGGTATCAATTACTCCAGGCTGTAGCGAAGCCTGAATGTGTTGACATACTTCAAGGCCATTCATGTCAGGTAGCACGGCATCAACAACAGCTATATCAGGTTGTTGTTCTACAGCTAAACGAATCCCTTCCGCCCCGGTAGACGCGGTTATAACTTGATGTCCATCCCGGCGAAGAATGCGAGCCATGCCTTCAAGGAGATCAGGGTCATCGTCAATTACCAAAAAAAGTGCGGTCGAATCCATTGCTTCTTCAGTAGTGTTTCTATTTTAGTACTCTTACGTATAGCTCTATGGAAAGAGATAACATAAATGTCGATAATTCTCATTGACGATTCTTGCGGTCCTCTTGTATCCTCTGCAAAGACAAGGCTTTTCTATAAGCGTAAGATTTTTCTTCATCGGTCATTTTAAAATTATCTTTGGCTGATCCCTCTAACTTTATTAAGAATATTAAAAAAGAAAAAGATATGGAAATAATGGCAATATTGAAAGCGGAGACAGCAGACTACCATGTAAAGCTTGAATCGTTGCCATATTTTTGCGAGTTGATTGCACACCGCCTGCCTCTGGAGTGTTATGTGAACCAGCTTAGGGCGCTGAGCGTCGTCCATAGTGTTCTGGAAGACCAGCTTGCCACTTCAACAAATCAACAGATTCTTAGCGTCTGGAATGATGATTTAAGAAAACTTCCCCTCCTTTTAGAGGACCTTCTCTTTTTCGAACCTAGGGTCTGCTCAGACAACATCCCTTCTATCGACTCGGCTCTGTCTATGGTGGAAAAAATCCGCTTAATAAGCATTGAACGCCCTCTCTCTCTTTTAGGATATCTTTACGTAATGGAAGGCTCGACATTGGGCAATTATATGCATCAGCCTGATATCACCGAAAGTTATCACTTAGGAGGACTCAATGGCAGTCAATATTACGCCGGCTATAAAGACAAAGTTAGAAGCCATTGGCAACAATTTGCCGACAAAATGAATAGAGTTATTAGTACTCCTGCATTGTACCCTCCTATTATTGAAGGGGCTCACGAAACATTCATTGGTTTGGAAAAGCTTTACCGCAGCTTGTTTCCTTTGAAGAAATCCAACAACACTTTTCATGTTGCCCGAATCAACCCGGAAGCCGGCAATCATCCTATCCCTACTGACAAAAGAGAAATTCAAGCAGCGCTAAACGCCAGTAACCGCTGCTGGAGCGAGTACCCCTATTATGAAAAGCGCTACGGAAAAAGGGGGAAGCGTTTTAGTGACAGTGACACTTGTTGGCTGGCTACCCTTACAGCTCTTGACCAAATTGCTCTGCAAAAACAGATTGACTGGCTTTGCCGGGTGCTCGCTGCTAGAGGAATGCCGTCTCTACTGTTAGAATCCCTCCTGTATTACCTGTCTCAGGAGCTAACAACAGCTGTCCCGGAAAACAAAGGGCTCTATCAAAAACTGCTCATCTCTGCAGACAGACTCAAACTCAATAGACTTAAAAAAATTGAGGAACAAATTTTCAGGAACTTGGCCGAAGAGTTTGATCAATTTGTAGAATTAGACATGAGAGATGAATATAAAAAAATTGGCTTTCTACTGGTCAGCGCAGTGGTAGATGAAAACAATGGTATCCCCGAAGCACTCAACAGTTTACACAAATGGCTGGTTGATAGCGATCGTTTCCCCGATGGCTGGATTGCTGCTGTTGAAAAAACTATCAACAAGGCAACAAGCAAAGTTTCAGAGTAGTAGCCGACCTAAACAGACTAAGGATAGAAGATGATTAAAGATGAACTCTATCAAGCCTATCTCCATGCAATCCTTAATGGTGACAGGGGAGCATGTCTCAACATTGTCACGAATCTTCTTGAAAACAAAATAAACATACGGGAGCTCTATACCCAACTCTTTCAGAAGAGCATGTACAGGATCGGCGAACTCTGGGAAATGAATAAAATAAGTGTCGCCAGGGAGCACCTGGCAACAGCAATAACCGAAAATATGCTCAGCCTCAGTTACCCGCACCTCGTATCCGGCAGTCAATCAGCCAAAAAGGTTGTTATATCCTGCACTGCAAACGAATACCACCAAATTGGCGGCAAGATGGTAGCGGATATATTGGAATTTCATGGCTGGGATGCACACTTTCTCGGTGCCAACACCCCGGTTGATGAGTTGCTGCAATGTATTGATGAGGTCAAACCTGATTTGATTGGTTTGTCTCTGGCCATCTACTTCAACCTACCGGCCCTGGAAACAACTCTTGACGCAGTGTGTTCTCATTATCCAAATAGCGATATCCTTGTCGGCGGCCATGCTTTTATATGTGGTGGAACAAGTGCGCTGAACAAGTATTCAGGTACGCACTACCTAGAGTCACTTGCTCAGTTGGAAAAAAACATATAATTGTCTCTATGTCCTTTACCCAGCCACAATCGGAGATTGTGCTCAAATATTTTCAAGATGATGCGCCAATCCTTTATTTCTTGCTGAATGAAGGGGGGGTAGTACTATCGATCAATAAATATTGCAGGAAACTTCTGGGTGCGAACATTGTTGGTGACAACTTTGAGGAGTTACTTGTTGACTTCCAGCAATCATTCACACTGGAAAAGTATATCCATAAAAGCGATACGCATCATCTTCTCCATCTCAACATACCGAATTCATTGCCGAGATCATATCTTTTCACCTTTCGCAGGGTAAACGATGCCATCCTGGTATTTGGGAAAAGCGACGCAGAAGAGCTAGAGCTCCTCCGTTCGGAATTACTCCGTGCTAATCAAGAATTGAACAATCTAACACGCTCGCTCCAGAAGAAAAACGCCCAGCTCGCTCATCTCAACAGTGTCAAAAATCAATTTTTAGGAATGGCAACCCACGACCTGCGTAAACCTATATCGGTGATCCTTACGTACACTGAGTTTTTGCTTGATGAAACCAGTGAGCAGCTTAACAGCGAACATACCGGTTTTCTCAACAAAATTGAAAATTCCGCCCTATTCATGAAACGACTGGTCAATGACTTCCTCGATGTCAGCGCCATTGAAGCTGGGCATTTTCATCTCAACATCACCCAGGTGAACCCTGCAGAGATATTGGAAAAGAGTCTTGTTTCGGCAAGGATTCCAGCGAGTAAAAAAAGGGTCGATCTGGACGTGAAGATCCAGACGGGACTTTCACAAATTCCAGTGGACGCAGATAAAATAGAACAGGTTATGAGTAACCTGATCGGCAATGCCATTGAACATGCACCGCTTGGCACAACTGTGTCTGTTGCCTTACAGGAAACGGAAAACAAAATTCTTTTTTCGGTGGAGGATAGAGGGGATGGCATGAGCCGGGAGGCAATTAAAAAGATCTTTAGTCCTTTCTCTAGAAGCAGTTCAACCAAGACGGGAAGCGAAAAAAGCACTGGTTTGGGACTAACAATATCTCGTAAAATAATCGACGCTCATCAAGGTAAAATTGTCGCTGAAAGTGAGGAAGGCAGAGGTACATGCTTTATCGTATATTTGAATAAAAAATAGACTTAGAATAATCTACAAGCGGTATCCGTTAAATTTCTAACACATACATGAATAGTGTTGTACGAATCATTATTTGTTGATGTTACGAGTAGAAGTTCTTTTTTCAAACAAATCTTCTCCACCCTTTTCTCTCAAATGGTTTTGCTTATTTTTCCGCTGAATCAGCTGAGTATGGAGCTTGTGAGGGAAGCATTGCATGTCGCTTTTTTAAAGGACCACTATGCAGGGTACGAAAGATACCCCGCACAGAGCTTATTCAACCATTTTATTAGGCAGGAAGGAAACAATCTCAGGAAAGGCAGTGATCATGATCACCATCAAAATCATAATCAAAAAAAAGGGAAAAGTAGCCTTAAGAATATTGCCTACTTTTTCATTGGAAATGCCTTCTATCACAAAGATACTGAATCCTACCGGCGGCGTTATTTGCGATAACTCCACCATAAAAACAAGAAAAATACCAAACCAAAGCGGATCAAAACCGGCAGCAATAATAATTGGCAGGACAATGGGCAAGGTCATGACCACGATGGAAATGCCGTCAAGGATCATACCCAGGATGAGGTACATGATAGCCACGACAAAAATCAAAAGATATGGCGAAAGGCCAAGCCCTGATATGTACAAACTCAGTGCCCTTGCAATACCAACAAATCCGACCACCTGAGAAAGAAATGCCGCACCGACGATAATAAACGAGATCATCGAGGTTGTTTTCACTGCGGAAAGCACGGCTTGCCTAAAATTGGCTACAGTCAGATTTTTAAACCAAAGGGCAAGCCCAAAGGCACCGACAACACCTATTGCCGCAGCTTCCGTAGGGGTGGTTATCCCCATGTAGATTCCACCAAGAACAATAAAGATAAGCAGCAGGACTGGAAACAATTCCTGTGAGGATTTAATTTTATCCCGCAGCGTATATTTTTCCTGATCCTCCGGCATGACGCCTGGATTGATGATGGCCCGTATTGCAATATACAGTGCATATGCAGAAGCCAACAACAAGCCGGGGACCACACCGGCAATAAACAGCTTACCAATGGAGGTGTCCGAAAGGATACCATAGATAATCATGATCAGGCTGGGCGGAATCAGAAAGCCGAGTGTACCTGCACCAGCTAAAGAGCCGATGGCAATGCTCCTGTCATAGCCTCTTTTCGAGAGCTCATCCAAGGTTATCTTCCCTACCGTTGCAGTGGTAGCAGCGCTGGATCCTGAAACCGCAGCAAAAAGCGAGCAGGCGACAACATTAATATGAAGCAGCCTCCCCGGGATATTTGACAACCATGGTTGTAGACCATTAAGCAGGCGAGTGGAAATCTGGGTCCGGTACAGGATTTCTCCCATCAGGATAAAAAGGGGCAAGGCTGTCAACGACCAGGAATTGGTACTGTTCCAAATAGAATTTGCAAGCAGGCCACCAATTTTGTCCCAAATAGAAATAGTCGGCGGCAGGTTGAGATCAAACAGAAGCATACCTGCCACACCTGAAGCCATCAGTGAAAATCCTATCCACAATCCGGACAGCAGCAGTAAAAACATGATTCCGAACAAGGCAAAGGTCAGGATTAACGGGTCGGAAATGATAACAGCCTCCTTAGGAAACCGCTTGCCAGTTGCAGGATGAAGAGCAACAGGCCCACAGGGATAACCAGCTGGGGAATAAAAATAGGCGTTTCGGAGATCGAATCAGCAGTCATACCCAAATCCCAGACATCATAGGTCATCAGCACCGAGTGATACAGGGCAAAGCAGGATAGGACAAGGGCAATCAGTAAAACCAGCAAATCTAATATACGTTGCCCCTCTTGAGATAATCTGCTTCTGACAATGCTGATTCGGATATGAGCGCCCTCTTTCATGGAAAAGGCGAGACCCGACATGACAACAGCCACAAAAAAATAAGCGCTGTACTCGTCGCTGATCAGGGTTGAAGCGTTAAACACGGTACGTGCTACGATTTCAACCACTATAAGGAGCACAATCAGGATCATAAACAGGCCGGAGACATACCCTCCGGCCCGTGAAATTGACTCAATGATAGCAATGAGCTTTTTCATTACTTTATGTATTTTCCAAGAACAGCGGCTTCAGCTTTTTTAGCCTTTTCCAGAAACTTTTGCTGGATCTGAGCAGCAGCAGCATCCAGTTCTGCGGTAAAGGCAGCATCTTCCATGGACACAGAAATACCCTTTTCTTTAATAGTTTGCAGAGCCTCTTCACTTCTTGCCTGGGAATTTTTCCACTGCGCGGTCTCCGTTTCCTCTGCGGCTTTCACCATTGCTTCCTGCTGCTCAGGAGTCAGTGCATTCCAGTAATCGAGATTAATGGTGACCATGTTCAATGGGTAGGCGTAATTAATAGGTTTAAAATTACTGAGAACTTCCCAGAACTTCCCGTTTTTGGCAGATTCAGAAGAAGTAAGTACGGAATCGATCATACCTGTGCGCAAAGAAGCATACACTTCCCCCCAAGGCATTGACAGCGGCATGCCGCCCATTGCTTTGAGAAATTCCGCCCCGTTTTTATCATAGGTGCGAGTCTTGATACCTTGTATGTCGGCGGCACTGTTGATAACCTTTTTGGTGACAAGTCCACTAGGTGGCCATGGTGCGGCATAGAGTAACTTCTGATTCCATTTGGTAGCAGCCTTTTCGTAGAGCGGCCTGGTATCGTTATACAGGGCACGGGCATCATCGTAGGATCTAACAAGGCGCGGCAAAGAGCTTACGCCGAAGACGTGTGAGCTCCCTGCCACTACGCCCATGAGGATGTCTGACATCGGAACCTGTCCGTCTTTCACGACCTTAAGCAGTTCCGGTCCCTTAAAACCTAGGCTGCCGCCGGGATGAACGGTTATGAGCACGGAACCATTGGTATGGGTTTCCACTCGTTTGGCGAAATCCATAGCACCTTGGGTGTGGAAGCTTGTCGCGCCGTACACTGCATTAAGGTCGAGTTTTGTGGGGGCGGCCGAAACTGCACCGGCAGAAAAAAAGACAAGGGCTGTAACAGCTAACAACGTTTTCAATCTGTTCATGAAGTGCGTACTCCTGTGTTGAGGATTGACTGAATGTATATGAAGGTTAAGGATCAGTACGTGTGAACTCTACTTACGACCTGAAGTGTGGTTGTTCGCTTCCTTTTCCTGACTCGCTATATCTGGCGGAGGAAGTTCATAATCTTCTCGTTGAATATCTCACTTTTATAATACTGTTTGCCCAAGACGGCAAATGATTGCTCACCACTATATTCGTCTTTTAGTAAACTGAGCAATTCTTTGTTTTTCCGCTCAATATCGCGAGCTTCTTCAATGGAAACTTTCCGGAATCGGATAGTGTCCCCCGGCATTGCCTGTGCGATTTTTGCGATATCGTCTCGTATGACGGTTGCAATTTTTGCGTAACCGCCTACAGTTTGCTCAGAAAGCAGGATTATTGGATCACCTCCTTCTGGAATCTGCACTCCACCTGGAAGACTTGGTTCAGAAATAATACTTGCCGGCATTGTTTTTTTACGTTCTATCGTAGGTCCTTTCAGTCTGTACCCCATCCGATTAGCCTGTGGGGTAATGGTGAATTGTTGACTGAAAAAAAGCTCCAATCCCTGATCGAAATAATCATCTTGTGGACCTGGAATAGCACGGAGCTCCCAGTGAGAGCTGTACGTTGGTCTGTAGGCGACAGGAATAACTCTATTTTCGAATGTATCCCTATCTATCTGCTGTTCGCAGGAAGCCAATATATCGCCGGCCACAAGAGGACGTCCTTCATGCCCGCCCAATCGGCCGTCTGTATAGCAGGAGCGACTCCCCATAATTACCGGTACATCTATTCCACCATTAATGCCTAGGTAGGCTCGACAACCAGCCTCAGCATGCCCAATCGTCACAACATCACCTTTGACAACTGGAAAAGATGACCAGTTTTTGACGATGGTAGCGTTGAGTGTGATGGGCATGGCTGCACCGGTGACAGCCAGTGTGCATGGAGCCAGTATTTCAAGAACCGGCCCGCTCATGGTCATTTCCAGCACAGCACAGTTTTCATGATTGCCTAACAATACATTTACTGTTTGCGCCGCAAACCTGTCCAACGCGCCGCTGGGGGGCACTCCGTAACGCTGGTATCCGAATCTACCGAGATCCTGGACAGTGGAGTATGCTCCAGGCCGGCTAATTTTAAACGCTGCAGGCATCAGGTCGTTTCAGTTTGTAATGCAAAAAAATCTTGCCGGGAAACAGGGATGAAACGAAGTTGATCACCTGCTTTGACAAGAAAAGGGTTAGAGCGAAGCGGATCAAAAAGTTTATAAGGGCATCTCCCTATTAATTGCCATCCACCGGGACTGTCAATGGGATAAATACCGGTTTGATTGTTAGCGATGCCTACTGATCCTGCAGGAACAAGCGTTCTTGGCGTTGCAAGCCGTGGCGTATGCAGTTTTTCGGAGAGACCGCCAAGATAAGGAAAACCCGGCGTAAATCCGATCATGTAAACTGGATACAGTGTTCCCGAATGTATGCTGATCACTTGATCGACGGACAATCCATTGTGGGTTGCCACGTACTCCAGATCTTCTCCAAATTCCCCGCCATAGCACACTGGAATTTCAACTATTTCAGCATTCAAGTCTATAGCGCTTTCCACATCACCATACAGGATCACAAGCTTTTCCTGTAACTTGGGCATATCGACTACCAGTGGCTCATACACTAAAACCAAAGATCTGTACGAGGGTATTATTTCGACAATCCCCTCAGGTAAATCATCTTCAAGTAATCTGCAGAAGGCATGTATTTTTTGATTGGTTTCCAGATCAATCTCAGCACTGAATTCGACCAGTAACCCTCTTTCTCCAACATGCCGAAAAACAGGTTGAGAAAATATGGTATGTTGCTTTTCTTTATCCATTTTGCGAAGGATCAAGCGCTGGTTTCACATTTATACCTGCTTTTTCCAAAGTTTTCCGGATAGTTCTCACCAGGGTTCCCGCATGGATTGTATCTCCGTGCAAACACAGTGTTTCAATTTCGATTTCGATGATATTGCCCGATGTATCGACGATCTTCCCTTCTTCTGCCATCATCAAAGCACGTTCTGCGATTTCGGAAGGATCGGTCTTGACAGAACCCTCCTGGCCACGGGGGGCAAGATTACCATCGGGGGTATATGCCCTATCCGGAAAAGCTTCGTATATAACACGGAGTCCGAACTCCTCCCCTACCTTTGCCATGATCTTTCCCTTTTCGCCGGCCAGGGCAATAAAGGCAATATCCGAACTGACGCTGACAATTCCTTCAGCAATCGATTTGGCGATGTCTTCGTTTTCAACGGCTTTGAGGTAGAGGCTGCCATGGGGTTTTACATGACTGACCCTGGTATTATGAACATTGCAGAAACCCTGAAGTGCGCCTACCTGATATATAATGTAATTGCGAATTTCCACAGGGGTGAGATTCATTGGCCTACGACCAAAACCCATGAGATCGGGATAGCCTGGATGCGCACCGGTATTGACGTTGTGTGCAATTGCCATACGAATGGTACGATCCATAACCATAGGATCACCAGCATGCCATCCACAGGCAATGTTTGCCGAAGTGATATGCGGCATGACCTCATCATCGGCTCCCATCTGGTAAGCACCGAAACTTTCTCCCATATCGCAATTGAGGTCAATCTGTTTCATAGTAGCGCTCTCCCTTTGCTAAGTGAATGGTGTGTGTAGCCTGAGAATATGAGATATGGCAAAATTTGGTTAAAACCTGATATTAAACCAACTCATTGGAATGACCCAATAAAAAAAATTGCTTACAAGGATAACTGACTGTTTAGAGGCAATTTCAGGTGGCGAGGTGCCGGCCTGAACACGTCAGGTCGTCATTTATAGATAAAATAATACTAAATATATGCTCAAACGCAATCTAAATATATTTGATTTATATTCATAAGCATTATTTCACCCTATCTCTTTAAATTTACATGCATTGTGGTATGATACTCTTTACCTTAGAGTAACTAAAGAGGAAAAGGGGTGAAGAGGCAAGATGACCAAACGAAAGTTGTCAAAGGTAGAGATCGCCTACGACAAGATTTTTCAACAGATAATGACCACCGAGTTTCAGCCTGGACAGCAACTTGAAGAAAAGTACCTCATGGAAGCCCTTAGTATAGGGCGGACCCCCATTCGCGAGGCATTAATGCGTCTGGAGATAAACATGATGGTTGAGTCCAAATCAGGCAAGGGATTCACAGTCAGGCCGGTTACCCTCCAGTCCACCAGGGCGGTCTTTGAAACATTGGCAATTCTTGAAAAAGGAGTTGCAGACCTGGCAGCAACCAAGGAGATTGAAACTCAACTAGAGAAAATGGCGGTGGCCAACCAAAATTTAGAAAAAGCAGCCGAAGCATATGACACGTTGGCAATGGTCAAGGAAAACTATAGCTTTCACCTGGCCTACGCTGAGTGTTCCCACAATGAGTATCTGATCCATGGTATTACAGCAGTCCAGTGTGAAACCAGGCGGCTGGCCTATCTTTCCTTTGGTAATCGGATTAATGACCGGAAAAGTCTTAGCGAACATTACCGGACAGTGATTGACGAACACCAGCAAATTATTGATTTGCTCAAGACCCGCGACATCGAACGGCTTAAGCACATTATTGATCTCCATGCCGAGGCATTTAAAACCAGAATCGTGGGTTTTCTGGTCGGATAAAGGATGTAAGTCAAGGAAAGCAATGATACCCCTTTAATCTTTTTTGCATAGCCACCCCTTTCCTTTACCATCCGCGATAGAAAGCACTGTAGAAAAAGATAGCTATACTTAGTGGCCGATTTCCAGAATCTGGATAAAGCGGCTCAACTCTTTTAAAGATGGGCGCAAAGTGCCCAGCAAGCTAGTTTCTTGCTCAAGGCCCTGAGAACGTTAATTTTTTATCGACAAACCGCCGACATTATGCAAACATGTCGACGATATTCTACAGAAACTGTTTTTCTGCTTAACCCGAATTTCTCATCCGGGATAATTTAGTGGCCTCCTTTTGGGTCATTTTCTGTCTTATTCACGTCTTAAAACTATGGTGATGCATATGTTCACATATGACGCATATATATACTGCAACAGCAGTGAACCCCAAGGTATTACCCTTTATATGGATAGTTGTGTCGCTGCAGGGTATACAGGTCGCGACCAAGAGAGTGTACAAACGCATATTGATGAGTTAAAAATAATGGGTGTCCCTACCCCCTATGCTACCCCAGCACTGTATTGGATCAGTCCTGTAAGATTAACAAATGCGGATACCGTGTTGGTTGTTGGTGAGCAAACAAGCCCGGAAGTAGAATTTTTCTTGGCCAAAGATAAAGAAGGCACCCTCTACGTAACCGTTGCCAGTGATCATACCGATCGTGAGTTGGAAGCAGTATCTGTCGGGAAAGCAAAACAAATCTGCGACAAAGTACTAGGCGATATTTTTTGGAAAGTAGATGATGTTGCCGAGCATTGGGATCAAATCGAAATCCACTCACAAGTATTCCAAAATGGCGAATGGATCGCCTACCAGGCAGGGACCCTCGGCCAAATACTCCATTACACCGAACTGCTCAAATTAATGGCAGAGGATAGTCCAGCAGGGAAACAGCCATCATTGCTGAGCGGCACTATTCCCATCATAGGTGGTGAGACGATTTTCACCTCTGCCTGTAAAATTTCGATGCGAGATCCTGTACTCAAACGGGAAATAGTTAAAAGCTACCAGGTAACATCGATACCAGACAGGAGTTAAACAGCTTATGCAGATTGCGGTAATTCAGCCAATCATTGTCAGTGGGGATATAAAGGCTAACTACTTAAAGATGAGCCAACTGATCGAGCAGGCTGTTGGCCTTTCCCCAAAACCTGATGTTATAGTGTTACCCGAACTCTGGTCCACCGGGTATGCTTTGCAAGAGCTTGACCATATTGCCAGCGACCAGGGACAGGAAGAGGCCACTTTTCTAGGTGATCTCGCCCAAAAGCACGACGTCTGGTTTGCCGGTGGATCAGTCGCTGCCAAAACCTCCGAAGGCATAACCAACCGTGCTCAAATCATTAATCGTCAAGGGCGGATTGAGGCATTTTATGACAAAATCCATCTGGTTCCAATGCTCGACGAGCACCTCTACTTAACTGCCGGTGATAAAATTTGTGTGCACGATATCGAGGGGGTCAACTTTGGCTTTTCCATCTGCTATGACATTCGTTTTTGCGAATTTATACGAAAACTTGCACTTGAAGGTGCACAGGTTTTAGTTGTTGCTGCCCAGTGGCCCTTGGTAAGGCTTAGTCACTGGCAGGCGCTGCTTAAAGCAAGAGCTATTGAAAACCAATGCTACCTGGTAGCTGCTAATAATACAGCAATGGGCAATGTACCTTTTGCCGGCCACTCCACTGTAGTAGGCCCTGACGGCAGCACACTTGTCCAATTCGAATTTGTTGAGGGGGTGCAGCAGGTTGGTATTGATGTGACCAAGGTCGAACAGATAAGAAATGCTGTACCTGTTTTTCAAGACAGACGACCGGATTTGTATTGAGCAAGGTAGTTGTCTAAAATCTTATACACATTAAGGAGAAAACGTAATGACTCCTGCAGAACTTAGAGCCTTATCTGCTGCCGGCTCATTTGACAAGCCCACCGCAGGCTATTGTCCGGGATTTGTGCAAGCAAATCTGGCAGCTTTTCCAGAAAAAGATGCTGCTGATTTTGAAGCTTTCTGCCGTGCAAACCCAAAACCATGTCCCATACTGGAAGTCATTGGTCCAAACAGTTATACGTCTAAGTTTTTAGCTCCGGGAGCGGATATTAGAGATGCTATCCCCCGTTATCAAATCTGGCATGACGGTGTCTGTACTGAGACCGTCCAATCGCTTCATGCTATAGATACTACTGATTTTGTTTTTTTCCTTTTAGGGTGCAGCTTTTCTTTTGAGGAAGCCCTGGTTGAAGCTGGGATTTCCTTGCGCCATATTGACCAACAAAAAAATGTGGCCATGTACCGCACTAATATTCCTCTGCAACCTGTGGGACTATTTGACGGCAACATGGTAGTTTCCATGCGTCCCATCCCTGCCACTCAGGTCGAGCTAGCCGCCAAAATCACAGGTATGTTTCCTGATGTCCACGGTGCGCCGGTCCACACCGATGATCCGCAAGCAATCGGTATCACACAGATTGACCAACCAGATTACGGAGAATTTGTAGAGATCAAGGATAACGAAATTCCTGTCTTCTGGGCTTGCGGGGTGACACCGCAAAACGTTGTCCGCAAGGCAAAACTGCCATTTGCCATTAGCCATGCCCCCGGATATATGTTTGTCAGTGATATTAAAAATAGTGATTACGCAGTCAGGTAAGTAGCTTCCTTGCTGTCTCTGTTGCAACCATTAACCAGTTATGGAGGAATGTATGAAGTTTGGGAAAAAAATCGCAGCGATGGTCTGTATGGGTTTTATTGTTTCTTGTTCTACAGCTCTGGCCAAGACCGATACGCTGAGAGTTGTCGGTAGCTGGAACAGCTTAACCCTGTATAAAAATTTTGAAAAACCTTTTTGGACGGAAACCGTACCTCAAGAAATGGGAATGAAAACCAGCATGACCTCTCTGGGGCAGGTTAAGCTCAAAGGGCCTGCAGTTGTTCGCCAAATGGGCATGGGTGTTTTTGATGTTGTCCATACTGTAGCTGATTACATTGTTTCCGATTCCCCGGATCTTGCTGCTCTGGACTTGCCAGGTGTAACCACTGACATTGAAACTGCAAAAAAGACCGTGGATGCGTACAGGCCAACGCTGGAAAAGAATCTTGCCCGTGACTTTGATGTCAAACTGCTCAGCGTGGTTCCCTATCCTGCCCAGGTTCTTTTTAGTAGGGTACCCATCAAGGGACTTGACGATCTGAAAGGAAAAAAAATCAGGGCATCCGGCTGGACAACCTCAGAATTTGTCACTGCCTTAGGCGCCACCGGTGTAACTTTATCTTTTAGTGAAGTGCCTCAGTCTTTGCAACGAGGCGTTGTTGATTGTGCCATTACCGGTTCCTTGTCTGGTTATTCTGCTGGATGGGGAGAGGTTTCCAAGTATATCTATCCGCTTCCTGTAGGCGGTTGGGACTATGTCATCGGCGTTATGTCCATGACTACCTGGAACAAGTTGTCCAAAGAGCAGCAACAGAAATTACAGACCCTGATCACCGAAAAACTCGAGAAACCAGGCTGGGCCGTGACAGCCAAAGAAACACAGGAAGGCGTTGATTGCCTTACAGGTAAAACATGCCCACATGGTGAGCCACAGCACCTCATAGAAGTTCCTGTGACAGAAGCATCTGTCAGTAGAGTTCAGGAAGTTCTGGTGAATGCTGTTCTGCCCGCACTGGCGGAAAAAGTCACCCCCGAAACCATGACCACCTGGAACGAGACCATCGGTAAGGTGGTTGGCATTCAGGCGAAGTAAGTTTTTCTCTTTGCAACGGATTCTGCTGTATACATGGCAGAATCCGTTGTCATCAGTCAACGATAAACTCCTTTCTGTATATATACTGTCTGAAAAGGCAGGGCTATGCAGCTTGAAGAATGATTATCGTCGGAGATCGTACAAGAAAGAATCAAGGAAAGGATTTATGAGCGGCTTACTACACAAAACAGAAAAAATTTCTCAGGTGGCAGCGTGGGGATCAGGTTTGCTCCTTTTCCTGGCCGCCATAATGATTGCGGTTGAGGTCATCTTACGCAAAGCTTTTGCCTATTCCATAGGCGGAGCTGATGAATTATCAAGCTACGCTCTGGCCATCAGCTGCACCTGGGGATTTAGCTATGCCTTGTTTCGTAAATCCCATATACGGATCGATGTCTTGTACAGTCGTCTCCCTTCAGCTGGCCGATACATGCTCGATTTGATCGCACATCTCCTCCTCGGAACCTATATTGTTGTTCTTTGCTATTTCGGGTATTTCGTGGTCAAGACCTCGGTTGTAAAGCATTCCGCCGCCAATACCCCTCTTGCAACGCCCTTATGGATCCCGCAGAGTCTCTGGCTCATTGGTCTGCTGTGGTTTGGGTTCTGTGTCGCCATGATCCTGGGCGGAACCATTGTACACCGTATGCAAAATAATCATCACAAGGCAAGCAGACTTTCAGGCATTTCCACCCTGGATGACGAAATTCAGGAAACCGCTGAAATAAGTAAATCTCCAGAGGCGGCCTCATGATTATTACCGTTACGTTGGCAATCCTGCTCGCTTTACTTCTGCTCAGTGTTCCTGTGGCTGCAGCCCTCATCGCCCTAGGACTTTCTATTGGAACAATTTTCTCAGATTTCCCCCTTTACCGCGCAATCGGTGAAATATCATGGTCGGCAAGTACTGATTTTCTCCTGCTTTCCATTCCACTGTTTGTGATGCTCGGAGAAATCCTCCTTCGAGCAGGGATTGCGGCAAAAACCTATAATGCGCTCAATAAATGGTTGTCGTGGTTGCCTGGTGGGCTTTTACAAGCCAATATTGGAACCTCGGCCCTTTTTGCTGCTACTTCCGGTTCTTCTGTAGCCACAGCCGCAACAATAACCACAGTCGCTCTTCCTCAGGGAAGACTCTATAACTATTCTGAAAAACTTTTTGCCGGGTCCATTGCTGCTGGCGGCACCCTGGGAATTCTTATTCCGCCATCAATCAACCTTATTGTATATGGCTTTCTTACCAATACCTCTATTCCGCGCCTTTTTCTGGCAGGGATTGTTCCGGGCATTCTCTTAGCTATACTTTTTATGCTGTGTATTGGAATTGCCTGTTTTTTCAATCCAAAATTGAGCGGCGGTAAGCAGACTGCTACCTGGCAAGAACGGTTTGACAGTTTAAAAGACCTTATCCCGGTTCTTATTATCTTTGTGGTCGTTATTGGCTCTATCTATGCCGGTCTTGCCACGCCTACAGAATCAGCCGCTCTGGGAGTACTTGCCTCGCTGTTGCTTGCTTTTAGATACCGAGCAGTGAGTATCGATTTTTTCAAACAGGTCTTTGAGGGGACCATGCGCACGAGTTCCATGATAATGTTGATTCTTATTTCAGCAAACTTTCTCAACTTTATCCTGGATTCCATTGGCCTTGCCGAAATGCTCAATGAATTTGTCACGAACCTGGGCGCATCACCGCTCAATACGCTTTTGGTTGTTATAGCGCTCTACATAGTTCTTGGTTTTTTTGTTGAAACCTTATCCTTAATGGTCATCACTATTCCCATTGTTGCTCCAATCCTGGTTAATATGGGCTACGACCCCATCTGGTTTGGCATTCTCCTGATACTCTTGATTGAAATGGCTTTGATCACACCGCCGGTCGGGTTGAACCTCTATGTGGTTCAAGGGGTTCGACGCACTGGTTCCATCACCGATGTCATGATTGGCGCGGCACCGTTTGTCGTCATGATTGCGGTCATGATTGTGCTGCTCATCATTTTTCCCGAAATAGCCCTATACTGCACCCAGTTTGTGAATTAAAGGACCTCACGCTAAGACCGAGTCATATATTTGGATAAAATAATGAAAGAAGATACCCCACCTGCTGATACCATCCCCTTTGCGCCGATTGTGTCCTCAGAACACCTTGTATCTCCTGATACTTGGCCGCTAAGTGAATTTGAATATGGTCTGATTACTGCCCATCACGTTTTTTCCCGGTGGATGATCCGCTGTATGCATGCCGCAGGATATGCCGACTTCAGCCCCTTGGATGTATTAGTTCTCCATAATCTCAACCATAGAGGCAGACAGAAGCGTTTGGTTGATATCTGCTTTGTTCTCCATATCGAAGACCAGCATACAGTCAACTATTCCTTGAAAAAACTGATGAAAAACGACTTAGTGCAGCGGGAGAAACGCGGTAAAGAAATGCTTTACTGCACCACTGACAAAGGGAAAGAAGCGTGCAATAAATATCGTGATATTCGGGAGCAGTGCCTCTGTTCAGGATACAGGAGGCTCGGTAGAGAAGAGGCAGAGGTTAGCGAAGCGGCATCCCTGCTTCGTCTCATGTCCGGTCTTTACGACCAGGCATCCAGGGCAGCATCATTATTATAAAAAATACATTTTTTTATGCTCCACAAAAAGGATACAACCAAAAACGTCTCCTCCAATACCATGTATTACAGGAGACGTTTACTCGTTACTCGCTCCCCTTCGAGGTATTTGCTGGAGCCATTTTGCCACTCATGTGTTGGATTTCAATTTTTATAATTTTTGTGGCCTTATCGAGTTTTTCGATATATTTTTTTCCTTCCTCCATAAAATTTGGCGAATACTTTTCCAGTAACCATTTAAGCGCATTATAACGCTCAGTTTCCTTCACCTCAGACGCGACCCCAGAAACTACGACACTTTCAAAATTAGTTGAAAATTCGGTAGGTAACACCGCCACATCCCCAACAACACAAAAAGATACTTGAGGGTTGTTAGCAATGTTATCAAGCTTGTGTCCTACCAAGGCACAATGAAAGTAGATCGCATTCTCCTTAAAAACATAGTTTAGGGGCACGCCGTAGGGTTGCCCATCTTCTCCGACAGTTGACACAATGCCGTATTCTGCCTGGGTGAGTAAATCGGCAACACCAACAGAACTCATTTGTTTATCTTGCCTTCTCATATTTTTCATAAAAATCTATTCATCTCCCTTATCTTTGCAGAAAAAATAGCCTACACAGCATACGCTTTTAACATTTTGCAATACTGATGGCGTCGTAACTTTTAAACTTAGCCATCCTTAGTGTGCGATGGACTTTTTACGAGTCCATCAATACTGTGCAATTCTCTTTTTCCGTTACACTATTGCGGCTCAACAATGCCGCTACATCGACCGTGATCATAAACAGACAAGGGATAAGTACCAGAACGATGGTTGTTGCAAAAACGATCCCGTATCCCAATGACAAGGCCATTGGGATCATGAACCGTGCCTGCCTTGAGGTCTCAAATATCATCGGTGCCAACCCCCCAAAGGTTGTCAACGTGGTTAACACAATGGGACGAAACCTTCGTATTCCAGCTGCATGAATAGCTTGGTACGGTTGTATTCCTTTTGCCATTTGTTTATTGGCAAAATCAATAAGCACCAGTGAATCGTTTACCAATACGCCAGAAAGTGCCACCATGCCCATCATACTCATAACACTGAGATTATACCCCATCATCATATGTCCCAAGACAGCCCCTACAAGCCCAAAGGGTATCGCCATCATGACGACAAACGGCTGTATATAGCTTTTAAAGGGAATCGCCAATAAAAAATATATAAGAACCATTGCTCCGCAAAATCCAAACAGCAGACTTTGCATACTCTCTGCTCGGTCTGCCTGCCTGCCTTCATATCCATACGAAAGACCAGGATATTTCCGTAAAAGTGCCGGCAGGATAGTTTTGTCAAGAGCGGCACTGATCGTATTGCCTTCCCCGATAGGATCGACATCGGCCCCGACAGTTACAGTACGACGTCCTTCCCGTCGACTGATACTGGTATACGCCCTGCCCCTTTCCATTTCAGCAACATAACTAAGTGGCACAAACTCACCATCCGGCGATTTGATCAACATCGACTCAATAGCATGTTCACTGAGTCGCTGGGATTCAGGCAATCGTACTCGAACAGACACCTCATTTCGCTCCCGTTGCTGTTTCAATGCAATAACACCCTGAAAACTGTTGCGTACCTGGCTTGCGATCGATTGGGCAGTCAAGCCGAGGCTTTCCCCTTCCGGCGTAATTTTGAAATCCAACTGTTCTTTACCCGGATTAAAACCATCATCAATATCCTTTACCTGGGGAAAGTCGGCAAGCTGTTGGGCAAGATCGCTGCCGGCCTTATCCAGTACACTTATATCACGATGGGAAAGTTCCACGGAAAGTGATTTCCCCCTGCCTGGCCCTCCTTTATCAAATTCAAATCGAAGAGACTGAAGGCCGATGATCGGCCCTGTCTCTTTGCGCCATATTTTTGTCATTTCCCGAGTTGACAAGGTGCGTAGTTCCTGATCTGCTAGGTAGGCGGTTATACTCACCTCATTGTTATCAATGTGGGTAAAAATATCCGTAACCAGGCTCCTGCCACCGTTGCGCTCAACAACGTTCTCCAACGATGCAACAAGTTTGTCGCGTACAGCGATTGCCTTTTTGTCCGGGCTACCGTAAGGCAAGGTCGCAGTAACAGTGGCATAGTCTGATTCAACCCTTGGCATGAGAATGATACCAACTCTCCCGCTAAAGACATACCCCAATACAATAAGTAAAATTGCTACCCCCGCGGCAACCGAAAGATATCTCCTGCGTAGGAAAAGATGAAGAGCAGGGCCGTATCCTTTGTCAATAAATTTCAGTAGCCCTGTACTGAATCTTTGCTGCCAGGCGTAGAGCGTTTTTGTGACAATATTGCCGCCCCCGGCTTTACTATGGCCAAGATGCGAGGGAAGGATAAAAATCGCCTCTACCCAGGAGACAATAAATACCGTTACAACAACTATAGGTATAACCTTCCAGATCTTTCCCATAACTCCGGGAACAAACAGCATCGGAAGAAAAGCTGCGATATTGGTAAGGATACTAAAAGTAATGGGTACGGCAACATCTTTTGCTCCCTGTATAGCCGCCTCCACAAACCCCATATTCTGCTGCCTGTATTCATAGATGTTTTCGCCGGCGATAATTGCATCATCAACCACGATTCCTAAAGCCACAATAAAGGCAAACATGGAGATCATATTGATCGATACATCAAACAGGGGAAGAAAAAGCATTCCACCGAGAAAAGAGACCGGGATGCCCATGGTCACCCAGAAGGCAAGCTTAAAGTCCAGGAAAAGACCGAGCAACACCAACACCAGCAATAAACCGATAAAAGCATTTTTCAGTAACAACTCAAGCCGTTGCTGGTACACTATTGACTGGTCTCTGTTTATTGTCCACTGAATACCAGGCGGGAGCTCGGTCTCTATGTCGGCCATGGCTGTACGCACCGCCGCAGCGACTCCCATTGGGGTCTGATCTCCAACTCTGTACACGTCGAGAGCAATAGTTGGGTTGCCGTTAAAAGTGACCACATGATCTGATTCTTCAAATCCTTCCTTGACCGTTGCAATATCTTCAAGATACAGCACGGTGCCGTTTGTACCTGTCACAATAGGAATCCGGCTGAATTCCATGGCCCAATCATGGCGGTCTTTTACCCTGAGCAGAATATCACCGCTGGTGGTTTCAATTTCTCCTCCAGGCAACTCGACAGAGGCTGTCTTGATGGTTGCAGCAACCGTTGCCAGCGTTAAGTTATGGGCGCGCAGTTGGTCTTGGCTGATTTCTACCTGAATTTCATAATCCCTTGCCCCAACAATACTTATCTGTGAAATTTGCTGCTGCAACAGGAGTCGATCGCGCACCTGTTCACCCAGTTCTCTTAATATTGCTTCCGAGACCTTTCCATGCAGGCTTAATTGCAACACTTCCCGCTTTCTGGAACTTAAGGACACAACAGGTTCTTCGGATTCATCGGGAAAAGTGGTGATACGATCTATTTCCTGTTTGATTTCCTGGAGCACCTTTTGCCGATCAGCACCATCAAGCAGCTCGGCGGTCACGGTACCAGAACCTTCAGATGCTTTGGCTGATATTTCTTTTACGCCCTCCACCGACTGGACCGCTTCCTCAACGACCAGCAAAATCCCCTGCTCCACTTCCTCCGGGCTTGCCCCTGAATAAGCAACGCTAATGGCTACATTATCCAATTCAAAATCAGGAAAGACCTCTTTTTTAATATTAAAAGAGACAAGGAGACCACCAATAATAAGTAATATCATCAATAGGTTGGAAGTCACTCCGTTGTTGACCATCCATGCAATTGGCCCTTGAGATGATGTGCTTTTTACTTTCATCATTTTTTCTCATTATCGTGTTGTACATATTGATTACCTGTCTCATTTTCACTTAACATCCCTGATGCAACAGGAGTGGAACGACGCAGAAGCATGCCAGGCACCGGTGTAGAAAGATTCGATACAATCAACTCTTCTTTCGCATCTATGCCTCCAGTAATCAAAACGCTTTCCTGATTTTTGAAGGCAATGGTCACTGCACGGACATCCAGGGTTCCATCATTTTTCAACACCCACAGTTCTTTCCCGTTACGGAGAAATTCTCTGGAAATTTCCAATGCATCTGGAACTGGAAGTCCTTCTATCTCCACCCGTACGAATGAATCAATAAGTACCTGGGGTTTATCACGATTAGCCGGCTCGATGGCCATGGGGTCATCAACGGCAATCAGTAATCTTGCCATGCGTCCTTCGCTCTCTAAGGCAGGCAAAAGCTGGATTACCTGACCTTGCCGAAAATTCCCTGCACCCCAGGCCGCTGGATTATAAATTTTTACTGCAGAGCCTTGTTGCCCAACTTTAGCGGGTACAGATATCCATTGGAGTTGATTTTCCGGGACAGATACTTCTACCCAATAGCTGTCTGTACCGACAAGCGTGGCCAGCGAAGAAGATGAAGACACCCAGGTTCCGATATCCGCCTCACGGCTTTGGATCATGCCATTAAAAGGTGCCATAATTTTCGTTCGTTCCAAGTCGAGCTGGGCTTGCTCATATTTCGCTTGGGCAACATCCAAATCATTTTTCAGATTATTCAACTGCGGCTGGCGAAGCATCAGGCTTTTTTCAAGCTCAGACACTTGTTCTCCCAGGAGGTCTAGTTCTCTTTGAGCCACCAGTTGATTACCTTTTTCAAGTTCAATGTTGTTTTTGGCCTGCGCGACTTGACTTGCCTGCTGCCGCACGATCAGTTGATAGTCTTTAGGGTTGATTTGGAGCAGGGTATCTCCCTTGGTGAAATTACCACCTGGGACAAGCTGCCCACTTATTGCAGTCACCTCTCCGCTTATCTGCGGTTTGAGGTCAATGGTTTGAGCAGGCTTAACCACACCCATAGCATTAATGAGCGTTGGATATGTGCCAAACAGAGCCGGAATTGTGTCCACTAAAACGGTATGCCTGCTTTGCGGCATTGGTTTCGCCTGAGGGCCGGTTTCAAACAGATGCAATGTAATCAAGCCACCAGCTATAAGGACGGTCATCGGCAAGAAAACAGTCCACACAAAAAAAGCAAATTTGGACTGCTTAATGTGTGGTATTGTTGAACAGGAATCTAATCGTTTTTTTTCCACAGTACGAGATTGGTTGGTGTTCATAGTGCTCCTATGTAGCAGGGCTTATATAATTTGTTTTGTTTAGTTTATATACGGCGTAGATTACCGCTATAATCCCAACCACTTCCAAGGGAGCGGCATAGCTGGATTCGATTGACTAGAATATTGGCCTGGGCATTGAGTTCGCTTTGCTGCAACGACTGTAGAGACGTTAAAGCTGAAAGTACCCGCTCGTAATTTTCAACGCCTTTCAGATACCGTTCCTTCACCTGATCCATACTTTGTGTTGCCAGATCAAGCTGCATCTTCAGGCTGTTAATATATTGAAGTTGTTGCTTTTCCTGGATCAGTGCATCTTCCACCTCACCTGCAGCAACAAGTATGGCTTGGGCATAATCATGGAGTTGTTCGGCTGCCACTGCTTTTGTCCTCTCCACTTCAGCCTTGCGCCGCCCTCCATCAATAATCGGTCCGACCAGGTTTGAGGCAAAGGATGCTATGTAGTCACTGAAAATATCACCGCCATAATTGCCTGATGTCTCCACCAAAATGGTAAACCGTAGCGCCGGAAACCTGTCTGCAATTGCAGCCGCCACCCTTTTGTCGGCTGCTTGTACTGCCAAAAATGCGCTGCGTATATCCGGACGCTGACGGATCAATTCTGCAGGTATTCCAGTCAGTGGCAGCTCAGGCAATAACGTAAGCGTTGAAGGTACTTGATAAGATTTGGTCCCTGGTGCCAAACCAAGCAATATGGTTAACTGGTGTTCACTTTGTTTACGTTCAGCCTCTTTTTGTATTTTCTCGCCGTTTTTTGATTCTACTAGCTGGCGTTGTTGGAGAACATCCGCTATCGAGACCTGTCCGGTCTTGAACTGAGCAGAAACGATTTCCAGTCCCTTTCTGTTGGTTTCTATCTGTTTTTCCAATAAACGGATGGCGCAGGTCTGTTCAACCAGTTCGTACCACGTGGTGGCCACCTCTGCCGTTAACGTCATTGCCGCTGCATTCAAATCTGCTTCGGTTGCCTGCATATCCAGCATGGATGCATCCGTAGCTGAACCAATCCTCCCCCATAAGTCGAGTTCATACTGGGCTGAAAGACCGAGGGCGAGCGCATCGGTCTTAGTAGTGGTGCCATCACTTTCAGCCGCACTGTGCGATCCTTCTGCTTCCCCATCAAGTGTTGGAAACAGCTCCGCACTAGTTTTTCGATAAACAGCCTTTGCCTGCCGAAGCCGGTCCCAACTGCTCTTTAACGAAAAATTATTTCCCAGAGCCTGCTCAATTAAATCGTTCAGTGTAGGGTCATTGAATGATAGCCACCACGATGGTGCCTGCTCCACTGTACCTGACAGCGAAAATGAAGATGTCAGTTCAACCGGCACATTTAACGCTACCGGCTTGGTGCTACATGCCGTTATCAGCAATACAGTGAGCATGCCTGCTGCAAGATTGATTTTCATTGATCCAGTTGTGTTCATATTTTTGATAGTCATTCAAATAGTGAGACTTTGTTTGGTAGATGATGCTGCAAAAATACTCTGACAATTGGTAAGAAATGAGGAAACAATGTGTAAATGGAATTTTTCTGTGCATATTTGCCATCATTTGCTTAAAAAAAGGAAAATCCTTAAATCAGTCCAGTTCACATCAGGGAGAATTATTCAAGTATGAAAATTACCATTCAATACAAGCTTTTTATGTCCATGCTTGCTGCGACAGTATTGGTAATCGGATACATGGGGGTGGTCACTCAGTGGAGTTTTGATAAAGGATTCCTTGAATATATCGACACCCAGGAACAGGTAGAGCTGGAGTTGGTTGCCACCGAGCTAGAGGCGTATTATGCAAAGCATCAAAGTTGGGAGAGCTTAAAACAAGACAAGTACGAACTTTTTAGCATTTTCGCTAAAACCCTCCCCGAGGGGAGAAAGAAACGATATCTGCAGAAAAAAATTCGTAACAAGGAATTACCAGCCTGGATGAACGATAAAGAACCGCCAAACGATAAAAAACACCCCACCCATCCGTTGGAACGTACAATAATCCTGGATGAATTCGGCCTTCTTTTTTTCGGTAGTCAACGTGGGGATGCTTTACCCAACCTGCGAATGCTTACTTTTGAAAAACAGGAAATCGGTGCCATCGGCCTTTACCCTCCTGAGTTTTTCCAGGACAGCCACCAGCTGCTTTTTGTTAAAAAACAAAAATTAATCATCGTGCTGGTAGCTCTGGCCGCCATCCTTATTTCCATTGGCTTGTCTCTACCTCTGGCCTTTCAGCTGACCAAGCCTGTACGCCGGCTTTCAGCAGCAGCTAGACGGCTCATTGGCGGCGACTATTCCACCCGTGTACAAGTTACCTCGAAAGATGAACTCGGCGCGCTTTCACGAGATTTCAATACCCTTGCAGAGACGTTGGGCAAAACTGAAACCCAGCGAAAACAATGGATCAGTGATATTGCCCATGAGCTCCGGACCCCCTTGACAAGTCTCCAGGGCGAAATAGAGGCAGTACAGGATGGAATTCGTCAACCTGACCAGCAGACATTTTCCAATCTGCACCAGGGCGTATCGAGACTAAACAGGCTTGTGGAAGATTTGTATGACTTGTCTCTTTCTGAATTAGGAGTACTCTCGTTTTACCAGGAAAAGATTGACTTTCGCGCCTTACTTGCTGACGAGGTAACAGCCAGACAAAACGATGCTGAAAAAGCTAAGCTCCGCCTCCTTCTTGACACGGAACAGAAACCGCTCATTATCTCCGGCGACAAGCAACGCCTGCAGCAGCTCTTCAATAATTTGCTGAGCAATAGTATTACGTATACAGAGCAGGGGGGAGCCATAGAAATTAGTTTGCATAGAGATAACTCGAATATGAAATTGGACATTATGGACACAGCACCAGGAGTTCCAGACGAAGCGTTACCGCAACTTTTCAACCGTCTATTTCGGGTTGAGCAAAGCCGTAACAGATCCCTTGGCGGTGCCGGACTTGGTCTTGCAATCTGTCAACAGATAGTGACTGCCCATAATGGAACAATCACTGCCACCCATTCTCCCACAGGAGGATTATGGGTGCAGGTTACTTTGCCCCTTTTGGGAGAATCATCATGAATAGGAAAATTTTAATAGTCGAAGATGAACCTTCAGTAGCTGAGCTGCTGTATGATTACCTGAAAGCATCACACTATTCTCCTCACGTTATTGACAATGGTATGGAGGTAAAGCCCTGGGTGCGACGGCATAATCCTGCACTTATTCTGCTGGATATAATGTTGCCTGAATTGGACGGGGTTGCTGTATGCAGAGAGTTACGCACTTTCTCCACAGTACCTATCATCATGACCACGGCCAGAGTCGACGAGGTGGACCGTCTGCTTGGCCTTGAGCTGGGGGCAGATGATTATATCTGCAAACCTTATAGTCCACGGGAGGTGGTTGCTCGGGTGAAAGCAGTGCTCAGGCGAACGGAAAATGGAGAGCAAGACAGGACAGCTAACCCGATCACCATTGACGAGGCCGGATACAGGGTGTTGCTGAAGGATAAAAACCTTAATCTGACGGCTGTCGAATTTCAATTGTTTGTCACTCTCTATGCACAGCCAGGAAGGATTTTCTCCAGGGATCAGCTGATTGATACCATCTATCCTGATCGTCGAATTGTAAATGACAGAACAATTGACAGCCATATCAAAAAACTTCGCATAAAAATCAGCAACATACAGCCAGGGTTCGAACTTATTCACTCAGTGTATGGGGTCGGGTACAAATATGAAGAGTCATGAATTGAAATAAAAAGAGAGGACAAACGTTAGTTTGAGAACAGGTTACCTGCAAGATACACTTCACGGTTCTCCTAACGTGTTATATTGTTTAAAAAAAATGGCTAAATTAAAAATTATGTGCTGGCATTCTGTATTTAATATCATTATATCATTTAATGATATTTATGACTTTTTCGAATCTGCTCCATTTATACCCAGCCGCTCCTGGTAGTGGGAAGAAAAGCAAATTTGAACAGTTTCAGACAAACAAACGGCAACACGGACCTGCTCAACCGACCCGCGTATTGCAAAGTAAGAAATATTCTCCAAAATAAAAAAACAGGCGGCCAATGATCTAATTCTACAATTGGATTATGAAAAGAATGCCCATACCACATATACGATTGCAATCGACCGGATTTAGACAATACTGGACGATCAGTTTGTTTATGCACCTGCTTCTTTTTTTCATTCTACCTATCTCCTCACCTGCCAAGGAAGTAATCAGTATAACGAATGGTAGCTGGCCACCCTATCTCTCTAACAAATTACCTCATTATGGATTTGCTTCTCATGTGGTTTCAGAAGCATTTGCATTGGTGGGAATTTCCGTGGAATATGGGTTTTTCCCCTGGAAAAGATCGTATGCTTATGCCAAAGCGGGAGAAGATGTTCATGGTAAAACGTGGAATGGTACAGTCATATGGGTGTATACAGAGGAGCGGGCCAAAGATTTTTTATATAGTGACCCTGTTATCATAGACACCGAAATTTTATTTCATTTAAAAAGCAAACCGCTTGACTGGAAGGTTGTTGAGGACTTACAGGGCAAAACCATCGGTGGGACACTGCATACAGCATACCCCCTTTTTGAAGAAGCCGAAAAACGTGGCATTTTAAAAATTTCGCGGGGTGGAAATTACAACATCCTGTTTAAAAAATTATATTGGCGGGATGTAGACGCTGTGCCTCAAGTGAAACATGTAGGGCGCTACTTTTTGAACACTACTTTAACCGAAAAAGAGCGCAATCAGATTGCCTACTCGCCAACTGTTGTTCAAGAACGAAAATATCATCTACTCTTATCCAAACAAATCCCAGAAAACATACGATTGTTAAAACTATTTAATGAAGGACTGCAAAAACTTCGTACTCATGGACGATATGATGCCCTTCACAAGGAACTCGAACAGGGAAAATATGACATGCAGTTATCTGAATAGGATTTAAAAATATACAGGATAACGTCCTATCAACACTGCAAATGAGTACAAGAGCGACAACAAAGCTTACCCAAAAAACCAGGAAAGAAAAATGAACAACATTCACGAAAAAGATTGGGCAGACGATAGCTGGTGCGGACATACCGGCATGGATAATTTTTCTGATTACTGTGTTGTCGAAAAAAAAGAAAACAACGTGGTAATAGATAAGCCTGACGGCGCTACAGAGGAGAAGAGCAGTAGCGAAAAAGAATAAACATTTTGGGAAAAGCTTTCTCTTTGGGTGAAATTTACTCTTGTCATATGCGGCGTTGTCGCAGGAGCAGAAAATACAAAAGATTGAATGGTTGAGAGCTGGGCCTCGTCTCGAATCGCGCCAAGCGGCAAAGAAGAATTATAACGTTTTTCATGGGCCATCGCGTCAATCTTTTTTGCTAAGATTGTACAAAAGGAAAAAAGGGCTGTTGGCCAACATGACCAACAGCCCTATCTACGATATACGTGGTGAAGGTTTATTTGGAGTATGAGGAGTTATCACTCATACCCTTCCGTGTATCCATGTTGAGTCGACCTTCTGCAGCTGCCTTCTTATTCCATTCTTGCAGCAGTGAGGCTTTGAAAGCCAACTTTTCGTCCACAAGCTTTTGTAAGGGCACACCAGCTATTTCTTGGGCCTTTTCTTTGGTTGAAAAATCGGGCGCGACGTAATCAAATACATCATGCTTGGCCAATACCATGGTCAGTTTTAATCTTGCCTGTTGGGCCTTCTCATTTGCGACACTCAGCAGTCTCAAGGTTTCTTCCGGTGCATGGTAAAAAGAACCGTGACTTGCAATCGAATAATCCCACAGCCATTGTCCGGATCGGATAAGTTCGAGGCTTTCAGTCATCTCCTCTTCAGTGGCCCCTGATTCCCACGCCTTGCCTGCTTCAAGGTGTGCTTTTCCAAGGTTATCCATGGCAATGTCCATAAGCTGATCTTTTCTATCAAGCTTTCGTTTTACCAGCGATTTAAATTCCTCTTCCGATTCTTTATGACAGTTAAGGCATGTGTTTGCGATGTTATCCAGAGGATTGCCGATATGATGATCGGAGTATTTCACTGAACCTTCCTGCTTGTATGGCATATGGCAATCAGCACATGCAACGTCTCGTCGGGCATGTATGCCGGTTTTATATAACTCATAACCAGGATGCTGTGCCTTCAACATTGGAGCTTTGCTAATTTTATGCGTCCAGTCTGAAAATCCATAATTGTTGTAGTAGATCTCCATTGACTCGCCACTTAAACCTTCTGCCCAGGGAAGGGTGACAACTTTAGCAACTTGTTCCTTGCCGTCTTTGTCAGTATATTCTGTCGTTTTAAAATAATATTCGACATGGCACTGAGCACATACCAGCGAACGCATATCCTGGTGGGTGATATCTGCAAGATTGGTTCCACTGGCTTCTAACGCGCGTTTAAGGTATGGACGCGAAATTGCCAGATTTGCAGTTTGGCTGTCATGACAATCGGCACAACCAATAGGATTAACGATCTGGTCACCAAGCCGAGCCCATTTTCCAGTAAAAAATTCATTTTCTCCTTGTTCTTCCATAACTCGGGGAACATCAGGTGATTTACATGTCCAACAGGCTGTGGGCATCGGTCCTGTAGCAGGTCCAACCGGAGCCCCTGTGCGCAGTGTATTAATATTACTTTGCAGCGCATAAAAATGTCCCCTGGGAGCATTGTAATCTTTTGCAAATCCATAGCCAGCCCACAGCACAGCCAGCTGGGGTTTTTTGGCCAGCATATCATCGATTTTATCGTTTTTTCGGGTCTGTTTCCAGGAGTCATACTGTCGTGGAAAATATTTAGCCCAAACCTCGTTTTTACTCTCGATGCCTTCCGCCTTCACAACAGGACTGGTAGTGAGTTCTTTTCTTTCGGCTTGCTTGCCGTTTATAGAGTTTGCCATAAACCCCATGGCAATTATTGCTGTAACAGATCCGCCTAATAGTAGTTTAAACTTGTTCACCATCTCCTCCACGAATTAAAGTTCTCGAACCCCAAGATTGTTGGGAGTTGTTGATAAGCTTCTTACCTTGCCATGGGGTACCTCTCGATGGCACTCCCAGCATTTTCTCACCGTTCCGGTAGTACCATTAAAATCATGAAATCGATCGCTGTTGGAAACAATCGTTTCTGCAAGTTTTGCATGGCAGGACAAACAATTCGCCTGAACGCGATTTGCACCATCTTCACTTATCTGAATATTGTTTTGATAGGTGTTGAGGGTAAAGGCAACAGAGTGATTCCAGCCGTCCCTGGCCTTAGCCATATACTTACCGACAAACGAATGAGTAGGAAGATGGCATTCGACACAGCTGGCAACTCTGCGATGAGAATTGTGCTGCCATGTGGCGTACTGGGTATTCATCACGTGACAGTTGATACAGGCAAGGGGGTCTTTCGACAGGTAAGAGAGGGCTTTGGATGCGTGTACCATATATCCCAGCATTACAACAGCTATGATAAAGGTAACGACTGAACTGAATGCAAGTAATCTACCTGTTTTCATATATGAGATCCCAATGAGTTCAGTGATTTAACCAATCACAAAAAGAAAGAAAAACACGATATATGAACCTCCTCACGTTTCAGGTTCTTGCACCATGATATCACCTCCTTAAAGTGTTGATTGATAATTGCATTCATCGCAAAATCGTAACTACGTACAGGTATTAGGTATAATAAATCAGAGAGTTACCAACCCGGTGAGTAGTTACGTAAAATTTTACAATGAAATCCAAGCACTCAAGACGATTTCTTATATGAACAAATACGGTATGAATTTCTACAAGCTTTTTAAATTAAGGCTGACAGTTAGGAGCGCAAGAGATACCAGAATCCCCTACTTCTAATCCTATATTAAGATACATTATTAACATGATCAGGAACAAATGCCAAATGTGTTAACGAAAAATCACATTTTATGGGAATCTTGAATCACCAGCAATGTAGTGCCTGGTCAGGCAAGCCATGGACTCGAGGCATGCGATACATTTTACTACAGCCCTATATCTCATGGTGGAGTCTGCACTTAAGTGTGAGTATTATTTCCTCGACAATCACACAAAGTCAGGCAAAAAGGTTCAAGCCGACATACTCCTATCAACCCCAGCGTTGCATAACACCGCAATAAAGGAAAATTAGAAAACCTCTGCATCACTTTGAGGAGAAGAAACGCAGAGGTAGACGTTATCGTGCCTGTGTTGGCAACCTTTTCATTTGAAAATATATATGCTTGTTTTCAATCGATTATTAAGGATACTATACTCATGCTACTAATAGAGGTAAAATCTACGTTGTTACTGTTTGGAAAATAGAAACTTTGAACTACATAATCAGGAAAAAAGTACTGACACTAATTCCTAACACATAGTCTATTTCCCCTATTGTCCCTTTTTTGATCAACAAATTTCGCTCCAGAAATAATCAAGTCCTGAACCAATAGGAAAGTACTATGTTGCAAGGGAAAAAACAAATATGGAACAAGCTTGTCGGTGACATTATCGAATAGATACAGGAATTAGTGTTAACCAGGGGGAAAGGTAGGAAGTTGGTATCTTGGACTTGGCAATGTTAAGTCCAAGGATCAGTTGCTGAACTCACCTGTTCAGGAAAAAGGTTAACTCGTAGATATTGTGTTCAATCTATGCCTTGCCAGCGCAAATATATAGTTACGTCGTAACCTGCGATGGCTCGCTGATTTGCAGAAGTGGACCAGGTTTATTGGATAAAATTGCGGCAGAATGTATTTTCTTTTTTATTTATTAGCTCAGCTGACAATCACGTGAAGGACATTTTTATACGCAGACTGGTACTTCTAAGCGTCTGACCTTGTAAACAAGAGTAAATTTTAATTTTACACTGTTAGTGATTTCAGGAAATACCACAATAAACGAGACAAGCTTCACCTGTGGGCTTTTTCCATTTCTCCATGAAACAGCCAAGATTGAATGAATAAAGACCTACCGGTGATAATGCATAATTTTCCCACTTGCCTCTTTCTTCAAAATGTCACGACAGATCTGCGTTTTACTGATGGAATAACCGAAATTAGTCATTTTTTTACTAAAACCGGCAGATTGTCCCCTTCCCGGATCAACAATTATCACATCGCAGTTTATTTTAGAGTGCTGATCAATAAAATGTGACAACTCTGCGGAATGGCCTTTTTCATACAAGAGGTCACTTCCTATAATAAGATCAAATGTCCCAAGGCTGGTATTTGTATCCCCCCAAGCAGTACGTATGAATGGAATATCCGGGCCGTTGTTGAGTCTTGTGTTTTCGTGAAGAAATGCTTCTGCTTCCGGGTGATAGTCAGTAGATGTAATATCAGCCAAACGATGATTAAGAACAAGACTGGCAAGACCAATACCGCAACCTACTTCCAATATCCGAAGCCCCTCAATTTTATAATCAAACATTAGATGTGCAAGCACTTCTGAAGACGCCCAAACTATCCCAAACAGTGGCCAGGTTGCAGAAGATATCCCCAGCCTTGATGCAATCCCATCCGGGTCCGAATATTGTTGATTATCCCATAACGTTCTGACATGAATATCAACATCCTCAATCTCAATAGTTTGATAACGAATTCGCAACGGGGGCATACAATACCTTTTAGTTGATGATGGGGTGTGAAAACAATGAACCCTGATCAACTGGACGGATTTTTTTCTTGAGCCAATTCTCAAAAATGTTCCTTTGGTTGTCATATAAAATATGTGCAAATGACGACTTGTCACAGAAATACTTGATATGCCCGATAATTGTATAGAGGGTCAGAGTATGTTTCCCATCAAGGAGCTTTTGGTATCCCTTTATTGTTTCAATATTATCTCGGACCATTTTTTTAAAAGAGCCGTTGGTGATCTACTTCATTTTCACGATTTCATCGACCAGCGTATCAATCTTGTGTGAGGCCAAACGGGTTCCAGGGCAATAGGTCTCAGAAATTTTAGCGAAATGGAATGCATTCAGCACTTCACTTTTGGCATCCGTACTCTTTGATTTTTCCTTTATTATCTGTTCGAGCTTCTCTGTTTCTTCCTGAATACTGTAAAATTCACGATCCGCTGTTTCAAAAAGCGCTGCCAGGCTCTTAATTCGCCTTTGCAGCCCGTGAGGAATCGATTTTTTTATATTTTATTTTATGATCAAGAACGGACCACGCATTCTGTATAAGGTTTGAACCTGAACCTCGAAAACGATGTCTTTATATCTGCTGTATTCAGGCATTGCTTCCCGTGCCTCATCAAGCTTCATATCAAGATGCAGCCCTTTGTAATCAAAAATGTTTTCTGTCTGCTCAATGAGCTGAGATTTATCGGTAGAATCAATTAAATAGAGATTGTCCCGAAGAATATCTCCGACTTCTTAAATGTTTTTTTCATACAGGCAGATGATCCGAACACCTATCAGGTCGGTGATATAATCTTTTATCTCATATGCTTTTTTCCCTTTCTCAAGTTCCGACTGGTATTTTCCAGAAAACTTTTTAATGTCTTCTTTTCGGTCTTTTAGGCGTGACGTGACCGTGGCCCCCGACAATTCCGGGGAGGTTGCCAGGAGTGATTGTATAAGTGTTGATAAGGATGATTCGGCGTTGCGTAGTAACTCGAAATTGTCATTGACGTAATCGAGTAAGGTCTGTTTTTCTTTTTCGAAATTTGATGATGCCATTATGGTGTGGTTTTACTTTTGTCTGCTTGAGAAAGGTCCACATTTGGTGCGAAGGTCGTTTCAAATGAATATTTTCTTCTCTGAACCAGAGTTTTTTCGCAGCTGTCTCAGAGTATGCTTTGTGTGATTGTTTTGGATAGACATTGTGAAGATCAGCCTATTCCCTTTTATTGGTGATGAAATTAAAAAACTGTTTCCTCTGTGAAATGCATGTGACCATGCTTGAGATGAATCCTGATTAAAACGAGTTTCATATCGTCCATTCCAAGATTTTTATAGTAGAGGAACATATTATCATTGTTTTCAATATTGCTTGATGAAAGAGTACCGCACATGAAATGGTTAAAAGAGTGGCCCTGATACAAATCAGTGGTGTGCATTAATTCAAGATCATGTGTATGCCCGCAGAAGACGAACTCGATTTTATGGTGGTGAACAAAATCAATCAAAACGGCTGAATTTTTCAAAGGGCATTCATCCGTACCCAATATCGAATAGTGTGTCAGCAGAAGTGCCAAGTCATGGCTGGTTTGGTTAATCCTTTCTGATACTGCGTTCAGCACCTCTTGTTCTACAAATCCGTCATCACAATATAGTTCATTGGAATCTATACTGATCAACAGTACCGCCATTCCTTTTATCTTAATTAGCTGAACGAAATTTACATCAGTGAAGTGATCATCCACTCTGGTGATGTTCTGCTTGAGAAAGAGGTGCTTTTTACGGGTTGTACCAGATTCAAATATTCGAATAATTTTTCTATCAGAGATATATTTACGAAAAAGTTCATGTAAACGCATATTTCTTTTGTCATGATTGCCAAGGGTAGAAATGACGTGTTCACATTTGATGGCATCAAGAAACTTGCCCGCTTTTGCATATTCATCTTCAAGCCCGTCTGTCGTGTTGTCACCGGTGTTTATTACGATATCGGCATCGTAGGAGTTGATTTTTTTCAACAGGACATCATCGTCACCAAGCCAATGACGAGGCCCGAAATGAAGATCCGAAATATGGAGAATGTTCATGTTTGTCACGTTGCCTTTTGTATTGAATTGTCAACCGGCACTAAGAGAACTGCTACAGGCGACGAGCCATTAAAAAGAGTTATAGATTGGATGGTTTTTTAAGTATTCGCGTTTTTAAGAATACTCACATTTGCTTCTTTTTTAGCCTTCTTGGCTGCCTTTTTTTCTTTTGGGCTCAGGGCTGCTTTTTTCTTTTCCTCTCTGTTGCTTTTACGTTCTTTTGCCATTGTTTTGCTCCGGATAAGTGTGGATGTTTCTGGTGCTGTGGGTACAACGCTACGCTTGGATTCCTCGTCAGGCTCTTTTGATACCAATTTTACGAAGGGAATCTTCAAGGTGCACAAGGTGATTGTAATCTTCGCTTAGTAGAATGATAGCAAAGCAACCATTTGATTCTATCGTATCGCAGTTGTATGGAAAAACCGAGTTCCGCTTATTGCCATCAAAGAGTAGTGGACCAAGCATTTCGGTGAGTTCAGTAAAGGAACAGGGGTTGATTGTAATCTTGATAAATTTCCAGCATGCAATGGAGAAGTGGATTTTTTCAAGTTGGTCAATGATGAGGCGAACAAATGTTGAACCGTTGAAACGGGCGTTATTTTCAACAGGAAAGATGCCCTCATCCGTCACAATATAATCGATGCCAAGTACGCCTGTATAACCAGATGCAGACATCTGTTCGACAACTGTAAGGGATGCATCCATTATATAATCAGAAACCCATTTTGCTGGTGGTTGACAGCTCTGGGTACCGATATGGACCATACCGTTTTCACATATCTGATCGGCCAGCCCCAGATGATGAATGGTTCTGTTGGTACCGATAGCCCATTGATCATTAGGAGTTGATACAACATCCAAAAATGGTTCGATGATTACTTTCATTTCACCGCTGGCAGCTATCTTGTTATACAGATTCAGGATATCATCTCCGGCCGTTCTGTATAACGACATGCCCGATTCTCCCAGCGTACCTCGTACTATAACCTCTTCATGTTCTGATAGTAGTTTGAGGATGACACGGCTCAAGTCGCAACCATTGTCGCTATTTTCTGGATCGATCTCAAAAGTGGTTCCCGCGACAACTGGTATTCCCAGCTCTTTACAGATTTTTTTGAATTCGGCTTTTTCGTTGTATTTTAAAGTGGCTGCCTCGGTTGCGCCAAAAAGATCAGCACCTATAATTTGCGCGGCTTCCGCTTCCATCTTTCCCGAAAACCAGGGAACATATATCGGGTTCCTGCCTGTCTTTTCTATGCACTGGATTATCGGTTCAGGATTCTTGATAATGCATTGTGCTAGAGAGAATTCAGAAGACAGTTGATTGTAGGTAACAACGTTGTCAGGCCCTAGTCCTAAAGAACGAAGCCAGCTATAATATTCACGGTGCCGATCTCCACGGAGAACAACCAGGTCTGACTTGGAGGCCGAAGGAAGGGCTCGATCACAGCTTGATCGGATGGAACCATCACGACGCGGAAACTGTGAGAAATTATCCGTCCCAAATACGACCAGTTCATTGTCACTGTCCGATATGCATTCCCTCAGTCGAGGCTTAGGTATTCTCATCTCTGCATTCATAAAATTTCTTTGGTCACACCGTTAAAGGGTACACCACTGCCAGGAAAAGAGTATCGACATCAGTACTGTATAGCCGCTGAGGGCGAAGTACCACTTGCCTGTAAATTTGGGCGTTCTGATCGGTGCAACATTCAACACCGCCAAAAAAATGAGCACGATATAGAGTACAATCGAAAATGCTCCCTGACTCATCACCGGACTAAATAGAAAGACGACGGCCAGCAGGAGAACGTTATTGTCCAAGGCAAGGCCTAAGTAGGTCGATTTATCAACCAACCCAAAGACATTAAAATAACTCAGACGAATGACCCCGGTTGCAAGTATGAGAAAAGCACCGGGCAGGTACCAGGCACTGAAATGACCATAACTGAGCAGGAAAACTGCCGGGCAGACACCAAAACTGACAATATCAATAAGTGAGTCAAGTTGTGCCCCAAATAACCCCTGTTCTTCAGTCCGGCCTTTCATTTTCCTGGCGATAATACCATCACTCCAGTCAAAAAAAACAGCCCAGATCATACCGATCATTGCTGCATGGAATAGACCAAGTATAGAAAAATATATAGCAAGCAGGGTACAACAGAGGCCAATCAGTGAGCAGATATTTGGAAGATCTCCAGCGTAGGAGAGTATAGTTTTTTGCGATGTTTTCATACTCACCTAAACACGTTCAAGAACAGTCTGTAAGGCCAGTGTAAGTTCAAGGTTTTCCTTCTTGGTCCGACTGGCTATTCGGACATAACGATCTGATTCAGGCAATGTTTTACCCTGACAGTGTTTTATGTATATATTGTGCTCGACAAATAACCTTTCAGTTGCCTCTGGAGCTGATGGTCCACTATCCGGCAGCCGGCAAAAAATATAATTTGCAGTCGGCTTATAGACCACCATTCCCGGAATGAGCGAAAGGAGTGTATAAAATTCGTCTCGATCTTCCTGTACCTTCTCGCAACTCTTTTTGAATTGTTGTTTGTACTTCGGCGCCAGTCGCAGGAACTCTTCAGCAAACCCATTTATATTCCAAATATGGAGCCCTTGTTGGACCAGTGCCCGAAAATGTTTATTGGCGGTGAGAAGATAGCCTATTCGTATTCCGCAGATGCCATAGGCCTTGCTCATACTTTTTATAATCGCTAGGTTCTGGAAGTCCCCAACATCGTTTTCAAGGCTTTTACTCTCACCATTTTCCGCAAAATCGATGAAAGATTCATCGACTATGAGTATGCAATTATGCTCATCCAGGATTTTCAGTAGCCGAATCAGCTCTGCCTTAGGCACCAACAGTGATGTCGGATTATTCGGCGAAACAACTACAGCTATACGTGCACCCCTTCGAATAGCCTCCTCTGCAAACGAATCAACATCAAGCTGAAAGGACGGCGCTTGTAATGGGAATTCGATGACCTTTCCTTCTGGGGCAGCATTAACATATTCGTTAAACGACGGGACCGGAACAATCATTTGTCGATTCATCCCGGCAATAATCTTAATCAGTTCTGCTGCTCCATTCCCTACCACGATTTGCTCAGGTGGCTGTTGAATCAACTGACCTGTCAGGTGCGCAAGCTCATTTTGGGCGACGGGGTAATTGAGGACCAGCTCATGGAGCTTTTCTGTACAATGGTTGAAAAAATCTTCAGGCGGAAAATAAAGGTTATAGAGATAGTTGTGATCAATAAAGTCATCACGCCAATATCCACCATGTTGACAGGAAACATCTTTGTAGCGTTCTTGAGCGGTAGGTGTTTTGTTGGGCATCATTCTTAATGAACTACCTTTAACGAAGAGGTCGATGGCACAGTACTCATAAGGCCAGCGGATTGGATTGCCAGACTGGAAATACTGATGAAATTATTAGTGGGTAGTTGCGGATCGAAAAGTTCACAAACGGTTTCAGCCGCTCTCAGATCGTCCAGAGTATCAATTTCATACCAGAGGCTGGAGTCAAAGAATACCGGTGAGAGGGAAAGGTACCCTTCGCTCACCATATCGGCAAAGACTGTTTCATAATAACCATCCACTAAATCGTTAGAGATGTAGCAGTCCAGTTTTTCACAAACTGCTACCCAGGTGGCCCTGGAGAGACTGTATATGTTTACGGTCTTGAAATGAGTTGCTTCTGTTTTGTTGATGCCGCAATGGAATGCGTCAACCTTATTGGCTCTGTTTACGGTCACTGTTGTACCGTTCATCCAAGGGCGTATTTTTGCTACTGCTACGCGATCAGGTGTCAGCATACCTTCCAGCATTTGGCTGTCGAATACCAGATCGCTTTCAATAAGCATGAATGGCTCATCTATGATTTGCCTGGCTAACCATAACGAGTAGATATTATTTGTAGTTTTGTAGAGAGGGCTGGTTATATACGATATTTCCATCCCACCAGCCCGTGTTCCAAGATATTCACGAACCGAATCTTCCTGATGACCTACAACAACGACCAATCGCTTGAAATCATACCCCTGCAGGGAACGCACTAGTCTTTCAAGGATCGTAAATTCATTAACATGGACGAGGCATTTAGGGGTCAGGTCTGTTAGCGGAGAGAGACGACTACCGGTTCCTGCTGCAAGCAGCAAAGCCGTACGTACCCGTCCCCCTCCAACACCAGCATGAAGAGTTCTTTCTTGCATAGTAATCCTCGATAATTATTGCCGAACTGTACCTTACAAGGATTCAACACGGAGTTGTGCGAATCAGGTTGGCAAAAAATGATATATATCTTTTCTTTTGTGCCGATTGGCTCAGTGGGAATAGCTGAAGGGCATAAATCTGATAGTAGAATTACTACAGGAAGTGAGTTGGAAAAAAGACGTTGAATTATCAGAAGACTGAACGTCTATTTCACTAGATAGAATGTCCAATCTACTCCAACGACTTTCGCATGTCAATGTTTTTCCGTTTTTTTGTAGATTTGAGAAGATAGAGTAGGAGGGTAACCTGGCAATGACAAACAATTATCTACAAGTAGATAGTTCGTATTCCATTTCCATCTAGTACTGGTCTAATTGAGGAAGACGGGAAGAAAAGGTAAAGGCCACCAGTTTTAGATTACCTGATAATACAATGAAAAATTGGTGTTTGCTTTATCCTTAACCTTTTTACTGAGGGCTGTTCGTGATTCTGTGAGTATGACCCGAAGATTGCCGAATGCAAGGTCTTGCCTTTCATTTTTATCTTAATTTGATGTACCTACTGTGGAGCTACGATGACGAACGTTATCGTAGGGGCAGAGGCTCGTAGTGGCAATGTTAACCTCATTAGAAATCCTTATAGTTAGGACATTCTTACTGTATCTTTCTACCGAGAATCCTCGACAAACTGGATGTGAAATGGTCAGGCACTATGTCAGATACCACAACACAATCAGTTAACCAAGTCAGTGCCGATTTTACTTAATATGGATCTGTATCTTTGATTCTAGCAATCTTTTTTGAGATCCGTTAAACTATCGCGTGAAAAGTAAAAATGTGTCCTATGCTACTGGTATGATTCGTACATTAACCTTTTTTGAGCGCTGCTAGGGTTTCGTGTCCCATGTTTGCGAGGATTTTTTTCAGAGGAAAGCCGCCGAAACTCCTTTCACTCAGTTATTAGTAACAAAACAACATACTATTAGTACGACTATTAAAAGTATGCTGCCGATATCACACGTTATATACTGAATTAGTATGTTTTCAGTATCCCTTCTAATCTGCGGTTGATCCTATGGCCGGCACGAACCATTCATTTTTCATAAGTGCTCTAGCCTCTGCGGTGAGAGGAATGAGATCGCTTGTGTTAACGAGACCCAAATCAAACTTACGATTCAACGCTGCAAAATGCTTTAAGCCAAACGCGATTTTATTAAGATAAGAAAAAACGCCTATTGCTCCTGTCGAAAATCCATTTGCCTTCGTTCCATAGAGAGCTCGCAAATCAGGAAGGTCGCTAAATATTTCTTCAATGGTTGTCCCGTATGGCTTAAAGCCGGCAGGTACATTACCGCTTTTGATCTGCTCTCCGATTTTTTTGCTGGTCATGGCAGCAGCCATTGATGCACGGCATAATCCAATTCCTTGTACGAATCCATTCCCATAGGCAAGTCCCTTGAAGACCTGATCTTCACTTGCAAATCCACCGGTCATGACAATAGCAGGTAAAATTGCCCCCTCTGCTTTAAGCTGGGTGCAAAGACGAACCACCACATCTTCGAGGCATACCGTTGGCAAAGACCATTCATTCATCATCTTTGAAGGGCTGTATCCTGAACCACCTCCAGCTCCGTCAAAAGTTATCATATCTACCTCTGCCAGGCAGCCGAGACGTAGCACTCGCTCTATATCAGCCCTGTCATACCCTGCCATTTTAAAATAGATATTTTTAGCGCCCCATGCTCTTAATTTTTCGATATGTGTAACAATAGATTCTTCGGACCACAATGGAAGCCGGCCATAGGTGTGAAAATTCGGACAAGTTCCTTCATTGTAGGCTTTTTGAATAGCAGGATCCTGTGGGTCTGGGTGCACAAGATCGCCTAGCTCTTGTCTCTTGATGGCTGTATCTATATCCTTTACCCGCTTAACAGGCTGGGTCCCCTTGGCTGCTTGCCCGAACTTTATTTCAATTGCTTCTGCCCCATATTTTTGAAGAGCAATCTTGGGCACCCCAACCCGGTCGTCATCCATATTACACTGCAACACGATCTGACCATATCCTCGGTCATATTGACGAAAACAATCAAGGGCTTCGCCCAGTAACGGGAAATCAGTCACCTGTCCATTTTTGATCTGTAAATTCGGTTCGTTATTTCTTGCGTCTTCCCCAATGACACAGGTAACCCCTGCCATGGCAGCACCTGCAAAATAATCCTGCCAGTTGAGCTTGATCAAGGCTGGGAGTATAACCGGCATGGTCATTTTCACCGGATGAAATGTTCCGTATGTCCGCTCGAGGTTTACGTTGAAGATGGTTGCCTGTTCACAGTTTTCTGCTGCTCCCAGGGCGCCAAAGACTCGTCCGTTGATATTGAAATGGGAAAAATCCAGTGGATAATCTTTTTCCGAGGCGATCTGGTTGTTCCCGGTGGTCATAGGGTAAACAGTTTGCGCACCCAATACCGCTGCCTGGGCTATTTCGCATGTACCGGCACAATCTTCGGTGCAAAAAGAACACATACCTGATTGAGGGGATATAAACAAACTTCGATTCTTAGCAAAAGTATATCCGGAACTCAAAGACGGTGAATAGGACATGAGGGGCACCTTGTATCTAATTTTTTAAATGGATTAACCGACAACTCATGATGAGCAAATTTTATTACAAAAAGTCGAACCAATCGGCTCTCATGTAGTGGTTTGTTTTATCATTTTGCACTCCTGCAAGTTCTAAAAAAGTTCATTTATACCAAATATCTAGACATAATGTTTGCTATTTTAACTGAAGAGCTCATGTGTGGCACGCCCTTTCTCACCCAACTTATCCATCCAGTCGATCGCCAACAATGTGAAATATTAATAATGCTGTCAGCCGAGATGCTTGTGCCCTGAGCTGCAAAAGCATTGAAATTTCCACTTTCGCAAGATTTGCAGAGAAGAAATGATTAATTTTTACGATTAACTAAACAATCACCATATCACCATACCTAAATGGATGTAAGTTTGGTGATGCGGCTTATATTTCCCCTCTGCATGTATCCATAACAACCATGACAAAACTGCTCCCAGCCTATCGCAAACGGCTCCCCTGTCCGACTCCTGACCTCCAGACGCTGATAAAGGAATTACTGGTTATCCGCAAAGATATGTTGCAGAAAGAATCAAGCTACACTGATTTACACAAAGTGCATCCCCGTTGCCGAAAAAGCGCTCGCAATCTTTTGCACTATCTTGCATTGCGTCTTCACGATGTGAGGCCACTCCAGGTGCAGCTCTCTGCGCTTGGCCTCTCCTCCATGGGTCGAGCGGAACGGAAGGTGCAGGCCACTGTTGATGCCCTGTTGACCCACCTCCATACTTTGTCGGGTAAGGAATGGAAGACAAATGAAAAGCCTCTATTGTGCCACAACGAAGGTCGCCGACTGTTGGAAGAAAATGCAGAGGCCTTGCTGGGCACAACAGCTACAGACCGCAGAGTACGCATCATGGTAACTATGCCAAGCCAAACTGCGGATGACTTTGCGCTGGTCGAAAATCTCATGGCCAATGGGATGAACTGTGCCCGCATTAACTGTGCCCATGATGGACCGGTAATATGGGAACGTATGGTAACCAACATCAGGCGTGCGGAAATGAAAGGGCTTGGTAAATGCCGAATTCTCATGGATTTATGCGGCCCTAAACTTCGTACAGGGAAGCTCACTCCAGGAAATGCCGTGCAGAAAGTGCGTCCGGTACGCAACGATCTCGGCCAGGTGGTTCGCCCTGCTCACATTTGGCTCCACCAACAGGGAACTACTTGTGCAACAACCTCAGCAGAAACAGGTCTTTGTTTGCCGGTACAGGGCGGTGGCCTGCAGCATTGCCGCGCAGGTGACGTCATCTCTCTTGTAGATTCAAGGGGAGCTAAACGAAAAATGAACGTCATAGTAGCCGCTGACAAGGGCTGCATGGTCACAGCCAGCAAAACCATCTATTTTACGCCGGGGACTAAACTGTTTCTACGCGGTAAAAGTGAAACAAAAGAAAAGAAAAAAATAGCTCGCATAGGCGAGCTTCCCAGAAAAGCCGGAACTCTTCGCCTTCAGCCCAATGATTTACTGCTGCTTCGCAAGAGTACGGAGCCGGGGCGCTCGGCTTACTATGATGAAAACGGCAATTATCACCCTTCCTCCATTGGCTGCTCAATCCCGGAAGTACTTGACGATGTCCAGGTGGGAGAACCTATTTGGTTCGATGATGGAAACATAGGTGGTATCATAGAGCAAAAAGAAGCAGAACACCTCCTGGTACGTATCACCCAGACTCGTCCTGGTGGAAAATCTCTGCGTAGTGAAAAAGGAATCAATCTCCCAGAGAGCCATCTGCACCTGCCTGCTCTTTCCAAGGCAGATCTGAATGATCTAGCATTTGCCGTACACCATGCCGATATGGTCGGGTTATCCTTTGCCAATACGGTACAAGATGTGGAATCTCTGCTTACAGCTATCAAGAATATTGGCAGCAATGTGCCCGGCATAGTGCTGAAAATCGAAACGCCAAGAGGATTCGATAATCTTCCCGCTATGCTGTTAAAGGCAATGGAAACGCCACTGTGCGGGGTAATGATTGCCCGCGGCGATCTGGCTATCGAATGCGGTTTCGGTAGACTTGCGGAGGTTCAGGAACAAATTTTATGGACGTGTGAAGCCGCTCATGTCCCGGTTATTTGGGCAACCCAGGTGCTGGAAGGGCTGGCCAAACAGGGCATGCCGACCCGGGCGGAGGTAACCGACGCGGCAATGGGCGAGCGATCTGAATGCATCATGCTCAACAAAGGGGAGCACATTATTGAGGCAACCCGTGCCCTTTCAGAAATCCTCAGTCGAATGCAGGATCATCAGACCAAAAAACGATCGCTACTTCGAAAATTGCACCTGGCTGAAAAATTTTTCACTAACGAGGCTCATTAATTCTACCAACTACCTGAACCAGTCGTTACGTGTTCATCTTCTTTCTTTTACAGCAGTTGCTTATTCAAGAGATACACACTGAGCAATCTTCATGAGACCGGGTTCGTTTGGCAGAAGTAGATCGTAAGCGCAAAGCAAGCCATCCTGAATTCTTTTGACCTGCAAAATTTCCTTCAGGCAGAGGGCCGATCAAAAAAAGATAATGTTTATTTGTGTGGCAATTGCCCACATCACCACGGCATAAAGAAAATTGTCTTTAATTATCTGCTTTGGCTGAGCGTTAAACCGGCTGACCAAGACCAGCCCAACCCCTGACAATGGGCTGCTACAAGTAGAAATAGCCCAGCTGGTGAGAAAAAGAAAGCCAAGTTGAGAATGATCCGGATTAAGGGGAATCAATAATGGGCTGACAACGGCTATACTTACAACCGGATGAACACCGATAATCCCGACAATGATCATAATGCCGGCAAGTAATGCAAAGACCATTGGACTCAGTTCCATATTATCGAAACTAAAGAGTCCCGGATATACGTAGGTGATGGACTTAATGCCCGAAGAAAACACTCCAGCTGCAAGAAATAAGGCAAAAGGACTGCTGACAGATGATATTTTGTTGGCGACAAAATCACGTATTGTTGCGCCCCTCGGCCTGCCTTTCATAAAAACGAAGGTACCCAAGGGAGCAAGAATACAAATCAGCAGCAGAACGCTGAGCTGGTGCCATTGATAATGAACGAGAATTACAATGGCCGCAAGAAAGAGAGGTACGGCAAGACTCTCTTTTTTTAAGGGGTAGCCAAAAAACGTTTTTTTCCTGAAAAAACATACTTCGACAATGGTGTAACTCACACCGATAATGCTCATTATAGCGCCCGGCACCAATGTCTCTTTCCAATGCATTTCCGGGGCGTATGTGAGGGCTACACCGGTTGCTACAAAAAAAGGAGACCACCAGGCTGCCGCTGTAAAAGTTCGCCCTAAAACAACCAACTGTTCTTTTCTCAGCGCTCCGTTTCTTTTCAGTCGATCTCCAAACACAAAAAGCACAGATAAATTAATCACTGCACCAAGCAGGTGTGTACCTACAGCGGTAGACAGGACGGCTGCTTTGCCCTTCGGTAAAAAAGGATCCTCGGTCGCGGGATTGGTCAAGGTAAGAAAGGAAACAGCAACAAACATTGCCAGCAAAGGAAGGTTGATTGCAAAAATATCCTTCCAGTTAAGAACGATTCCATTACAAGCCGAAAAGAAAAGCGCAACAAGTCCAATAACAACAAGCAACAATGCTTGACGACGGGCATTTTGAGCTAAAGTACGCCACGCAAGGATAGGCACCATCCAGGCGAACAGCGTTGGTAATGGAAGAAGAAAAGAAGCTGGAACACTCAGGAGGTAAAAAATGAGTGTCCCAAGTACAATCCAGCCAAGATTTGTATGCATAAAAATGTCCTGATAGGCTCACAAGCAAAACGCAACGATAGTACATTGCATGGGATGCTAAAGAAACCAAGACCAATCTTTTGCTTTGCCCGAATGTTGGATGAATAAGTTGCCCAGCGAAACTACAGATTTTTCACAACTAGTTCAAGAAAAAGAATCATCTTCGTTGATCAAAGACCTTCGCCATCCGGGTGTAGGCAACTCTGCCCCATTATTTTCCTTATTTGATCCATATTATTTCCGTATTTACCGGATATCTTCTCTTAAAGAATAAAGAAAAGGAATGGCAATCATCGCTTGCAAGCTGACAGAATACACAAACAGCTGCATTGCAAAAGTGATTGTTATTATCAGGTGACTGGTTGTTCCGATGTTTTGCCTATAAGACAAAAAGCAAGGAAACAACCGTAACGATGAATGGGATTATCATGTTGAAACTCAAAAAAATAAGATCCGTCGGAATAGTAAACGGTATCGGCATAGTATGCATGCTTTGTATCAGTGCACAGTGCATGGCAACCAGCATACTTCCCAGCCTCTCTACCCAAGACGAACCTGCGGCTACACGATTCGAAAATACATTGAGTGCAGAGGAGATCACTCAAATTGAAAACATCCGAAATGATTTCAAACAACAACTCAAGGTATCAAAGGAACACCTTGCACGAGTACAGGAAGCCTTCAACCGCAACCTTAAATTCGACACTGATGAGACAGTAATCCGCCAGATATTTCCGCCTGTTGCTAAAGCAATGGAAGATATAGTGGTCCAGCAGATAATGATGATGCAGAAGGTTAACAAAATAATCTCGGAGCACACGGTAGCCACATCTTCGGCATCACAAGCTTTGACACAGGTAGCAAGTGAAGACGCACATGGACTAACCCGACTTTCGCAGTTCGACCTCCGATTTCACTATTTTCGCCCTGTTTTGAAGTGTAACCTCTTGAAGTTACGTTAGCAGGATGCAAAAATGGCTTGTAGTGCCGACCTACCCCCTTGCTTTGCTGATAATATTGGGCAAGAGTAGGATATGTTTTTACGAGCAAAAAAACGTTTCAAGGATGGCAAAGAGCATCACTATTGGTCCATAGTAGAAAATCGCAGATTGCCAAGTGGTAAAGTCAGTCAGCGGCAGGTCCTTTACCTTGGCGAGATCAACGACAGCCAAAAGGTCGGCTGGTGTAAAGCTATAGATGTCCTTGAC